>CAVWSW010000005.1:0-217219 GCA_963757685.1 uncultured Actinomycetota bacterium | reverse complement strand
CCATCGCGTCGTCGAGATTCTTTGTCCACACGCCAGCGTGCAGGCCGTACTCCACGGAGTTCGCGATGGCGATCGCCTCCTCGCGGGTCGAGAAGCGCTGCACCGTGGCGACGGGCCCAAAGATCTCGGTCGTGAGGATAGGGTCGCCGTCCGGGACGTCGGTGAGGATCGTCGGCTGGATATAGCGGCCTCCCGCGAGCACGTCCACCTCTGCGCCGCCGCACGCCACGCGCGCTCCCGCGGCCACCGCGGCGTTGACAGCGGCGAGGATGCGGTCGGCCGCGACGCGAGTTGATGACGGGCCCCACCTGCGTGGCGGGGTCCGACGGCACGCCAACCACAAGCTTCGCCGCGCCAGCCACGAGCCGCTCCACGAGCTCGTCGTGGATGGACTCATGCACCAGAATTCGCGTCCCGGCCGTGCAGTTCTGCCCCGATGTCACGAATGCCGCAGTGAGCAGCCCCTCAATGAGGTCGTCGCCAAACTCGAGACCGTCCGCGAAGACGAGATGAGGGCTCTTGCCGCCCATCTCGAGGCTCACGCGCTTGAGGTTTGACTCTGCCGCAGCGACGAGGATGCGGCGCCCCGTGGCCGTCGACCCGGTGAAAGACAGCGCGCCCACATGGGGATCGCTCGCCAGCGCAGCTCCAGTAATCGGCCCTGTACCAGGCAAGACGCGCAGAACGCCTTCCGGAATGCCTGCCTCAAGCGCTAGCGAGGCAACGTGCAGGGCGGACCTTGGCGTGGCGTCGGCCGGCTTGAGAACCAAGCAATTGCCCGACGCTAGGGCCGGGCCGATCTTCCACGCCGCCATCGCGAGCGGGTAGTTCCACGGCAAGATCGCGGCGACCACGCCGAATGGCTCGCGCTGCGTGAAGGCGAGCACGTCGCCGGGCGTGGAGGCGACGGCGCCGTACAGCTTGTCTGCGGCCTCGGCGAAGTAGCGGATGGACTCGATGGCGCCAGGGATGTCGCCCTCGGTGGCCTCGGTGATGGGCTTGCCTGCGTCCTCGGAATCGAGACGCGCAAGCAACGCGAGGTCGCGCTCCATGAGGTCGGCGAGGCGCAGCAGCGCGGCGGCGCGCTCCCGGGGCGCGAGCCCGGACCAGACGCCGGAAGCGAACACGCGAGCGGCGTCGGCCGTGTGCTCGGCGACCTGCTCCGCGCTCGTGATCGGGATGGTCGCGAGGACGGTGCCGTCGGCGGGGTAGATGATGTCGAGGAATTCACGCTCCACGCGAGAACCCTAACGCTCGCGGCAAACGTCAGACGGCCTTGAGCACGCCCTTGTTCGCGAGCGCGTCGGCCCGCTCGTTCCCGGGATCGCCCGCGTGGCCCTTGACCCACACCCACGTGATGGTGTGGCGCGCCATCTCCGCATCGAGGGCCTGCCACAGCTCCACGTTCTTGACCGGCTTCTTGTCACTCGTGCGCCAGCCGTTGCGCTTCCACCCAACGATCCACTTGGTGGCGCCGTTCAAGACGTACTTCGAGTCCACGTGCAGCTTCACCGTGCAGGGCTTGGTCAGCGCCTTGAGCCCCTCGATCACCGCAGTGAGCTCCATGCGGTTGTTCGTGGTGAGCTTCTCGCCGCCGCACAGCTCGCGCTCGTGGTCGCCGAACCGCATCCACGTGCCCCAGCCGCCCACGCCTGGGTTGCCCTTGCACGCGCCGTCGGTCCACATCTCGACCGTTGGAGCGTCCGCATCAATACCCACGCTGTCACTTTAGGGGACAATGGGCGCATGTCCAGAAAGCACGAGTCCGGCGGCAACACACCTGCTATCCATGCGCTGATCGAGGCGGGTATCCCCCACACGCTGCACGCGTACGAGCACGATTCCGCGAGCAAGCTCAGCTACGGGGTGGAGGCCGCCACCGCGCTTGGCCTGGAACCGGAGCAGGTCTTCAAGACCATCTGCGCCTTCGTTGACGACCAACTCGTGGTGGGAATCGTGCCCGTGAGCGGCATGCTCGACCTCAAGGCCCTCGCCTCGGCGCTTGGCGGCAAGCACGCCAAGATGGCGCAAGCGGCCGACGCCGAGCGCTCGTCCGGGTACGTGGTTGGCGGCATCTCCCCCATCGGCCAGCGCAAGGCGCTGCCCACGGTGCTCGACGAGACCGCGGACCTCTACGACACCGTCTACGTGAGCGGCGGCCGGCGCGGCCTCGACGTTGGCCTCGTCCCCCGCAGACCTCGCGCGCATCACGAACGCCGTTGTCGCGCCGCTCGCAAAGTTGCCGTAGTGGAGTCCGCCCCCGCCGGTTGGGACTACGCGGCGCGCATCGCCGACGCAAAGGCTCGCATCCACGTCGCCGAGGCCGCTTGTGGCAGAGCGGGCGCTGGCGTGCGCCTTCTCGTGGCCACCAAGGCGTGGGGGCCCGACGCCGCTGCCGCAGTTGTGCGCGCGGGCGGCGGTAGCGCCGGCAAAGTTCTGGTTGGCGAGAGTCGCATGCAAGAACTCGAGGCGAAGGGGCCGGCGCTGCTCGAAGCCGGAGCTCGAGTCCACGTCATCGGACAGTTGCAGCGCAACAAGGCGGCGACAGCGGTGAGGTACGCGCAATGCGTGCAGACGGTTGATTCGCTCGCCCTCGCGGAGCGGCTCTCGCGGCTCGCGCTTGAGGCAGAGCGAGACCTCGACGTCATGGTGCAGGTGAACGTCTCCGGCGAGGAAACCAAAGCGGGAGTGGACCCGGGAGCGGCACTCGCGTTGGCGTCGGGCGTTCAGGGTTTACCAGGGCTTACGGTGACGGGATTCATGACCATTGGGCTCAATTCCAGCGACGAAACCGCCGTGCGAGAGGGCTACGCGCGCTTGCGCGAGGTACGCGACCAGGCGCTGATTCGCTCGGAGCGCGGCAGCACCCCGCTCGCGAGCGCGTGGGAACTGTCGATGGGGATGTCGCGCGACCTCGAATGGGCGATCGCCGAGGGCGCGACGATGGTTCGCGTTGGCACCGCGGTGATGGGCCCGCGCTGACCATCTGAGGAGAGGTTGTCAAGGTCACTTGACAACCGGCGCGGTGTCAAGCATGCTTGTCATGTCAAGGTCACTTGACAGACAAGGAGATCGATCATGAAGCCCGCCAATAGCACCGTCATCGCCGCCGCAACCGCGTCCGCGTTCATCTGGCTCACCGCTGCACGCGATCAGCACCAACGCATTCGCGCAGCGGAGCACCTACGTAGGCATCGTGTGCGGAATCGCGCTCGTCGGTGCCGCTTGGGGTTACGGCGCGTGGCGCCAGCGCGCGCGACGACCGCTAATGAAGAACGACGTGAGGCAACTCCGCGAGGAGCGCGGACTTTCACAGGCCGGCCTCGGAGACGCCCTAGGCGTGTCCCGGCAGACCATCAACTCCATCGAGACCGGCAAATACGACCCTTCCCTGCCGCTCGCCATCGCCATTGCCCGCCATTTCGAGACCACGATCGAGGAGATCTTCCATGTCGACTGAACCCACCAACCTCCGGCCGCCCAGCCGGGCACCGTCGCCAAGGCCGCTGGCTTCGTCAGTGCCGCTGGCGTGCTCACCGTGATCGTGATCGTGGCCAACGCGACGGACCACGCGTCCTTCGCGAAGGGCGCGCTCATCGGCGGCGTCATCGCGCTCGTTGCCATGGGCTTCCTGTGGTGGCGAGGTTCGCGCGGCGGCGCGGCGGCCCACCTCGCGAGCGGCACCGCGGACGAGCGAGAGCGCAGGATCTTCCGCGATGCCGCGGCGGACGCCGCGATCGCGATGCTGCTCGCAGCGCTGGGTGGCGCGATGTGGTCGCTGTTCGACGCAGAGGCGATCGCCGTGCTCGCCATTGTGCTGTGGACCGGCTTGCTCGACGTGGCTCGTCGAGCCTCGCGCGTGCGCGCGCGTCGCGGGCTAGCTGTCGCTGTCGGCAGGGCCATTCCCGTTCGTATAGTGAGTGAAAGGAGACAACATGACTGACTACATACTCGCGATGTACTACCCGCAAGACGTGAACGCGGTCCCTGACAACCTCGAGGAGATCATGGCGCGCGTTGACGCCGTGAACGCTCGCATGCGCGCCGCGGACGCCCTGGTGTGGACCGGTGGGCTCGAATTCGCCGGAGCCGCGCGCGTGGTCACGGCGGGCGAGCCGCCGCTTGTCACCGACGGCCCGTACCTCGAGACCAACGAGGCGATGGGCGGCTTCTGGGTTGTTCGCGCAGATTCGCCCGACGCTGCGGCGGCCTGGGCGGCAGAGGGCAGCGCGGCAACGGGCTTGCCCATTGAGGTCCGCGCCTTCCAGGCTAATACACGAGCTGGCGGACAGTCTGACGAAGTTCGCCGCCCGAAGACAGGCAAGCCTTGCTAGCCCGCTCGTGGCCACCGCCGCTACCCTGTCGCCATGGCGCGCAACGAACATCTCGCGGACCCGTTTCGCGGCCCCGACGAAGCAACTATCTCCGCACGCCTCAACTGGCTCCGCGCGGGAGTGCTGGGAGCCAACGACGGCATCGTCTCGATGGCTGCCCTGCTCGTGGGTGTTGCCGCCGCGGATCCGGGCAGGGGCGCGATCCTCACCGCTGGCATCGCGGGCATTGCAGCGGGCGCCCTCTCGATGGGCGTGGGCGAGTTCGTCTCGGTTTCTAGTCAGCGCGACGCCGAAGAGGCCCAGATCGCTCGCGAGAAGGTGTGGCAACACGCTCGCCCGAGTGGGAGCTGCGAGCAATTGGTGCGCCTCAACATGGGTACCGGAATGTCAGAGTCCGTAGCGCGCGCGGCAGCCATCGAGCAGATGGAGCACGACGCGCTTGGCATCCACGCCCGCATGCACCTTGGGCATCGACCCCGACGAACTCACCGAGCCCTGGCACGCCGGCTTCGCGTCGTTCGTCGCTTTCACCATCGGCGGGCTCATCCCCACGCTGACGATCCTGCTTGCGCCAGCATCCATTCGCGTGGCGCTCACGTTCGGTGCGGTGCTGGTAGCGCTCGCGATCACTGGCCTAATCTCCGCTCGCGTGGCCCACTCGCCGCGCAACCGCGCGCTCTCTGCGCAACGTGATCGGCGGCGCGGTCGCTATGGCCATCACCTACGGCATCGGCACCGTGGTTGGCACCCAGATCTAGCTGACCTGCACGTCGCTTACGGGTTGGGCGTAACGCCCAACTTGAGTAGTCCAAAGAACATCGCGTCCGTCAGCGCTTCCCACGACGCTTCGATGACGTTGGGGCCAACGCCAACGGTCCGCCATGTGGTGCCGGCCGTTGAGTCGGTCATCGTCAAGAGGACTCGCGTCACGGCATCTGTTCCGTGAGCGGCGTCCATGATGCGCACCTTGAAGTCAACGAGCTCAAGACGCTCGATCTCTGGGTACACAGAAGACAGTGCGGTTCGTAGCGCGTGGTCAAGCGCGTTGACGGGACCGTTGCCCTCGCCAACCGTGACCACCCGAGAGCCGCCGCCCGCAATCATCTTGATGACCGCCTCTGCGTCCGCGCGATGCGCTTTGCCGGGCCGCGACGACACCCGCACACGCCACGACTCGACGTCCCAATACTTGGGTGCGAGGCCCATCTCCCAGCGCAACAGCAGCTCGAACGAAGCATCGGCCGCGTCATACGTATAGCCCGCAGCCTCCGCGTGCTTCACGCGTTCGGTCACACGGCCGAGCAACTCGTTTTGCCCAGTGAGGTCAAAGCCCAGCTCGCGTCCCTTGAGCTCGATGGACGCACGGCCAGCCATCTCGGATACGAGCATGCGCATGTCGTTGCCCACGAACTCGGGCTGTGTGTGCTGGTAAAGGTCGGGATCCACCTTGATAGCCGAGGCGTGCAGGCCGGCCTTGTGAGCAAACGCAGAGGCGCCAACGTATGGCTGCCGCGGGTAGGGCGCGATGTTGGTGATCTCCGAGACCGCGTGCGCGATGCGTGTGGCCTCTTGCAGTCCGTTGCCTTTCAACGCGATGGCTCCGCGCTTGAGTTCAAGATTGGCGACCACCGCAAGGATGTCCGCGTTCCCCGTGCGCTCGCCATAGCCGTTGATGCAGCCTTGTACGTGCGAAGCGCCCGCTGAAACCGCCGCCATGGAGTTGGCCACCGCGCAGCCAGAGTCGTTGTGTGCGTGCATCCCCAACTGGGTTCCCGTGCGAGAGGCGACCGCGCGCACTATCCCGGCCACGTCGTCGGGCAACATGCCGCCGTTCGTGTCACAAAGGACGAGGGTCGACGCTCCGCCCGCCTCAGCGGCGAGGAGTGCGCGGACGGCATATTCCGGGTCAAAGCGGTAGCCGTCGAAGAAGTGCTCGGCGTCGAGGACAACGCGGCGCCCCTCCCCCGCGAGAAACGCGACGGTCTCTTCAATCATCGCGAGGTTCTCGTCACCAGAGACGCGCAGCGCGCGCTCCGCGTGCCGGATGTCGCTCTTTGCGACGAGCGTGATGATGGGCGCCTCGCTGTCCAGCAGCGCGCGCACCTGCGGATCTGCTGCGGCGGTTGATCCCGCACGGCGCGTCATGCCAAACGCCGCAAACTGCGCGTTCTTGAAGGTCAGTTCCTTGGCGACCAGGGCGAAGAACTCCGTGTCCTTGGGCACCGCACCCGGCCAGCCGCCCTCGATGACGCCAACACCAAGCTCGTCCAGCAGCGGCGCGATCGCCATCTTGTCCGCGACGGAGAGGTTCATGCCTTCTTGCTGCGCGCCATCGCGCAAGGTGGTGTCGTAGACCTCGACGGTGAGATCCGTCATTGTGTGCTCCTCGGTGTGGTTCGCTACGCCCATCTTCCCAATAAAAAAGCCTCCCAGGGTGCGGGAGGCTGCGCGTCGGGAAAGGCCGGCGCGCTACGGAATGATGGTTGCGGTGTACATCGCAAACATTGTGGCACAGCTTAGGTAGCGACGTCACTGCAACCACCCGTAATCACTCTCTACTCCACCGCCGAGCCAGAACGGCCGTAGGGTGTGGAAGGGGGCGTCTGGGGAGGCGTCAAAGCGCGACACCTGATTGCGCTTTCTCCGGCAGTGTTGCCAGGAGGTGTGACGAGTGTGAACGGCTCAAAGAAGAGTGGCCCAACCACGGCGCTCATATTCTCCGTCGTCGTGCTGTTGCTTGTCGCCGTGTTCGTTGCGGACATGCGGCTCCCGCTTGGATATGTGGGCGCGTATCTCTATGTGATTCCCGTGTTCGTCGTGGGGCTCGCGGGACGTGTCTGGGCGGTCGTGGCGACTGCATGCGCGGCTCTTGCCCTCACGATCATCGCCGTGCAGTTCAAGCCAGAAGGCAACTTCGACGTGCCGGTGTCGGCCATCGTGTTCAACCGCATCGGTTACGCGATCTTGATCGTGGTAGCGACGGTCGTCGTGGCGGCGGTGGTCTCTCGGGAACAAGAGGTTCGTCGCATTGGTAGCGCCCTTGAAGTTGCGGAAGACGAACGCGAGGCGGACCGTCGCGTGCTTGCCGCAGCTTCGCAAGTAAGCGCCATAGGTCCCTGGACCTACACGCTCTCTGGAGACGGGCGGCTTACATGGTCAGATGAGGCTGCGGCCATGCACGGCGAGCCACCGGGGTCCCGGCCCACAATCCAGCATGCGCTTTCCCACTACGACGCAGAGGAAGTGGTGAGGCTACAAGCGGCGATCGCGACCAGCGCCAAGACGGGCGTGCCATTCCTTGAGGAGGCGCACGTAACGGCCTCAGACGGCGCGCTCCGCACGGTGGTCGTGATGGGCGAGACCGTGCACGACGACGACGGTGCGGTCCGGATTCACGGCCTGTTGCAAGACGTCACGCTCTGGCGCCAAGCCGAGTCCATCGCGGCAGCACAGCGCAAGCAATTTACTCAGTTTGCGACAAGCCTCGGGATCGTGACGTGGACAGCTACCGCCGACGGCGTCGTCAATTTCGTAGATGACCGTTCCCTCCTTACTCTCGACGAGATTCCGGAAGGACTAGGGAGCGACGGGTGGAGCGGCGCGGTCCATCCAAACGATGCGGCTCGCACCGGGGCAGCGTGGATTGCGGCGCTGTCTGCGGGCTCCGACTTCGGCGTTGAATGTCGCCTCAAAGTTGGCCGCGACACATACCGCTGGCACTACCTCAGCGCCGAGCCGGAACGAAACAGCGCCGGCGAGGTGGTCGCGTGGTGGGGAAGCGCGGTGGATATCAACTCTGCGCGCGAAGAACGTGCTCGCGGCGATGCCTTGGCGCTCGAGCGCGAGGAGATTCTCGAGTCCATCGTTGACGGCGCGGTCTCCGTGAGCTCCGATTGGAAGGTCAGGTACGTCAACGCTGCCGCGCAAGACATTGCGGAACTCCCTCGCGACGCCATGGTTGGCGAATCCCTGTGGAAGGCCATTCCGTGGCTCAACGACTCTGCGGTGGCGAAGCCTCTGCAAGAAACCATGGAGCGAAGAACCCCCGCGCGACTGACGTATCACTCATCTACGACTGGCCATTGGTTCGACGTATTCATCACGCCCACCTCAACCGGGCTCACGGCATTCTTTCGCGACATCACGCCCGTGCGAGATCTCGCCGAGCAACTAGCGCAAGCGCAACGGCTTGAGGCGATCGGGCAACTTACGGGCGGAATTGCCCACGACTTCAATAACCTCCTCACGGTGGTGCTCGGCGGATCAGAGGCGCTTCTCGAGGACCACGAGTTGAGCACTGATGCGCGCGCGATGGCGAGCTTGGTGCGCGAGGCCGCCGTGCGCGGTGCCGAGTTGACTAATCGGCTACTCGCCTTTGCCCGGCGCCAGGTGCTCGAGCCACGCGCGGTTGACGTTGGAGACACGTTTGCCGCTGTGGTGCCGTTGCTGCGGCGCACCATCGGCGAGCACATAGAGCTCACCACTCACGTCGCGGAAGAGCTGCCCGCCGCGCTCGTTGATCCCGGCCAGCTCGAACACGCGATCATCAACCTTGCTGTCAACGCCAGGGATGCGATGCCTGAAGGCGGCAGGCTTGTGTTGGAGGCCGCGCGCGTCACCGTCGACGTTGAGCTGATCGGCTCGCACGCGCACATCGTGCCCGGCGATTACGTCACAGTAACGGTGAGCGACAACGGCGCGGGGATTGATTCCGATGTTTTGCCAAAGCTTTTTGACCCGTTCTTTACCACGAAGCCCGAGGGTGTTGGATCTGGGCTCGGCCTCGCGATGGTGTGGGGATTCGTGCACCAAAGCGACGGGCATGTGACCGTGTACTCCGAACCAGGCATTGGCACCACCATCCGCATGTATCTGCCGGTCGCGGAGCCCGACGCGGTGCGCGAGCAAGCGATAACCGCACAGCGTGTGGCACCCCCACGTGGCGACGCGCACATCCTGCTCGTCGACGACGATCCGCTCGTAGAGCACTTCGCCGCGGCGCACCTGCGCGCGCACGGGTACACGGTGACGGTTGCGTCTTCTGGTCCGGCAGCCCTGGCTGCCCTCGAACGCATCGGGCGCCCCGATCTCCTGTTCACCGATGTGATCATGCCTGGCGGCATGACGGGCAAGGATCTTGCGGAAGCGGCGCGCGAACGGTGGCCGGATCTGCCGGTGCTTTACACCTCTGGCTACACGGACGACGTGCTCTTTGATCCCACCACGGTTCTCGACGCCGACCGCGTGTTGGCCAAGCCGTACCCCGCCAATGAGTTGCTCGTGCGCGTGTACCGCGCCATGCTGGGAGTGGGAGAGGGTGCATGAAAGATAGTGACGAAGGCGCGCGCGTGCTCATCATTGATGATGACGACCTTGTGGCGCGCATTCTGGCGAGCCACGTGAAGGCGGCCGGCCACGAAGTTCTCGTCACCACTACACCCGAAGACTTCTTCGCCGCGGCGGCAAGTTGGCGGCCCACTCACGTGTGCGTGGATCTCGTGATGGGTGACACCGATGGCATCGAGGTACTCCGAAAGCTTGCGGCCTTGGGCTCGGATGCGGCCGTGATCATCACGAGCGGAATGGGCGACAGGGTGCTTGACGCCGCGCGGTCCTTCGCCGCCGCGAGCGGTCTCGCATATGGGGGGGTATTGCACAAGCCCTTCACACGGCAAGACGTCGCCGAGGTGCTCGCGGGCCGCACGCATCTCCCAACGACGCTCAGTTCAGACCCCATCGAACTCACGGAGTGGGGTCCGGAGGAGTTTGAGGCAGAACTGCGAGCAGCCGTCAGTGACGGGGATATCGCGGTTGTTTTCCAGCCAAAGGTCTCGTGTGCCACCGGAGGAGTCACGGGGTTCGAGGCGCTCGCGCGATGGCATCACCCAAGGCTTGGAGTCATCCCTCCGATGGCGTTCATCCCGCGAGCGGAAAGCGTAAGTCTCATCTTGCCCCTGACTGACTGCGTGTTCGAGCAGGCGCTCGCATGGTTCGCGCGCGTTGGTGCAACGACCGCGCGGAGCCTAGCGGTCAACATTTCAGGTACGGAACTGGCGGTTCGCGAACGAGGCTCGCAGTTGAAGGACGCGTGCGCAGCAGCCGGCGTAGACCCAAACAGCGTCACCTTTGAAATCACCGAGACCGCGGCGATGACGGACGATGCGTTGACCTTCGAGGTGCTCACTCGGATGCGACTCGCCGGTTTCCACCTTTCTATCGACGACTTCGGCACCGGGTACGCACAAATGACGCGACTGTCGCGGTTGCCGTTCGATGAACTCAAGATCGACGGCAGCTTTGTGAGTGGGAGCCGCGAATACCCGTCGGCACGGCTCATGGTGCAATCCGCAGTGGACCTTGCGCGGGGCCTGAGTATCGTCACCACCGCCGAGGGCGTCGAGGACGCAGAGACGCTAGCGCTGATCACGGAACTTGGTTGTGACTTTGCGCAAGGCTTCTACATTTCGCGTCCCATGGACGGACCGCAAGCGGAGGCGTGGCTCGCGGAGCACGCCTCTTAGTAACTTCCCGGGGCGGCGACCCCACACTTTCCGCGTCGAATGCGTTTTCTCCAGTAGAGCAATCGCGAGGGAGGCGAGTGTGGCGGATTGGGCGGAGACTCTCGAAGCGCTCGTTCGCGAGCGCGGCGGTGTTCTCTACGGATACGCCTTTGTCCTCACGGGTGACTCTCATGCGGCCGACGACCTGCTCCAGGACGCCCTCGTGCGCGCCTTTCGCAGCGGCAAAGGCGACATGCCGCTCGACGCCGCGCACGCGTACGTCAAGCGCGCGATGCAGACCGCGCTCATCGACGGATACCGCAGGGCCTCCGCGCGTCCCAAACGGGACGACCGCGGTGCCGAACGCGTGGCGCCCGACCCGGCCACGGCGTCGGACCTGCATGCTGCCCTGCTGGCTGCCGTGCAGGCGCTACCGCCGCGAGAGCGCGCGTGCGTGGTCATGCGGTACTTCGACGGCCTGAACGCTGCATCGATTGCGCGCGAGTTGGGCCTTGCGCCCGGGACTGTGCGCCGCTATTTGGCCGACGGCGTGCGCGCCCTCTCGCGCAAGTACAGCGACTTTGGGCTGGACCCTCAAGACGCCTATGAAGGCGGCAACGACATGGAAGTAATTGTGGAAGTGAAGGGTGGCGGGCGATGAGTACGGGGCTTCAGGACGCTTTTGGCGAGGCGGCGCAGCGCGCGCAGGCTGAATTTGAGACACGCAACGCCCTGGACGTCATCGCGCCGGCATCCCGACGCATTTCGCGGCGCCGCGCACTGGCGAAGGCGGGCGCGGGGCTCGCTTCAGTGGCCGTAGTTGGGCGGGGTGCTCTGGGGCGCAAACGCGATCGCGGAAGCGCGCGTGAGCGACCATTGATCCGTCAGGGCCGACCGCGGGTGCCACTGATGATCCGGCGCTGCATGGCGACGTTTCCGGTACGAACGGCAACCCGGACACCACCGTGCCGAGCGAACGCGTGGAACTTGCTCGACCTCGCCGTAAGGGCGTTGCCGCGACCTCAGGGCTCGATGCAAGCGCACGCCACGGCAGGGATGATCTGCTACCACTCGCAGAGCTCGGAACACTCCGGTCGTAGCGATCAACAAGTGCAACGCCACCTGGTTCAATCGCGGGCCCAGCACCGTCACTGAGGAATTGGAGTGTTAGCTCAAGCAATCTCAATAAATCGCTGACGTACAACTTCCTGTCCACAACGACTCCGATCAACCCATCGTGATTGATGAGGAATCTGTCTTCTTGTGGATCGAAACACAACCAGACGCAACCGCCAGCGCGTTGGCCAGCTACTCGTCAACGCTCGTGGGAATGTCGATGCGGGACTCGTCGGGCAATGTCAGCGCATTTTGCAGTCCGCCACCACCCCCACCACGATCGCCGTAGACGGCAGTTACGCGAGTTCCATCACGGCCACCACCGGCTCCGCGGACGGCGATCTGCTTGGAAGCCTCCTCGCGAGTGGAGAGTCGTACCGCGTCACGGTGTGGGCGCGCGTTCACGAGCAGTCCCCGAGCGGCGACGCAAGTTACTTGATCCAGTTGGGATCGAACAATGACGTCGCGTGCGCGTTTGCGTGCAAGGCCGTCATGAGCCCGGTCACGGCGTCGAGCGCCGTAACGTCAGTGACGAATTCCACTCCGGTAAAGCACAATCGCTATTCCCCTATTCATGCCACCGCTTTACGCTGGAATTCGACGTCGTTCGCCTATGAAGGCTGAGGGCCATGGAAACGAACCACCGCCGCATCGCGATCTTCGATGCTGACAGCGAAATTGCCGCGACCCTTGCCACGCATCTTCAGGACGGAGGGCTACGAGGTGCGCACCACCGCTGACGCGGAGGTGCTCATCCACTGGGTCGTCGCCTGGCAACCCGCGCTGGTATTCGTCGACATGGTGGGCAGCGCTGACAATGCGCTCGCGGTGATGGCGCTCCTCTCCGAAGCGCACTCGCGAGCCGGCGTGGTGCTGATGAGCGGCGTGGATCGCGGCGGCATTCGTTTGGCGCGCGAATTTGGTGCGGCGAACGGCTTGGTGCATGCAGGTATCTTGCGAAAGCCGTTCACTCGTGACCACGTCCTTACGGCGCTTGCGCGCAGCCCGCACGCACTCGAGTCAGTTGAGCGCGTCGCTGACCCCCTTGCGGATCTCAGCGAGAGCGAATTCGCGCACGCGCTAGACGAGGCCGTGGCCGGCAATCAGTTACGCACGGTGTATCAGCCCAAGATCTCGTGCTCCACGGGTGCAATCGTGGGATTCGAGGCGCTCGCCCGGTGGGACCACCCAACGCTTGGCTACATCCCGCCCGCGACGTTTATCCCGCACGCCGCCGCAGCTTGGCCTCATGCGGCCGATCACCCAAGCGGTGACGGCGACCGCGCTTGCCTGGTTGGGCGCCACGCGAGCCGTTCGGTGCGGAGCACATCGCCATCAACTACTCCACGGCCGAGCTCAATGACGCCGAGCAACTGTGGCAACTTCGCGAGGACTGCGAGCGGTATGGCGTAGCGCCGGAGCGAGTGGCGCTCGAGGTCACCCACACGTCTGCGCTCGCCGACGACCCCGGCACGCGCCTTGCCTTGCAGCGCCTGCAACGCGACGGCTTCCACCTCGTCATCGATGACTTCGGTACTGGTTACTCCACCGCAGCCCGGCTCGCGGCTCTGCCCTTCTCCGAGGTGAAAATCGACACGCGCTTTGTCCGAAAGTGCCTGCGCTCGGATGCGGCAGGCGCGCTCGTCGAGTCGCTTGATCAGCACCGCGCGCGACCTTGACCTCGAGTGCACGGCGGAGGGCGTGGAGAACCAGCAGATCCTCGACAAGCTCGCGGCCTTTGGCTGCGATTATGCCCAGGGCTATTACATTGCCCGCCCGCTCCCTGCGGAGGAACTAGAACAGTGGCTCGCGACCACTTGAACCGCGCTATCGCCCGTTGAGCTGCTTGCGCTTGGCCTTCCAGTCCGGCAAATACCGATCCATCACCGCGTAGAAGGCTGGGCCGTGCCCACGCTCAAACAAGTGCGCGAGCTCGTGCACGATCACATATTCGAGCAGCTCGTCGTCTCGCCTCGCGAGTTCGAGCGCGAGCGTGATGTGCCTGCGCTGAATGTTGCACGTTCCCCAACGGCTCGTCATGCGGCGCACTCCCCAACTGGGCGCCACGAGCCCCATGCGATCCGCCCAATAGGCGAGCAAACCCGGAATTTTGGCCTTGAGTTCTGCGCGCAGTTCCTCGGCGACCGGCCCCGGATCCAGCGGAGCTGGCCGCGCGGCGATGCGCTCTTGGGTCTTCGAGATCCACTCCGCCTTCTGTGCCACGAATGCGGCAATCTCTCGCTCGCTCACGTGACGCGGGGCGCTCACCGTGACCCGGCCGTCGGGCGCCAAGACGCGAATGCGCGTGTATTTCACGGGCTTGCGCGTGACGGTGTAGGCGGGGAGGTTCATCGTTCACCAAGGTTACGGCCCGGCACCGACACCCAACCGCAGGCTGTGGATACGTGTAACAGGCGCCCCGGAATTCGAGGACTATGGAAAAGTTAGCGGCACGTGCTGGTCACAGGATGCGCTCGACTAATCTCGGAAGCGCAATGACGACCGCCTCGAGGAAAGGTGAGCAATGCAGCGCCCTTTGGCCGGCTTGACTTCGCGCACTATCGTCAACGAAATGCTGGCAGGGGTGACCCTGCTCGCGATCGCGATCCCGTTGAACATCGGATATGCGCAGATCGCCGGACTGCCGCCAACAGCCAGGGCTTTACGCGCTGATCATTCCGACGATTCTGTACGCGCTCGTGGTGTCCTCCCGTCAGGTTGTCGCGTCTCCCGACGCCGCGGCCGCTGCGCTGGTTGCCTCGTCGATTGGCGGTCTGGCCGCGGCTGGGTCTGAGGACTACGCGACGCTCGCGCTCGCGCAAGCGATCATTTGCGGCGTGTTGTTCATGTTGCTCGCGTTCTTCAACTTGGCTTCCTGGTAAACTTCTTGTCCAAGCCCATCTTGATCGGATTCATCGCCGGGCTAGCGCTTGACATCATGGTGAGCCAAGTCGCAAAAATGCTCGGCGTGAAGGTCGACTCCGGTGCGGAGTTCCCGGAGAAGATCACGCAGTTGCTCGGCGGGCTCGGCGAAATCAATGGATGGGCGGTACTCATTTCCGCTGCCTCTGTCACGATCCTGGTTATTGGGCGTCGCCTCGCTCGCGCCATTCCGTGGGCTCTCGTTGTCCTCGTTCTGGCCACGGCCTTCGTCACGGCCGCTGACCTCGGCGAGAAGGGCGTCGCCGTCCTGGGTGAGGTGCCCGCGGGACCGCCCACATTCACGTGGCCAGTGATCGATTTGGGACTCTGGCTCGCTCTGTTGCCTTCGGCGATTGCGCTCACGATGGTGGCTACCGCGGAGGGCCTCTTGATTTCGCGGGCATACTCCGAGAAGAACCACTACCCGTTCCATGCCAATCGCGACCTGTTCGCGTTCGGGCTCGCCAACGTGGCCTCAGGCGCGCAGGGTGGGTTCGCCGTCGGGTCGTCTGCGTCGCGCACAGCTGCGATGGACCAAGCGGGATCGCGGACGCAATTGCCTTCGTTTGTGCTCGCCATTGGAACTCTCTTGCTTCTCGTCTTTGGCACTGCGTTACTCGCCGATATCCCGTCGCCGGCGATCGGCGCCATCGTCGCCGTAGCCATCTTGCCGTTGCTCGGTGCGCGCGAGTTCGCGAGCCTCTGGCGCAAAGATCGATTTGAGTTTGCGGTCGCGGTGAGATGCTTCCTCGTTACCCTCCTCGTGGGCGCAATCCCCGGCATCCTTTTTGCCTTTGTGCTTGCGCTCATTAACCTGGCAAAGCGCGCCGCAAACCCCGCGATCGACGTCCTCAAGTCCTCCGGAGATCCGGGCGAATCCCTTCTCGACGATGCGCCCACGGGCGAGGTCACGGCCCCTGGCGTGCTGGTGATCCGTCTCGGTGCGCCCCTCTTCTTCGCCAATGCGTCCGTTTTCGCAGATGCCGTCAAGAATGCTGTCGATGCTGCTGGTGCCGACGCTGTGCATCACGTCGTGCTTGACATGGAAGCGGTCAACGACATTGACATCACTGGCGCGGAGTCATTCACGTCGCTCGTGGAATGGCTCGATGAGCGACAGATAGCTATGGCGTTCAGCAGAGTACGCGAGCCCGTCCGGAGCAGGATGAGGAGCCTCGATGTGCTCGGGGACCAAACCGTCTTCGCAACCAACCGCGAAGCGATCGCGGCGCTCGTCGCTAGGTGACCGCAGACACGCGCGCGGCTCGCACTTCTACAACGCCCTCCACCCAACCGCACGCTGTGGATATGCGTATTTACTGACATGACCGCGAGACTTGCCCCATGAGCGACTGGTCGACGACCCTCGATGCGCTGTTGCGTGAGCGCGGACGGCGCACTGTTCGGCTACGCCTACGTGCTCACTGGATCCGCGACGCAAGCGGAGGACCTGCTGCAGGACGCGCTGCTGCGCACGTTCCGCTCTGGCCGCGGCTCGCGGGATCTTAATTCTGCCCACGCCTACGTCAAGCGGGCGATTACCAGCGCCTTTATTGATTCGGGCCGACGCTCTGCCGCCCGGCCACGTACCGTCACCCAGGCAGGGCTCGAGATGGAGACGACTGCCGACCATGCCCCAGCGTCGGACGCCGCAACCGACCTCCATGCGGCGCTCGCTTACCTTGCCACCGCGCGAACGCGCGTGCGTGGTGCTGCGCTATCTGGAGGACATGCCCGTAGCGAGCGTCGCCGCGGAACTTGGCATCGCCGTTGGCAGCGTGAAGCGCTACCTGTCCGACGGCATCGCTCGCCTGCGCACACTGAATCTTGACGTTGACTTCACGGAGGCCGACACGATTCCCGTCACGGAAGGACGGATCCGATGAATACTGCACACGATCTCCTTGAGCATCGCACTCCACGGCGCTGCGCGCTTCGCCAACACCGACCTTGCGCATAGCCACGCGGGTCTCACGCGCCGAGTGCGCCGCGATCGCGCCGTGCGGTGCCGGTATGTCGGTGGCCGGCATGGCGATTGTAGGCGCCGCCGCCGTGACTCGCACACTTCGCTACGACCCCGGCGCCGGCCGGGACGCCTACTACGCCCACCTTCGCGTCCCCCGTGCCATCGGCGAGCTCGCTGACGTTGAGTGTCAGCGGCAAGAAAGCACCTCAGATCTCGTCCAGACGTGGCGACCGCACTTGGAGTTTCTGAATCCGAGGTGGATACGGCCTTGGTCGGCGCGCTTCCCGCAGAGGCGAACGGCGACTACGACGGATGGATCCTGGCTGGCGACTACGGTTGAATGCCGACTCCACTCCCGCGGAGGCGGCGCAGCTCTTGATCGGGATCACGCGATCAACTGGGCGATATGGGCGTACCCCCCGAAAAGTGGCGCGACACCGTGGTGCTCGCGTCAATCCTGCAAGCGGAGGCGCCGGTTTTCGCGGATCAACCGTCGGTCGCCCGCGTGCTCTCAACCGCCTCGACGCAGGAATGCCGCTGCAGGTCGATTCGGCGCCCGGCATCGATTCGCACCCCGGTCTGCTGGCCGGGGGAATCGGCGCGCCTATCAGGACGCCCTTCGGGCGGCCGCTCACCCTGCGGAGGGCAACTGGCTCTACTTCTTACGCAAGGAAGACGGCAACGTGTTGCTGTTCACCGCGTTCGCGGATTTTCAGACGGCGGTGCTTGCGCAGAACGCGGTGGCCTCAGCTCTGCGCGGCCGCGAGGCGCGGATCGGGCCGCTCCCAAGCTGCTCCGCCGGATTCCTCGCTTCGAGGCCATCCACGATCTTCGCCGCTGCCAGGTCCACGTTCCGGCCTAGCCGGAACATGCCGACGATGAACATGACGAGCCCGGCCGTCGATATCAGCAGGCCGAGCACCCATAGAGGGTGCTCCGGCACTCCCGATGCGTCCGTGATCGAGATGCCCGCGAACACTGCACCGCCGACCATTGCCGACAATCCGCCGGTAAGCAGCCCCGCGCTTGGTTTGATCCTCATGTTGGTCCCCGTCCCGTGAGTCCTCGCGCGGCGCGGCGACGGTCCCATTCAACCGCGTGGCGCGCACGCACGCCAGAGCAACCCAGAGATCAGATCTGTTGCACCCGCGTGGTGTGGGCAATGAGGTCGTGGAGCTCGAACACGTTCGTATGCGTGACGTAAGCCGGGGTGTCGCGCTCCACGAGCCACGACTGGCTGAGGTCGCCGATGGGCACCGCGTCGAAGCCAATCGAGTCGAAGAACATCCCCACCTGCACCATGGCGTCCGCGTCATTGCTCGCGATGGGAAGCGCGCGGCGATTTTCCGACCCTGTTGGCATGCCGTCAGCGGGGATATCGCTGGCGCGAATGTTGTTGAAGCCCTTGACCACGCGAGCGTCAGGCAACTGCGCTTGGAGCAGTTCCGAGACGGTCGATTCGTTCGAGTCCAGCGCGGCGATGTGGCCGTCGCGCTGCGGGTAGTAGTTGTTTGCGTCGATGACGATCTTGTCTGCGAAGTGCTTCGCGCTCAGGCCGCCAATCTTGCCGAGCGGGATGGCGACGAGCACCAATTCGCCCGACGCTGCAGCATCTGCGACCGTCGCGGCACGCGCGTTGGGGCCGAGTTCGGCGACGAGTTCCGTGAGGGACTCGGGGCCGCGCGAGTTGCTGATCACCACGTCGTGACCCGCGGCAATTGCCGCGCGGGCGACGTTGGAGCCGATGTGTCCTGAACCGATAATTCCTACTGTTGTCATGCTTGCGGAAACGTCGGCGCGCGGGTACCCATTCCGTCGGGCCCCACGTGCAACCTGGGGGTTGCACTCGTCGATAACTAGTGCAACACTGTGGTTGCACCAGTTCCCACCACGAGAGGTCACCATGAGCGCAACCCCAAACCCGCCAGCCACCATCGATGTTGAGGCATTCAGCGTCTCGCGCACGGTGGTCATCGCCGCCCCCCTTTCCAAGGTGTGGCGGGCAATCACCGACCCCGAACACATCGCAAAGTGGGCCGGATCCCATGCGAGCATCTCTGCGCTTGAGGTTGGCGGCGCTGGCACGTGGATCTTTGAAGGCTACGGCACGGTGCCGCTCGTGATCGAAGAGGTGGACCCTCCCCAATCGATCGCCTACCGCTGGGGAAACCTCACGTCGCCGGACATCGACCCCGTGGCATCCACGGTCTTTCGATTCGCGCTCGCGCCTGTCGAGGGCGGCACCGAACTGACAGTTGTCGAGACCGGCTTCCAGAACCTTGAGGACCCGCCGGCGCGCATGGAAGACAACCGCGGCGGCTGGACCTCGGAGATCGACGAGCTCATCGCTTACCTGGAGAGCGCATCATGAGCGCCGCGACGCAGGAACTTTCGGTGACGCGCACCGTCACCATTGCGGCGCCCGTTGAGAAGGTGTGGGCGGCAGTCACGCAGCCGAACACATCGTTCACTGGGCGGGAGTTGAGGCCAGTATTTCCGCCGTGGAAGTTGGCGGCCACGGCAGCTGGCGGTTTGAGGCCGTGGGCACGCTGCCGCTCGTCATTGAGGCGATAGACGAGCCTCACTCCATCTCCTACCGATGGGGCGGTCCCGCCTCCCCGCTCATCGATCCGGTGGTTTCCACGGTCTTCACGCTGACTCTCAAGGCCATCGACGGCGGCACCCAACTCACGGTCGTGGAGACCGGCTTCCAGAACCTGACCGATCCCGAGCGCACATGCAGCGCAATGGCACGGGGTGGACCCAGGGCTTTGCCCGGCTCGCTGCGTATATGGACGGCGACTCATGACGGCCGACGCTGTGGTTGGGAACGCTGCGCCCAGGGACGTATTCGTGGCCACCTTTGCGGCGCTCGGCGATCCCACGCGGTGGGCGGTCTTGGCCGAATTGGGACGGGGGGACGCCTCAGCGTCGGGCCTTGCGGCACGATTGCCGGTTTGGCGACAAGCGATCGCTAAGCACTTGGCTGTGCTTGCCGACGTTGGGCTCGTGGAGCAGGTGCCCGCCGGCCGTGAGGTGCGCTACCGAGCCCTTGGATCGCAGCTCTCCGCAACGGCGCGCGCACTCGAGCGCGTTGGCGCCGAGTGGGATGCGCGGCTGGCGCGGATCAAGGAGATTGCCGAGGGCCTTTAAGCGTAGCAGCCACCGAAGCGATCCAATCCAGCGCTTCGGTGGCACGGCGCATCACCGAGATGTGGCCGGCGCTCTCACTCTCGAGGAAGTTTGCTCGCTCGATATTTGCGGCGAGCCAACGGCCGTGAGTGACCGGAACAACGCGATCCGCCGTGCCGTGCATGATCAGAGTTGGAACGCGGATGTCCGCCGGGTCGAAGCCCCACGGCGAGACGCTCGCCACGTCGTCGTCGATGAACGGTCCGCTGCCAGACGGCTCCGCGCGCTCCACCACGGACATGAACCATGCCCAATCGTTGTTGAGCGCGTCCCAGTCGTCGGCGATGAACATGCTGGCGTCGAATTCGGCGCTCTCGAGGTGCCTTTCGAGCACCTCAGCACCCTCCGCCGCCGCCTTAAGTTCCGCTTCGCCGCCTGCGTTTATCCCCGCGAAGTAGTCGAGGCCGGGCGAGCCCCACGGCGCCAAGCCAGAGATCGACACCGCGGCGATGACGCGCTCCGGCGCGAGCGCAGCACACGCAAGCGCATGCGCTCCCCCTCCGCTGTGCCCAAGGACGGCGAAACGCCCAAGCCCGGCAGCGTCGGCCACGGCAAGGGTGTCTGCCGCGGCGCCTGCCACCGTTCGGCCCTCAGCGCGCGTGGAGCCGCCATAGCCGGGGCGGTCGTAACCCAGCCAGCGCAGTCCGCGCTCCGCCGCGGCGTCGAACAATGGCACCGGCGGCTCGCCGATGTTGGGGGATCCGTGGTGGTAGATGACGGGCACGGCGTCGCGCGCGTTGGGGGTGGCGGCGTAGTACTGGAGGGCGCGGCCGTCAGGGAGCGTGAAGGAACGGATGTCCATCAGCCAACCGTAGCGAAGGGCATTGGAAATTACGCCTTCACGCGCCCCGAGTAGATCTCTTCGACCACGTCGGCGAAGTGGGTGATCACCACGTCGCGGCGAATCTTGAGGGATGCGGTCATCTCCTCGCGGGCCTCGGAGAACCCACGCGGCAGAATCCGGTACTCCTTGATCGCCTCCGCGCGGGACACGTGCTCATTGGCGGCCGCCGCTCGCGCCACGAGCTCGCGCACGCGCGCGTTCTTCGAGGCCTCCTCGACGTCCATCTCCGGGAGCTTGTGCGCCTCAAGCCACGCGGCAAGCAGCGCCTCGTCGAGCGCCACGAGGGCGGACACGAAGTGCCTTCCCTCGCCCACCACGACGGTGTCCTGGATGGCGGGGTGGGAACGCATCGCGTCCTCGAGGACCGCAGGCTGCACGTTCTTGCCCGAGGACAACACCAGCAGTTCCTTCTTGCGGCCGACGACGGTGAGCGCGCCGTCGACGATCTCGCCGAGGTCGCCGGTGGCGAACCAGCCGTCGCGCATCACCTCGGCCGTCGCCTCGGGCGCGTTCCAGTAGCCCGCGAAGGTGTTGACGCCCTTGGTCAGGATCTCGCCGTCGTCGCCAAGCGTGAGCATGCCGCCCGCGATGGGCTTGCCCACGGTGCCCATGACGCCGATTGTCGGGCGAGCCCGAGTGCGCCGCCGTGGTCTCCGTGAGGCCGTAGCCCTGCAGCACCTCGACGCCAAGCCCGCGGAAGAAGTGGCCCACCTCGGGCGTTGAGGCGCGCGCCGCCGGAGAGCACGTAGCGCGAGTTGGCCGCCCAGAAGGTGGCGGATCTTGCCAAGGACGAGGCGATCGGCCACGGCGTAGCGGAGCTTGAGGAGCGCTCGGCGCCGCCCGTCTCGCGGGCGCGCCGTACTCGCGCGCCACCTTCGCCGACCAGCGGAAGAGCGCTCTTGCGCGCCCGTCATCGACGTGTCCGCGCGGTTGTAGATGGTCTCGAGCACGCGCGGCACCAACGGCATCCACGTGGGGCGGAAGCTCTTGAGGTCGGCCGCGAGCGTCTTGTGGGAGGGCGAGTAGCCGATGACGGCGCCGGACAGCGTGAGCATCATGCGAAGCGGGCGAACACGTGCGCGAGCGGGAGGAAGAGCAGCACGCGCGTCTCGCCGTGACGAAGCCCCCGAAGTCGGGGTCGAGCTCGACGTTCTTCGAGTGCTCGACGAGGTTGCCGTGCGTGAGCATCGCCCCCTTGGGCCTGCCCGTGGTGCCCGACGTGTAGATGATCGTGGCGAGGTCGCGCGAGTGACGTCTGCGGTGCGCGCGTCGAGCTCCGCGTCGGAATGACGCTGGCGCAGTAGCGCGAGCTCGCGGCAGCTTGTCGAGGCCGAAGAGCGCCCGGCGCTTGGGCAACGGCGTCTGCGGGCTCGGGCCTTTCGGCGGCGACGAGGTGATGCCGGCGTCGGCGATGATCCAGGCGAACTGCGATCGGAGGACGAGGGGTAGATGGCACCGTCACGCCGCCTGCCGCGAGAATCGCGAAGTCCATGATCGACCACTCGATGCGGGTCTCGCCCACGATGCCGACGCGGTCGCCGCGCACCCCGAGGGCGATGAGGCCCTTGGCGACGGCGGTGACTTGGCGTGAAACTCTGCATAGGTGACGGGGCGCCAGGAGTCGTCGTCGTTCTTGAGTTCGGCGTACGTCTGCTGCGGCGATTGCGCCGCGCGCAAGGCAAGAAGCTGGGTCAGGTTGCAGCGCTCGTCAGCCGTCACCAGCGACGGCGAAGACATCTCAGTCCACATGCTCCGAGTCTAACCTACGGTCGCGTAGGTTGTTCGTCGATGGAGGGGGTTGTGGGGGCTACGGCCGCCGTTCCGACTTCGTCGAAAGGCCAGCGAGTGGCGATCGCGGTGCCAACGATTGCGGCAGCCGCGGTGGCGATCCCGACGACGTGGTTGCCCGTGGCCCACCACGCGGCGGCGCCGGCAAGGAGGAGGAAGAGGCGCACCGTGGACTTGATGGCTGGTGGGAAGGGGCGGGGCGCTTTGGGCGAGAGGCTCAGGCTCCAGATGACGGACACAAAGAACGGGATCGTGAGGCCGAAGAGCCACTCCAGTAGCCGTCGAAGTTGGTGTAGCCCCACCAGAAGAGGCCGGCGAGCATGGCGAGCTCAGCGAGGAAGACCAGGGTGCCGCCGAACCATTTCATGGAGGTTAGTTTGGCACGTGCGCCACCAAGCGAGTGAAGATTGTCCTGAGAGTGCCCCAGTTCGAAGTGCTTGCGTTGGAGGCATCAGCAGGGCTTGTGTGCGCCGGTTGTAGCGACAGCACATCGCTGGCAAGCTGCGGACATGGGCATCGACTGCTGGCAATGCGTGAAGCCGCTTTTGCCTATGTGAAGTCAGTGGCGGAGCGCCGCGGCGGCACGATTGCCCGCGCCGAACTTGAAGCATTTACCTTCGACGGCGTGAGAATTCACCTCATCGCACCATGCAAGGCATCAATAACCCAGCGACGTTGGACGCGTGCATATCCGTCGTCTCTTCTCCGACGGGGCCTTACGCAGACGGCACGGTCTCCGATGGAGTGTGGGACTACGCGTACGAAGGCACAACCACGGGCCGCACCAACATCAAGTTGCGACGCGCCTACGAACTCCAACTTCCCATCCTCTATCTCGAGAAGGTGCGTGACGGTGTCTATATCCCATACACACATGTGGTGGTCGTCGAAGATCGCCCAGCGGACCTAAGGTTCGAACTTGCATTGGCGGACGTTTCCCAGCTTGGCGATCCAGCGGACGATACGCCGGTGGAACGCGCGTATCGGCAAGTTGTTGTCGATCAACGTCTGCACCAACCAAAGTTCCGTGCACGGGTATTGACGGCGTACGAGACTCAGTGCACCGTTTGTCACTTTCGGCATGCGGAGCTGCTTGATGCCGCCCACATCCTTGGGGACAAGCATGAGCGCGGCGATGCCGTCGTCGCGAACGGCATGGCGATGTGCAAGATCCACCACGCCGCGTACGACGCTGACTTCCTTGGCGTAACCCCGGACTACGAAATCCGTATCAACAATGACCTCTTGCTGGAGAAGGATGGGCCGATGCTTCGCTACGGGCTCCAAGAGATGCATGGAGTCAAGATCATCGTGCCGAAACGCCCTAAAGAGCGTCCAGATCGCGAACGCCTCGCCGAGCGCTTTTCCGAATTCACCCAGCGCTAGTGGCTCTTGCCGCTCGGAGACTCGAGCAGGAAACTGGCTGTCGAACTGGTCGACTGCACTGCAGCGAGACTCTAGACCAGGTTGGCGAACCGTTGCTGAGCGTTCTGACGGGACGTGCCGAGTGCCGCCGCGATAACCGTCCACGAGTCGCCGGCCGCACGAGCCGCCGCTACTGCCGCACGCAACTCCGCGTCGGCATCCTGCTGTGCCCTAAGCGCGGCGACAATCCTGCGAAAGTGGGTCGCGTCTCGCCCGGGATGGGATTCGGAAGTCAACGAATCGAGCATCTCGAGCTCGCTGTCTATGTTCTGGTGGGTCTTTGTCATTTAATCACCTGAGGTAGTCATATCGGCTCGGTTGCAACCGGTCGGCGTGGATCACGCGTGTGGGTGCTTCAGCGGGGACTCCGACGAGCTCCAACATCGCACCTGCCCGATCCGGACCGATCACGGCAATCGTTCTTGCCCGGCGTACTCATACTCAACGAGACGGATCGCATTCGCCCAGGCGTGCGCAATGTCGGCAACCGAAATCCCGTGCCTATGTGCACTCTGCGCAATCTCCATTTGTCAACCATACGTTGACAGTATGGCTCGCGGTCCGGAATGCGTCAATCTGTGGAAAACGTCGGCAGCCGATGCCCTAAACAACCCTGCGCATCCACCCATGAACATCGTCAGCCCGCCCGTACTGAATATCCATCAGCTGCTTGCGGATCGCCATCGTCACGGGCCCGGGCTCGCCAGCACCAACGGTCAGCTCAAACTCATCAGACCCAAAGCGCCCAATCGGCGTCACCACCGCAGCAGTCCCGCACGCGAACACCTCCGCGATGTCGCCCGTCTCAAGCCCCACGCGCACCTCGGCGAGCGGGATGTCCCGCTCCACCACCTTGATGTCTTGCTCGCCTAGCAGCGCAAGGACCGCAGAGCGCGTGATGCCCTCGAGGATGTTGCCGTTGATCACCGGGGTCACCAGCGTGCCGTCCTTCATCACGATGAAGACGTTCATGCCGCCCAGCTCCTCGAGCAGCTCGCCCGATCGCGCATCCAGGTACAGCACCTGCTCGTAGCCCTTGGCGTACGCGGCCATCTGCGGTATCAGCGTGCCAAAACTCATCTCGGCGAGTGCAGCCTCACGCAAGGACAATCGTTCCAAGGGGTTCGTCGGCGACACTCGCCATCACAATGCGAGGCCAAGGGCTCGGCGGCCGGGCCAGGTGACGTGTTAGGTCGAGCCTCGAAAAAAAAAAGTAGGCGTTTGATCGCATTGCATTTCCGGACAACCCCAACTACGGTTCCAATATCCGATCCTGGGGGGTTCAAAAATGAGCATGCCTGACAAAGACATGAGTAGGCGTACGGCGCTGAAGGTAGCGGGCATCGGTCTGGGCGGAGCCGCGACGCTCTTTGCAGGCTCCCCCGCGATTGCCGCGAACAGTTTTGCCGCGGCGCCCAAGGATTGGCGCCGCGGCCTTGCAGACGAATACCTTCCGTCTGGCACGCCGTTCTCAGTTCGCGGGCTCCAGAGCGGGCTAGAGGTGTGGGAGGCACCTCAGACCGGATACCTCATCGTCGAGGCGACACATCGAACCCTGATCGAGGGTTCGGCTGATGCAGTCAGTCCGTTCGCCGCTGCGGTTGGCGACTTGGCATACCTTGGCCCGGCGCACTACTACGAGACACGAGGCGCTGAAGGCACAAACCTCCTGACGCGCGAGCCATCGGGCGCCTCCAACGTGCGAGCTGCCGCGGCGGACGCGGCAGCTCGACTTAACGGTGTCCTAGTGGCGTCGCCCATAACAGCGCCAACGGACGCCGCGAGTGCCAGCCTATTAACCGCAATAGCACCTCCTGCTGCTGGAAATATTAAGAACAAGGTGCCGGGCTATGCCGATATTGTCTTGGCCCATCTGTACCCCAACTCGGAGGGGATATGCGGTTGGATCGCAGGCTCCATAATCACGCGGTATTGGCATGCACGGTCGACCGCCAGAAAGCTCCTGCCGACCGCTTATCGAAGTGGAACAAACATGACTGCCAGCCCAAATTTCGCGACGTACTTGCAAGGTTCTTCCGGCAACAGTTCGTGGGCGCGCGACGTCAAGGATCGCTTGATCTGGAATGCGAACAAACAAGGCGTCGCCCATTCAGCTTCGTGGGCAGCCGGAAACTTGGGCGTTACCAACGACATTCGCAACGGCCATCCCGTCATCGTCTTCGGTGATATGTTCCTTCCCAACGGCTTTTCCGGCTTCCACGCAATCGTCGCCTACGGAGAAACGCTGGATTCCCACCTCATCACGAACTACGGGTTCCCCGGGTATACAAACATCATGCTCAAGGGCGAGGTAATCGGATCTAACGCGAAGTTCAAGCTGTCCTAGCATGGCAACCCCGAAACGGCTGTCAGGCGCAGCGGAGCAGGTGCGCGCACGGGGCGTACTCGGGTTCCGGTTCCGGATCGTGGCTAGCGTGATCGTGAGCGCACTCTTGCTCTCTGCGTGTTCTTTGGGTCCTACGCACACCGCGAATGTCGACGCCGCAGACGTGGAATCGGTCGACCTACGTTTCTACACATACGGCGCAGAAGCTCCTCCTTCCTCCCCCTCTACCCACATAGACGACCGGGCACTGGTCGCAGAGCTCGTGAAGGCTTTCACGGATGTCCCCGGTGGCTCCCTTTCCGTCCTCCCCGCGAGCACCGCGGGGGCGCAGGCTACGGACATAACGTTCAACTTGGAAGACGGATCGGTCTCCGCATTAACCCAGATCTTCATCTCCTACCAAGACGTAGTCCTGCTATGGCCAGACGGGACAATCCAGCACACGAAGTGGGGCGCTCCTCTTAGGGAGTTCTACCGCGACAGTGGCACGGTGATAACGCCTTCGCCTTCGCCTTCGTGAGTGATCCCCCCTGAATGCCCCGCGCGTGCAACAGTCCCGACCATCGGGCTGCGGGCGGCCGAACGGCCAGACCGCGCACGGTTAGCCGGGCGGTTTGCAGAATTCCAGACCGCTTAGCGCGATCAGAACGCTTGACTAAACAACCCTGCGCATCCACCCATGAACGTCGTCAGCACGCCCGTACTGGATATCCATCAGCTGCTTGCGGATCGCCATCGTCACCGGACCGGGCTCGCCGGCACCAACGGTCAGCTCAAACTCGTCAGACCCAAACCGCCCAATCGGCGTCACCACCGCAGCGGTCCCGCACGCGAACACCTCCGCGATGTCGCCCGTCTCGAGCCCCACGCGCACCTCGGCGAGCGGGATGTCCCGCTCCACCACCTTGATGTCTTGCTCGCCAAGCAGCGCGATGACCGCCGAGCGCGTGATGCCCTCCAGGATGTTGCCGTTGATCACCGGGGTCACCAGCGTGCCGTCCTTCATCACGATGAAGACGTTCATGCCGCCCAGCTCCTCGAGCAGCTCGCCCGATCGCGCATCCAGGTACAGCACCTGCTCGTAGCCCTTGGCGTACGCGGCCATCTGCGGCATGAGCGACGCCGCATAGTTGCCGCCGCACTTCGCCGCGCCCGTGCCGCCAGGCCCGGAGCGGTGATAGTCCTTCTCGATCCAGATCGAGACCGGCTTCACTCCCCCGGAAAAGTACGGCCCAACCGGCGACGCGATCACCAAGAACTCCACGTGATGCGCGGGCCGCACGCCCAAGAACGCCTCGTGCGCGTACATGAACGGCCGCAAATAGAGCGATGACTCCTCGGCCCCGGGCACCCACGCCGCATCCGCGCGCACCAGCGCCTCGATCGCCCCAATGAAGTCCGCCTCCGGGCAGCTCCGGCAGCGCCAGCCGCCACGCAGAACGAGCCAAGCCGCGCGGCGTTGGCCTCCGGGCGGAACACCCGCACAGAGCCGTCCGCCCAGCGGTACGCCTTGAGCCCCTCGAACACCTCTTGCGCCGTAGTGCAACACGGCCGACGCTGGGTCAAGCGTGAGCGGCCCGTACGCCTCCACGCGGCGATCGGCCCAGCCGCCCTCGGCCGTCCAGGTCACGCGCGCCATGTGGTCCGTGAACTGCTTGCCAAAGCTCATCTCGGCAAGCGCGGCCTCACGCTGAGCGTCCGACGCCGGGGCCGGGTTGGCTACAACGCGGAAGTCCCCGACACTCGACGGCGCTGTGTTGTGCTGTGGTGCTCATCGCGGACCTCCCTCGTTGTAGTGACGTAGAACTTATCCCGCGAATGCGGGCGGCGAGCGCGTCGCCTACCTCGGACGTGGAACGGGACGTGCCGGGCACCTTCTCAGCAGCGTCGGCCGCTACCGCGCCCTCGACGCGAGCGGCGAGCTCGGCGTAACCCAAGAAGTCCAGCATCATCGCCACGGACAAGACAGTCGCGGACGGATCCGCGATGCCCTTGCCCGCAATGTCGGGCGCCGAGCCGTGCACGGGCTCGAACATCGACGGCGACGTGCGGTCCGGGTTGACGTTGCCGGAGGCAGCCAGCCCAATGCCGCCAGAAATCGCCGCGGCCTGGTCCGTGAGGATGTCCCCAAAGAGATTGTCCGTGACGATCACGTCAAAGCGCCAGGGTTGGTCGTCATGACGATCGTCGCGGCATCGATGTGCAGATAGTCCCAGGTAACAGTGGGGAACTCGGCCGCAACGGCCTCAACCGTGCGCAGCCACAAGTGACCCGCGTGCACCAACACGTTGTGCTTGTGCACCAAGGTGAGCTGCTTGCGCTCGCGCCCGGCGGCAACGCCGAACGCGTAGCGCACCACGCGCTCCACGCCGTGGCGAGTGTTGATGGACACCTCGGTGGCGATCTCGTGAGGCGTGTCAACGCGCAGCGCGCCGCCGTTGCCCACGTACGGACCCTCGGTGCCCTCGCGGACCACGATGAAGTCCACCTCGGTGACGTCGCGCAGCGGCGAGACCTCGCCCGGGTACAGGCGCGAAGGCCGCAGGTTCACGTACTGGTCGAGCGCAAAACGCAGCGGCAACAGCACACCGCGTTCCAAGACGCCCGACGGCACGGTTGGGTCCCCAATAGCGCCAAGCAAGATCACGTCATGGCTGGCAATCGCCGCCAAATCCTCTTTGGTGAGGGTGTCGCCGGTCTGCATGCCAGCGTCGGGCACCCAAATCAAACTCTGTGGTCTCAAAGGTGACGTCCGTGCCCTCGGTGGCGGCGGCGAGGCACTTGAGCCCCTCCGCGACCACCTCCGGGCCAATGCCGTCACCGGCGACAACCGCGAGGCGGTAGTTGGTCACGTGCTGTCTCCCACTACCGTGCGGTCTGGCCGTCGACGTAGTCGGAGTCCACTGCCGTGGTCCACGCGAAGAGCTTGCGCAGCTCGCGGCCCGTGGACTCGATGGGGTGCGTCTCGCCCTTCTTGCGCAGCTCGATGAACTCCTCGGCGCCGCCGTCTTGGTCGTCGATGAAGCGCTTGGCGAAGACGCCGGTCTGGATGTCCGTGAGGACGTCGCGCATGTGGTCCTTGACGTCGGGCGTGATGATGCGCGGGCCGGAGACGTAGTCGCCGTACTCCGCGGTGTCGGACACGGACCAGCGCTGCTTGGTGATGCCGCCCTCGTGGATCAGGTCAACGATGAGCTTGAGCTCGTGCAGCACCTCGAAGTAGGCGATCTCGGGCTGGTAGCCGGCCTCGGTGAGGGTCTCAAAGCCGTACTGGATCAGCTGCGAAACGCCGCCGCACAGCACGGCCTGCTCGCCGAACAGGTCCGTCTCGGTCTCTTCGGTGAACGTGGTCTTGATGACGCCGGCGCGCGTGCCGCCGATGGCCTTCGCGTACGCCTTGGCAACGTCCCACGCCTGGCCCGATGCGTCCTGCTCCACCGCGATGATGTCCGGGATGCCGCGGCCCGCAACGAACTCGCGGCGCACCGTGTGGCCGGGGGCCTTGGGCGCGATCAGGATGACGTCAACGCCCTCGGGAGGCGTGATGTAGCCAAAGCGGATGTTGAAGCCGTGCGCGAACGCGAGCGTCTTGCCCGCGGTGCAGGTGCGGCTCAATGGAGTCTGCGTAGATGATGCGCTGGAACTGGTCCGGCGCCAGGATCATGATGAGATCGGCCCACTCGGCGGCGTCGGCAACGGAGAGCACCTCGAAGTTGTCCGCTCTGCGCCTTTGCGGCAGAGCGCGAGCCCTCGCGGAGTGCAACCCGCACGTCAACGCCGGAGTCGCGCAGGTTCTGCGCGTGCGCGTGACCCTGCGAGCCGTAGCCAACAATCGCGACCTTCTTGGCCTGAATGAGGGCCAGATCAGCGTCGTCGTCGTAGAACATTTCAGCCATGAGTGTGGTGTCTCTTTCTTCGTTGGTCTTGGTTGGTTCGGTGTCAGGGTACGTCAGGCGCTCACGCGGTCCAGCGCGCGCTCGGTGATGGAGCGGGCGCCGCGGCCGATGGCAACGGTTCCGGATTGAACGATCTCGCGCACGTCGTGAGGGGCGAGCGCGGCAAGCAAGGCGTCGAGCTTCTCCGGCGTACCTACTGGCCTCGATCACGAGCGAGTCTGCAGACACGTCAACGACGTGAGCGCGGAACAGGTCAACGATCTGGAGCACCTCGGAGCGCTGACGGGCGTCCGCGCGCACCTTGACGAGCAGCAACTCGCGCTGCACCGAGCGCTCGCGGCTCAAGCTCCACGATCTTGAGCACGTGAATCAGCTTGTTGAGCTGCTTGGTCACCTGCTCGAGCGGGAGGTCCTCGACGTCAACGACAACGGTGATGCGGCTGATGTCTGGGTGCTCCGTGGGACCCACCGCGAGCGAGTGGATGTTGAAGGCGCGGCGAGAGAACAGACCGGAGACGCGCGCGAGCACGCCGGGCTTGTTCTCTACGAGTACCGAGAGTGTGTGCTTACTCATGGTCAGTCCTCACGATCCCACTTGGGGGCAATCCCCTTGGCGTACTGAATCTCATCGTTGCTGGTGCCAGCGGCGACCATGGGCCACACCATCGCGTCCTTGGACACGGTGAAGTCCACCACCACGGGCTGGTCGTTGATCTCGTTGGCGCGCTTGATGGTGGCGTCAACGTCGGCATCGGACTCGCACCGCAAACCGACGCAACCCATGGCGTCGGCCAGCTTGACGAAGTCGGGCACGCGCTTGGTGCCGTGACCGGTGTTGAGGTCCGTGTTGGAGTAGCGCGAGTCGTACAACATGGTCTGCCACTGGCGCACCATGCCGAGCGACGAGTTGTTGATGATCGCCACCTTGATGGGGATCTCGTTGAGCGCGCACGTGACGAGCTCTTGATTGGTCATCTGGAAGCAGCCGTCGCCATCGATGGCCCACACGGTCTTGCCAGGCATGCCCACCTTGGCGCCCATCGCGGCGGGGACCGAGAAGCCCATGGTGCCAAGGCCGCCCGAGTTGATCCACGTCCGTGGGTGTTCGTATTTGATGAACTGGCTGGCCCACATCTGGTGCTGGCCAACGCCCGCGGTGAAGATGGTCGAGTCAGGGTCGTTGAGCTCGCCCAGTCGCTGGATCACGTATTGAGGGCTCGAGAGCCCGTCCTCGGTTGGCGTGTAGCCAAGGGCGTAGGTGTCGCGCCATTCGTCGATCGTCTTCCACCACGCGGCAAGATCCGGCTGGCCGTGCTTGCGCTGCTCCTCCGCGAGAGCGGGAACGAGCTCGGCGAACACGTCCTTGAGGTCGCCGACGATCGGCACGTCCACGTGGCGGTTCTTGCCGATCTCAGCGGGGTCGATGTCCGCGTGCACGATGGTCGCGTTGGGGGCAAAGCTGTCCAGCTTGCCCGTTACGCGGTCGTCGAACCGCGCGCCAAGGGCAACGATGAGGTCTGCCTTCTGCAACGCCGCGATGGCCGCGACGGTGCCGTGCATGCCGGGCATGCCCAGGTGCTGCGGGTGCGTGTCCGGCAGCGCACCACGGGCCATGAGCGTGGTCACAACTGCGGCCCCGCTCAGGTCCGCGAGTTTGCGCAAGCCCTCCGACGCCCCAGAACGGATCACGCCGCCGCCAACGTAAAGCACGGGCTTGCGAGCCGTGGCGAGCAGGCGCGCTGCCTCGTTGATGGTCTTGGAGTGCGGCTTGGCGCCCGCGTTGAAGCCGGGCAGGTCGATGCGCGTGGGCCAGTTGAACGTCGTCATCGTTTGCAGCGCTGACTTTGCGACGTCAACGAGCACCGGGCCCGGGCGGCCGCGCGTGGCGATGTAGAACGCCTCCGCGATGGCGCGCGGGATGTCGTCGGGGTTGGTGATCAGCATGTTGTGCTTGGTGATGGGCGTGGTGATGCCCACGATGTCCGCCTCTTGGAACGCGTCCGTGCCGATGAACTGCGCGCCCACCTGACCCGTGATGGCGACCATGGGGATCGAGTCGATGTTGGCGTCGGCGATAGGCGTCACCAGGTTGGTTGCTCCGGGGCCCGACGTTGCGATGCAGACTCCCGGACGGCCAGTCGCGTGCGCGTAGCCTGAGGCGGCGTGGCCGGCTCCTTGCTCGTGCCGCACCAAGATGTGGCGCAGGATCTTGGAGTCCATGAGCGGGTCGTACGCCGGCAGGATCGCTCCACCCGGGTACCCGAAGATGTCGGTGGCGCCGGCCATCTCGAGCGCGCGGATGAGCGCCTGGGCGCCCGTCATGGCCTCGCCGCCACTTGACGGCTGGGCGGGTACCGACGTGCACGGAGCGCGCGCGCATCGAAGTGGGCTTCGGTGTCTCGACCTGTGTCATGGTCTCTCCTGAGGTAGAACGGTGAGGCGGTTCTCGCATCCGCCTCGCATGAAAAAACCCCTAGGCCTTGGTGGCTGTTGGGGGATGCGCGCGGACGATGCCTGGTTGCTGGACTAGAGGTCCGCGCGCCCGGGTACTACAAGAATCGTCTGCATGACAGGGACTCTACGCCTGCGTAGGTTCGTTGTCACGTTCTCGCGACAGAATCTCACATTGTGGTTCACCGTCTCATATTTTGAGACGCTGTGAGCAGAACGCTGTGCGGCTCACTCACCGTGGAAGATCGTCACGGTGGCTGTTCCGCCTGGTGACGAACCGTCTGCGATAAGCGCATCTCCGTTCGGCAAAATGATGTACCACGGGTGCTCGGAGTCGAAGGCGACCATGCTCCACGCTGCCAGGTCTTCCGAGGTGCTCAGCGCCGTCGCCGAGTATGCCTGCGGCAACGTAATGACGGAGTTCGTGGCCCACCGTGCGTAAACAGCACTTGAATTGTTGGTCTGAACGCCACTCACCACCTGCTCGTGGTTTCCATTGGCATCGACGTAACGCACGTCCCAGTTGTCAGCGAAGAGAATCTTCGTGGAGTCAGGAGACCACCATGCGCCGGGCCCACCACCAAACGTGCCGAACGGCTGATCGTGAGTGCCATCCGAGTTCATGACGTGCAATTGGGCGGTGATGTCGGGCAGTCCGGTCTCTGACCAAGCCACGTGCTTGCCGTCAGGAGAGAACGAGAATAATTTCGATGACCATGGTCCCCACTCCACGTCAAGGGTGAAGGGAATCTGCGCCAACGTGGTGCCGTCTTTGGTGAGGTACATGGTGGGGTGCCCACTCGCGTCCGCGGCGATGTACCCGAGCGTCGAATCCTTGGGAGAGAAGGTCGCCGCGCCTGCGCCCGCCGCGACCGGCTTGACCGAGCCCGCAGCAACGTCGACAACCACCGCGTGCGTGTCCGTGATCACCTGATTGAGCCCGCCGTAGCTGACCGCAATCTTCTTGCCGTCGAAGGACCACGACAGGAACGCACCACCCTTGTCGCAGCAGCGCTTCGCGACCTCAACGGGGAGCGAGGCGACGTTCTTGCTTCCTGACCCGTCGGCGTTCACGACCGTAAGCACGGGCGCGCCCGCAGCACCTGTGATATACGCCAGTCGCTTGCCGTCGGGTGACCACGCAGGCACGAGGCCCTCGTAATCCGCATTCACCTTTGGCAATTGAGTCAGTGCGGAGCCGTCCGTCTTGCCAACGTAGACGCTCACGAGGTTGGAACCGGAAAACACCATCGCGACGTGGGATCCGTCGCGGCTCAGGAGAGGCTCGTTGAAGGCGGCTCCCTTCGCGGCCGGAATCGAGACCGCGGTGTCGTCGGACGCTGAGTTGATACCCGGCACCACGAACGGTGGAATCCACCCGGTGTAAACGCCGTCTCCGTCTTCGGGAGCGTAGTCGTCGGGAGGGACGGGCGAGGCGGAGACCGAGGCGGTAGGTGCGGCTGACGCGCTGGGCGAGTTGGTCGGCGCGCTTGTGGCACTCGGCGAGAGGCTCTGCGTCGGCGTGGGGAAATCGGATGGCGCGGCTGCCGCAGAGGTGCCATTGAGTTGCGTGACGACGAGCGCCATGACGATCGCCAGTGCAGAGACGCCGGCGGCAACAGGAATCCACACCTTCGGCTTGCGGAACGCGGCCCAGCGACTTTGCTGACTCGCGCCACTCGCACCTACCGGAACCTCAGAAGCGTGTTCCTCGTCCATGTTGACCCCCGTTGGCGAAACGTCGTTGGTGCCACACTAACGGCGCCAAGCCACTACCGCCGTCGCGTTCGCGTCACGGTTTCGTGACGAATGGGCAACCCTGCCGTGACCAGCGAATGACCTATCCGACCACCGCGCCCGTTGACGCCGAGCCCACGAGCTTGCGGTACTTCGCGAGCACGCCACGCGTGTACTTGGGCGCCGGCGCCTCAAAGCCCACAGCGCGGGCCGCGAGTTCGCTGCCTCAACGTGCAGGTCCAAGCTTCTTGTTCGCGACGTCGAGCGTGATCTGATCGCCGTCGCGCACAAAGGCGATGGGCCCGGCGTCAACGGCCTCTGGCGCAATGTGGCCAACGCACAGCCCCGTGGTGCCACCAGAGAAGCGGCCGTCGGTGATGAGCAGCACGTCCTTGCCCAGGCCCGCACCCTTGATAGCAGCCGTGATCGCGAGCATCTCGCGCATGCCGGGGCCGCCCTTGGGGCCTTCGTAGCGGATAACCACGCACGTCGCCAGCGACGATCTCGCCTGCCTCAAGCGCGTCGAGCGCCGCGCGCTCGCCATCAAACACCCGCGCGGTGCCCTCGAACACGTCGGCGTCGAAGCCTGCGGACTTCACCACAGCGCCGTCGGGAGCGAGCGAGCCGTGCAGGATCGTGATGCCGCCGGTCTTGTGAATGGGGTTGTTGAGCGCGCGCACCACGCGGCCGTCGATCGCAGCGGGCTTAGCTCTTCCATGTTCTCGGCCATCGTCTTGCCCGTCACGGTCATCACGTCACCGTGCATGAGGCCCGCATCAAGCAGCGTCTTCATCACCGCAGGGACGCCGCCAACGCGGTCAACGTCGTTCATGACGAACTGGCCAAACGGCTTGAGGTCCCCAAGGTGCGGCACCTTGTCGGCAATGCGCGTGAAGTCGGCGAGCGTGAGGTCAACCTCGGCCTCGTTGGCGATCGCGAGCAGGTGCAGCACCGCGTTGGTGGAGCCGCCAAACGCCATGACGACGGCGATGGCGTTCTCGAAGGCCTGCTTCGTCATGATGTCGCGCGCCGTGATCCCCTGGCGCAGCATGTTCACCACCGCCTCGCCGGACTTGTGCGCGAACATGTCGCGGCGTCGGTCAGCGACTTGGCGGGGAGGCGGAACCCGGCAATCGACATCCCAAGCGCCTCACCAACGGACGCCATAGTGTTGGCGGTGAACATGCCGCCGCACGCGCCCTCGCCGGGGCAGATCGCCTTCTCAATGGCGAGGCGGTCCTCCTCAGACATCAGGCCCGCGACGCACGCGCCAACCGCCTCGAACGCGTCGATGATCGTGACGTCCTTGGACGTGCCGTCGCTCAGCGTGACGTGGCCGGGCATGATCGAGCCCGCGTAGAGGAACACCGAGGCGAGGTCCAGCCGTGCGGCCGCCATCAGCATCCCGGGCAAGGACTTGTCGCAACCGGCGAGCAAGCACGGAGCCGTCGAGCCGCTCCGCCATCATCACGGTCTCAACCGAGTCCGCGATGAGGTCGCGCGATACGAGCGAGAAGTGCATGCCCTCGTGGCCCATGGAGATGCCGTCGGAGACGGAGATGGTGCCGAACTCGAGCGGATACCCGCCGCCGGCGTGCACGCCCTCCTTGGACGCCTGCGCGAGGCGCTGGAGCGACAGGTTGCAGGGCGTGATCTCGTTCCACGAGCGACGCGATGCCAATCTGCGGCTTGGCGAAGTCGTCATCCCCCATGCCAACGGCGCGGAGCATGCCGCGAGACGCGGTGGCCTCCAGCCCATCGGTGACCTGGCGAGAACGTGGCTTGATATCCGGCGTTGGAGTCATACGGGGAGTCTAGAACCGGCCCGACGCTGTGGTTGGCTACCGCTCAAAATAGCGGGCTTGACATTGACGCGGCGTCAACTTCTACGATTGCTTCACATGGCAACCATGGACATCAGCACGAGCAGCCAAGAAGACCGGCGTCACGAGCCGCACCCTGCGCCACTACGACGAGATCGGCCTGCTCACGCCGCCGCGACGGTCGCCACGACGGCCGCCGCTGTTACGGCGAAGAGGAATTGCTTCGGCTGCAGCACATCCTCGTGCTGCGCGAGCTTGGCGTCGACCTTGCCACCGCCGCCCGCGTGCTGGAGGCCGCCCCTGACAACGCCGTCGGGCTGCTGCAAGGACCACCTCGCCGCGCTTACCGACGAGCGCGACCGCTTTGCACGGCTCGCCGCAACGGTGAGCCGCACCATCGACCACATAGAAAAGGGAACCGCAATGACGCACCGAAGAATTGTTCGACGGCTTCGCCCACGCGCGCTATGAGCCCGAGGCTCGCGAGCGCTGGGGCGACGACGCCGTGGACCGCTCCAACGCCAACTGGGAGCGGCTTGGCGACGACGGCAAGAAGCGCACATGCAGAGGACCAAGAGATCGTCGAGGCCCTTGGCGCCGCGACGCGCATCAAGCTGGCGGCCGACAGCGACGAGGTCCAGGAGGTCGTTGCACGCACTTCGCGTGGCTCACCGCCATCTGGACGCCAAACGCCGAGGCGTACGTGTCCCTGACCCAGATGTACGTGGACGACGAGCGCTTCCGCATCCACTACGACGAGATCGACTGCCTGGCGCGGCCGCTCTGTTGCGCGATGCCGCGGCCATCTACGCCGCGAAACATCTCACGTAGCGGGCAATACGAAGGTCCCGGCGACTGTCGGCGTAGCATTTCCACACGTGACTTCTTCGGGGCGCGATATCAAGCGCTGGGTACTTGGCAAGCCGCTACCGTCAGACAAGGCGGACGGGCAACTGCTCCAAAAGCGAATGGCGCTGCCGATCTTCGCCTCGGACCCCTTGTCCTCCGTGGCATACGCACCTCAAGAGCTCCTGCTCATGCTGACCGCCGGTGGCCTCGCGTGGCTCGCCTTCGCCCCGTGGATCGCCGCCGCGGTCGTGGCGCTCATGGTCATCGTGGTGGTGAGCTACCGCCAGCTAATCCGCGCCTACCCCTCCGGTGGCGGCGACTACGAGGTCGCGTCCCGCAACCTTGGCGAGAACGCGGGACTGATCGTGGCGTCGGCCCTGCTCGTTGACTACGTACTCACGGTTGCCGTTTCGGTAGCCGCGGGCGTCGACAACCTCATCAGCGCGTTCCCCGAGCTGCACGCGTGGCGCGTGGAGATCGCCCTCGTGTGCGTGGGCCTGCTCATCGCGGTCAACTTGCGCGGCGTAGCAGAGTCGTCAAAGGCATTCGCGCTGCCCACCTATCTGTTCATCGGGTCCGTGGCGATCATGATCGTTGTCGGCATCACCAAGTCCGTGTTCGGCGTGCTGCCGCAGGCCGAGTCCGCGGGCTACACCGTCTCGCATTCGGACCTTGCCACCGCGGGGATCGTGCTGCTGGTGCTGCGCTCGTTCGCCTCCGGGTGTTCGGCGCTCACCGGGCGTCGAGGCCATCGCCAACGGCGTGCAGGCGTTTAGGCGCCCCAAGATCACCAACGCGCAGCGCACCTTGGTGGCGATGGGCGCGATCGCCGTGACGCTCTTCATCGGGATCATGTACCTCGCGCTCCATACCAACGTGCACTACTCCGCCGACGCGTGCGACCTACAAGGGTTCGTTGATTGCGCAGACACCGCGCAGCGCTCTGTGATGGCGCAAATCGCGGCGAGCGTATTTGGCGGCCACAGTTCACTGGGGTTCTACGCCGTCCAAGCGACCACCGCTCTCGTGCTCTTCCTGGCCGCCAACACCGCGTTCAACGGGTTCCCGCTGCTCGGCTCCGTGCTCTCTCGCGACCGGTACGCACCCAAGGCGCTCCAGGCGCGCGGAGATCGCCTCGTCTTCAGCAATGGCGTCATCATTCTTGGCGCATTCGCCGCGTTGCTTGAGGTCGTGTTCCGCGCCAACGTGAACCTGCTTATCCAGATGTACATCATCGGTGTCTTCATCAGCTTCACGCTTGGGCAATCCGGCATGGTGGTGCACTGGACCCGCAAGCTCCGGCGCGGCGATAGCGCGCGCGTTGCCTACAAGATCAAGCGCATCCGCCTGGTCAACCTCGTTGGCGCGATCACTACGGGCACGGTGCTGGTCATTGTGTCCATCACCAAGTTCACGCACGGCGCGTGGATCGTCTTTGTGGTGATGCCCATCCTGTGGTTGCTCATGCGCAAGATCAATCGGTACTACGCGGCGGTAGACGAACAGATCGCGCCATTACCGGGAACCGTCTTTGGGTCCACGGGCGACCACGCGATCGTGCTCGTCCACAAGATGCAGAACCCGGTGCTCAAGGCGCTTGACTATGCGATCGCGGCGCAACACGAAAGCCTCGAGGCCGTGCACGTGGCCACAGATCCCGTCTCTATTGCCGGACTGCAGAGGGCCTGGGCGCTCCAGCGCATCCGTTTGCCGCTGACCATCATTGCCTCGCCCTATCGGGACGTGTCTACGCCACTCATCGAGCACATTCGGGCCCACCGCGAGCAGCACGGCTCCGAGGTGATCTCCGTCTATATCCCGCAATACGTGTTTGGACACTGGTGGGAAGGCCTGTTGCATAACCGCAAGGCTCGTCGCATCCGGCACCAGCTCGTGTTGTGCCCCGGCGTCGCCGTTGTGCTCGTGCCGTGGCTCCTTGACTCGTCGAGGGCGCTGTACACGCGCCCGCCGCGGCCGCTACCTGGGCTCGAGCGGCGCGGCGTGGCCGCCCTCCCGATCGCTCGCGACAACGCCAGGCACGGGAACAGTGAGCACGGCGCATACCGACTCCTAGTCGCGTGCGCGAGTCAGCGCCGCCTATCCTGACTCACATGCGCAATCCGGACGTCGACGCCTGGCTCAGTAGCTGGGACAAGCCCATGCGGGACGTCGCCGCGGCGCTCGCGTTTCCAGAGAAGTGACGTCCCTGTGGTGGGTGCGGCGCGACGCACGGCTCACTGACAACCCCGCGCTCCTCGCGGCCCAAGCGGATGGCCCGGCCGCCGCCGTATTTGCGTGGACGCCCGCACTGCACTGGTGGTCTGGCAGGCGCGTAGCCCACCTCGCGCGCTCATTGTGGAGCCTTGGTGAGGACACTGGCGGCGCGCTCGGCGTGAGGCGCGGCACCGCGGCCGACGTTGTGCTCGCCACCGCGCGCGAACACGGCAGTGCGGTGGTGTTCGCCGCGCGCGAGTACTCCCCCAGCGGCATTCGCGAGCAAGACGCGGTGGCGTGCCGCGCTCGAGGCCGACGGCAGGGAACTGCGCTTCGTCGGGTCGCCCTACGCCGTGGCGCCAGGGCGCGTGATCAAGGCCGACGGCACCGAATACCAGGTCTTTACGCCATTCTCGCGTGCGTGGAGGGAACATGGCTGGCGGTCACCGGCTGCCGCAGCCGAGCCCGAACGCGTTGGTGACCACAGCGTCGGACGTCAGCCTTGACGTGTATGCGGCGCACGGCGACACGCAAGACCCGCTCGCCTACCGCATGGAATTCAGGGAGGGTCGCTGGCTTGAGCGGCTCGCGGACTTCTTGGACGGCCCGCTCGCAAGTTACTCCGACGACCGCGACCGGCCGGACAGAGACGGCACCTCTCACCTCTCCGTGCCTCTGGCGTTTGGGCAGATTCATCCGCGCACGATCTTGGCCGCGACACGCACCATCGACGGATCGGCAGCACGAAAATTCGAGACGGAGCTGGCGTGGCGTGAGTTCCACGCGGACGTCCTGTTTCGCCACCCACGTGCGTTGCGCGAGTCGCTGCGGACCGTCATTTTGGACGACGACTGGGAGACCGGGCCCGCCGCGGACGCCGGCATTCATCGCGTGGCGCGAGGGCAACACGGGATTTCCGCTCGTCGACGCGGGCATGCGCGAGCTCAAGGCGACGGGCACCATGCACAATCGCGTGCGCATGGTCACCGCAAGCTTCCTCATCAAGGATCTGCACCTGCCCTGGCAACGGGGTGCGGACTACTTTCGCCGGGCATTGCTCGACTACGACCACGCGCAGAATCAGCTCAACTGGCAATGGGTCGCGGGCACGGGGCGCGATGCGGCGCCGTATTTCCGCGTCTTCAATCCGGTCTCGCAAGAACGCAAGTTCGACCCCGAACGCGCGTACATCCACCGCTGGGTCGCCGAAGTGGACACGCCAGCGTACCCAGCGCCGATCGTTGATCATGGGGAGGCGCGCGCCATCTCGCTCGCGGCCTTTCAACGCGCCCGGGAATTGTTGACGCGTCAAGTTCGTTAACGGGTCAAGTCGGCATCGAGGTCGGCATCCCCCACTAAATCCTTTCTTGAGGAGTATTTGTCATGCGTATTGGCGTCATCGTCGGCTCGCTTTCGAGCAAGTCCATCAACCGCACTGTGGCGAGCCACTTCGCGTCCATTGCTCCAGACGACGTGGACTTCGTTGAGCTCGACTGGTCTGCGCTGCCCTTCTACAGCCATGACCTTGAGGCCGAATTCCCAGCCGCAGCGCGTGCGTGGAAGGACGCGATCGAGGGCGTTGACGGCGTCATTATCGTGACTCCCGAGTACTCACGCTCTCTGCCCGGCGCGCTCAAGAATGCCCTCGACTGGGCCGCCCGCCCCTATGGCCAGGGCTCGCTCAACCGCAAGCCGGTTGCCATCATGGGCGTCTCCGGCGGTCCCATCGGCACCGCCGTTGCACAACAGCACCTGCGAGCCATCCTTGGCCACTACAACGCCCCCACGCTGGGCCAGCCAGAGGTGTTCCTGCGCTTCAACCAAGAGGACTACGCGGGCGGCGAGATCATCAACGAGGCCACCTCGGCAGTGCTCACGCACTTCCTCGCGGCGACCACGGCGCACATCGAGCTGAACTCGCGCGCGCTCGCGACTGCATAAAACTCAGCCGCGCACCTGTACGCACTTGAGCGCCGTTTTCCCGCACGGATTCGGCGCTCAAGTGCGTACAGGGGTAGGAGCGATGCCGACGAATCGCGAACCCCTCCTACCGTCGGGCATGTTTCACCGCTAGTTTCATGGGTATGACGTCCCCTGAGGTCGACGCCTGGATGGCTCGCTACGACAACCCTTTGCGCGACGTCGTTGACCGCGTGCGGCACATCATGCTGCAGTGCGACGATCGCCTCACAGAGTGCGTCAAGTGGCAGACCCCCACGTTTGTGTACAAGGGCTATCTCGCGAGTTTCTATCCCAAGTCCGAGAGCTACGCGACGCTCATGTTCCACTCGGGCCGACACATCCCTGGCACGTTTCCGCACCTCGAGGGTGCGGGTCCGGAGGCGCTCGTGATGCGCATCGTGTCGATCGCTGAGGCAGAGGAACGCCGCGGGGAGCTCGAGCGGATCGTCGCCGCATGGATCGACCTTCGCGACGCGGATAAGTAGCCGGCCCGACGCCGTGGTTGCTTCCGCGACTAACGCGGCTCCGGCACCCATTCCCCCGTGCCGACGAAGTTGACGGGCTCCGCGCCAGCGAGGCGCGCGCGAATCTGGGCGTGCACAAGGTCCGTGTAGCGGCGATCGTCGAGCGGAGTCATGCCGCCAACGTGGGGCATGATGATGCACCCTGGCGCGTCCCACAACGGGTGCCCTGCGGGTAGCGGCTCTGGGTCAACGACGTCGAGACCCGCGCGCAAGCGGCCAGTCGTGAGCTCCGCAAGCAGCGCGTCGGTGTCGACGACGGGGCCGCGACCCACGTTGATGAGCAGCGCACCGTCCGGCATCGCGGCCAGAAACTCGGCATTGACGAGGTGCTTCGTGTCCTCGGTTAGCGGCGTCACGATCACGACGATCTCCGCAAACGGCAACAGCCGGGGCAGGTCCTGTACGGCGTGCACAAGCGTTCCGTCTGGCGCCATGCGGGTGCTCTGCGCAACCCCGAGCACCACGGCCTCGCACGCGCGCATGCGCGCACCGATCGCCGCGCCGATTGAGCCGTAGCCAACGATCAGCACGCGCCTGTCGGCAAGCGACGGCGGATAGGTATCCCCGCGCCAGTCGTGTTCCCGTTGAGCCTCGAGCAGTTCGGCGAACATGCGCTGGCTTGCGAGCGCGAGCGTTAGTGCCATCTCCGCGGTACGCGAGTCGTGGACGCCGCGCGCGTTCGCGAGCGCGACTCCTTTGGGGGTGATTGGCAGCGCGTGCTCGTAACCAGCAGACGGAATCTGGATCACCTTGAGGTTCGGCAATTGGGCCAGCCGCGCGTAGACCTTGCGACCGCCCGTCTTGTGCGGGATGCAGACGATCTCGATGTTGTCGCGTTCGTCCTCAGGGGCGTCGCCCGTGCCTGGGTCCCACAACACAAGGCGAGCCTCTGGACCCACCTCGCCAAGGGCGTCGGCCACAGCCTGATCGGGGACGGAGACGGTGAGCATGCATCGAGTCTTTCATGGCGCGCGGGGGCCTGGGCCCGACGCGGTTAGCCCAACGGGTCCGCGAGAAGCGGCGCGAATGCCAGCTCCGCGGCGCCAAGCGGGAGGATCGCGTCGCCGAGTTCGGCGCTCACGATGGGCACGTCGTGAGCGAGGGGCGAGAGCGTCTCGCGCGCCACCGCGCCCAGCACGAGCCCCGATTGCGCGTCGATGAGTTGCGCGAGGAATCCACCAACTACCACCAGTTGGGGGTTGAAGGCCGAGATCAGGTTCGCGATGGCGCCCGCGAGCACGCCAGCTTGGCGCTCCAGTTCGGCGGCGCGAGCGGCACCCGCGAGCCCCGCGAGGCGCCCACTGTTGACCTCCGTCTCGAGGCAACCGATCCGCCCGCAGTCGCACGTCAGTGCTCCCCCGCGCACCACCATGTGACCAAACTCGCCGCCATAGCCGCGCGCGCCGGTCATGAGGCGACCGCCAACGAGTGCAGAGCCACCGATTCCGGATGCGGAGCCGTTGAGGTAGAGCACGTCGCTCGCGCCGCGGGCGGCACCAAAATGGACCTCCGCGAGCAGCGCAACGTTCGCGTCGTTCCCCACATGCACCGGACAACCGAGCAGCCGTGACCAAGGCCCGGCTATCGCCTCGTTGATCCACCCAAGGTGCGGCGCGTTGACTACGGTGCCACCGTCAAAGTCGATGAGGCCCGGCACGGCTACGCCCGCCCCAACCACGGTGGTCGCCTTGTTCTCAGCCAGCAACTGACGGGCGACGCGCGCGGTAGCCTGCGCGGCGTCGGCCGGGCTTGGGATGGCGGCGAAGGGGGCAACCGCGCTCGCGACGACGTGCCCGCCCAATCCCACGAGCGCAACGCGCACGGCGTCAATGTCGGGGTTGATCGCGAGCGCGTGCACCGCGCTCGAAGGGCGGATCACAGGGCTCGGCCTTCCGACGGCGCCCTCGTTCAGGGGCTCCGTCGCGGTCACGAGGCCTTCTTCTTCGAGCGTCGCGACCATCGCGCCGATCGTGGAGCGATTGAGGCCTGTTGAGCGCGTCAGTTCTGCGCGCGAGACCTCGCGGCCGTAGTGAACGGCGCGCAGCACGGTCGCCAAGTTGTGGCGCCGCACGGACTCGTTTCGCGCGCCGCCGCCGCCGCGAACGGTCCACGGCTGAGGGGCGTCAACCGGAGTGTCGACCATGGCCCTCCAAGTTTTGACATCGGTGTGTAGCGAGTATATGTTGTTGGTAACAACATAAACGATTCCCTACCTTGGAGTGTTGCAATGGCGCCCACGCCCACCCCCGCTGACAAGTTCTCGTTTGGCCTTTGGACCCTTGGTTGGGCCGCTCAGGACCCGTTCGGTTCCGCCACCCGCCCCCCGCTCGACAACCCGGCTGCCATCCGCAAGCTCGGCGAGCTCGGCGTATGGGGCATCACGTTCCACGACGACGACGTGTTCCCCTTCGAGAGCACGGACGCACAGCGCCGCAAGGCCATTGACGACCTCAAGGCCGCGTGCGACGACTCCGGCGTCATCGTCGAGATGGTCACCACCAACCTGTTCTCGCACCCGGTGTTCAAGGATGGCGGGTTCACCTCGAACGATCGCGGCGTGCGCCGTTTCGCGCTCCGCAAGGTGCTCCGCAACCTCGACCTCGCCGCCGAGCTAGGCGCGAAGACCTTCGTGATGTGGGGCGGCCGCGAGGGCGCCGAGTACGACAGCGCCAAGGACATCAACGCGGCGCTCGAGCGCTACCGCGAGGGCGTGAACTTCCTCGGCGACTACGTCACCGACAAGGGCTACGACATCAAGTTCGCGATCGAGCCAAAGCCCAACGAGCCACGCGGCGACATCCTGCTGCCGACGCTGGGCCACGCGCTCGCGTTCATCAACTCGCTTGAGCGCCCCGAACTGGTTGGCCTCAACCCCGAGGTTGGCCACGAGCAGATGGCGGGCCTTAACTTCACGGCCGGCATCGCCCAGGCGCTGTACCACGGCAAGCTTTTCCACATCGACCTCAACGGCCAGCGCGGCATCAAGTACGACCAAGACCTGGTCTTCGGCCACGGCGACCTCCACAACGCGTTCTCCCTGGTAGACCTGCTGGAGAACGGCAGCCCCAACGGCGGACCCAAGTACGACGGCGCTCGCCACTTCGACTACAAGCCCTCGCGCACGGAAGACGAGAACGGCGTGTGGGACTCGGTCAAGGCCAACATGCAGATGTACTTGCTGCTCAAGGAGCGCGCCGCAGCATTCCGCGCGGACCCCGAGGTGCAAGAGGCTCTCACCGCCGCTCGCGTCTACGAACTGGGCAAGAGCACGCTTGGCGAGGGCGAGACGGCCGACCAGCTCATCGCCGACACCTCCGCCTACGAGACCTTCGACGCTGACGCCTACTTTGGCGGCAAGGGCTTCGGCTTCGTTCGCCTCCAGCAGCTCGCGACCGAGCACCTCATGGGCGCACGCGGCTAGCTAGCCACATCGTCGGGTGCCCCAGGAGTTATCGGAACGCGCTGCATGAGAGGCAAGGGGAGGCAATGACGCTCGTCGCCGGTGTGGACTCGTCCACGCAAAGTTGCAAGGTCGTCATTCGCGACCTCGAAACCGGCGCCGTCGTGCGTTCCGGGCGCGCCTCGCACCCCGACGGCACCGAGGTTGACCCCGCTCACTGGTGGACGCGCCTTGCAAGAGGCAATCGCCGGTGCCGGCGGGCTCGACGACGTCGCGGCCATCAGCGTTGGCGGCCAGCAGCACGGCATGGTCGTGCTCGACGAAGACGGCAACGTCATTCGCGACGCGCTCCTATGGAACGACACCCGCTCGGCCGCGGCCGCAAAAGATCTCATCGCCGAGTTTGGCGCTGAGGCCCTAGCCGACCGGACCGGGCTGGTGCCGGTTGCGAGCTTTACCTCCACCAAGTTGCGGTGGTTGCGGGACAACGAGCCGGAAAATGCCGCGCGCGTTGCCGCAGTTGCACTCCCCCATGACTGGCTTACGTGGCGCCTAAGAGGATATGGGCCGGGGTCCGAGTCCACGCTCGGCCCAGACCTCACGGCGCTCACCACGGACCGGTCGGATGCGTCGGGAACGGGGTACTGGAACCCCGCTACCGACGACTACGACCGCGACCTGCTCTCCGCCGCGCTCGGTCACGCCGCCTTCCTGCCGCGCGTGCTCGGGCCGGCGGAGAGCCCAGGGGTGGTTCACGCCTCGATCGCGTCCTCCTCCCCACTGCTGGGCGCAGGCGCTGGCGACAATGCCGCCGCTGGCCTTGGCCTAGGCGCGGCCGCGGGTGACGTGGTGGTGTCGATTGGCACGTCCGGCACCGTGTTCGCGGTGACCCCTGAGCCGGTGCGCGACGTCACCGGCACCGTCGCGGGCTTTGCGTCCGCCTCCGGAGACTTCCTCCCCCTGATCGCCACCCTCAACGCAGCGCGCGTCCTCGACGCCTTTGCGCGCGTGCTGGATGTCGATCACCACGAACTGAGCCGCCTCGCGCTCGCCGCCGAATCGGGCGCGGGCGGCTCTTCATTGGTCCCCTATTTCGAGGGCGAACGCACGCCAAATCTGCCGCACGCGACGGCCTCGCTCACGGGTCTCACGCTCGCGTCGATGACGCGCGAGAACCTCGCGCGCGCGGCGTTCGAGGGAATGCTGTGCGGGCTCGCGGACGGCATGGACGCGATTCTCGGCTTGGGCGTTGTTGCCCGACGCGTGCTCATCGTTGGCGGCGCCGCTCAGTCTCCCGCGGTTGCGGTGGTTGCGGCCCAGGTGTTCGACGTACCGGTGGAGATTCCGGAGCCCGGCGAGTACGTGGCCGCTGGGGCCGCGGTGCAGGCTGCGTGGGCGCTGACCGGAGAGCGACCGGCGTGGCCCGTGGCGACAGTTGCGTCGCCCCCGCGCCTGACTCGCGACCGGCCATCCGAGAGGCATACGCCGCAGCTTCGGCGACCTACCGCGACTAGGCGACGCGAGACTGCTAACCTAAGCGAGCGTCGGGCCCGTTTGTGGGCGGTCGGCCCCAGTCCTACCTACGCAGGCGGTGGGGCGGTGGACTCACGCACGATCAACTCGGTGGGCATGCGCACGTGAGTGTCACGCTCAATACCAGCGAGGATGTCGAGCAACATCACCATTGCGGCCTCGCCCATGGCGCCGAGCGGCTGACGCACGGTGGTCAAGGTGGGCCGCACGAGCGACGCCTGAGGGACGTCGTCGAAGCCCACCACGGAGAGCTCGCTCGGCACGCGCAGCCCCAACATCGCGCGCCGCGCCAAGCACCCGTAATCGCCGTCACGTCGTTCGCCGCGAAGATCGCGGTAGGGCGCTCCGGCAGCGAAAGCATGTCGAGCGCGATGGCCTCGGCGACGTCGGGGTCATAGCGCGACTCGCGAACGTAGCCGTCCGGGATCTCGAGGCCCGCGCTCGCCATGGCGTCGCGGTAGCCGTTCTCGCGCAAGCAGCGACGAATCCAGCTCGCCACGCCCGCCAATGAACGCGATGCGCGAGTGCCCGAGGGAGATGAGGTGCTGAACTGCGGCGCGCGCCCCGCCGTACGAATCCGCGTCAACGGTGGGCACCTGGTTGGGGCCGTAGTGGGGGTCGATGGCGACGACGGGCACGATGAAGTTCACGTCCGAGGTCGTTGGGTGTCACCACCACGGCGCCCTCGATGAGGGTGCCACCAAGGCGCGCTATGGAGCGGCGCTCCCAGCCGTGGGCTTCGCCTCCCGCGTGCGCGAGCAGCTCCCACGTAGTGCTGCGCGTGACGGTGGCCGCGCCCTTGATGATCTCTGCGGAATAGGGCTCAAAGTCGGCGACCAGGATGCCGAGCACGTTGGTGCTCGCGGAGCGCAGGCTCGAGGCAGAAAGGTTGCCTACGTAACCGAGGTCGTCGATGACGCCCTTGCACCAGCTCGATCGTGTCCTTGGCGACGCCGTAGCGGCCGTTGACCACCTTGGAGACGGTCGCAACGGACACGCCCGCGCGTTCGGCGACGTCGGACAGCTTGACGCGCGCCGATGAATTCATGGGACTCATAGTAGCGGCCTTCTATCCGTAACTAAAACGTTATCGACAACGTTTGACGCGGCGAGCCGACCGGTGCCAGACTGCCGGTGTTCGGCAAAGGATCAACGACGATTTCGAAAGGACAATTCATGGCACACATGCGACGAATGGCCGCACTCGCGGCGATCGCTGCATCCTCCGCGCTGGTGCTCGCCGCATGCAGCAACGACACGGGCGACAGCAACTCTCCGGCGCCAACTGGAGACAGCACCACCCCCGTCACCCTCACGTGGTGGCACAACGCGGTTGCAGGCGACGACGGAGGAAACCCACTGGGTGACTTCTGGCAGCAGGTTGCGGACGACTACACCGCTCTCCACCCCAACGTCACGTTCAAGATCGAGCAGATCCAGAACGAGGACCTGCAGCGCACGCGCATTCCCACCGCGCTGCAGGCCGGCGACGCCCCCGACATCTTCCAGCAGTGGGGCGGCGGCGAACTTGCCGACCAGGTGGAAGCCGGTTACCTGATGGACCTCAGCGACGTTGATGCTGACGCCATCGCGAAGCTCGGTGGCGCTGTTGCACCATGGCAGACGGACGGCAAGACCTATGGTCTTCCGTTCCAGTTTGGCGTGGAAGGCGTCTGGTACCGCAAGTCGCTGTTCGAGCAGGCCGGCATCACCGGCGAGCCCACAACGATGGACGAGCTCAACGCCGACGTGGCAAAGCTCAAGGCCGCCAACATCATCCCGATCGCCGTTGGCGCTGGGGACAAGTGGCCCGCAGCTCACTGGTGGTACAACTTCGCACTGCGTTCCTGCTCCAAGGAAGTTCTGCAGGCAGCCGGCACGTCGTTCGACTTCACTGACCCGTGCTGGGTGCAGGCGGGAACGGACCTCCAGGAGTTCATCGACACCGAGCCCTTCCAGCCGGACTTCACGTCGACCGTTGCACAGACGGGCGCTACGTCGTCCGCTGGCCTCGTTGCGACCGGTAAGGCCGCCATGGAGCTCATGGGTGCACTGGAACCCGTCGGTCTACGCCGGCTTCGCCGAAGGCGACGACGCGCAAGGCGGCTCTCGTCTGCTGACCTCGGCTGGTTCCCGATGCCCGCAACGGCAAAGCGGTGAGGGCGACCCGTCGGCCGCACTTGGTGGCGGTGACGGCTTCAGCTGCTACGTCGACGCTCCTCCGGAGTGCGCGGACTTCCTCGCGTACATCGCTAGCGACGACGTGCAGAAGCCGCGTTCGCTGCAACGGGAATTGGCCTCCCGGCCAACCCCTCCGCAGCAGGCTCCGTCACGAACGAGAACCTCAAGGAACTCGCGGCAGTGTCTGGTGCAGCGGCATACGTGCAGCTGTGGCTTGACACCACCTTCGGTGCCAACGTCGGTGGCGCAATGAACGATGGCATTGTCGCCATCTTCGGCGGAACCGGTACACCGCAGGGTGTGGTTGACGGTATGACCGCAGCCGCAGCAACGCAGTAATCCTCCTAGAAATATAAAGAAAGCGAGGCTCCGCGTGACCACGATGGAGACCTCGGGCAAGGGGAGGGGCCTCGCCGGCGACACGTCGTCGGCGGGGCCCCGCACCGTCAGCCCGAATGTACAAGCGCAGCGCCGCGCAGACAGCCGCCGCAAGTGGAGCGAGATCGCCCTCTTCACCGGACCCGCGCTGGTGCTCTTCGCGCTATTCGTCGTGTTCCCTGTTGCCTCGGCGATGCGGTACAGCCTCTACAAGTGGAACGGCGATCAAGAAGTTCTCTGACGCCGAGTTCATCGGGTTCGAGAACTACGCCCGCGCGCTATGGGGCGGCAACGACCCCGCGACGCAGCAGGCGTTCAAGACCGCCTACAGCCAGCCCTTCTGGGACGCGCTTGGCCACAACTTCCTCATCATCGTCTTGTCGATGGCGATCCAGCTGCCGCTCGCGCTGCTCATCGCCCTCGTGCTCAACCGCCAGTTTCCCCGGCCGCAGCTTTGTGCGCGTCATCATCTTCGCGCCCTACGTCATTAGCGAAGTCATCGCGGGCGTCATGTGGCTCATCATCTTTGACCCCGACTGGCATCGCCACGCACTTCGTGGAGGCGATCGGTTTCCATCCGCCTGCAGGAGGCTGGTTCGAGGATCAAACCTGGGGCTTCTGGACCGTCTTCTTCATCGTGACGTGGAAGTACCTTGGCCTCGCGATCATCCTGTTCCTCGCCGGGCTCTCGGGGGTGGCGCCGAGAGCTCCAGGAGGCCGCCGCGATCGATGGCGCGAGCTGGTGGCAGATTCAGTGGCGCATCAACGTGCCGCTCATTGGCCCCACCATCCGCATTTGGGCGTTCCTGTCCATCATCGGGTCAATCCAGCTCTTCGACATGGTGTGGGTGCTTAACCGAGGTGGCACCACCGGGCAGTACGCCACCATCGCGACGTTCATGATGCAAATCGGCTACTTCCGCCACGACGTGGGCTTCGGCTCCGCTGTCGCCGTGATCATGTTCCTAATCTCGCTCGTCGTCGCCACCGCATACATGCTCACCGTGTTGCGCCGCGACAACGCCGACGCCGATCTGTCGAGGTGACCCAGATGTCTGCACCCACGCTCAACCAAGCGCCACCCGTCATGCCCAGCGACGACACAGCCAGCCGTGACGCCTAAGCCCGCAAAGGAGGGCACGTTCGACACCGGCGTCCTCATTGCGATCGTCGTCGGCCTCGCCGCGCGTCGCCCTCACGCTCGGCCCGATCCTCTACCTGATCCTCGGCGGGTTCCGTACGCAACAGAACCTGGCGTCGAACCCCGCAGGGCTGCCCGACCCGTGGGTATTGGCCAACTACCTGGACATTCTCAAGGGCGGCATCTTCTGGCGCCAGCTGCTGAACTCCACGCTCGTTGCGCTCGGCACCACGATCGGCGTCGTGCTGTTCGGCACCATGGCCGCGTACCCGCTTGCGCGGTACCGCTATCGCGGGCCGCGAGCTCATGTATCTGGTGTTCGCGACGGGCCTGATGTTCCCGCTCACGGTCGCGGTGCTGCCGCTGTACCTCATGATCCGCCAGCTGGGGCTCGTTGGCAGCCTGTGGGGCCTCATCGTGCCGCAGGTCGCCTTCGCGCTTCCGCTCACGGTCATCATCATGCGACCGTTCCTGCGCGCCATCCCACGCGAACTGGAAGAGGCGGCGTTCGTCGACGGCGTCACGCGTGTTGGGTTCTTCTTCCGGATCGTGCTGCCGCTTGCGCGCCCCGGCATGATCACCGTTGGCGTGCTCGCGTTCATCGGTTCGTGGAACGCCTACCTGCTTGCCGCTGCTGCTACTCACCGGACCGCAAGAAGGCATGACGCTTGCCACTTGGCGTCACGGCCTTCCAGGGCCAGTACGCGTCGGCCACGACGTCGATCATGGCGTACACGGCGCTGTCGATGATCCCTGCGCTCGCGTTCTTCTTGCTCCTGGAACGTCGCATCGTCGACGGCCTTTCCGGCGCGGTCAAGGGCTGACCCATGACCACCGTCCACCCGGGCGCTGTAGCCCACGCAGCGGGAGAATCGCCGCGTGTTAACGCAATCATTGCTGAACTCTCGCTGCGCGAAAAGCTCGCGCAGCTCGTTGGGCTTTGGCAAGACGAGACCGGCGCCGCCGTCGCTCCCCTGCAGGGCCAGCAACTCAAGACCATGGACCTCGCCGACGCTGTCACCGACGGCCTCGGCCACATCACCAGGGTCTACGGCACGAGCCCGGTGGAGCCAGACGAGCGCGCGGCGTGGCTGTGGGCTTTGCAGCGCGACCTGGTGACCAAGACGCGCGCGGGGATCCCCGCGATCGTGCACGAGGAGTGCCTCACGGGCCTCGCGGCATGGAAGGCGGCAACCTTCCCCTCCCCGCCCGCTTGGGGTGCGACGTTCGCGCCCGAGCTCGTGGAACAGATGGCGGGGGCGATGGGCTCTTCCATGCGCCAGCTCGGGGTGCACCAGGGCCTCGCCCCCGTTCTCGACGTCATTCGCGACCCACGCTGGGGCCGCGTCGAGGAGTGCATTGCCGAGGATCCGTATCTCGTTGGCGCCATCGGCACGGCATTCGTGCGGGGGCTGCAAGGCGCAGGAGTCCACGCGACGCTCAAGCACTTCGTCGGCTACTCGGCCTCGGCCGCCGGCCGCAACTTTGGCCCCGTGCACGCAGGGCCGCGCGAAGTTGCCGACGAGCTGCTCATCCCCTTTGAGATGGCCGTCAAGGACGGGCGTCGCTCGGGGAATCATGCCTGCGTATACGCAACTTGACGGCGTTCCCACGCACGCGGATCCGGCGCTCCTTACCGACGTGCTGCGCGAGCGCTGGGGCTTCGACGGCGTGGTGGTCGCGGACTACTTTGGCGTGGCGTTCTTGCACGTCTTGCACGGGCTCGCCAGCGATCTTGGGGACGCGGCCGCTCAGGCACTGCTTGCCGGGGTCGACGTGGAACTCCCCAGCGGCAACGCCTACCTTGCCCCGCTGCAGGCCGCGGTCGAGGACGGTCGCGTGCCAATCGCTCTCGTTGATCGCGCCGTGGAACGGGTGCTGCGTCAGAAGGAAGATCTTGGCCTCCTGGACGCGACGTTCGACGAGCCAGCTCCAACCGGAATCGACCTCGACTCCCCCGAGCACCGCCGCATCGCGCGCGAGCTTGCCGAGCGATCCATCGTGCTACTGAGCAACGACGGCACGCTGCCCCTAGCCCCCACCGCACGCGTCGCGCTCATCGGGCCCAACGCGAGCCGCTCCGCCGCTCTCTTTGGTTGCTACTCGTTCGTGAACCACGTGCTCTCGCATCGCGAGGCGTATCCCATGGGCTTCGAGGCTCCCTCCGTCCACGAGGCGCTCGGCAACGAAGCGTCCGTGACCTTTACCGAGGGCTGCGACGTTGATGGCATGGACCTTGCCGGCATTCCCGCGGCGGTCGAGGCCGCGCGCGCAGCCGACGTGGCCGTCATCGTCGCAGGCGACCGCGCAGGCCTGTTCGGTCGCGGAACGGTTGGGCGAGGGCTGCGACGTTGAGTCCCTTGAGCTTCCCGGCGTCCAAAGGCAACTGATCGAGGCCGTGCTCGCTACCGGAACCCCTGTTGTGCTGGTGCTCATGACCGGGCGGCCGTACGCGGTCGGCTGGGCCGTCGAGTCGATGCGCGGCAGTGATCCAGACCTTCTTCCCTGGCGAAGAAGGGGGCACCGCCGTGGCGGGCGTGCTGACCGGGCGCGTCAATCCGTCGGGCCATCTGCCCGTGACGATGCCGCGCTCCACGGGCGCTCAGCCCTACACGTACCTGCACTCCGCTCTGGGAGGAGACGGCGACGTCACCTCCGTTGGCACGGTGCCCGTCAGGCCCTTTGGCTTTGGTTTGTCTTACACCTCGTTTGGCTACGGCCCGCTGAGCGTGAGCCCCTCACTATCGCCCGACGCTCCGCTCACCGCGAGCGTAACGGTCACCAATACCGGTAACCGCGCTGGCGAAGACGTGGTGCAGCTCTACGTTCACGACGTTGTCGCCTCGGTTGCGCGGCCGGTTGCGCAGCTCGTTGGCTTCCAGCGTGTGGCTCTTGGGGTTGGCGAGTCGGCACACGTGACGTTCTCGGTGCCAAGCGCGCGGCTTGCGTTCTCTGACCGCTCCTTCACGCGCATCGTGGAGCCCGGCGAGTTCGAGGCGTGGGTTGGCGACGCGGCAACGCGCGAGTCCGAGGCCCGCTTTGCGGTTGTCGGCGAAGCGCGCGCGGTGCGCGAAGACGACCCCCGGTTGACCGTCTCCTCCGTGGCGTGACCCCGCTCTCGTGATCGGCGACTCCTCGCACCGGGTGTGCACACTCGACGTCACCGCGCGCCGTGCTGACGGGTCCGTGGTTGATGGCCCGTTGACCGTCCGCCAGGTTACCCACGACTTTGGGTTCGGCAACATCGGGTTTGAACTCATGGACGTCGCGACCGGAAGTGGCGATTCGTCGCTCGCCGAGCAGTGGCTTGCGCTGTTCAATCAGGCAACCCTCGCGTTCTATTGGCGCGGGTTTGAGCCAGTTGAAGGATCTCCGGACACCGACCGCCTGCTTGCCGCCGCTCACTGGTTTGCGGAGCGCGGCGTGCGGCTCAAGGGCCACCCGCTCGTGTGGCACACTCTCGCGCCACAGTGGCTGCTTGGGCGGCCGCTCGCGGACGTCGAGTCCGCGTTGCGAGCGCGCGTGACGCGAGACGTCACCGCGTTCGCTGGCGTCATCGACCAATGGGACGCGATCAACGAGGCCGTGATCATGCCTCGCTTCACCGCGGAGACAAACGCGGTCACGCCGCTCGCGGCGGCGCGTGGGCGGGTCGAGATGGTTCGACTCGCGTTCGACACGGCCCGTGTGGCGAACCCGGCCGCTCGCTTGGTGCTCAACGACTTCTTGCTCACCGAGGAGTACGCGCAACTCATCGAGGAATGCCTCGCGGCCGGGATCTCGATTGACGCGATCGGCCTCCAGACGCACATGCATCAGGGGTACCGCGGCGAAGACCAAATGGCCGCGATTCTGGAGCGGTTTGGCAGCTTCGGCCTACCTCTGCAACTCACAGAGGTAACGCTTGTCTCGGGCGACCTGATGCCGGAGCACATCGTTGACCTCAATGATTACCAGGTAGAACACTGGCCATCCACCCCTGACGGCGAAGCGAGGCAAGCGCGCGATATCGAGTCTCTGTACCGCGTCGCGGCAGCGCATCCGCTTGTCGAGTCCGTGACCTATTGGGGGCTAGGCGATCGCGATAGTTGGCTGGGCGCGCCTGCAGGGCTACTCCGCGTAGATGGTTCGCGCAAGCCCAGTTACGACGTGCTCGAATCCCTCATCCACGGCGAGTGGTGGGTGGCGCCAACGGTTGTCTCGCCGACTTTCGCGGGCACCTTTCGCGTCAGCGGGTGGGCCGGTGAGTATCTTCTCGAAACGCCTGACGGGGAAAGTGCGACGGTGCACCTGGCCGCGGGAGCGTCGGGCACCACCGACGTGAACCTGGTCTAGGTGGCGCCCACGGGGAGCGTGAACTCCCAGCCATCGGAGAGCGCCTCGTCGATGACTCGTTTCACCGCCTCGACAGTGCCCGCCCTGTCCCCTCCGCCGTCGTGACAGAGCACCAACTGACCACGAGTGAGCGCTTCCCACAGCCGCGCTTCAAGCACGTCGGGATCTTGCTCTGCCCAATCGCCGATGTGGTTGATGACGTCGAGTGGCTGCATGCCAAGTTCCACCGCCACCTCGCACGTGACGCCCCACGAGCCGTTTGGGGCGCGCCAGAAAGGAACCGGCACGTCGACACCGTCCTCTCGAGGCACCGCGGCGCGGATGATCGCCAGGTTCTCGACCATGTCTGCGCGCACCTGCTCCGCCGTCCACTCCCCCATGTCCGCGAAGCTCGTGGAGTGATTGCACAGCACGTGGCCGTCCGCGACGATGCGTCGCAGGATCTCCGCGCCGCCCTTCGCCTCAATACAACTGCCAATCACGGCGAACACCGCGCGGATGCCGCGCTCTTCCAGCAGATCGAGCAGCGCGATCGTGTCGGCGCCATTCGGCCCATCGTCAAATGTGAGCGCCGCTACAAGTCCTTGGCCCTGGGCCGCGCCCACTGGTGTCGCACTAGGTTCCCACGTCATCGCCCCAGTCTGGCAGGCTGAGGGCATGGCAACGACGCGCATTTCCCTCCAGCCCAACTCTGCGGTCTCCATAGTGGACCGGCGCCTCTTCGGTTCGTTCGTTGAGCACCTTGGCCGCTGCGTATACACGGGCATTTACGAGCCAGGACACCCCACGGCGGACGCGGCAGGCTTCCGCGGGGACGTGCTTGCGCTGGCGCGCGAGTTGGGGGTGACGACGATCCGCTACCCGGGTGGAAACTTCGTCTCCTCGTATCGCTGGGAGGACGGCGTGGGCCCCGTGGCCGAGCGGCCTGTGCGGCTCGATCTCGCGTGGCACTCAACCGAGACCAACGAATTCGGAACCGACGAATTCATGCGGTGGTGTGTTGCGGCCGGTGTGGAACCGATGATGGCCGTCAACATCGGCACGCGCGGCACCGCGGAGGCACTCGACTTGCTCGAATACTGCAACCACCCAGGAGGAACAGCGCTGAGCGATGCGCGCCGCGCTAATGGCGCCGAGGCGCCATATGGGGTGCGCATGTGGTGCCTCGGGAACGAGATGGACGGCCCTTGGCAGGTGGGGCAGATGACGCCCGACCAGTACGGCCGAGCCGCGCTCGAGATGGCGCGGACGATGCGCAAGTTTGACCCGACGCTCGAGCTCGTCGCGTGCGGTTCTTCAAGCCACGCGATGCCCACCTTTGGCGAGTGGGAACGCGCCGTGCTGACGCATGCCTTCGACGAGGTTGATTTCATCTCCGCGCACGCCTACTACGAGCCGGCAGACGGCGATCTTGCCTCGTTCCTCGCCTCAGGCGTGGACATGGCCGGGTTCATTAAGGACGTCATCGACGTGGCCGACGCCGTGGCGGCGGAGCGCGGATCAACAAAGAAGATCGCGATCTCTTTTGATGAGTGGAACGTCTGGTACCTGAGCCAGCCCACCAATCCCCTGCCGGTTGGCGACAGACTGGCCCGTGGGCCCACGACTGCTGGAAGACGTGTATTCCCTGGCAGATGCCGTAGTGGTGGGCGACCTTCTCATCACCTTGCTGCAACACGCGGACCGCGTGCGGGCCGCGTCGCTCGCGCAGTTGGTGAACGTGATCGCACCCATCATGACGGAGCCGGGCGGCGCCGCGTGGCGGCAGACCACGTTCTACCCGTTTGCGCTTACCGCCGCGAATGTCGGTGAAGAGGTGCTGGAGATCGCAGTGGACTCGCCCAAGGTGACCACCGCAAAATTCGGAGAAGTTGCCGCTGTCAACGCCGTCGTGACGCGGGCGGCGGATGGGTCGCTGACGGTATTTGCGGTCAACCGCGACCTCGATTCAGCGCACGAACTCGCGCTTGATCTATCCGCACTCGGGGCGATCGCAACGTCAGCGTCACCGTCCTGGCAGGCGACGACCCTCTCGCCGCCAACACGGCCGACGCTCCGGACCGAGTGGTGCCAACGTCGGGCACCGCGGTGGTCGAACGGCGCATGGTCACGTGCGACCTGCCGCCCGTTTCGTTGGACGATGCGTGCACTGTGACGCTGGAGTAGCACTCGAGGCTTCCGAAACCTCCGCGCTCTCCAGGTGCTCGATCTCCTCTGTTTCTCAGCCTCGGGGTCCACGACGCGGCCGATGAGCCTTGACGTACGCGAGCGCCTCGCGGCCCGTTGGTGTGAGGAACGCGAGCGCAGCGATGCCAAACATGAGCACTCCGGCAATGATGAGCACTGCTTCCACGGAGATAACGTTGGCTAGCGGCCCGAAGAAGAGCATCCCCACGGGCATACCCACAGCGCTGACGATGCCCACGAAGCCCAGTACGCGCCCAAGCCGCTCGGGGTCCACGGACTCCTGGAGCACGGTGAAGATAGGTGTCGAGAAGATCGGCACCGCAATTCCCACGAGGAACATCGTCAGCAGGAACACCCACAGTACGGGAGACAAACCAAGGCCCACGGTGAGCGCCGCGAGGATCACCGTTGACCACACGATGAGCGTGGTGCGTTCGAAGCGATCGCCCCACGCCGCGATAGCGCCGCCTGCGATGAGCATGCCAATGGAGAAGGCGAACTCAAGCGCCGTGAGCTTCCAGACCTCCTCGCCGAACGAGCGCACAACCATCAGCGGCGTGAGCATTGCGGGCGCGGACACAACGATCATGAGTCCGCCGAACAGGTACAGCACCCACTTAACGAAGGTGTGCGAGCGGATGTAGGAGACGCCTCCACGTAGATCATCGAAATAGCCGACGCGCTCACCACTTCGCTGCACTGCGCGCAACGGCACGAGCGCGAGGATGCCGATGCCGATCACTGCTGTCACCACGTCAATGAAGAAGATGTTGTGCAAGTCAACGTTGGCATAGAGAACGGCGGCAAGTGCGGGTGAGACGAGCATCATTGCCGACTGAATGGTGCCGTTGATGCCGTTGACGCGCAACAGCTTTTCTGCGGGCACGATCTGAGGGATCGCCGCCCCAACAGCCGGAGTCTGGATGCCAGCGCCGGCAGACCGCACGGCCATGACCGCGAAGATCAGCCACACAGACGTCACGCCGCTCATCATGAACAGCGCGAGCGCGAGGGTGGCCAACGCGATACATGCGTCCGCTCCCATGATCAGGTACTTGCGGTTGTGCCTGTCCGCCCACACCCCGCCGAAGATCGACACAAGCGCCTGCGGCAGGAACCCGAACATGATCGACAGCGCCAGAATGGTGCCGTCCTTTGTGGTGAGTGTCAGGTACCACAGCACTGCGTATTGCACGAGCGATGACCCCAGGAGCGACACCGTCTGCCCCGCAAGGAAGAGCGTGATGTGCCGCACCCAGGTGCGATCGTCGAGCGTGGGGGCGTCGGACTCTGCGGGCGCCAAGCCTTTGCGGGCGCCACGGACTCTGCGGAGCTCTGCGGGCTCTGCGGGGACCATCCGCTCATTGTGCAGGACGCCTCTGACATGCGGCGAGGGGAATTAGCCTTCCACTCCCGCGCGCTGCAGGATGATCTCGCGCACGCGCCCTGCGTCTGCCTGACCGCGCGTAGTCTTCATGACCGCGCCGACGATCGCGCCAACCGCCTGAAGTTTGCCCTCGCGGATCTTCTCGAGCACGTCTGGCTGAGCGGCGAGCGCCTCGTCAACCGCGGCCTCGAGCGCGCCATCATCAGACACGACCACGAGCCCGCGGGCCGTCACAACCGCCGCGGGCGACCCCTCGCCAGCGAGCACTCCCTCGAGCGCCTGGCGAGCCAACTTGTCGTTGATCGTGCCGGCGTCGACGAGTCCTTGCAGCTCCGCGATGTCCGCAGGAGTGACCGGCAGCTCGCCCAAGGCGACCTCGCGCTCGTTCGCGGTTCGCGCGAGCTCGCCCATCCACCACTTGCGCGCCGCTTGCGGGGATGCGCCTGCGGCCACGGTCGAGGTGATGAGGTCCATCGCGTCCGCGGCAACGACGTCCCGCATCTCGAGTTCGCTGTAGCCCCACTCCTCGCGAAGGCGCGCGCGGAGCTTGGCTGGGTGCTCCGGGATCGTGGCGCGGAGCTGCTCAACCCATGCCCGCGATGGCTGCACCGGCAGCAGATCCGGCTCCGGGAAGTAGCGGTAGTCCTCCGCCTCCTCCTTGGAGCGCCCTGGCGTGGTGGAGTTGGTGTCCTCGTGCCAGTGACGCGTCTCTTGCACCACGGGCTGGCCAGCGAGCAACAGCTCCGCTTGGCGCGCGGCCTCGTGGTGAATCGAGCGTTCAACGGCGCGCAGCGAGTTGACGTTCTTGGTTTCAGAGCGCTTGCCGAACGGCACCGCTGACTGGTCCTCGCCGTCGGCCGCCTTTGGACGCAGTGACAGGTTGACGTCGGCGCGCAGGCTCCCCTGCTCCATACGACCGTCGCTAATGCCAAGCCCGCGCACGATGTCGCGAATGGTTGCCACGTAAGCGCGCGCCACCTCGGCGGTGCGGTCCCCCATGCCCTCGATCGTCTTGGTGACGATCTCGACGAGCGGCACGCCGCCGCGGTTGTAGTCAACAAGGGAGTAGTCGGCGCCTTGGATGCCGCCGCTGCCACCAACGTGAGTGTTCTTGCCCGCGTCCTCTTCGATGTGTGCGCGCTCGATCGCGATGGCCACCACGGTGCCGTCGTCGAGCACCACCTCAACCGAGCCCTCGAAGCACGTTGGCTCGTCGTACTGCGAGATCTGGTAATCCTTGGAGAGGTCGGGATAGAAGTAGTTCTTCCTCGCGAACCGCGACGACTCGCGAATCTCGCACCCGAGCGCAAGCCCAAGCCTGATCGCCGATTCCACGGCCTTGCCGTTGGTGACGGGCATCGAGCCTGGTAAACCTAGGCATACGGGGCATACGTGCGTGTTGGGCTCGCCGCCAAACTCGTTGAGGCAGCCGCAGAACATCTTGGTAGCCGTGTTCAGTTCTACGTGTACCTCGATGCCAAACACGGGATCGAAGTCGCGCACCGCGTCGTTGTAAGTCAGATTACTCACTTTGCCACCTCCAACTCGGGAGCGAGCGAGCTCAAGGGGCCTCCCCAGGCAGGCGTCAGCAGCGCCTCGACGGCGCCGCCCACCCGGTACAAGCGCGCGTCCTCATGCGCGGGAGCCAAGATCTGGAAGCCAACAGGCAGCCCGTCCTCAGGCGCGAGCCCAGCAGGCAATGACATTCCGGGGATGCCCGCGAGGTTCGCGGGGATCGTCGCCACGTCGTTGAGGTACATCGCCAACGGGTCATCGATGCGCTCGCCCAACTTGAACGGCGTGGTTGGCGTCGTGGGCGAGACGAGCACATCCGCCTGCTCGAACGCGGCGTTGAAGTCGCGTTGAATGAGCGTCCGCACCCTCTGCGCGGAACCGTAGTACGCGTCGTAGTAGCCCGCGCTCAGCGCGTAGGTGCCGAGGATGACGCGGCGCTTGACCTCGTCGCCAAAGCCCGCGGCGCGGGTGGCCGCCATGGTCCGCTCCACGGTGTCGCGCTCAACGCGCAGGCCAAACCGCACGCCGTCGAACTTCGCGAGGTTGCTCGAGGCCTCCGCGGGCAGGATCAGGTAGTACGCCGCGAGCGCGTACTCAAACGATGGGCAACTCACCTCAACGATCGTGGCCCCAGCGCCGCGGGCCGCGTCGAGCGCCTCCTCGAAGCGCTGGCGCACGCCGTCTTGGTACCCCTCCCGCTCTTTGAACCACGAGCTCGCGAATCACGCCGATGCGCACACCACTCAAATCGCCCGACGCTCCCTCGCGGGCCGCGGCAACGGCACCGGGGACTGGCTCTCGCAGGCTCGTGGCGTCGTGGGGATCGTGCCCGCCCATGACCTCGTGAAGCATCGCGGTGTCGAGCACGGTGCGGCCACACGGGCCCAGCTGGTCGAGCGACGACGCGAGCGCGATGGCGCCGTAGCGGGAGACTCCCCCGTACGTCGGCTTCACGCCTACCGTGCCCGTCACAGACGCGGGCTGCCGAATCGACCCGCCGGTGTCCGAGCCAATGGTGAGCGGCGCCTCGAAGGCCGCGAGCGCAGCCGCCGAACCACCGCCGGACCCACCAGGGATCCGGTCAAGGTCCCACGGGTTGTGCGTGGGGCCGTATGCGGAGTGCTCCGTTGAGGACCCCATCGCGAATTCGTCCATGTTGGTCTTGCCGAGGATGGGCATGCGCGCCTCGCGCACCTTGCGCGCAACGGTCGAGTCGTATGGCGGGATCCAACCCTCGAGGATGCGCGAGCCTGCCGTGGTGGGCATGCCCTGCGTAACGAGCACGTCCTTGATGCCGATCGGCACCCCCGCGAGCCGAGGAAGCGAAACGCCCGCAGCGCGGTCCGCGTCAACGGCGGATGCGGTGGCGAGCGCTTGCTCTGTATTCACGTAGAGAAAGGCGTGAACGTCGCCGTCAACGGCGCCGATCCGATCAAGATGCGCCTGCGTGAGCTGAGTGGAGGTGACCTCCCCAGCCGCGAGAGCGTCGGCCATCTGTGCCGCCGTTGAACGAGTCCAATCGGTCATGCCTCCTCCCCCAAGATCTGGGGAACGCGGAAGCGGCCATCTTGGGCTTCGGGAGCACCGGACAGCGCGGCGGCGGGAGTGAGCGACTCCACCACGACGTCCTCGCGCTCCACGTTCGCCATGGGGATGGGGTGGCTCGTGGTGGGGACGTCGGGCCCAGCGACGCCCTCAAGGGTGGCGACGGCATCGACGATCGCCGACAGTTGCCCGGAGAGGCGGTCGAGGTCGTCATCTGTCATGTCGATGCGGGCAAGCGCTGCGAGGCGCGCGACATCGGATCGTTCAAGCGCGGACATGCGGCCAGTCTAGCGGCGGCCACGCAGGGCTAAATGGGCGCCTCAGGTCTACGGAACGGGGCGCGACATGTCCCACGCGTAGCCGAGCAGTTGCACCTCGCCAGCCGCGGCGTCGCGCACGCTGTCAACGGCGGTGACGGTGCCGTCCGGGTTGTCGCGCACCACCCAGTCAAGGTCCGTGCGCCGCATAAATCCGAGCCGCTCATAGAGACGGTGCGCGGCGTGCATCGACTCCATGGTCGACAGCACGATCCCCGTGGCGCCGCGCTCTATCGCGAGCCGAACGCCCGCCAACGTGAGCTCCTTGCCGATGCCGCGGCCGCGCTCCATGGGAGACACGGCGAGCATCCGCAACTCGAACTCGCCTTCGTTAGCGCGCTCGATGAAGAAGCTTCCGGGGGCACCACCGTGAGGGTGCCGACTATCGCACCCTCGCCGCCCTCGCCGTCGGCCATCGCGAGCAGGATTGCCTTCGCGGCACGCGCGTGCGCGTCGCGCAGCGCGGGAACGTACGGGTGGGCGACGTCAACAAGCGCGTCCGAGAGATACGCGAGCGCGGTAAGCGCGCCGATCTCCGCGAGCCGCGTTTGATCGTCCGGCTCGATGACGCGAATGGTGCCCGCCATGCTGTCCCCGCTTTCTTCGTCTCCCCAGCAGGCCAATGTACCCAGGCCCGAGCGACCGACGCTACCGGAGGTTTGGCGAAACGTGCCGCGTTGACCGCGCGCAGCGTCGGGCACGCGCAATAGGCTCGCCCTAAGAGAAGGAGGCGCCATGACCGCGACCACCGAAGCCCCTGCTAAGGGCGGGTTCCTCGACAAGATCGAGACCTTGGGGAACAAGGTTCCCAACCCCACCATCATGTTTGTTTACCTCATTGGCTTCATCGCGCTGCTGTCCGCGGCGCTCGCTTGGGCCAACGTCTCGGTGACCGACGAGCTCGTCACGCAGGTGCCAAAGCAAGAGTGGCAGACCATCAACGAGGCGCTTGGCGGGATGGTCGTGCCTTGGGACATCACGACGCGAGCAAGAGGTGATCTTGCCGGATTACATCCTCTCCGACGTCGAGGTGCCGGTGCGCTCGTTGCTCTCCTCTGACGGGATCGAGTTCTTCTTCTCAAGTTTTGTGGCGAACTTTGCCGGCTTTGGCGTGGTGGCTGTGGTGCTGATCGCGATGGCTGGCGTTGGCGTTGCCGAGCATGCGGGACTCATGGGCGCGCTCATTCGCAAGATCGTGAAGGTTGCGCCCGCGAAGATACTCGCATTCCTGCTGATCTTCGTTGGCGTACTGAGCTCCGTAGCGTCCGACGCTGGGTACTTGATCCTGATACCTCTCGCGGCCGCGGCTTTCCTCTCGGTGGGGCGAAATCCGCTCGCCGGCATGGCGGGCGCTTTTGCGGGCGTTGGCGCGATCTTTGGCGTGAACCTGCTCATCACCCCTGTGGACTCGATGCTCACCGAGATCACCAACGAGACGCTGCCCTCGGGCTTTGCGCCGCTCGACGTGACGGCGAACTTCTACTTCGCGATTGTCTCGTCGATTGTGCTTGCCTTGGTGGCGACGTGGGTCACGGTCAAGGTGGTGGAGCCACGGCTCGGGCCGTATACGCCGCCGGCGGGTTCTGGACTCAACCCCGACGACGAGGTCGACGAGAAGGCCGAGGCGCGCGGGCTGAAGTTCGCGCTGTGGGCGTTCGTGGTGGTGGCGGTGGTGATTCTCGCGCTTGTCGCTGCCGCCGAACGCTCCGCTGCGGGACAACGCCACCGGCGAGCTCATTGGCGCCACCCCATTCATGGCGAGCCTCATCTTCATCATCTCGCTTGCCTTCCTCGTGTGCGGTCTCGCCTACGGGCGCGGAGCCGGGACCATGAAGGGCGGGGACGAGGCGGTTGGCGCCATCGCGAAGACGTTTGGCTCGCTTGGCGGGCTGCTCATCATGTTCGTGATGATCGCGCAGTTCATCGCGCTGTTCTCGTGGTCCAACTTGCCGACGGTTGCGGCCGTTGAGGTGGCGCACGTGCTTGAAAACGCGAACGTCCCGGCGGTGGTGCTGCTGGTGTTGTTCATCCTCGTGATCGTGGTGCTCGACATCATCTTGCCCGGTGTAGTGCCCAAATGGGCCATCTTTGCGCCCATCTTTGTGCCGATCTTCTCGCAGCTGGGCGTTGCGCCCCAGACGCTGCTCGCCGCGTATCGCGTTGGCGACTCTCCCATGAATGTGCTGACGCCGCTCATGGTCTATCTGCCGTTCATCGTGACGATCGCCCAGCGCTATCGCAAGGACGCGGGGATAGGCACGATCATCGCGCTGATGATCCCGTACACCGTGTGGATTTTGGTCGCGTGGACCGGCTTGTTCGTGGCGTGGTTCGCGCTCGGAATCCCATGGGGGCCGGGCGCGCCGGTCCATAATTAGCGGCCCGACGCCGCTCAGCCGTTGCTGATCAGTTCAGTACCGCTCAGTTCAGCGCGGTTTAGTTCAGCGCGGCCGGCCCGCCCTCGAGCAGCGCCACGAATTGGGCTTCAGTAAGTATCGGCACGCCAAGCTGCTCGGCCTTCGCGGCCTTGGAGCCGGCGTTCTCGCCCACCACCACATAGTCGGTGTTCTTGGACACGGACGACGCCGCCTTGCCTCCCCGCGCGACGATTGCCTCCGTCACCGAGTCCCTCGTGAACCCTTCGAGGGAGCCTGTCGCAACCACGGTGAGGCCCTCTAGCGTCCGTACCGTCGACTCGTCGCGCTCGTCCTCCATGCGCACTCCGGCCGCCGCCCACGCGTCGACGATCGCCGCATGCCACGGCACGTCGAACCACGCGCGAACGGACTCGGCGATCACGGGACCCACGCCATCAACGGAGGCGAGCGCTTCCGCAGAAGCCGCCCTGACGTCGGGCAAGGAGCCGAACGCCGTGGCGAGCGCGCGCGAGGCCGTTGGCCCCACGTGACGGATGCTAAGCGACACGATCACCCGCCACAGCGGCTGAGTCTTAGCGCCGTCGAGGTTGACGAGCAGTTTCCGCGCGTTCGCCGAAAGCTCGCCTGCCTGGGTCTGGAAGAGCGGCACCGCGAGCAGCTGTTCCTCGGTGAGCGAGAAGAGGCCAGCCTCGTTGGCAAGCACTCCGCTCTCGACGAGCGCAGCGGCAGCCTTGTCGCCGAGCACCTCAACGTCGAGCGCGCCACGCGAGCCGATGAACGCGATGCGGTCAACGATCTGCGCGGGGCAAAACTCGCTGTTGGGGCAGCGCAGATCCTTGTCGCCAGCCTTCTGCTCGGCGAGCGGTGTTCCACAAGCTGGGCACTCGGTTGGCATGACCCACTCGCGTTCGTTGCCGGTGCGTGCGGCGACAACGGGCCCAACGATCTCGGGGATAACATCGCCGGCCTTGCGCAGCACCACGGTGTCGCCAATGAGGACGCCCTTGCGCTTGACCTCATGCGCGTTGTGGAGGGTCGCGTGGGTCACCGTGGAACCCGCAACGAGCACCGGAGTCATCACGCCGTACGGCGTCACGCGCCCCGTACGGCCAACGTCCACCCGGATGTCTTCGAGGACCGTGTGGACCTCTTCTGGCGGGAACTTGTACGCGATGGCCCAGCGTGGCGCGCGGCTCGTGGACCCGAGGCGCGCTTGCACGCCGCGGTCATTGACCTTGAGCACCGCGCCGTCGATCTCGTGAATGAGGTCGTGGCGCTTGGCCTCAAGTTCGGCGAGATACGCCTCCGCTTGCCCGACGCTGTCTACTACCTTCGCCAGTTCCGTCACGGGCATGCCCCAAGAAGCAAGCACCTGGTAAATGCCGTCTTGCGTAGCGAGCCTTGGGTCGGGTGGCGTGGTCCCCCAGTCGAGCGCGCCAAGCGCGTACGTGGTCACCGCGAGTGGGCGGCTCGCGGTCACCGATTGGTCCTTCTGGCGCAGTGAGCCCGCGGCGGTGTTCCGCGGATTCGCATATGGCGCCTTGCCGTCTTCCAAGAGGGCCTCGTTCAGCGCCTGGAATGCTGCGACAGGGAGGTACACCTCGCCGCGGATTTCCACGATGGCCGGTATCGAATCGCCCACCAACTCGTGAGGAAGCCCCGCTATCGTCTTCACGTTCGCCGTGACGTCCTCACCCACCGTGCCGTCACCCCGAGTGACGCCCTGCGTGAGCACGCCGTTCTCGTAGGTGAGCGAGATCGACAGTCCGTCGATCTTGGGCTCGCACACAAAGGCCTGCCCAGCGCCGCCCTCAGCGCTCGCATCCTTGGAGACGCGCACGAGCCAGGCCTCAACGTCGGCGATCGAGAACGCGTTGTCGAGGCTCATCATGCGTTCGCGGTGCTTGATGGAGGCGAAGCCGCTGGCCACGGCGCCCCCACGGTCTGTGTGGGGCTGTCCGGAGTGGCGAGTTCCGGATACTCGGCCTCGAGCGCGCGCAGCTCTCGCTCGAGGGCGTCGTACTCTGCGTCAGAGACCGTTGGCTGATCCGCCTCGTAATAGGCGTGCCGATGCGCCTCGATCTCCTGGATCAGCTCTTGGTGGCGCGCTCTCGGGTCCGTCACTGTCCTATTCCATCACGCTCCACTGACACGCGGGGGACTACGTTCTACCCTGCGGCGCGCGTTCGGGCCACACTTGACCGGTGAGCCCAGGCACCCGCGCCGTAATCGAGTCTGCAGTCGTCGCCGGGATAGCGGCAACGTGCGCCGTAGTGCTTTCGGGGTGCCACAGCGACACTCCTTTGCCGGATTCCACGTTCTTCGTGGCCAGCTATCAACAGCTCCTCAAGGACGGCACTGAAGCGGGCATGTCACCAGCTCAGGCAGCGGTGATCCAAAACGCACTCGACGAGGGACGCCTTGTCACTTTCGAGGAATACAAACAGGCAACTGACAACGAGGTCTCGTGCATAGAGGACCTCGGCCTCACCACTTCAAATCGACGCGAGATTGACCACGGAGGTTGGACGGAGATCGCGTTTGGCTACTCGATTTCGGTAGACGAGGAGCAGCAACCCTTGCTCGATGCTGCCGACGCCTGCTTGGTAAAGCACGCCCAGTTCGTGGGTCTTGCCTATCAAGAGAACCAGACGATCGCGCAAGCGGATGCGCTATTCGCGAAGTACAAGGGCGCAATCGTCGCGTGTATGGCGACCCGCGGAGCCCAAGTGGACAGGGACGCGACGCGGCAGCAGGTTCTGGTCGCAGATCACGAAGCCACACCGCAAGGCGAGCAATCCTGCGCGGACTCGAGCGGCTATAGCGCCGCGTCCTGACCAGGACGTCTTACCGCAATACGCGGTACCTCAGGTAGCTCCAGGTGCCGTCAACGTCCTCTTGCGCAATCGACTCAAGCTTCGACGACAACCCGAGCGGCCACCACGGCGTCCCACCACCCGTGGCGTACGGCACCACATAGCGCGCCACCTCGTCAACCTCTCCCCACTGCAGCGCCACGGCGGCAAGGCCGGGCCCCCCAATGGTGAGTTCCCCGTCCGACGCCGCCTTCAGTTCTCGCAGCGCCTCCTGCGTCAGTGGCTTGCCTTCTGCACGCGAGAAGACGTGGGTTGGCAGGGCGCGCCACGTTTCACCGTATTGGTACATCTCCTCGGCAAGTTCCCCGTAGTCGTTGCCGTCGCCGCGGGTGATGTCCTGCCACACCCTCATGGTGTCCCACATGCGCGGGCCGTAGATCTGGCCCGCCAGCCCGCGAGTGAACGTCTCCACGTGGCGATGGAAGACCGGACTTGGCTCACCCCAACTGAAATCCCCGTCAGAATCCGCGGTGTACCCGTCCGCTGACGTGATCATGAGGTAGGTGAGCGTCGCCATCGCTTCACCCTAGTTCTGACCGCGTTTTGGCGCGATCTCCCCGATGTTGCGCGACCACGTGATGCCCATCCGGATCAGCGCTAAGTCACTACCGCGCGGCCCCACAAGGCTGATCCCTACCGGCCCGCCCGCCACGCGCATGAGCGGCGCGGACAGCGCCGGGCGGCCCGTGATCCCCGCGATCGTCGTGAGCCCAAGGGTGGCAACTCGCGCATTCTCGAGCTCCTCGTCGCTCGCCGTCAGCGGCGGTGCGGCCGACGCCGCCGCCGGGATGAGGAGCACCGCGTCGCCGAGCACGCGGTCCAGTTCTGCGGCGAGCCTGTCGCGCGCGGCAATCGCTTCCGCCTCACGAGCGGCTGTGACTGAAGACGCCGCGGCAAAGCGGGCTGCAACATCGCGCGCGAGGGTGCCAGGGTGGGCCGAGACCCATGCGCCGTTTGCTCGCCACGCTTCTGCTTGCTGAGTCACGCGGAAAGCATCGAACAGTTCCCTGAGATCCGGCAAGGAGACGCGATCCGCGTTGGGGGCGAGAGCCGCGGTGGCTTCGCGGAAGGCAGACTGGACGTCGGCGTATGGGGTGACCGGGCCGTCGGGCACAAGAACGCGCTGACCGGGACGTTCGAACGCCGCGCCAGCGAGGCCCACCGTGGCGACGCTTAGCAGCGTTTCACCGTCGCGTGTGAGGTAACCCACCGCGTCGTAGCTGGGCGCTAGTGATGCGACTCCGGTCAGTGGGATCGCGCCATGCGTGGGACGAAGTCCCCAAAGCCCCTGGTACGAGGCTGGGACGCGGATGGATCCTGCGGTGTCCGTGCCGAGGCCGATGCTCGCTTGGCCAAGTGCGACGGCGGCCGCAGGGCCACTCGAGGATCCTCCAGGGATTGATCCGGGCGCCGCGGGATTAGGCGGCGTGCCGTAGTCCGGATTGACGCCAGCTATCGAATAGGCAAATTGATCCGTTTGGGCGATGCCGATGACGTCGGCCCCTGCATCGAGAAGCGCGCGCACCGCCGGCGCGGTCTCAAACTCAAGCCGCGCGTCCATAGCGACTGCCCGCACGCCAAGGCCCCTGCGCATGCCGGCGACCGAGAAAATGTCTTTGACGGCGATCGTGTGCCCGCGAAGCGGCCCTTCCTTTGCACCCGTGACAAGCGGCGAACCAACGAGCCGCCAGACGCTCGAGTCGATCGCGGGACTTGGCTGAGTTACGAGCTCGGTCGCGATGCGCCAGCGTCCGTCGTCGCCTTGGCGCCACAACTGGCTCGCGGTGCTCTTCGCGCCGTGAGCCGACACCGTTGTCGTCATGACGTGGGCGACACCAGGCCCCGCGCGGTGAACCATGAGCGAGTCGACGCGTCGCTTGCCCTTGCCAAGATGCGCGTGACTTTGAGCCGCCGCGGCGTCGTCAGCCGCGAGCGCGGCTTGGTGGGCCAAGACTGCTTCTACCAGGCCCGTCGGTGGCGCGGAGTCGTCGTCTGTGTCCACGCGTGGCTCAGCCATTGCCGTCCTCCCTCAGCGCGTCGACGGAGTCGTGCGCAATGCCCATATTCTTGGTTGCGACACTACCGCCGCGGCCCCAAAAAAGGCGGCGCCACCACCAAGGGAAAGTTGGGGAGTGTGCTCGACATCTTGCGCCGCCACCCCTCGAATACGCACCTTGGGTTGATGCTCGCGCTCACTTTCACCACCGGGGTTGTGGACGCCGTTGGCTACTTGGGCTTGGACCGGGTGTTCACGGGCAACATGACGGGGAACGTTGTCATCCTTGGGATGGGACTCATCGGTGGCACCGGCTTGCCGGTGGCGGGGCCGGTCATCGCGCTGCTTGCCTTCATGGCGGGCGCCGCGGCAGGTGGGCGGGTGCTGCGCGGGGACCTGCACGCGTGGACGCCGCGGCACACGTGGCTGTTCGGCGCGGTTGCTCTTTGCCTGTTGCTCGCGGCGGTGCCGGCGCTCGTCGTGGACTCCCCAGAGAAGTCCGTGCAGTACGCGATAACGGCCCTGCTTGGGGCGGCCATGGGTTGCCAGGCGGCAACTGCCAGGCACATCGCGGTGAAGGACGTGACCACCGTGGTGGTGACGTCCACCTTGACTGGGCTCGCCTCGGATTCCGTGCTTGGGCGGGGCGAGGGTCAGCCGTGGAAGCGGCGCGCAGGGGCGATCGTGCTCATCGGCCTTGGTGCGCTGACGGGAGCCGCGCTGCTCAAGGTGCACTTTGGATGGGCACTGGCGCTCGCCGGAGCGATCATCGCGGCGGCGGCGCTGCTTGGCCATGCTGCCGGGCCGGCACCTGCCGCGGACCCTGTTCTGCCTTCGCGCGAGGGCTACGACGACGAGTAGTCGCCTCTCACCCAAGCGCGGAGTGCGTGACGCGCCCGCCAACAACGGTGAGCGCAACCGGCATGGACCGTAGCGCGAGCGGGGTGGCGCCAAGCGCATCGTGATCAATCGCGATCACGTCACCGACCATTCCCGCCGAAATCCACTGCCCGGGAAGCGCGCCGCGCATGCTCGCGGCGAGCGCGGTCTCGCGGTCGAGTTCTTGTTCCGCATGCCATGACGGGCGCTCGTCATCGCTGCGATGCACGGCGGCGGCAAGCGTGATCCATGGGTCGAGGGGCGCAACGGGCGCGTCGGAGCCGAGCATCAATTCCGCTCCCGCCTCGTGGAGGCTGCGATACGCGAACGCCCTGTCTGCGCGATCGGCCCACACCGCGTCGGTCACCTCGCGGTCATCGATCGCGTGCTGAGGCTGCACCGAAGCCGCGACGTTGAGCCGCGCAAATCGCGGCAGATCGTGCGCACTCACGAGTTGCGCGTGCTCGATCGCACCGCGCGCTCCGGTTGCCGCGAAGGCGTCGAGCGCACGCGTGACGGCGAGGTCGCCAATCGCGTGCAGGGCCACCGCGAGGTCCCGCCTATGTGCCTCTGCCAGGAGGGCCGTCAGCTCCACTTGCGTATGCGCTGCATGCCCGACGCTGGGTTCAGTTGCGCCGCCCCCGTACGGCTCGTGGGTGAGGGCGGTGCGCGTGTTGAGGGAGCCGTCGGCAAACACCTTGAGCGGTCCCACCGTCACGAGGCCGTTGGTGCCTGGCACGCCAGCTTCCGCCGGTCAGGGCGCGCGCGTCCGACGCGCCGAGATGTTCGGGATAGATGCCGGCCTCGACACGGAGCAGGTCAAGCCCGCCTGCAACCCGTGCGGCCCAACTCGCCACGTTGTCCGCCATCTCGAGGTCGCGAATCCCCACGACCCCGCGCGCGGCGGCGGCGACAGCGGCGTTGTGCACAAGGCGCGCGTCTTCCGTGGGCGAGGCGACGCTGTTGAGGGCAATCTGCGCCGCGAACGCCGCGTCCTCACGGACCAGCCCGGCCACGGGCAACCCCAGGCGGGAAGCAGCGGCGCCGTTGAGCCACACCGAGTGGAGGTCGTGACTCACCACCACTGCCCCACGCCCCGCGAAGGCGAGGTCGAGCGATTCGGCCGTTGGAGCGTCGGGCCACAGGGCGTCCTGGAAACCGCGACCAACAACGAGGTCACCGCCGCGGTCGCCCGCCGCGAGCAACGCAACTGCCTCGGCCGCGGAACGGGCAGCGGCCACATTGATGAGGCCCGCTTGCCGCGCCCACTGCGTGAAGTGGACGTGCGCGTCCCACAGGCCCGGCATGACCCAGCGGCCGTCGAGGTCGAGTTCGTCTGCCCCGGCAATCGCGTCAAGGGCGCGCCCCACCGCGGCGATGCGCCCGTCGACAATGGCGACGTCAACGAGCCGGCCGTCACCGATCACTCTCGCGCGGCGAAGAACCAAAGAACTCACGACGCCACCCTATGGCGAATTACGCCTGTGCATCGCCGTCGTGCGCTTGGTACCAGGCAGATTGCTCTCGCATGAGTTCCGCCATGGGAGTGCCGCGGTCCACGCCGTACACGGTGCCCATGAAGTCGAGGCCGCGCTGGATGGCCCAGATCTCCTCATGGTGATCGGGCGGCAGGATCACGGCTGGACGCCCAACCGCGACCCAGTGAATCGGCACCATTGCGCCGTCGTCCAGCCAGGTATTGACCTGCACGACTGCCCCGATACGCACCTCAACGCCCTCCCCCAACCGGCTGCCGGGAAAGAGAGAGGCACCGGTCGCGACAAAGCATGAGGTCCCAATCCTCGCTCCGTTCACGTGCGCATGAGGGCCGATCAGGGTGGCCGCTCCAATCGTCACGTCGTGGCCGGCGCGCGCCTTGACGAGCGCGTGCTCCATGATCACCACGTCCTCGCCCACGGTCACCGCGCCGTCCTCCGAGGTGACGATCGCGCCGTCGAGCACGCGCACGCCCGGGCCCAAGGTGACGTTGCCGCTTACCACCGCCGTGGTCGCCACGGTTGCCGTTGCGTCAATGCGCGGCGTGTGCTCGCGATGCGTGAGGATCACAGCTCCCCCTTTCGCGCCCCGGCCCAGAGATCGACCCCTGCCTCAGCTGCGAGGTCGTCGATCGCGGCGAGTTCGGCGTCGCTGAAATCGAGATTGCCCAGCGCGCCCACGCTGTCCTCTAGTTGCGTCACCGAGCTGGCACCCGTGACGATCGAGGTGACGCGGTGATCTCGCAGCGCCCACGCGATCGCCATCTGCGCGAGCGACTGGCCGCGCGCCGCTGCGATGTCGTTGAGGCCGTTGAGGCGTCCCACGATGTCGCTCCGTGAGCCAGTTCTTGTCGAGAGACGAACCCTCCGCCGCGCGCGACTCGGACGGCACGCCGCCCAGGTATTTGTCAGTCAGCATGCCCTGGGCGAGGGGCGTGAAGCCGATGACCCCGGCACCAACCTCTTCCGCGGCGTCGAGCAAACCCTCGGTCTCGATCCAGCGGTTGAGCATGTTGTAACTGGGCTGATGAATGAGCAACGGGGTGCCGAGCTCGCGCAGCAGCGCGGCCATCGCGCGAGTGCGCTCCGCGTCGTAGGACGAGATCCCCACGTACAGCGCCTTGCCCGCCCGGACGGCGGCATCGAGCGCGCCGGCCGTCTCCTCGAGCGGAGTCGTCGCGTCAAAGCGGTGCGAGTAGAAGATGTCGACATAGTCGAGCCCCATGCGGGCGAGCGACTGATCGAGACTCGCGAGCACGTACTTGCGGCCGCCGCCACCCTGCCCGTACGGGCCGGGCCACATGTCCCAGCCAGCCTTGGTCGAGATGATCAACTCGTCGCGATAACGCTTGAGGTCGCTCGCCATGACGCGGCCAAAGTTCTCCTCTGCGGAGCCGTATGGCGGCCCGTAGTTGTTGGCGAGGTCAAAGTGAGTGATGCCAAGATCGAACGCGCGGGTCAAGATGTCACGCTGCCCGTCCAGTGGCCTGTCGCCGCCAAAGTTGTGCCACAGGCCCAGGCTGAGTACGGGCAGGTCCAGCCCGGAGCGCCCGGTGCGGCGGTAGAGCATGCGTCCGTCGTAGCGATCGGGATCGGCCTGGTAGGTCACGGGTTGTCTCCTTCGAGGTGGCTTGGTTGTGCCAACGCATCCAGCCTTGAGGCTATGCCCGACGCCGTGGTTGGGGCTACCTGAACGTTGGGAGCCCGTGTGGGCCACGATTGTCGGATGAAGGGTTTGGCTGCGGTGGCCGTGGGCGCTCTACTTCTCGCAGGGTGCTCTCATGACACCGGCGACCTCGTGCCCCAGACAGCCCCGTAGCGAGATACGAGTGGGACGGCGGCGACGCGATGACCGCACTGCTCGAAGGCGCGCTCGAACTTCGCGATGGGTGCCTACTGGTCAAGCCCAGCTACGACCCGTGACCTTCCAACCGTCGCGGTATTCCCGCAGGAAGTACACGTCGTGGGACGAGGCGAGTAAGACGCTCACGTACGCGGGCGTCGAATACAAAATGGGCGATGCCGTGTCGGCGGGCGGGGGTTCGGCACAAGCAACATCCCGGCGGAAGGGTTCCCAGCAGCGTGCATCCCGTTTGTCACCGAGAACAATCGGACTCTTCTACATCCAGGACATGGACCTGGAGCCCTATCTGCAGGAGGGGGACTAGACCGTGCGCTTGGCGATGGTCGCCTGCCCGAGCACGCGAGTGCCCTGGTAAATGACCAAGGACTGGCCAGCGGCTACTCCGCGCATCGGTGACTCAAGCGTGACGGTGACCGTAGCGTCGGGCCCAACGATGGCCTGCGCGGGGACTGCCTCTCCGTGCGCGCGCACCTGGACGAGGCACTCGGTCGGCACCTCGCACGGGCACGTCGGGGGCGAGCCACACGAGCTTCTCGCCGCGCAGCTCGCGCACGCTCAGCAAGGTCTCGGGGCCCACCGTCGACGAGGTTGCGCTCGGTGTCGATGTTGGTGACGTAGCGGGGAGCGCCGTCGGCGGCGGGGCGCGGCAGGCGCAGGCCCTTGCGCTGGCCGACCGTGTACGAATACGCGCCGGTGTGGGCGCCAACTACCTCGCCCGTCTCGTCGACGATCTCGCCGGGGTTCTCGCCGAGTGCGCGCTCGAGGAAGCCCTTGGTGTCGCCGTCGGCGACGAAGCAGATGTCGTAGGAGTCTGGCTTGTTGCTCACGCCCAGCAGGCGCGCGGCGGCCTCGTTGCGCACCTGCTGCTTTGACTCGGTCTCGCCGAGCGGGAACATCGCGCGCTTGAGCTTCTCCGGCCCCATCACCGCCAGCACGTAGGACTGGTCCTTCGCGGCGTCGGCCGCACGGTGAAGCTCGCGGATCGGCTCCTCACCCTCGCCGCCCTCGCGGATCACGATGCGCGCGTAGTGGCCCGTGGCGACGGCGTCGAAGCCCAAGGCCTCGGCGCGCTCAAGCAGGGTGTCGAACTTGATGTGCTCGTTGCAGCGCACGCACGGGTTGGGAGTGCGTCCTGCCTGGTATTCGCTCACAAAGTCGGTGACCACGCGGTCGTGGAACTCGTCGCTGAGGTCCCACACGTAGTACGGGATGTCGAGCTCGATCCGCGGCCCGGCGGGCGTCGTTGCTGTCCTCGATCGAGCAGCAGCCGCGGCTGCCGGTGCGGAACTCGTCGCGATTGCGGCTGAGCGCCATGTGCACGCCAACGACGTCGTGCCCGGCGTCCTTTGCGCGCGCGGCAGCGACGGCGGAGTCGACTCCTCCGGACAGCGCTGCGAGTACCTTCACGGCGTCAAGGGTACGCGGGCGTAGCGAGGTTACGAAGCCGCGTCGGCGACGTCGTAGATGCCGGGCACCGCAGTGAGCAGTTCGACGGTGCGAGCCGCCGCGTCGCGCACGTGCACGCCGCCGCCACTCTTCGGCGCCTCCGCCGACCACGTGCCCGGGCCGTAGAACGTGCCGTAACGCAGCACAACTCCCGGGTACGCGAGGGTCTCGGTCTCGAGATGATCCACGGCCTTGCGCACGAGTCCGGGCACCTTGAACCCGATCGACTGCGCCACAAATCGCTCGGCACCCGCGACGCGGGCCGCCGCGATCAGGCGGTCGGTGCCGGCGGTCCTCGCCTTATTGAGCGACCGGACCTTGAGCGCAATCATCGACGGGTGTGCAGGGAGGTCGGTGACCTGATGCACCACCACGTCGGGCGCGAAGGCGAGCACCGCCTCCGGAAACGCGTCGCTGTAGAGGTCGCACACCACGGGGGACGCGCCCACGCTCACGAGCCAGGCGGCCTTCTCTTCACGGCGCGTTAGCCCCGCGACCTCATGGCCAGCAGCGACGAGCGCGGGTACCAGGAACCGCCCTATCGCGCCGGTGGCGCCCGCTACGAAGACCCGCATGTCAGCTCGTCGCCACGCGGGCTTGCTCGATTACCAGGGGGAACGCGCTTACAAAGGCGACCACGTCGTCGCGCGTTGTGGTGCGGCCAAAGCTGATGCGAAGGGCCGACGCGGCGTCTGCGACGCAGCGGCCCATCGCCAGCAGCACGTGGCTGGCATCGACGATTCCCGCCGTGCAGGCCGAGCCAGACGAGACCTCGAGCCCCAAGAGATCGAACGCGGTGAGCATGGCCTCCGCGCTGGCACCGGGCACGACGACGTGAACGATGTGCGGCGACGTTTGGGTCGCCGCGCCCGTGGGTTCGAGGCCGATACCCGCAATGAGCAACGCTCGCAGTTCAGCGAGGCGCGTCGCCTCTGCCTCGCGCTCGGCCACCGTCTCGGCGAGCGCAACAGAGAAGGCTGCCGCTCCGGCCGCATCGAGTGTCCCGGATCGGAACCGCTGCTGCCCTCCCCCAAGCTGCAGCGGGGCCAGCCGCGCGTCTCGCTTCACGAGAAGGGCGCCCACGCCGATCGGACCACCTACCTTGTGCGCACTGACCGCCATGGAGGTGAGCCCACTTTCGCCGAAGGCGACAGAAAGGTACGGAACTGCTTGTACGGCGTCGGAGTGCACGCGGTACCCGGCCGCATTCGCCGCCTCCACCGCCTGGGCGACGGGCTGGACCACGCCGGTTTCGTTGTTCGCCCAGTGCAGGTTGAGCAGGCCGGTTACGCCGTGTAGGTCGGGAAGGTCGCCCACCTCAACAACGCCGTCTGCAGTCACGGGCAACCAGGTCACGCGCGCGACCCGTGCGGTTTCGAGCCACTTCACCGGGTCGAGCGCGCTGTGGTGCTCAATGGGCGAGCTCACGACCACGGCGGCGCTGGCGCCTTGGATCGCGAGGTTGTTGGCTTCGGTTGCGCCTGAAGTGAAAACCACCTCGGTTGGGTGGGCGCCCAGCGCGTTGGCCGCCCGCTCGCGCGCGTCCTCAACGATCGCCCTTGCGCGCCGCCCGGCGGCATGCAGTGACGAGGCGTTGCCGACCCCACCCGTCTCATCGGAGGCCGCGAGCCACGCCTCGCGCGCGCTTGGGCGCATTGGCGTGGTCGCGGCGTGGTCGAGGTAGTGCACACCCGCACCCTAGCCCGCGCGTCGAGTCGAGTTACTCCACAGCGCACTTCTCGCCGTTGAGCCAGAACTCCGTCGGCTCCGTGAGGGCTCCGGTGTACGAACCGATAAAGCCGAAGGTGGTGGCCTTGCCCGGCTTGATCTTGCCGTTGTACGACAGATTGCTCACGCTAACGTCGGCACCCGACTGGGTGTACGAGCCGTTCCACAGCTGCGTAACCTTCTCGCCGTTGAGGAACGTCCAGTCAAGAGTCCACGACCTGATGGGTTCGGTGCCGATGTTCTTGATCCACACCTGGGTGTTGAACCCGCCGGGAGTCGCGGGGCGGTGCTTCTTGGCAGGGGATCCCGGCCACGCACTGTGGATCGTGTAGCTCACCGAGCAGGTGGGCACCGGCTCAGGCTCGGCCTCGAGCGCAACGCCAAGCAGCACGGGATCGTGATCAGAGGTGCGGTACATGTCGGGCGCATAGAGCGACCCGATCTGCCCTGCCGTCTTGAACTCGGTGTTGTAGTCAAGGGCGGGCACCTCATCCGAGTTGATGTGGAACTCGGTGATCCCCGTGATCTGCTCGAGCAGCGTCGGAGAGACGAGCGCGTAGTCGAGGTACCCCCACTGACCGTCGAACACGTACGAGTAGCCGCCAGCGCTCAGGTCGGAGAAGCCCGCGGTTGCGAACACGTCAATCGGGTCCTCTTTCGCGTATGAGTTCATGTCGCCCATGAGCACCACGTCGGGGTCGCCGTTGCCGGCGTGACCGGCGGCAATCCAGTCGACGATGGCGTGCGCCGCTGCGGTTCGCGCCGCGTTCCAGCACCCAGCCCCGTCGGCGTGGTCCTCGTTGGCCGGGTCGCTTCCACTGGTGGGGCAGGATCCCTTGGACTTGAGGTGGTTCATGACCAAGGTGAGCTCTTCCCCGGTGGCCGTCTCGGTGAAGCTCTGCGCAAGCGTCGGCCGGTTGAGGCCGTCATCGAAGCGTGGGTCGACACTCGAGTTCAGCATCGTGAACGCCCCCGCCGGGGTGACCTTGTCCGTGCGGTAAATGGCGCCCACTCGGATGACGTCCGTGCCCTGCACGCCCGTGTTGACCGACGCCCAGTGGTTGGTGCCCTCGAGCGCGTTGAGCCCCGCCGCGAGGTCGGCTGCCGCGTCCACGCCAGGGGTGTTCTCGAGTTCCATAAGGCCAACGACGTCGGCGTTGAGGGCGTGGAGAGCGCTCAACAACTTGGTGCGTTGCCGCTCAAACTCCTGAGCGGTATTCGCTCCGCGGCACTCCTGGGTGTTGCCCACGGGGCCGCACACGTTTCCGCTCGCATCGAGCGTGAGGAAGTAGTTGAGCACATTGAAGCTCGCCACTTTGAGGGAGCCGCCCACGTTTTCTGGCTGGGTCGGGCGGGGCGCTCCCGCCTGGAAATTCGGCATGTCGCCGTCGACTGGCCGCACCCTGTACGCGTTTGGCGAGGAGGCGTTGCCCGCCCACGTGTAGGTCAGGACGCCGGTGACGCCCTGCGCGAAGTCGCCTCCGCGAAGAGGATTGCTGGCGCTGAGGGGCAGGCCGCCACGACCGAAGATGATGGGGTCAACGTTCTGCGCCTGCGACGCATCATCGATCTTGATGCGGTTGAGGTCGTTTGCCGCCTGCACGGCGTTCGCAGGGGCGCCGGGGTCGGCGACGGCCGTCGGTTGGTCGAGGCGGTTGCCGCCCGAGACCACGATCTCCCCGAACCGCGCCAGTTGGAAATACTCCGTCACGTACAGCTTCTGTGCGAATGTAACGAGCATGCCCTCGGCAGCCTCTGGGGCCGTCGCCGAGGCGAACGGCAAGGTGAGAGCCGCTGGCGTCACGGCGTTGCCTGTCGAGAGCACCGTGAGACCCGTCACGCTGCTGAGTTGGGTCTGCCCCTGGAACTCGCTGACGGCTCCCGTGAGGTGCACCTCATCGCCGACGCTCACGCTGTTGAGATTGCCGTTGAATACGAAAATTCCCTCGCTCGTGGCGGGGTCGCCGTCGGCCTCGGCGTCACGGGACTGCACATAGAAGCCGCGCAAGGCAGGGCTGGGACCCTCAAAATCGCCCACCACGATGCCTTCAATGGTCACGTTTTGGCCAGCGAGCGGCGAGATCTCTCCGGACCCTTGCACGGCGCTAATCGGCGTCACCGGAGCGATGCCCTCGACGGTGAAACTCGAGGTCACGTTCGCCGCGAGCGTGTCCGGCGGGTCAACGTTGTCGACGTCGCTCACCGACGCGGCCGTGATGGACACGGTGCACGTGCCTCCATCCGGTAGATCCGACGCCGGGGTCGCCGTGTACACGGCCGGACCCCCGCTTACAGTCACGTCGACGGGTGATCCGCCGCACGCGAGCGCGATGGCGCCCGACGCGAGCGCCACGTCCTCGCTGAACGTCACGGTGATGGCGGCTCCAGGATCTACTCCGGTCGCGCCGTCTGCGGGCGCGACCGACGTCACGGTCGGCGCGGTGTCGACGGGGCCGCCGTCACACGAAGCGGTGTGCGTTCCGAGTCCGTCGAAGGTGTTCGTGGCGAAGCCGGCCCACTCGGTCGCCGGGTCAAAGGCGGTGGAGCCGTCTGCTCGTCCCGTACACACCGTGGGAAGTCGTCGCAGGGTGTTGTCCGCCGTGGACGTGACTCCCGTACCCCACTCGGTGCCGGGGTCAACGCCGATCTGGCCGACCACGTCGAGGGTGCCACTGGGGCCCACGAGGGCGATGGCATCGTCACCATTGAAGAACCCGGAGCCGCTCGTGAGGTCTGCCTGCGCGAGAATCGCGGCGTCGGCGAGAGAGTGCGCGACAACAAAGACGTCGCCCGCAGCTACGGTGCCGGAGAGCGGGAGCGTGAGGCCCGCGGCGGTGCCACCGTTGAAGTACTGGACCACCGAGTAGCCCGAGAGATTTACCGGCCCACCGGTGCCGTTGAAGATCTCAAGTGCCTTGTTGTTGGAGCTTCCTTCGATGTACTCAGAGAAGAACAGATCCGAGGAGGCCGCGTTCGCTGGCCCAGCCACAGCGACTGCTGCCGCGCTCGCGGCGAGGGTTGCGGTGGCGAGCGCGGCGGTGAGTCTGGCTACGTCTTTGCGAGTAAACATGAGGCCCCTTTGTCCGTTTTGTCGTCCTTTATCGACCTTAAGCGGTTAGGGTGCTGATCGCGCGGCGAGCGGGTGAACTTCGCGTGAAGGTTGGGTACCAGGGACGTTACGGAGCGCAGGCTCCCGCCCCGCCTCAGACCGAGGCGGTTGCGGAGCTCGCAAGTTTGAGCCGCGTTGAACACGAGGGGATGCGTTCGCGGTTGGGGTCAGTTGTCGCGGGCGGGATGAACCACACCTCGCCGTCTACCACCTCAATGATCCAGCCGTAGTCGTGCAGTCGATGGTGACAAGGGACGCACAGGAGCACGCCGTTGTTGATGTCGGAGAGTCCCTCGAGCTGACCAGAACTGGATGTGGTGGACGTCGCAGCGATTCGCGGGTGCTCCACATTTGGCGCAGCCCTTGTCTCGCAGCGCGATCGCGATGCGCTGGGCGGGAGTGAAGCACCGCGTGGCGCGGCCAAGGTCGAGCGGAAGCGAGCCGCCTGCCATCACCGCGGGCATGACCGCGAGGTCCACCGCCAGTTGCCGCAGGGCCTCGAAGCTGATTGGCCCGGACAGCCCGTGGCATGTGGCGCTACCCACCCCGGACTCGAGGGTCTCCTTGAGCGACCTGCACCACCATCACCGTCTTGGTCCCCGACGCGGGGTCCTGACATCCCATCGCGTGGTTGGCCATCGCCGCGAACACGTCGGCGCGGATCTGACCCTCCTCGCGCCGCTCGCCATCCGGAAGTTCGCGCTCGGTCCCCATCTGCTTGCGGACCTCGCCCTCGATCCACGTCACGAACGGCGCGGCGGTGACCGCATCGAGCCGGCCGCGGAACCCCACCATCCCGTCGCTGTCGCGGAAGAACGCCGCGTACCGACGGGCCTTGTGGCGCCGGTCGCGGTCGCGAAGCGCTTCGTGGTCGGCCTCTAGTTCCCGATCGCAGCGACGAGCCAGCTCCGGCGCCGGGAGACGCTTCGCCAGGTTCACGAGGGAGCGTTCCAAATCAATGGTGGGCGCGCTCAGCGTCTCGAGAAGCTGACGAATCATTGCCGCCTTCTCGGGCGCGAGCGTGCCCCCCGCAACCGTTCGCGTGAGCGCCTCGAACAACACGCGCGGCTCACCCCCGCCTTCCACTGTCGAACCGACCAACAGCACGTCGTCACCCAACCCGGCGTCAGCGTCGGCCATTGCCTGGCCGAGCGACAGCAGCCGCGTTCGCCTCGCCCGTGGACATCTGCCCCTGTTGCGCGAGCAGCGTTGGCGCCCCAGAAAATCCCTTGGCACGCGCGTAGCGGTCGCGCCCGGCGTCAACGCTCGAGAGCTCCTCGAGCCGCCGCCCCAGCACCGCGATCATCGCCTCCGACGCCGTCTTCACGCGCGCGAGTGCCGACACCCACCGCGCCGCCTCGTCGCCCGTCAGCGCCCCCGGATCCACACCGTCGAGCGCGGCGCACGCGGCCGCGTGCTCCATGAGTGCGTCGGTGGAAATCTGCATGTCTCCAAGTCAATCAGCGACCACTGACATAACGGGAAAAACGGGCACAAATCTGTGGATAACACGCCCGAGCTGCCCCACCTGGGGACGCGGGTTCGGCGGACCCAACACGCGCCCAGCAGAACCTCAGCCCTCCCGCAAACCCAGCCGAATCCGTCGGCGTCTTCAACAACAGCCACGCGCCGCCCTCCGCCCACCTCACGCGCACCCTCCACCACGGTCCCAGCCCGAGCCGCAGCAAGCAGCGCCGCATCGAGATCCGCCACCTCAACGAACGTGGCACCCGAGCGAGAGCCCTGCGGGCACCAGGCCCACCTCAAAGTCGCCCACCTGGAAACCCGCGTAATACGCCTCGTTGGCGTACGGCTCCACCCCAAGAACTGCCGCGTAATGAGCGGCCGCACTCGCCACGTCGCTCACCGGAATCACTATGTTTGCGCTTCCCATGGCGCTGCCTCTCTGTCACGTCGGCTGGCGATCAACCGTCATACCCATGACGATGGGGGCAGGAAAGGTGTGACATGGCTGGCGATGCAGAATCTCACGGCGGTATTCGAGGCCGAGCGACCGCGGCTCGGGCCGATCGCAGCGCGCATGCTCGGCAGTGCGCTATGACGCCGACGATGCCGTCCAAGAGACCTGGCTGCGAGCCGAGCGCGCGGGGCTCGAGGGCGTCGACAATCCCGCCGGCTGGCTCACGACCATCGTCTCCCGGGTGTGCCTTGACATGCTCCGCGCCCCGGCTCGCTCGCGCGCGTCGGGAGCGCCGAGATCCCAGACCGCCCCGCAACGGCGCCAGGGCCAGAGGATGAGGCGCTCGCCGCCGACGCGCTCTCCGCCGCGCTGTTCCTGGTTGTCGACAACCTGGAACCCGCCCAACGCATCGCATTCGTACTCCACGACGTGTTCGCGGTGCCCTTCGACGAGGTCGCGGAGATCCTCGGCCGCTCCGTGGTGGCGTGCCGCCAGCTCGCGAGCCGTGCGCGCGCAACGGTCCGGGCAGCGCGGCCGACGCGCAGCCGCCGGCTCACGCACAGACCGCGAGGTGGTCGACGCGTTCCTTGTCGCGGCGCGCGAAGGGGACCTCGCAACCCTCGTCGCGGTCCTTGACCCCGACGTCGCGTGCAGCGCCGACGCTGGAGCGGCGGCCATGGGTTCGCCAAACCTGCAAGGGGCCGACGCTGTGGCTCAGTTCTTCAATGGCGCGGCAAAGACGGCGCGGCGCGGCGTGGTCGACGGCGCCGCGGGCCTGTTCTGGGCGATGGCAGGCGAGGTCAAGGTGGTGTTCGAGTTCACCGTTGTGGGCGAAAGCATCCTCGCGATCGATTTCCTTGGCACGCCCAGAAGTGCTCGAGTCCCTCGTGCTCGAGCCGCTGACGTCGAAGGAGTAGCAGCATGAACGGCGACGAGACCGAGCCAGTACGTGCGCCCGATCGGCCACGTGGAGTCCGAACTAACAGCACCGGCGATGCGCCCCGCCAGGCCCACCTCGGCGCGCCGCCCGCGCGCATCGAGTTCGCGCCCGAGTTCGAGGCTCACGCGGCGGACCTCGCAGTAGGCGACGCGATCTGGATCCTCACCTGGCTGGACCGCGCCTCCCGCGACATCGCCGCGGTGCACCCCGAGGGAAACGCCGAACAACCCCCTCACGGGGGTCTTCGCGACCCGAGCGCCTCACCGCCCCAACCCCATCGGCCTTCACCGCGCAGTGATCATCGCCCGCGACCGCAACTCGATCACGGTCGACGCCCTCGAGGCGCTCGACGGAACGCCGGTGCTGGACGTGAAGCCGGTCCTGGCGGAGAACTGGCCCGCTACCGGCGCTAGCGCCGAGCGAGCCTGACGCTGCATTGTCATCAGGCGTCGTCCGCGTCCGGAACACACGAGGACCTCCCAGTTGTAGCCGCCGCCCTTCGCCCGTCCGCCGGACATCAAGCCGGAGAGCGAACAGTCTTCGGTTGTTCCTGGCCGCCAGAAGCGAACGACAAATCGCCATACGGCACGGTCTCCCCGGCGTGAACTCGTACGTCAGCGAGGCGTCCCAGGATGTGCACCGTTACACGGGTTCAAACCGTCGACCGTGGGCGCGATCGACACTTCGCCGGTTCCGTCGGCGTCGAGCGTCGAATCCAATTGTGAGCCATCGAGCGGACTCCCATTAGCCCGGCTGCGAACGCGTTCCCTGTGCACCTGTTCGTCGATGGCCGTCGATGACGGCGCTCGCGACGATCACAAAAATAAGCGAATCCGATCAGCGCGGCACCAACGGCAATCGACATTCCAACAACGCGCGCCGACGTCAGCGAGCTGAGACGCGCGTGGTCGCGGCTCGAGAAAAGTCGTCGAAGCCTAGGTAATTTGTCGCGGCCCTCAGTCATCGTCGGCGCCTAGCCCTCGCCGCACCTCGCGGATACGAGCAATCGCCGCTGGCAGAACGTCGAACAGCGACCCCACGACGCCGAAGTCGGCGATCTCGAAGATCGGCGCATCGGGGTCGATGTTGACGGCCACGATCGTCCCCGACGCCTGCATCCCGCCGCGGTGGTGCACCGCGCCCGAGATGCCGCACGCCACATACAGCGCGGGAGTCACCGTCGCGCCCGTCTGCCCCACCATGTGCTCGTGGCCGATCCAGCCCTCGTCGGTCGCGTCGCGCGACGCGCCCACGGCCCGCCCAAGCACCTCGGCGAGCTCGCGCACGAGCGCGTAGTCGCCGCCGGTGCCGCGCCCGCCAGAGACGACGACGGCCGCCTCCGCCAGCGGCACGCCCTCCTACGCTGCCACGGCTTCCACGTGCACGACAGTCTCGCGCGTGGCCGGGGCCGCGAACGGCACGTCCGACGACGGCGGGCAGCGCGGCGTCCTCGACGGCTACGCCTGGGTCGTGTTGGGCCGCACGCCAACGATCGCGCGCTCGCGATTGATGCGCGTGCGCACGTTCCACGTGGCGGCGAACACGGTCTGCAAGGTCTCGACGCGCCCGTCGACCATCTCGGCCCCGGCGGCGTCGACGACCACGCCGGCCCCCGTCGCATGCGCGAGCTGCGTGGCGATCTCCTTGTTCACGAAGGTCGACACCATGAGCACGAGCGCCGCATCCTCCGTCGCCGCGCCGCAGCGCCGCGGCGCGCAACAGCCGGCGAGCCGCACGCTCACCGGCGACCACGCGCACCTCCGCCGCGCCGTAGTCACCCAGCGCCGCCACGGCGTCGTCGGACGGGCGCGCCGCCCAGCCACACGGCGACGGGCGTGCCGAGCGAGCGCGCGAGCGTCAGCGCCTCGAGCGTGGGCCGGGCGACGTCGTCCGCCGCGCTGCTCGACCAAAACGGCAACCGTGTTGGCCACGTGCTCATGCGAGCCCCCTCTCGATCAGGAAGTCGGCAAGTTGCGGCCGCCCTCCCCCGTGTCGGTCACGACCACGCGGTCCGCGCGCGGCGGCCGCGGCGAGGCGTCGACCACGGTGGTGCGCGCCGCCGCCCGCACCAACGGTCGACGGGACCGACGCCGATGTCGGCGAGCGTCCACGCCGTCACCGGCGCGGTGCGCGCCGCCATGATGAGTCTTGAAGTTGGGGTAGCGCGGCTTGTTCGCCTCGTCGGTGACGGACACGACGGCGGGAAGCGGCGCGGTGACGGTCTCGTGAGCGTCGGGCAGGTGGCGCTCGATCGTCGCGACGCCGTCGGCAACCGCGAGGCGCCGACGCCAGGGTCAGCTGCGACCAGTCGAGCTCCACCGCGAGCGCGGTCGGCAGCATCGACGTGAGCCCGTCGAGCGCGGCCATGCCCGTGATGACCAGGTCGAGCGGCGCCTCCGTCGTGCACGCTTGCGGATCGCGGCGGCGAGCACCTTCGCGGTGCCGAACACGTCGGACCCGGCGACGCCGGCGTCGGACACGTGGATCGCGTGGTGACGCCCAACTGAAGCGCCTTGCGCACGGCCGCCACGGCGTCGGGCCCGCCCACGGTGAGCGCGTAGACCTCGCCCTCCCCCGCGGCCTCGACGAGCTGCAGCGCGGCCTCGACCGCGTTCTCGTCCAGCTCGTTCATCGAGCCGTCGTCGGCGGTGCGCGTGACGGTGCCCTCGGTGAACGAGCGGTTGGATTGGAGGTCGGGCGTGAACTTGACGGTGACCAGGATGCGCATGGGTTCCAGCCTAGCGGCGCCGGATCTGGGTCTCTTCGACGTCCACTGCGCACGACCGTAGTCGCAAGCTTGTGGGCGTCGATCTTGCGCAGTTACGCGAGTCACCAATCAATCGTCTCGCCAAGACAGGCGAGAAGGGGTCAACCCACACAGGATGCCTGCCAGCACAGCTCGAAGACAAACCACCACGAGACTGTTGCTTGGCAAAATGGGTCGCACTGAGCGCACATCGACACGCGACGATACTCCCGTTGGAAAAATTCGAGTCGTTCCGATTGCGCGGGGCGCCGACGCGTGCTAGCGTCACAAAGGTCCGCAATACTAACCACATATGCTTCAGGGGGTGACAACATGAAACGACTGACTTCGAGGGCACTCGCTCTCGTCAGTGTTTCCGCATTAGCTATAGTCGTGGTGGCTCCGGTCGCAAACGCGTCGACAACAAATTTTAGGTATGAAACTTGCCGTGCTGTAGCCAATTTATAAAACCAGAATGCGAATACTTGGGTCTCATCCGGTTCGTGCGGTGTGTTGTCCGTGCAGCTTGAGCTCACGACCCAATCTGGCGGGCACCAATATTTGTCTGCGTGGAAGAACTCCCCGAGTGGGGCATCAAGAATCGACATTTCCCCTCCGAGCGGGTCATATTACACGGGGTCTAACCACGGCGTGGTTTCGAAAAAGGTAACGACACATCTCGACGTCTGACCACGGACACGCATTGGTCCGTGACGCCATCAAATGTAGGATTTAGTGAGGAATCGACGATGAGTATTGCACGACGTTCAACGACCATGTTGGTACTAGCCTTGGTGGCAGTCGCCGCCGTGGGGAGTAGTGCTAGCGCAAGCACAGGAAGCTTTGCCAGCGGCAGTTGCGATGCAACCGGCACGAAGGCGACGACGTACGCCAAGACAACCATTGCAGACTCCGAGCGCACCTCGTGCTTCGTCCTGCACGCGCAGTTGCACCTAGCGACCAACTCCGGGGGGCACCGTTACGACGGCCCGAACTTAGCGTCCGCGATAAACGGGGGCACCATCATTGTGCGGCCGCCAGCGGGTTCGTACATTGTGGGATCGAAACACCAGTGCACCAACACTGGCCCTGATAACCACACATCAACACTCGAATTGTAGGATCTGGACCGTTGAAATTGGCCCTCGTGAGGATCTCCGTAGGGGTCGGGAGCGCATTGATCGCATTTGCCCTCGTAGCTTGCAGTACTGGCGATACGACTGGCACGACTGATACCATTCCCCGCGCAGATTTGTCTGAAATTATTACCCAGGCCAAACAAGGTGGGGCTTCAGACCACCAACTAGCCGTGATGAATTCGGCTCTCAAGCGTGGATCCATGGTCTACTCGGATTTGACGGATCTTTTGCCGGACCTATTCGACTGCCTGGAGGCCTCGGGGTTCACCACCGAGAGCAACGGCACTATTGATTACTATCCTGGCTTCCCGATTCCCGATTATGGGTCCGTTCCACCACAGAATTTGACGCAGGAGCAGCAGAATGACATTACGTCGGAATGCTCGAACAAGACGTACGATTGGGCGCAAGTATTCTACGTGAGCCAAGGCTCAGCGATGGACGCGTACGAAAAGAGCTTTTCTGACCAGCGCACAACAATTCTGGCGTGCCTGCGGGAACGGGGAGTTGAAGTGGACGACAACGTCCCGATCGATGAGTTGATTTACGTCGTCACGGAGGATGCCAACACCTCAGGCCAGGATGCCTGCTACACCGGCGATGTCTTCATTGGGTACGCACGCCCTTAGCGGCACGGCAAATCACCTTGCATGGTCAGGTGGCAATACACTCACCACTAACGCATCGCCGCGCCAACCAGGGGGTTGATACACACACATGGGTTCAAAGTCACGTTCCGGCGGCATCGCCGTCGCCGTAGCGCTCGCTCTCATCGCGCCCCTCGCCGCTGCCGGCATCTGGGTGTTCGCTAAGTCAAGCGAGTCACCGCTCGAGTCCGCGAGCGCCGTGGAGCCCCTCGTCGGCTCGGTCGAGCGCGCGGAGCGCTTCCAAGAGGCGTCCGTCGCCGTTGCCGTGACCTTCGCAACCGCACTTTCCCCCGCGATCAACGCGTCGGGCACGCTGACAGCCCTGACCATCGCACCGGCGAGCGAAGTGAAAACTGGCACAGTCGTCGGCTCCGTGAACAACCAGCAGATTGTCGCGTACACCTCGAAGTCCCCGCTCTTCCAAGACATCTACAAAGGCCTCAAGGGCGCTGACGTCAAGACCGCGCAGCAACTCCTCACAGACCTCGGCTTCTACTCGGGCCCCATCGACGGCGACGCCGGAGCGGGCACGGAGAAGTCCATCATGGCGTTCAACAAGCACTATGGCTGGGGCAAGGACAACGGCACGCTATCCCTCGCGAGCCTGATCTGGGCGGGCCAGGCGCCCGTCACCGTCGCCACGGTTCCCGTAGCGCTCGGCTCGCAGGTCGGCCCCGGTACCGCACTCTTCACCACCACCGCCTCGCTGGCCGCGATCACCGTCACCGAGACGCCCAACCTCCCAACGGACGGCGACGTCACGCTCACCGTCAACGGCGTCACCACCCCGTACGTCGTTGGCTCCGGCAAGGTCACCGAGCCCGACGCTGTGGCACAGATCGCCGCGAGCATGGGCACAACGACAGAGGGCGTGGGCACGGTCGCCTTGGTCTCGCCACAAGTGGTGGGCACCGTTCCCAGTTCCGCTGTTTTCGCCGACGAATCCGGCGCCACGTGCATCTTCCCTGACGTCACCGGCGCACCTGTTGCGGTGACCCCCACAGGCGGCACCCTCGGCACCGTCGACCTCGACGAGTCGCTCGTTGGCCAAGCCGTGCTCATCAACCCCCGCGACGTGCGCGAGGACCTCACGTGCGGCTCGTAGCGCGGGGCGTCACCTACACCTATCCGCGCGGGGATCACCAGGTGCTCGCCGGGGTGGACTTTGAGATCCCTTCGGGCACCTCGGCGGCAATCATCGGCCCGTCCGGCTCCGGCAAGACCACGCTGCTGTCCCTCATGGGCCATCTGCTGCCCATGCAGACCGGCTCCATCCACGCGCTCGACGACAACGACAATGAGGTGTCCCTGCAAGACGCCGCCTCGTGGGTGCTGCAGACCGTTTCCCTGCTATCCGACCGCACGGCGCTCGCCAATGTCGCCGTCGGCGCGTACTCGGATGGCGCCTCCCGGGCCGACGCTGAGGCGAGGTCGCGGGAGTGTCTCGCGAGCGTCGGGCTGGCAGGGCACGAAGACGACCCCGCGCGAATCCTCTCCGGCGGCGAGGCGCAGCGAGTGGCGATCGCGAGGGCACTGGCATCGCGGCGGCCCATCATCCTTGCCGACGAGCCCACGCGGCCAGCTCGACGCCCGCACGTCGTCAACCGTCTTGGAGGCGATGATCGGCTCTCACGGCGAGCGCACCGTGGTCATCGTCACGCATGATCCAGAGGTGGCGCAGCGATGCGACCTCGTGCTCGAGCTGCGCGACGGCGTCATTTACGAGAGGGCACGCGCGTGAGCGGGCGGTCGCGCCGCGTGTGGCCGCTCGGGCTCTCGGCCCGCGAGGGCGTGGCCACGGCGCGCACGGGTCGATGGACGTCATTGCTACTGGTAGTCGCCGTGGCGTGGACGGTTGCCGCAGGCGCGGCCGACGCTGTTGGCGTCACCGACCTGGTCGAGGGCGAGCAGGCGTGGATCGACGCCGGAGGGTACGTGTTCGTGGTGACAGGGGCGCGCCAGGACGGCGTCACCAACCCGGTTCCTGCGGACGTGTGTGACCGGCTTTCGCGCGTTGACGGCATTGACGGGTCGTTTGCGCTGACGCGCGGAGACGCCAACGGGTCCCTGTCCTATATCCCCGGCGGGCGCGCGTCGATCTACGCGGTCTCGGCCGGAGCCGCCACCTTCCTGGGAGTCCCTCCCGCGGCAACGGGCATCGTGATCGGCACGCTTGGCTTCGCGGACCGCACGGGCGCCCACGATGGAGACGTGGTGCGCGTGACGCAGCGGGCGTCTTTCTCGGCGCCGGCTGGCGAGTCTGATCCCCTGACCCTGCGGATCGCGGACTCGGCCGTGATGGGCGACGAGTTCGACGGCGCGATGCTCATGCCGTCGCAGCTGACCGGCACCGCCGATGCTTGCTACGTCCGCACCGACGCCGCACACCACTCGGCGGTAGCGGCGGCTCTCCCCTCGTATCTGGCCTACAACGGGCTACCGGCAATCCCCAACCCGCGCCTATTCGAGTCCGACTTCACCGTGGACTACACCCACGCCTACGAGGACCGCCAGCTCCGTTGGCTGTGGATCCCGTGCGCCGCGCTGCTGGGGCTGCTGTGGGCGATGATGCAGTGGTTCCGGCGCTCGCACGTGGCGATCTACGCGACCTTCGGGATGCGCGCACCCTCGCGACTCACCATGCAAACGGCGGAGTGGGCGGTGCTCGCCGGAATCGGCGTGCTGTTCGGGTGGTCTATGGGCGTCGCGGGCGCGCTCGCGCTCGGCGCCCGCGCGAGCCAGGCCCTCACCCAGGTCAGCGCGCACGCCGCGCTCACGGTGCTGGGAGCGTCGGTCATCGTGGTTCTCCTTGGGCCTTAGGCCCACCGGCACCCTGCTGAACGCGCTCAAGGAGCGCTGAGGTGACGAGCCACTATGGACGTGCCAAGGTTATTGCACGTCGGATGGGCTGATGCCTGCTGGCTCGAAGCAGTCAACCATCGGCGCGGCGACCGCAGGATCGCCATATTGGGACTGATCGCCCGACATGGCGCCGAAGATTCCCTGGCGCAGTTCGTCGCCCGACGGGTCGTCGGAAATAACATAACCATGCTCGCGAAGGCACGTGACGATCGCGTCGGAATGTCTGAGAAGGAGCGAATCGCGTTCAGCCAATTTCTGCGGCTGCGTTTGATAAACCTGGTCTACGAACTCGAGTTCACGCGTATAACAGTCGTCGACTAACTCTTGATTGCCGTCGGCGGAAACCAAGTAGCTCGGATCCGGGAAATCTCGCGCAGTTGTCGGCGCTGTGACCTCGAAGTAGAGTCCAAGGTCCTCAACACAAAGCCCGAATGCTCGTATGGCTGCGCTTTCGTCGGCGAAACTCACTTCCCCTGTCCCTATCGAACCTTCGAGCACATCAATCTGCGCGGTGCTCGCGTCAGCCGCACGCGCAGAAACAATCGCGGTCTGAAGTGCGGCGTCGAGCGCCGTTGGGTCCGTAGGCGCGGGCCCCGGCCCTGTGGAGCACCCAGCACCAAAGACGACTGCGAGTGTGCCCGCAACGCCTATTGAACGCCAGCGAGTTGCCAAAACAGGCCACCGTTGCCGTAAACCATGGAGGAGCCGCCGTTGACGTACACCACCGAATTGCGTAGAGGTAGTTCGTGTAGGCAGCGCCCGCCCCGTTGTAAACCATTGCCCGAGCGCGAACCTGACGGGTCGTACAGTTATCGGGCTTCGAGCTGTACGACTCGACCTTCACGCGCGCCCAGCCTTCGTTACTATCACCCTTGCGATAAATGTAGGCCGATACGACACAGTCCGCGTGCGGAGAGGAGCCATACGTAGATGTCGCATTCCAACTTGAATCCGTAACACTAATCCAGTCAGCGTAGGCAGCCGTTCCCACAAATACGGCCGAAGTTCCTATGCCGACGACCGCGGCGCCCCGTAGCAATTTCACCAAGGTCTTGCTAATCATCGAAACCTCTCAAGTCCACCTTGGCATTTCTTGCCGCTTGCTTGAGTTGCGAGGGTGACTTAATTTTGTCCGCTCCGGGCAGGTAATTCGCAAGTGCAGCTGCGGGACGCCCTTCTCGCGGTGTGGTCACAAGCCCCCCGCTGGTAAGCCGGATGCCGCACGTCTGGTCATTCTGCGTGCAGACGAAGCCGTCGGTGGGTGCTCCCTTGATATTTTGCCTTCCGTCGGAGCGCAAGGGGAAGATGTACGATTCTTTGCCAAAATTTAGGTCGTCGGCCTTGAGAGATTTTCCGCCCTCAGAGTTGTCGTAGAGGTGCTCGATTCTCACCTCGACAGCTTGAGCGCGGTCGGAGCCCGTACCGTCGGGTTGCAATACGAGCACCACATCCTGGCTGTAGATAGGTGTGTCTCCGGGACCAACCGCTGGGAACTCAACGCCACGCTCCCGAATCTCGACATCGGCGATCATACCTTTGACCACAAGATCAGATTTTGAGAACAATTGATCGAGAGTCGCAGCCGCATCTTCGGAGTCTGATTGAACATCCGGTAACTGCCCCCAAGCGGAGTCCGTGTCCGAACTGCACCCACCCACGAGCAGTAAAGTGGCCAATGAAAGTGCAACCGGAACAATGCCGCGTGCGTGCTTCCTAATAGTAGCCATTTATAAGCCCCTTCTCGGCTGTGGACACCGTCACGATGTCGGGCGTCAACAAGCAGCTCTTTTGGGTCGCACCGCGATTGAGATTCGTTTCGCCTGACTTGTAGTGGTCGAACCCAATCGCGTGCATAGTTTCATGACATCCGATAGCGTTCCACTCGGCTGAGGGCCTGGTGGCAACCTTGGCAAATTTGATGACGCCGCGATTGCAACGCGCCGTGTTGCCGCTCACCCGCGAAACGCAGACCCACTCGGCCTTCCAGCCCTCGCCGTCGTTGGAAACCCACTCTCCTCGTATGTCTGTAGAAGAATTGCAGGTCTCAACACCAAGGTCGACAAGGTCAGTGTTGTTGCCCATGTATGCAGATGCCAATCCAATGGCATTCCGAATCTGCGCCTCAGTGGTGGATGACCCTTGCATCGTGGTGCCGTAGCAGTAGTCGGTGCTTTTGTCGTCCAACTTTGTCGCACCCGTGAACTGCGGATCCTGAATCGCGTACGCGGCTGTGCCTGCAATGGACAACGCGAAAACCAGTGCCGCGATTACGACAACTCGACGTCTTAACGGGACGCCCCCCCCCGATAGGTTGCATAGCCGGATAGTAGCCCGCGCGTGTAACTCGCGCAATAGGAGGCCGGCCGCGCGTCGCGCTACCTGTCGTGTCAGCGCGCGTCTGCACGCTGTCACTTTTGCCGAGTCACGCTCCCTCAATGCCGTGTTCCCCCGAACTGCTCATCGAGATCCACTGTTCAAAAATCGCCGGCTGCCACGATGGCAATGAGCGTGGGCCGAAACCTGTACATCGCCCATCGGACCCAGGGTGGGATGGCGCTTCCAGGGCGTGATGCACACGCGGCTGGGTATCGCGTCGGCAGGGCGAGCGCAGCCTAGATCCGATGTGGGGCATCACTTGGAGGCCATCGCCCGAGCAGTAGCGGCTCTCCTTGGTAGGTTCAAAACACCGGCCCTACCGGCCGCCTCCACTCGTCGAGAGGCACCATCATGAGCAGCGCCCCTACCCCTCGCGGCCGGGAGCCGCAGCACGTGGATCTCAACCCCATTTTTGCGCGTGACGGAGAGACCACCGTCATCCCACTCTTCACGCTCCCCGACGGCCAGTTGCCTCAAGAGGTCGCCTATCAATTGGTGCATGACGAGTCGATGCTCGACGGCAACGCCCGCCTGAACCTCGCGACCTTCGTCACCACGTGGATGGATGACTGGGCGAAGAAGCTCTACGCGGAGACCGTCGACAAGAACATGATCGACAAGGACGAATACCCCAAGACCGCGGAGATCGAGACGCGGTGCTGGCGCATCCTCGCGGACCTGTGGAACGCACCCGACCCAGAACGCGCCATCGGCACCTCCACCATTGGCTCATCCGAGGCCGCGATGCTCGCGGGCCTCGCCATGACGCGTCGCTGGCGCATCCGCCAGCGCGAGGCAGGCAAGCCCATCGACAAGCCCAACCTCGTGATGAGTTCCGCGGTGCAGGTGTGCTGGGAGAAGTTCTGCAACTACTGGGACATCGAGATGCGCTTGGTTCCGGTCTCGGTCAAGCACCCCGCGCTGGACGGCGCGCTGCTCAAGGACTTTGTGGACGAGAACACCATCGGCGTCATCGCCATCATGGGGGTGACATATACGGGCGTCTACGAGCCCGTGCAAGAAATCTGCAAGGCCCTCGACAAGATCCAGAAGGAAACGGGACTGGACGTGCCGGTGCACGTTGATGGGGCGTCGGGCGGCATGATTGCGCCCTTCATTCAGCCGGACCTCGTATGGGACTTCCGGCTTGGAGCGGGTGGTCTCCATCAACACGTCGGGCCACAAGTATGGCCTGGTATATCCCGGTTTGGGGTGGGTCATCTGGCGAGCAGAGGAGTATCTGCCAGAGGACATGATCTTCCGCGTCAGCTACCTGGGCGGCAACATGCCGACGCTCGCGCTGAACTTCTCGCGCCCGGGCGCGCAAGTGCTGCTCCAGTACTACCTCTTCATGCGCTTGGGGCGCGAGGGCTACACCGCGGTGCAGGCAGCGACGCGCGACGTTGCCATGTACATCTCCAAGCACATTGGCGAGATGGGCGCGTTTGACCTTGTCAGCGACGGCAGCGACATCCCGGTCTTCGCGTGGCGGCTCAAGGAGGGCTACACCGACAAGTGGACGCTCTACAACCTCTCCGACCGCCTGCGCGCCAAGGGCTGGCTCATCGCCGCGTACCCCTTGCCAGAGGACCTCGAAGACGTCGTGGTGCAGCGCATCGTGGTGCGCAACGGGCTTGGATTCAACCTCGCGCGTGACCTGCTTGCAAGACATCGACGAGTGCGTTGACTACCTCGACAACCTCGACAGTCCCCTACCCGCAGAGGTCGATCACCCGGCCTTCAGTCACTGAGCGTTAAAGTCACTGAGTTGCAGTAGCTTCGCGGGCCGCGTGATCACCGCGGCAACAAAGAAGCAGGCCGCGCCAACGATGGTTCCTGCGTTGGCCCACCACAGGCTCAGCAAATCGCCGGTGGCGGGCACCACGTACGCGCCGATCGCGGACGCTCCAAAGGCAACGGACCCCGCCGTGTTGAGCCACACGGAGCCGGGGGTGCGCGCGAGCACGTCCCAGAGCTCATGGCGGCGGGACAGCGCAGCCAAGCGCAAGGGCGCTGGCGACCAGGAATGCGATCGAACCCCACGCGTCGGCATGCCAGCCGACGCCTACGTCGTCCGGGCGGTCTATCGCGGCCGCGAGCGCGCGGAAGGTGCTCACGTTGAAGAGGATCGTGCCCGCCAGCTGAACCGCCGCAGAGCACCAGTCAAAGAAGTCAGCCCGAGTGATGCCGCGGCGCGGTGGGCGCTTGCCGGAAAGCAACAGCGCGATGGCACCCGCCGTCGTGAAGAAAACCGAGCCCGCCGCGAACGTGGCGTTGGTCGCAACTGCGCCAACCGCGTCGGCGTACCAAGGCATGGCGCCAACGAAGAAGAACAGCGAGCCGATGGCGAATCCGTACGCCTCCCGGCGCATCTCCAGGAACCTCGTGCCGCGCATGGACTCACCCTAGCGGCGCGCTATAGCCGCCGCCCGTGCAACCAACCGGACACACAACTCCGGCACAATGACCACATGAGCAAGGACGCACTCGCAGACTCCCCCACGCCCCAGCGCCTCGGCGTCCACCTCGTCGATGGCGGCGTCACGGTAGGCGTCTGGGCCGCGCACGCAACCGGCGTGTTCCTGTGCCTCTTCGACGCGCAAGGCAAAGAGACTCGCCTCCCGCTCAACGGCCCAGCGAACGGCGTGTGGCACGCCTTTGTCCCCAACATCGGCGCGGGTCAGCGCTACGGCTTCCGAGCGTCGGGCCCGTGGAATGCCAAGCAGGGCCTCCGCTACAACGTCAACAAGCTCCTCCTCGACCCCTACGGTCGCGGGCTGGAAGGCGACCTCGCCAAGATGACGGACACCGGAGCGTCGGCGCTGCTCAGTTCGCGCGACGCCACCGACTCCGCCCCGCTCATGCCGCGCTCGGTGGTGACCATTGAGCCCACGCGACCCGCTTCCCGCGCCCAAGCCCGCCACGCCGTGGACGGACACGATCGTGTACGAGATCCACGTCAAGGGCTTCACCCAGCAACTTGCCGGCGTGCCGGAGAACTTGCGCGGCACGTACGCGGGCCTCGCGCACCCGGCCTCCGTCGAATACATCAAGAGCCTCGGCGTGACGGCGGTCGAGCTGCTGCCCGTGCACGCCTTCGCCTCGGAGCCGCACCTTGAGCACCTCGGCCTCACCAACTACTGGGGCTACTCAACGTTCGGCTTCTTTGCCCCGCAGCCAAGCTTCGCCACGGCCGACGCTAGGGCTAAGGGAGCGCAAGGCGTCCAGGACGAGTTCCGCGGCATGGTCGACTTGCTTCACGCGGCGGGCCTCGAGGTCATCCTCGACGTTGTCTACAACCACACGCGCGGAGGGCTCGTCGACGGACCGCGTGCTGAGCTTCAAGGGCCTCGACAACCGCACCTACTACCGCTCGCAGCCACACAACCCGCAGCACTACGACGACACCACGGGCACCGGCAACACGCTCGACTTCGCGCAGCCAACCGTCGTCAAGATGGCGCTGGACTCGCTGCGGTACTGGGCGGAGACGATGGGCGTCGACGGCTTCCGCTTTGACCTCGCGGCGACGCTTGGGCGCACGGTGCGCGGCTTCTCCACCGATCACCCCTTCCTCGTGGCGCTCACCACGGATCCGGTGCTTGGCGCGGTCAAGCTCATCGCCGAGCCGTGGGACGTTGGCCTAGGCGGCTGGCAGGTGGGCAACTTCCCTCAGCCCATGGCCGAGTGGAACGACCGCTTCCGCGACTATGTGCGCTCGTATTGGCTTGAATGGGGATCGGGAAAGACGGGCGAGCGCCACCACCCGACAGCCCCCGAACTCGCCACTCGCATCGCGGGCTCGTCCGACATGTTTGGCCATTCGGACCCCTACGGCATGCGCGGCCCTGTCGCGTCGGTCAACTTCATCACCGCGCACGACGGCTTCACCGCGCGCGACCTCGTGACGTACACGGACAAGCACAACGAGGCGAATGGCGAGAACAACCGCGACGGCACGGACAACAACCGCTCGTTCAACCACGGCGTTGAGGGCGAGACCGACGACGCTGGCGTGCAGCGCGCGCGCCGGCGCTCGCTGCGCAACCTGCTGGGCACCTCTGCTGCTCAGCGCGGGCACGCCCATGCTGCTTGGCGGCGACGAGATTGGCCGCACCCAGCGCGGCAGCAACAACGCGTATTGCCAAGACAACGACATCAACTGGGTCGAACTGGGAGCTGGAGCCGTGGCAGCTTGACCTCAAGGCGTCCGTTGCGCGGCTCATCGAGCTGCGCAAGGCGCACCGCGTGCTGCGGCCCGTCGCGGTTCTACGACGGCGTTGACGACGATCCTCGCGACCAGCTCTACCGCGCGGACTCCGCGTGGTTCCAGGCGAACGGCGAGCACGAGGACGACGACTGGTGGGAGGACCCAAAGACGCGCGTTGTGCAGTTCATGCGCTCGCTGTCGGACGCCACCGAGGCCGACGCCCTGGTGGTCATCAACGGTTCTCGCGAGGCCGCGCAGGTCACCATTCCCAACGACGAGGGCGCGCCGTGGCAACTCGTGTGGGACTCGGCGCTCGAGACTCCAGCCGAGCATCCCGTCGGCCGACATCGCGCCCGGCGCGGTGCAGGAGCTGCGGCCCATGACGATCCAGCTGTACATCAGCCACCCGGCGCACTGACGACAAACAAGGGTCGCTGCGACGTGAGGGGCTGGCGGGACGCCGGTGGCGCTTAGAACGTTCCCCACTCGCCTCACGCGTCCCAATCACCCCTTGGGATTCGCGCGCAGCCTGGGGCTTAATCCACCGGCTCGAGCACGAAGCCGTCGATGAATCCCCAGTCCTCTGCACCAAGGTGCCGTCGACGCTCACGGTGAGGGTGCCGTCGGCCCCTACTACCGCGCCCTCGATAACGCCCTGGTACCACGCCTGCCAACCGTTGAGCTGGAGGGGCGCGGTCCACGCTCCTTCGGATCCCACGGCGTTGAGTGCGATCGCCGCGCCCGCCGGGTCCACGTCCGCGCCGTGCACGGAAACGCGCACGTTGTAGGTGCCCGGCTCGAGGTCCGTCACAGTCTGTGAAACCGAGAACGTGTAGTCCTTGTCGCTCCAGAAGTTGAGGACCCGCTTGTCCATCGCGGCCGGCACGTTGTCGTCGACAACGGCGAACGTTGCGGCGTCGGATTCGAGCGTCCACATCGACAGGTCGTCGTCCTCAAAGCCAGGGTTCAGCAAGCTTGTTGATTGGCCCGACGGCGATGGTTGCGGTGCACCTCGGTGCCGTCGGCGATGGTGCCGGTCACCGCTTGGGTGCCCTCTGCGGAGGTGTCCATCGGCGCGCTCGGTCCATGCGACCGCGACGTCGGCGCTCGTGCCGTCGTTGTAGTGAACGGTGACGGTCGCGGGCAACTCGACGGCGCCGCCAACCTGCACCTGGATGCTCGGCGCGTCGACCTGCGAAATCGCGAGCGGCGCCGTGGCGCCCCGGCGCGCGTACTCAAAGACGCGCAGCGACTCGAGCGGCGTGCCGTCTGCATCAAACAGGGTCTGGTTGTCCCACGAGTTGCCGCCGTAGTTGGCGCCCGCGTCCTTGGGGTCATACGCGCCAGCGAAACTCGTGGCCCAGCCGGAGCCAAACTGCTCCCACAGCTTGGCGTTTGCCGCCTTGTCCGTTGGCGGGCCCACTGGCAGCCACGCGGGCTCCCAATAGAAGACGCCGATGCCTGCGTCCCCAACGTTGGCCACGGCTTGAATCACGTCCCGCACCGCGGTGGCCTGGCCCTGCACCGAGACGGGGTACTGCGTCGCGTCCGCCGCGAGCCCAATGGTGTTGGGGTAGCCGTCGGCATCGTCGAGCGTGCGTGCCCACGAGGTCTCCGCGACCATGACCTTCTTGCCATACGTGTCGGCGATGTCCTTGAGCACGGCGGTGAGGTTCTCCGTGGTGCCGTGCCAGTACGGGTAGTAGGAACTGGCAAAGACGTCGTAGTCAACGTCGAAGTTGTCGAGGATCTGGGCGATGTGCGCGTAGGACCCCTCTTGCTCTGGGTTGGTGAAATGCACGGCCACGAGGCGCCTTTGGATACACCTCGCGGCGTGGCTGCCGCACCCGCGTTGAAGATGGCGCACATGCCGTCCCATGCGGTGACGCCGGCGACGCCGTTGTTGGTCTCGTTGCCGGTTTGCACCATGGCAACGTCGACCCCGGCGTCCTTCATCTGCTTGAGGGTGTCGCGAGTGAAGTCTCCGGCTGCCGTGGCCTTCTCCGGGTTGGACATGTCCTTCCATGCCTTGGGCGCCATCTGCTTGGCGGGGTCTGCCCAGAAGTCCGAGTAGTGGAAGTCGACGAGCACCTTTAGCCCCGCCTTGGTGGCGCGCTTGCCGATCTCGGTAGCGCGGTCCGGGCCCACGTTCCCGCCGCCGTAGCCGTTGCCCTCGGCGTCGAAGGGGTCGTTCCACACGCGCACGCGTACGTGGGTAATCCCGGACTCCTTGAGCACCGCGAAGAGATCGGCTGGCTTGCCATCCCAGCCCTTGAACGTGACGCCGGACTCCTCGAGCGACGAGCACCGTGGAGACGTCAACGCCCGCAGCGAAGTCGTCTGGAAGGTTTTCCACCTTGTTCACCACGATGCCGGCCTCCACGGGTCCAGAGTCGTCGTTACATGCCGCGACGCGTGAGCGCCACTGTGACCGCTCCCAGCGCGGCGATGGCTGATCGCAAGCGAGAGGATAGGCGCATCGATCAGCCCTTGACCGAGCCGGCCGTGAGGCCGCCAACGATGTAGCGCTGCAGGGCGAGGAACAGTACGAGCACGGGGATAGCCGCGATCACGGCGCCAGCCGCGAAGAGGCCCCAATTCGCCACGAGCTGATCCGAAACCCAGTTGTACATGCCAACGGCGAGCGTCCAGTTGCTCTCTTTGGTCAACACGATCTTGGACAGGATGAAGTCGCCAAAGGCGACCATGAAGCTCAGCAACGCGACCACCGCGAGGATGGGCGTCACGAGCGGCATGATGAGGCGCCAGAACGTCTGCGCGTGCGTGGCGCCGTCCACCTTTGCCGACTCGTCGATCTCCGTGGGCACGGAGTTGAAGAAGCCGTACATGAGGAACGTGTTGGCGCCAAGCGCGCCGCCCAAGTAGACGCAGATCAGCGCAATCTTGGAGTTGAGGCCAAGCGCGGGGACGACGTTTCCGAGCGCCAGCAGCAGCAAGAACACCGCGATGAACGCGACGGTCTGCGGAAACATCTGGACGATCAGCAGGCTCGTCAGCGACGTGCGGCGGCCCTTGAAACGGAACCGCGAGAACGCGTACGCGGCTGCGGCGCCCATGAGGGTGGCGCCAATCGCCGTGGCGAAACCCACCTCGAGCGTGTTGAGCACCCACGTCCAGTATTTGGTCTCCCCCAGTGCCTGGTAGTTGGCCAAGCTGAACTGCGAGAACAGCTTGCTGGAGCCAGCGAGCGAGCCGCCCTGTGGCAAAGGACGCGGAGAGCACATACACGAGCGGGAATGCCGCGACGAACACCACCAAGAACGGCGACCGGGTACTTCCACGCGACCTCAACGAGCCACCTGGATCGCTTCGTGGGCGTCCTCTTCGCCTTTTCTGGCTTCGAGGCCTCCGTAACCGCGGGAGTTGTTGTAGTCATGGCTAGAACTCCTCAAGCTTGCGAGTCTGGCGGAAGGCGATCGCGGACACGACGCCAACGACGATGAAGACGAGGATCGACAACGCCGACGCAAGGCCGTAGTCGGCCTTGCCGCCTTGCACCCCTGATATTCGATATATCGCCGAGATCAGGAGGTCCGTATAGCCCAAGCCCGGTGTTGGATTCCGGCATGGCTGGGCCACCCTCGGTCAGCATCCAGATGATCGTGAAGTTGTTGAAATTGAAGGCGAAGGACGCAATCGCGAGCGGCGCAGTGGAGATGAGGAGCAACGGCAACGTGATGGAGCGGAACTGCCGCGAGGCTCCGGCGCCGTCAATGCGCGACGCCTCCATGGTCTCCTTGGGGAGCGCCTGGAGCGCGCCCGTGCACACCAAGAACCAGTACGGATAACTCAGCCAGAGGTTCACCGCGAGCACGGAGAAGCGCGCGAGCCACGGATCCTGCGAGCCACGGAATGTTTGCACCGCCGAAGAACCAGTCGTTGATGATGCCGAACTGGCGGTTCAGCATGCCCTTCCACAAGAGCGCGGACATGAACGCGGGGAACGCGTACGGCAGGATGAAAAGCGTGCGCCAGACCTTGCGGCCGCGAACTCGATCGTCGTTGAAGATGATCGCCAGGATCAGCCCAACGAAGAAGCTCGAGAGCACCGTAAGGATCGCAAACGCGAACGTCCACGCCGTGACCTTGAGCAAAGGCCCCGCGTAGTTGGGGTCCGTAAGCGCCTTGGTGAAGTTCTGGAAGCCCACCACCACGCGCCAACCGACGGGCAGCGTAGACCCGTCCTCGGCAACGAACGAGCCCGTGTTGTGATCCGCGACGTAGACAACGCCGGTGTCGACGTTTGTCATTGTCTGGAGTTCCTCGCTCCACACCAAGGTGGAACGATAGATGGCGCCCGATGATCGCGTCTTGGGTACGGATCGAGCCTTCGTTGGAGTCCTCAGAGACCGGCACACGCAGCACCACCACTTGCTTTTGCAAGTTTTGGTCGGAGTAGACCTCGGACACCGGCACTACGTCGAAACCCGGCACTTTGGTGGCGCGGCCAGAACCGTCAACCACGGCGTCGGGCACCTCCTGAAGCGGCGCCTCCGCGGTACCAGCCTTCACGACGCCGTTGTCGACGATCGCGAACCCCAGCTCCCCGCGATCGCGAAGGATGGTGAGTGGATAACTAGGCGAGCCGTCGACCTTCTTCTCGTTCTGGATGAGGTTGGCGTCTATTGCCTGCTGTTGCGTGAGGTTGTGGCCAGTACCGTAGTTGGTGAAGGCGACGTAGCCCGTGTACGCCATCGTGAACACCTGGAAAACCAACAGGAAGATGAGGCCGGGCAAGATGTATTTGAGCGGGACGAAGCGCTTCGTGAAGTAGACGATGTCGGCGACGACGAGCAGCACGACCATCGCGATGAGGATGCCCCACGCCTTCGCGTTGAGGGCCGAGAAGATCGTGGCAAGCCCAAAGGCGTTGACGAGCATCATCAGGCCGAGCTTGCCGAGGAACCCCCAGCCCATGCCCTGCCAGCGGCGCGCTAGCGACTGGCTCTGCGGCGGCGCCTCAGGGGTCTCGACAGCGGTGGACGGCATCTTTGCTCTCCCGGGTAGTCCCACACTCATTGTGCCGCGCACGCGGCGAGTTGGTGGGGTGGGGCGCTAACTGACGCGCCCCACCCCACCACTCATGCGCCTAGGCGGCGCCGATCGCTGCGTTGAGGTCGTCGATCATCTTGTTCCAGGTGGCGGCGGGGTCCGCACCCTGGATGACCTTCACCTCTGCTGCGTTCCAGAGGTCCCACACCGAACCCATCTCGGGGATGGACGGCATCGGGACGCCGAGCTTGGCGGAGGAAGCGAAGCCTGCGACGATCGGGTCGCTCGACACCTCGTCCTCGACCGAGATCATGGCCGGGATGCGTGGGTCAGCTTCGTACAGAGCCATCTGAGCCTCTGGCGTAGCCATGTACTGAGTCAGGAACGCGTTCGCGATGAGCGCGTTCTTGGACTGCGAGCTCAAGTAGAAGCCCTGCACACCCACGAACGGAGCGGCAACTTCGCCACCCGCAGAAGGAACCGGATACACGGCGAGGTTCATGCCTGCGTCCTTGTAGCCCTGGATAACCCACGGGCCCGCCACCGTGTACGGCGCCTTGCCGCCGGTGAACAGCGTGTTGTTGGTGTCGTAGTCGATGTCAGTGGAGATGATGCCGGTGCCCTTTTCGCCGTTGGCTCCGAGCCACTTAGCGAAAGCGGTGCCAGCGTCGCCGCCCATGCCGACCTCGTTGGTGTACGAGCCGTCAGCTGCCTGCACAAACACAGGGGCGCCAAACGACGTCTGGAACGGGTACATCGTGTAGCCGTCACCAGTGGTGCCGCCAACGTTGATCACGAACGGCTTGTCAGTCCCAGCCGCAGTGCCCTTGGCGATCATGTCGTCCCACGTGGTGGGGGCGTCGGTGCCAACGAGGTCCGTGTTGGCGATGAGCGCAACGGCCTCGGTGGCATACGGGAGGCCGTAGGTCTGGCCGTCGTACGTGAATGCCGCCGTCGACACGGGCTCGAACTGGTCAGCGACCGCAGAGATGTCAACGGGCGCCACAACGCCGGCAGTCACGAGCGAACCGAGCCAGTCGTGAGCGCCGATCGTCAGGTCGGGACCCTCGCCGGTGGGGACCTGCGCGATGAAGTCAGCACGAATGTCGCCAAAGTTCTTGACAACGGTCTCGACCTTGGCGCCGGTCTCGGTCTCAAACGTCTTGGCTGCTGCCTCGATGGCCGGCTGGCGGTTCTCGTCAACCCAAATGGTGAGCGTTACGCCGGTGCCGTCAATGGCTGGCGTGCTCTCTGATGGCATCGCAGAGGGCGACGCTGGGTCATCGCCGGAGCTGCACGCTGCCAGCAATCCGGCTACCGCAACTACTGCGGCGCCGATGCCGATCTTCTTAATCATGGAAATTCCTTCCAGGTTTGTGCCACATTGCGCTCCTCTGGTGAGTTCGCGTCATTGCGACTTGGTTTGCGGAATCACGTCCCGCTTCAGTTGTGTGGTTTCCTGCCTAGCGGCCTTTGTAACTTTGGGGTGGCGGCAATCAGGTACCACCCCCTTCGTGGGCAGACGGCGCGCGGATCACCGCGACGTCCCCAGCCCCGAGCTCCCACTCCCCGGCGAGAGTCTCGCCGGAAAGTAAGTTCTGACCCGCGACGGCAAGCGTCACGGGGTCGTCGCGATGATTGATCGCGATGACGAAATCTTCTTCTGATCCATGGCGCGTGATCAGTTCCACACGCTCGGGTAGGCCCGACGCTGTGATGCCCGCGTCCTCGTACACGCCGCTAAGCACGGGCGCCAGATCGGCGACGGAAAGCACCGTGCCCACGTACCAACCGTGGCCCGACCCGTGCTGGTTGCGCGTCACGGCCGGCTGCCCCGCGCCAGGCCCACTCGTGTGCGTCGCGATCACCTGCGCGCCCTCGAGCCGCACGTCCTCTTGCCACACCGTGGGCGTGAGTTCGGTGCCGTCAGCGAGTTTGGCGCTCTCGGTGACGCCCTCGCGGAGCGGCAAGATACTCGTCAACGGTGACACCGAGCGCGTCGCGCAGCGGGGCGCCATAACCGCCCTCGTGCACGGCGTCGTTCTCGTCAACGATCGCGCTGAAGCAGGAAACCAGCAGCGTGCCGCCTTGTTCCACGAAGTGGGTGAGGTTGGCAGCGTCGGCCTTGCTAAGGAGGTACGACGCTGGAGCGACGACCAGCTTGTAGCCAGACAAATCTGCGCTCGGGTGGGCAAAATCGACTGTCACGCCGTCTCGCCACAGGCGCTCGTAGAACGCGCGAATGCGCTCGCGCGGTGACAGATCGATCGAGGGCCGCCACTCGAGCTCTTGTGCCCAGATCGACTCGAGGTCGTAGAGCAATGCAACAGACGCGGTTACCGCGGCACCCTTGACGGGGCCGAGCTTGCCGAGCGTTGCGCCCAGTTCCACAACCTCTTTCCAGACACGGGACTCTGTGCCTGCGTGCGGGAGCATCGCCGAGTGAAACTTCTCCGCACCAAAGCGTGAGGCGCGCCACTGGAAGAACAAGATCGCGTCGGCGCCGCGGCCAAAGTGGGACAGCGCGTTGCGCGCCATCTCGCCAGGGCGCTTGGCGACATTGCGCGGCTGCCAGTTAACGGCGGACGTCGAGTGCTCCATCAAGATCCACGGCCTGCCGCCCGCGAGCGAACGGGTGTAGTCCGCGGCGAGCGCGAGGCCGATCTCGCCTTCATCGTCTGCCGCAGTGAGGTAGTGGTCGTTCGCGACAATGTCGACGATCTTGGCCCACTCCCACAACTCGGTGGTGAACGACTGGTGAGCCATGAAGTTGGTGGTGATGGGCTGGGCGGCATACGCCCTGATCGCGTCGCGCTCGACGATGTAGCACTCGCGCAACTTGGCGTCGGTGAAGCGCATGAAGTCAAGTTTCTGCGCGGGGTTGATCGCCGACGGCACGGCGGCCGGAGCGCCAACGTGGTTCCACTCCTCGTAGTGCTGGCCCCAGAAAGCGGTGCCCCATGCGTCGTTCAGCGCGGCAAGGCTGCCGTAACGCGCCGCGAGCCACTCGCGGAAGGCGCCAACACTCGTGTCCGAATAGTCCTCGCCAACGGGGACGCCGTATTCGTTGTGGACATGCCACATCACCACTGCGGGGTGCTTGGCGTAGCGGCGCGCGATTTCGCCCGCAAAGTTCGCGATCGCCTTGGTGTACTCGCCAGCTTGAGTGGGATGCCATGCCGCGCGAGCCGAAGCCCATCACGACGCCGTCCTTATTGACTGTGCGCGCGTAGGGGTACTTCGCGAAGAACCACGCTGGCGGCGAAGCGGTGGGGGTGCCAAGGTCTGCCGCGATGCCGTTGGCGTGCAGCAAGTCAAGGATCTCGTCGAGCCAAGAGAAGTCGAAGACGCCTTCAGAAGTCTCGATGAGTCCCCAAGAAAAGATGCCGACAGAAACCAAGTTCACGCCGGCTTCTCGCATGAGCCGCACGTCGTCAAGCCACGTCGTGCGCGGCCATTGCTCAGGGTTGTAGTCGCCTCCATAGGCGATCCCTGATACGGCCGGCCAGGCAACTGGCGAGGTCATGACACTCCATTGGGTCGGGTGGGCGAGCGGTCGGCTCGATCAACTCATTGTGGCATTTAAGCACTGTGACCGGTCCCAGTGTAAGCGCTTACTTGCCAATGTTGCCGTTTTGATAGCCTCTTTGTTACCAATCTGTGACCGATCCCAGCGTTGCGCCCGACTTCAATCGTTTCGAGCACTACGCTTTCGATTTGTGGCAACACCGACCAAGAACCGCAAGCCAACCATTCGCGATGTTGCGGCGGCCGCCGGAGTCTCTCGCGGCACCGTGTCCAGAGTCATCAATGGCGGACACTGGGTGTCCCCCGAGGCACGCAAGGCGGTTGACGAGGCGATTGAGTCAACGGGATATCAGGCCAACCACCACGCCCGCTCGCTCGCCACGGGCCGCGCAAACTCCGTCGCCTTTTTGCTTACCGAACCGCAACACCTTCTCTTCGCAGATCCCACGTTCTCGATCCTCTTGCGCGGCGCCGCGGAGTCGCTCGCACGGCGTCACATGACGCTTGTCCTGCTAGTCGCCGGCACGCCTGCTGAACGGGAAAGCGTGGCGAAATTCGTCTCGGGCGGTCACGTTGATGGCGTCCTCCTTGTGTCCTCTCACGAGTCGGAGCCGCTCCTCGACTCGCTCATTGCTGCGGGCGTGCCGACCGTGTCGTGTGGCGGCGTGCTTGGTCGCGCGGACAACGTGCCGAGCGTGCAGGTGGATGAGATCGGCTCCGCACGCGCCATGACGAGGCACCTCGTGGACCGCGGGTATCGGCGCATCGCAACCATCACGGGTCCGCCCGACACTCCCGGCGGCCGCTTTCGCCTCGTCGGCTTCCAGGAAGAGCTCGGCGACCGCTTTGACCCCGCTCTCGTTGAGCAAGGTGACTACACAACAGAGTCAGGCGCGGAGGCGATGCAGCGACTGCTCGACCGCGCTCCAGACATCGATGCCGTCTTTGCAGCGTCGGACCTCATGGCGTCCGGCGCGATGGCCACTTTGCGGCGAAATGGTAAGCGCGTACCTCAGGATGTGGCGGTTGCAGGGTTTGACGACTCCGGCCTTGCCGCGAGCCTCGACCCCCCGTTGACAACGATGCGACAGCCGTTTGATCAAGTGTCGCGACAATATGGTGGACCTCTTGCTGCGCGTCATCGACGGCCAGGAGCCGGCTTCCGTTGTGCTTCCCACGTTGCTTGTGGTGCGCGAGAGCGCCTGAGACCTCCAGCACGACGGAGTCGATCTCGCCACCGCAACGGCCCCACGATTCACCCCCGGAGCGAAAACCCTAGTAGTTTCGATATATGCCAGCGCCCCAGGTTCTGTCGGTGGGCAGAATTCCCATCGTGGGAGTTGGCCCGGTGCTCGAAGGCGGCCGTTGGCCCGCTCGAGCGGTAGTGGGCGAGGCCGTCCCGATCACCGCCACGATCTTCCGCGAGGGGCACGACGCCGAGGGAGCCACGGTGGTCGTCACCCGCCCCACGGGCCGCACCCAAGCTCTGCCGATGCCGCTCAAGGAGTGGGGCAACAGCCTCTACGAGGCGACGTACCTGCCGAGCATCGAGGGGCCACACACGTTCCGGGTTGAGGCCTGGTCGGACCCCTTTGGTACGTGGGCGCACGCCGCTCGCGCTCAAGGTCCACGCGGGCGTCGACGTGCAGCTGATGCTCGACGAGGGCGTCGCGGTGCTCACTCGCGCGGTCGACGAGGTGCGCCGCCCAGAGGAGCGCCAACAGTTGCTTCGCGACGCGATCGCCGCGCTCACGGATGGCCACCAAGATCCGGAGTCGCGCCTCGCCCCAGCGTTGTCGCGACGAAGTGCGTGCCGTCCTCGCACGCCGCACCACTGCGCGACCACGTGACGTAGCTCGCCCGACTACCCGCTGATGGTGCAACGCGAGCGAGCGCTGGCGTCGGCCTGGTACGAGATCTTTCCTCGCTCCGAGGGGGCGAAACTCAACAAGCGCACGGGCGAGTGGACGTCGGGCACCTTTACAACGGCCGCAAAGCGCCTGCCAGGAATCGCCGCGATGGGTTTTGACGTGGTGTACCTGACGCCGATTCACCCCATCGGCACAACGCACCGCAAGGGTCGCAACAACTCGCTCAAAGCCGAGCCGAGCGACCCCGGCAGCCCCTACGCGATTGGCGTCGCCGGAGGGCGGCCACGACGGCATCCACCCCGATCTCGGCACCTTGCGCCAGTTCCGGAACTTCACGGCCCACGCCCACGAGGCGGGGCTCGAGGTGGCGCTCGATCTCGCGCTGCAGTGTTCGCCGGACCACCCGTGGGTCACGGAGCACCCTGAGTGGTTCACCACGCAGACTCGACGGCACCATCGCATATGCGGAGAACCCGCCCAAGAAGTACCAGGACATCTACCCGCTGAACTTCGACAACGACCCCGAGGGCATCTACGAGGCCATCAGGCGGTGCTCGAGCATTGGGTTGACGCGGGCGTGACGCTGTTCCGCGTGGATAACCCGCACACCAAGCCGCTCACCTTCTGGGAACGGCTGCTTCGCGCACTTTGAGGAGCACCACCCCGACGTGATCTTCCTTGCGGAGGCGTTCACGCGGCCCGCGATGATGCACACGCTCGCGAAGATCGGCTTCCACCAGAGCTATACGTACTTCACGTGGCGCCAAAGCGCCGCGGAGATGGCGCGAGTACCTCGAGGAACTCACGGGCCGTCGTCGTTCTACATGCGCCCCAACTTCTGGCCAACGACGCACGACATCCTCACGCCAGACATGCAGCGCGGCGGCGCGCCGTTGTACAGGATGCGCGCCGTGCTCGCGGCGACCGCGGCTCCCCAGCTACGGCATCTACGCGGGCTACGAGTTCGTCGAGAACGTGCCGCGTCCGGGCGTCGAGGAGCAGATCGACAACGAGAAGTACGAGTACAAGGCCCGCGACTGGGCGCACGCTGACGTGTACGGGATCGAGTCGCTGCTCACCACACCTCAACCGGCTGCGTGCGCGCCACCCCGCGCTGCGCCGTCTGCGCGGACTCACGGTTCACCCGTCATCCAACCCCAACGTGCTGTGCTTCTCGCGCCACCTCAGCGCCGCGGAGTCGCCCAGCGGCAAGGCGGACACCGTGATCACCGTTGTCAGCTTCGACGCGCACAACATCCAGGAGGGCGTGGTGTGGCTTGACCTGGAGCGATGGGCCTAATGGACGACGCAGTGCTGACGGTGGACGACGCCGTCACCGGGGCCACGTTCCAGTGGGGTCGGGAGTTCTTCGTCCGTTTCGATCCCGCGGTAACGCTCGCGCACGCGGCGGCGGTGAGGCTCTCATGAAGCGCCTCTTGCGGTCCCTCCCCAAGCGCGAGCGCGATCTCACGAACGACCCGCTCTGGTACCGCACCGCCGTGTTCTACGAGGTGCTGGTGCGCGCGTATCACGACTCGCGACGGCGACGGCATCGGCGACCTGCGAGGGCCTCATCAAGCGCCTCGACTACTTGGCATGGCTCGGCGTCGACGCGCTGTGGCTTCCGCCGTTCTACCCTTCGCCCTTGCGAGACGGCGGCTACGACGTCGCCGACTACCGCGGCATCGATCCCGCGCTACGGCACCATGGCGGACTTTGAGGAGCTCATCGACGAGGTCCACGCGCGCGGGATGCGGATCACGATCGACCTCGTCATGAACCACACGAGCGACCAGCACCCGTGGTTCCAGGCGTCGCGCCACGACCGCCACGGCCCGTACGGCGACTACTACGTGTGGACCGACACCAACGACAAGTGGCTCGACGCACGCATCATCTTCACCGACGTCGAGACGTCCAACTGGGCGTGGGACCCGGTAGCGCGAGCAGTACTACTGGCACCGCTTCTACTCCCACCAGCCGGACCTCAACTTTGAGAACCCTGCCGTGCGCCAAGAGATGCTCGACATCGCGAGCTTCTGGCTCGCCAAAGGCATCGACGGCTTCCGGCTCGACGCCGTGCCGTATCTCTTTGAGGACGAGGGCAACGCGGGCGAGAACGACCCCCGCACTCACGCGTTCTTGCGCGAGCTGCGCGCGCTCGTCGACCGCGAGTCCCCCGGCGCCGTGTTGCTTGCGGAGGCGAACCAGCCGCCGCACGAGGCCGCGGAGTACTTCGGCACCGACGAAGAGCCGGAGTGCCACATGTGCTTCCACTTCCCCGTCATGCCGCGCATCTTCTACTCGATCAAGGCCGAGGACGCCACGCTGCTGCGCGAGGTGCTCCACGACACGCCCGTGCCGCCCGCAAACGGCCAGTGGTCCACGTTCCTGCGCAACCACGACGAGCTCACGCTTGAGATGGTCACGCCGGAAGAGCGCCACCAGATGTTCGACTGGTACGCGCCGCACCCTCAGATGAAGGCGCACACCGGAATCCGCCGCAGGCTCGCTCCTTTGCTCGACAACTCGCGCCACGCGCTCGAACTCGCCCACGCGCTGATCCTGTCGCTTGCCGGGCACCCCGTGCCTGTACTACGGCGACGAGATCGCGATGGGCGACAACGTGTGGCTCCCCGATCGCGACTCGGTGCGCACGCCCATGCAGTGGAACCCTGACCGCAACGCAGGCTTCTCCGACTCGGACCCTGGCGCGCTGTACCTGCCCATCGTGCAGTCGCTCTTGCACCACTACAACGGCGTCAATGTGGAGCGAGATCTGAGCCAGGACACCTCGCTTGTTGTACTGGTTGCGCCGGTTCCTCGCGGCCCGCGCGGAGCACCCCGCGTTCTCGGACGGTGGCTATGAAGACGTCCCTTGCGACAACCCTTCAGTATTCTCGTTCCTCAGGACCCATCCGGAGGAGTCGGTGCTGGTAGCGATGAACTTCTCATCGCGCCAGTCGTCGGCCCTGCTATCACTGCCGGAACACGCGGGAAGAAAGGTGAGCACGATCGTGCACAAGACTGCCTTCCAAGACGTGGACCAAGACGGCTCGTTGCGTCTGACGTTCGCGCCCCACTCGTTCTACTGGCTGGCGGTGCGCCGTGGCTAAGCGTCGACGAATCGGTTCTCGCGGAGGTCGCGGCGGGCACCTACTACCAGCCTCACTCTGTGCTGGGCCCGCATGTGGCCGACGGCGCCGTCACCATTCGCGTCTTGCGGCCGCTTGCATCCGTAGTTGAGATCGAGACGCTCGCCGGCACCTTTGCCGCGACTCACGAGCACCACGGCGTGTGGGTGGCCGAGATTCCAGGCGCCGACGCCCCCGACTATCGCGTGCACGTCACGTATGACGCCGACCCGGTGATCACGGACGACCCCTACCGCTTCTTGCCGACGCTGGGCGAGCTGGACCTTCACCTCATTCGCGAGGGCCGCCACGAACGGCTGTGGGACGTGCTCGGCGCGAACGTCAAGCGCTACCCCTCGGTGCTCGGCGACGTCACCGGCACGGCCTTCGCCGTGTGGGCGCCCAACGCGCGAGCAGTGCGCATCGTCGGCGACTTCAACATGTGGCAAGGCGCAACGCACGCGATGCGCTCGCTTGGCGTCTCTGGCGTGTGGGAGCTGTTCATCCCCGGCATCGGCAACGGCACCGCGTACAAGTACGAGATCCTCGGCAAGGACGGGCGCTGGCGCCAGAAGGCCGACCCCATGGCCAAGTACGCGGAGCTCCCGCCGCAAACCGCGTCGGTCGTCACCGAAAGCGTCGTACGCGTGGAACGACGAGGCGTGGATGGCCGACCGACCGCACCACCAGCCGCACCAGTCGCCCATGAGCATCTACGAGGTCCACCTTGGCTCGTGGCGCCAGGGCCTCAGCTACCGGGATCTCGCGAAAGAGCTCGTGGCATACGTCAAGGACCTTGGCTTCACGCACGTGGAGTTCATGCCCGTCATGGAGCACCCGTTCGGCGGTTCGTGGGGCTACCAGGTCTCGTCGTACTACGCGCCGACGTCGCGCTTCGGCTCTCCCGACGACTTCCGTTTCCTCGTTGACTCGCTGCACCAAGCCGGCATTGGCGTGATTCTCGACTGGGTGCCGGGCCACTTCCCCAAGGACGAATGGGCGCTCGGTCGGTTCGACGGCACGCCCTCTGTACGAGCACCCGGACCCGCTGCGCGGCGAGCAGCCGGACTGGGGAACGTTCGTCTTCGACTTTGGGCGGCCAGAGGTCCGCAACTTCCTTGTGGCGAACGCCTCGTATTGGCTGGAGGAGTTCCACGCTGACGGCCTGCGCGTTGACGCCGTCGCGTCGATGCTCTACCTCGACTACTCGCGCGAGGCGGGCCAGTGGCGGCCGAACGTCCACGGCGGCCGCGAGAACCTCGACGCGATCGCGTTCTTGCAAGAAGCCAACGCGGTCGCGTATCGCGCGAACGCCGGCATCGTCATGATCGCGGAGGAGTCCACCGCGTGGCCGGGCGTCACCGCGCCAACCAATGCGCGGCGGGCTTGGGCTTTGGCCTCAAGTGGAACATGGGCTGGATGAACGACACCTTGCGCTACATGCAAGAGGCGCCCATCAACCGCTCGTACCACCACCACACGATTACGTTCTCGCTCATGTACGCGTTCTCGGAGCAATTCCTGCTGCCCATCAGCCATGACGAGGTGGTGCACGGCAAGGGGTCGCTCATCGACCGCATGCCGGGCGACCACTGGCAGAAGATTGCCGGCGTGCGCGCGCTGCTCGCATACCAGTGGACGCACCCAGGGAAGCAGCTCGTCTTCATGGGTTGCGAGTTTGGCCAGGAGGCCGAGTGGTCTGAGGGTCGCTCGCTGGACTGGTGGCACCTTGAAGACGGCCTGCATAGCGGCCTGAGGGACCTCGTGCGCGACCTCAACGCGCTCTACAAGTCGACGCCGTCGCTATGGGAGCGCGACTCCGACCCCGCAGGCTTTCAATGGATCGACGCCGACGACTCGGAGCACAACGTGCTCGCCTACGTGCGCTATGACTCTACGGGCGTGCCGGTGGTCGTGGCGGTCAACTTTGCCGGCGTGCCCCACGAGGGATACCGACTTGGTCTCCCGCAAGCGGGCACCTGGGATGAGCTGCTCAACACGGACTCGAGCCTGTACGGCGGATCCGGCGTAGGGAACATGGGGCGCGTCGAGGCCGCGCCAAAAGGGTGGAAGGGCCAACCCGCGTCGACCACGCTGCGACTTCCGCCGCTCGGCGCGGTCTTGCTACGCCCGTCGACGACGTGAGGCGAGCCGGCTGCTGCTAATAAGTCTCAGTTAAGCGCGGCGGCGAGTGATCTGCGCCCTGCGATTACCCTCGGGTCATCGGAGCCGACCACGTCGAACAGTTCAACGAGCCGTTCGCGTGCCGCGTCTCGCTCGTCTCCTGGCGAGGCACGCACCACGTCGAGCAGTCGCGCGAAGGCGTCCTCCACCGCACCGCCAAGCACATCAAGATCGGCGACCGCGAGCTGACTCGCCGCGTCGGCACCCGGCGCCGCGGCTGCCGCTCGAACGGCCTGCGCGTCGACCTCGCGCGTGCGCGACATGAGCTTCACTTGTGCCAATCCAGCTTTGGCTTCGCCGTCACGCGGATTTTCCCGCAGGGCCTTCTCATATGCGGCAATGGCGCCAACGAGGTCATCGCGCTCTATGGCGTCGTAAGCCTCCTGGTGCAGCGGAGGCAAGGGCGCTTCCGCGGGTTCTGGCACCTCGCCCGTTGGCGTCGGCAGGCCCGCTTCGCGCGCCACTTGCATGAGCTGGCGCACCATTTCGCGCAATTGAGTGTCGTCCGCTGATCCTTGAAACACCGGAGCAGGGCGCCCGCCGAGCAGCGCGACCACAGCGGGGACCGCGCTGATCTGCAGCGCTTGGGCGATCGCGGGCTCCGCGTCGACGTCGCACGCCCCTACCGTGATGGTGCCGCCTTCGTCCTCACACACGCGCGCGAGACGCACCGCAAGTTCTTCAGAGGCAGGCGACGCTGCCGAGACGAACACGAGCAAGACTGGCGCTTTCAGCGAGGCTTGGGCCAACGCCTCTAGCGACTGTTCCGTCACTTCGACGGCTCCTTGCGGCGCGCCCTGTTCCGAGCGTCGGGCCTGCGCGGCGAGCGCGGCGAGATCCACCGCACCCCTCATCGGCGGAATGGTCACTTGGCGCTCACCCGCACAAGGTTGTGCTCGGCAGCTACGACACCTGGATTGGAGCCAACCGCGGGTCCGGGAATGTAGAGCACCACAACGTCGAGGTACGAGTGCACCACCTGATTCGTCAGCTTGGGGCCAGTCAGCAGCGCAAGGTCCGCGGCAGGAATCGACACCTTGGCGTTCTTGACGGTGAAGGCCGACCGCACCGTCACCGGCACGAAGACAAGAGCTCCCCCGTCCGCCGTCTGCATGGCGTAAGTTGCGGTCTCGTCATAGGTGATGGTGTCGGCGTAGGTGCCGCCCGCCTTCTTCGCGGCTCCCGTAAGCACCGTGCGCGCCGTAAACAGTTGGTCGCGGTACGTGTCGGGCGCGAACGTGGCGTTGAGCGGACTCTTAGCGCCCTCCTGCAACAGTTTGATGTAGTTGTCGACCGCGACCTTCGGCGTTGGCGAAACATCGGGGTCCGTGAGCGAAAGCTGCGCGGCTCCGGTGTTGGGGCCCGCCATCGCGGGAAGGGTGGCACCGGGAATCATGTGCGCCCAACCGCGCAGCTGATAGTCGCTCGACACCGAGTCCTGCACCCATTGCATGACGACCGGTGTGACGTCTTGAGCTGGCTGCTCCGTTACTCCAATAAGCAGGCGCGGCCACGTGTCGGCCCCCGAGACGTACACCGCCTGCGTTGCGCTGGGGATCACGTCAGGGAGAGCCGTCTTGTCTGCCTTCTGCTGGGTGTACTCCGCGGCCCGCACGATCTTCGCGTTGCCGCCGACGCGGTTCGTGAGCAGGGTCGCGTCCATCGCGGTGTCCGCGGCGGCGAGCTGGCTCGAGGTCTCCGGAACGATGCGCTCCACTTGAGAATCGACAACTGCGGCTGCCGCAGAGGGCGACGGCGCTGAAGAGACCTCTGGCACCGGAGGCGTGCACGCGCTAAGTGAGACCACGATGACGGCCGCAACGGCGGCAGCGAGTGAGCGCTTCATGAGCGGTTCCCCTCTGCGTCGTCGTCAGCCGGCGGTTCGAACGCCCCGTCTGGCGGCTCGGGGGCGAGCGGCGGCACGGGGCCGCTCAGCGCTATCAGAGGCACCGGTCCGTCCGGCGCCTTGTCAACTACCTTGGGAATGGCTCCGGTGGTGGGCTCCGCGGGAATCTCCGCGACGGGAACGGCGGCTCCGTGGGCCCGGCGCGAGCGCCTGCTCCCCGGCTTCGCGTCGGCCTTTCCGGAACCGATGCGGGAGCGATACGCGAGCCACTCCTCCCCCTTTGTCTGTGCGGGACGCACGTCGATGAACAGCGCGATAAGCGCGATAAGGCCGACGATCGTCAGCGCGACGCCCCACCACAGAACTTGGCTGATCCACGCGTCATCGACGACGCGGGGCAACGTGAGCGATGCCGAACTGACCTTAGCGTCGCCGAGCGACTCCACGACGAGCGTGAGGCCAACGGGGACGTCAGCGGCATCAACCGTGTACGTGTTCGCTTGCTGGGCGGTAGCACGCCAGATGTCCTGCGAGCCCAGCGGGGTTGGCGCGGGGCTCGGAGTGGGGCTCGCCGTCGCGTTCGGCGACGCTCCGGGGCTCGCGGAGGCCGAGGCTGCGGGCGTCTTGGTCGTAGCGGGCGTCTTTGTGCTCGCTGGGCTCGCGGACGGGCTCGGCGACGCAGAGGGTGAGACCGTTGGCGACGGGCTTGGCGCAGGTTCAGTCTTCGTGGTCGCGAGCGTCTCCCAGTCGGAAATCCCCGTGACCTCCACGGCGGTGCGGCTATCAGTCCATGCCGCGACGTCCTGAGTGCGCGCGGTGTGCGCTGCCAACTCGCCGTCGCCGCTGATGGTGAGCACTGCGTCGGGCGAAAGGGCAAGTACCTCGGGTGGGATCACCACAACGGTCGCGCCAATCTGCGCTGTGGGGGTCGCCGAAGCCTCGGGTTTGACCCAGTTGGCGACAAGACCCACCGCCAGAAGGATCAGTCCGAGCACCCCTGCAATGAGGCTGGCTGTCCGCAACGTCACTGGCAAACTCCTTACATTCGTCAAGACACTCTAGGAGTAACGCACGAGGAGGGCCAACCGTCGCTTTTGTTACTACTCTCGCGCGCACTACCCTGTTAGCGGCGCCCCCTGCGGTCAGATCACCGTGTGGCGAACGAAGGAGTGCACATGTCCGAGGAGAACCTCCCCTTTCCTGTCACGATGCGTGGCTTTGACCGAGACGCGGTCGCGGCTCACATTGCTCGCCTCGAGGCAGATCTTGCGAGCGCTCAGCAGGCTGCGGCCGCGAGCGCGGACAAGGCGAAGGCTGCGACCAAGTCGCTTGAGGAGGCCAACAAGGCTCTTGGTGAGGCGGAGAAGCCTACGTACAAGGGCCTCGGCGCTCGGGTAGAGAACCTCCTGCGTTCCGCAGAGGAACAGTCTTCTGACGTCTTGGCGCGGGCCACCACCCATGCGCAAGACACTGTCGCGCGGGCGACGGTCGCCGCGCAGCAGTTGCGCGCGCGGGCCGACAACGAAGTGGCAGAGATCCTCGCCCAGAGCCGTCGCGAGGCAGACGAGATCAAGACTCAGGCGGAGAACGCAGCTGGCGCACTCAAGGAGGCGTCGGAGCGCCAAGCGAGCGAGGTGCTCGAGCGCGCACGGCGCGAGGCAGAGCGCAACGCGCAAAACGCAGACGCCGAGATCGCAGACCGCAAAGCCACCGCGGATCGCGAGCTGCACACCTTGCGCGCGAGCACGGAACGCGAGACCACCGAGCACCTCGTCACGAGTCAGCGCGACGCCCAAGAGCGCATCGAGACGGCGCGCGCAGAGGCGGAGCAGCTCGTTGCCGACGCCACCGCGGAGGCGACGCAGCAGCGCTCGGAGGCCGAGGCAATCCTGAACGCCGCGCGGGCAGAGGCTGAGTCCTTGTCTGCCGCAACTCAAGCGGAGGCAACGCGCGTAGCCGCAGAAGCCGACCGTCGTCTCGCGGACGCCAACGCGAGAGCAGAAGAGATCCTCGGCGCCGCGCACTCCGATGCTGCTGAAGCGCGCTTGGCTGCAGAAGCGGAAGCTGCCGACCTGCGCATGACGGCGGAGTCCGAGGTTGGCGCGTTGCGCGCGGATTCCGCGGAAGCCGCGGCCGCAGCCGAAGAGGAAATCGCCGAGATGCGGGCGTCGGCTGCCGCGCAGGTTGACCAGGACAGGGCAGCGCACGACGCGTCGCTCAAGCAAGAGCGCTTGCGCCACGAGAGCACGATCGCCACGGTGAAGGCGGAGACCGAGGCCCAGCTCGCACAAGAGCGGCAAGACCACGATGCCGCGCTCGCGAGTGAGCGGGCCGAGCTTGCCGCCTCGCTGAACCAGGCGACCACAGACATCGCGAAGGCAAAGGCAGAGCACGAGGCCGGCCTCGCGTCCGCGCGCGAGGCACTCGAAGCCCAGTTGGGCCACGAGCGCGCCGAGCACGACGCTCTTGTCGCGTCGCAGAGGGCCGAGGCCGCAGCCACACTCAAGCAAGCGAAGCGCGACGCGCAAGAACTGCGCGCGTCGGTTGAGGCCGAGGTCGCTGAGCTTCGCGACAACGCGCAGCGTGAGACCGCAGAGCTCCGCGCGAGTGCGGATGCGGACACGGCGGCCCTGCGGGCGGAGACCGACGAGCACGTCGCGACCCACAAGGCCAAAGCGACAGCGGCGTTCGAGGCGGCGACCGCCACGTCAGCGAAGCTCCGCGAAGACGCAGAACGCGATGCGGCGGCAACGCTCGAGGCGGCACGCGCAGAGGCCGTCGAGCACCTCATGGAAGCCCGTGAGGCGGCAGCGAGCGAGCGCTCCAGCGCTCACAACGAGGCAGAGGCCGCTCGCGAGGAGGCACGCCGCGCTCGCGAGGACCTGCAGATGGAAATCGCAAAGAAGCGCGAAGACGCAGAACGCGAGCTCACTCGTCGGAACGAGGAAGTGCAAGCAGACATGCAGGCGCTCGTCGCCGATGCGCAAGCGCGCGCGGAACTCGCGGAGGAGCGGCTAGCCGCGGCACTCGAGCGCGCAGAAGTTGTGCGCCGAGAGTCCGAGGTGCACTCGCAGACGTTGCTCGGCAACGCTCGCAACAACGCAGACGAGATCATCTCCGAGTCTCGCGAGCACGCCGAGGGCATCATCTCCGAGGCGGTTGCCGATGCGGAGCGCGAACGCACGGCTGCTCAGCACGAGGTGGAAGAGCTCAACCGACAGCGCGAGTCCATCACCGGCTACCTCGACGACCTGCGGTCGCTGCTCTCCAACGACCCCATCGGCAACCTCGCTGCCGCGACGCGGCTTAAGGCGCCAGAAGTTGCCGAGGCCGACGGCGATGACGAGCCGCGCGACGAACCCAAGCAGAATCCGAAGAAGTGACAGAGGCCTGGGCCGACGAACGCGGTGAGGCCGCGTTGCGCAAGGCTCAGGCGATGGCCCGTGCGCGCGAAGCGGAATCCGCAAAGGCAAAGGTGCTGATTGAGCAGTTCGCCCGCGACGCGCTCGCCGCGGGGCTGACGACTGAGCGCCTCACCGCGCGCGCCTACAACGGGTCAACGCGCTATCGCACACAGGTCACCGGCTGGTACCTCAAGCGAGACAGGTCGCTCGGCATCTCCACCGATGGCGTGTTTTACGTGTTGTCTACGGCAGGCGGGTTCGCCGCTCGATTCTCCGGCGTCACAATCCCGCCCGGGGAGCCGCTGCTTGAGCTGGGCCGCGGCGCTCGCGACGGCGAGTCGATGCCGCTCACCTCCGCGCTCGCTGGCCGCCTCGAGGCCGGCAACAACTGGCGAGCAGCTTAGTCGCCCGATCCAACGGTCGCGAACTTAGCCCCACCAGCGTCGGCCGAAACCAACGTCACGTGCTGCTGCTCCCCGACCTTCACCGCGCCCGTGCACCCGGCGACCACGGCGGGCTCGGCAATCTGCACTGTGCGGTCGTCGAGGCCAACGGCCTCAAAGGTCTCGCCGACATGCGGCGCGAGCACCGCCGCCTCGACGGCATCAACGCACGCACGGTCCACTGCCGACCCCGTGCGCACGCCCGCCATCATGGCCGCGCCGAGCCCCGGAAGTGCCTCGTGCACCCATGAGGGCACGGGTCGCCCGGCACAGTGCGCGAGGCACACCTCGGTCCCGTAGCGGTCCACGAGGCGCCGCAGCGGCGCCGTAACGTGCGCGTACGGCCGTGCGAGCGCGCCGTGGTCGCGTTGCGCCGGCACCGAGAGCGCGGGCGGGTCAAATGCCTCCCACGCGGCGCCCCTGAAGAGGCGGGTGGCTTGCGTCAGGAACGCGGCGGCCCGCGGCGAGCCGACGTCGAGGCTGGCCAACACGTCCGCGTAGCCCTTGTCATGTGGCCAGGCGATACCGAGCGCCATGGCTTGGCGCCGGAGTCTCTCGAGGTCCTTGGGCTGGGCTGGGGGCATGGTGCGCAAGACTCCAACGCCTGCCTCGAGCATGATGCGCGCGGCCGCCTCGCCCGTAAGCAGCGAGACCTGCGCATTGTCATCTTCGATGCCAACCGCAGCCCTGAACTCAAGCGCCAACTTGCCGTCCATCTCGAACGACCTCTTGCGACGGCTTGGGCAGCGTGACGCCGCCTCGCTTCTTGACCTGCGCGCGCCGGGCGTCGCCTAACCCCTTCATGGCCGCTACCAGGGACTTCGCCTCGTCCGGCGTGCGGTGCTGCAGTTGGTCGTACGAGTACTGATGGCGAGACATCACCCATGCGCGCTCAACGCTCGCCTCTCCGAGCTCGCCGTCCGCGCCTACCGTGATGGACCACAACGCGGCCTTTGTGCGCTGGCCGGGAAGCAACGACGCGAAGCCCTCGGACATCTGCGGCGGATGCAGTCCCACGCGCTTGTCCGGGCAATACACAGTCTCCACGCGCGTCCACGTGTCGCGGTCAATCGCCCCGCCGGGTGCGACGTGAGCGGCCACGTCCGCGATCGCGTAGCGCACGAGCCACCCGTCGCCGCGCGGCTCGATCGCGAGCGCCTGGTCAAGGTCGCGCGAGCCTTCAGGGTCAATCGTCACGAGTTCCACGTCGGTGCGGTCGGCGCGCTCCCCTGTCACGTGCGGCAATTCGCCCGACGCCTCCGCCACCGCTTGCGCCTCGGCCAGCACAGCGTCCGGATAGGTCTCCGCGATCTCGTGACGAGCTCGGATTTCCACAAACGTTGGGGTGAGCGCGTCAAGCGGCACGCGCGCAACCAGGCGCCGGACTGCCACCGCCGCCTACCTGAACAGCGGGGCCAGGGCCCGCGCCACCGCGTCTGGGGCTTCGAAGGCCGCGAGATGGCCAACGCCGCCCAGGACTACGGGTTCCACATCGAGGACGTCGGCCATGAGTTCTGCGTCAGCGCGCGGCACGAGGGCGTCGTGCTCACCAATGATCACCACGGCCGGTGCGTCGATGGTCCGTAGCACCTCTGTGCGATCAGGGCGGTCGGCCATTGCGCGCTGCCCCCAAGCGATCGCGTCGCCGCTGTGGCGCGCGACGTTCGCCTCGATTTCGGCGACGAGCGCCTCGCGCGCGGCGCCTTGTGTGCCCACTAGGTCCTCCGCGACCTTGCGCGGGGCCGGATGCTTGGCGGCGCCGTCGACCGCGTCGGCTAGGTCTCGTCTGCGCCGCGCTTCCGCGGCACTGTCAGCCGTGGAACGCGTGCAAATGAGCCCGAGGCCGGCTACGGCCGTTGGCTCCCTTTCCGCAACGGCAAGCGCGATGTAGCCACCCATAGAGCACCCGACCCACACCGCGGCCTGGTGGCCCGTCGCCTCACGCATCGCGGCCACCGCGGCGTCGGCGATGAGCTCGAGCGACGGGTCCTCGTCCGTCATGGGCATCTCGCCAATGCCGGGGATGTCGAACGCGATGATGTCGCCCTTCACCGTGCCAGCGTCCGCGAAGGCCGCGATGAGGCCCTCCCACTGACTGCGGTCTACGGGGAAGGCGTTGATGAGGACGAGCGGCGTGCCGTTGGGAGGAGTGCTCACGGGTCTACTCAATCACGACTGCGCGATCACGACTGTGCAATCACGCTTGCGCTACGACGTCCGCTTGCACATGCGTCGGCAAAGGCGCGTGCCCAGCTGGCGCCACGGCCGCCACGATCTCGTCTAGCACGCGGCGCACGTACGGCTCCCCCACCCACAGGTGCTTGGCGCCATCGACGGCGATGATCGTGGCCTGGGTGAGCGGCGCGAAGGCATGCCTGGCCGCATCTGGGCGCAAGTAGTCGTCAAACTCGGGCACCAGCACGGTCACCGGTTTGCCCGACGCTGCCCAAGCCTCGAGCTCCCCTTCCGTTGCGCGGTGGAGCGGTGGGGACAGCAAGACGGCGCCCTCGACGTCGAGGTTGGCGCCGTGCATCAGTGCGAGTTCGGTGCCAAAGCTCCAGCCAAGGAGCCACCGATGGGGCAGCCCGCGAGCCACCGCGAAATCGCACAGCCGCGCGCACGTCCGCTCCCTCGGGGCCGCCCCCGCCGAAGGTGCCCTCACGTGCCGCGCGGCGAGTGAGTGCCGCGGGTGTTGAAGCGCAAGACGGCGATATTGGCGAGGTACGGGAGCCTCCACGCGGCCTTGCGGAACACGTGCGAGTCCATGAAGCCGCCGTGGGTCGGCAGCGGGTGCAGCGTGACTAAGCGTCGCATCGACCTGGCCCGATGCTGGCAGCGCGAGTTCGCCAACGAGCGTAAGGCCGTCCTCGGTGCGGAGCTCGATGTCCTCGCGCATGGCGGGCAGTACCGTCATCGAGCGCAGATCTCAACCTCAGCCACGGCCCGCCCAAAGGTGCGCCAGCAGCTCGTGTGCCAGTGGCGTCGGGCCTCCTTGGCGGCGTCCTCGCCAAAGAGATGGTCAGCGGCCCAGGCGACCACGTGCGCGGTGTCGCCGGAGATTTCTTGCCGGCACCCGGGGCAGATATAGGTCTTGTCGGTGGGGCGAGGCGTCGCGACGTAGTAGGCCTCTCCGCGCGGGCCGGTCTCGATGCGGGGACCACTGCCGTGACGCGGTCCGCGTCGAACTCCTCGTGCGGCTTCCCGTACGGGCGCTTGTTGGAACGGCGACCGGAGGGCATGCCGTCAAGTCTACGGTTCGCTTGGATTCCCAAGGGTGCAAGCGGACTGAAGTGACTCGTGGGACGAGAAACGGCGCCGGCAGGGCGCCGCACGGGTCACATGAGCGCCAAGCACCGGTGATTGTCTAGAAGCCCTTGGGCGGGGTCTCTGCGAGCGAGTCGATGCCGTCCACCGGGGTAAGTGCGCGCGTGCGGATGGTCTCCGCGTACCAATACGCGGAGTCCTTCCACGTGCGGACCTGAGTGTCGTAGTCAACGCGCAACATCCCGAAGCGCTTGGAGTAGCCGTAGCCCCACTCGAAGTTGTCCATGAGGCTCCACGCCATGTAGCCGCGGATGTCGGCGCCCTCTGCGCGAGCGCGCAGGAGCGCCGCGAGGTGGTCGTGCAGATACTCGTAGCGGTCCACGTCGCGGATGCGGCCGTCCTCGCTCACCTCGTCTGGCCACGAGGCGCCGTTCTCGGTGACGATCATCGGCACGCCAAGGTCGCGCTGCATGCGCATCAGGTGCGCGTGGAAGCCGCTGGGGTCCACGTTCCAGCCCATCGTGGTGCGCTTGCCGACGAGCGGCATGAACTCCACGTCGATCCGCGCCCGGCCAGCAACTGAAGCGTCGTGGCCTTGTGGCCGTCCTCGCCGGTGTCGTGGCGCGGACCGTCGTGGTGGCGGACGATGTGGGACGAGTAGTAGTTCACGCCGATCACGTCGAGGGTGCCCTTGATCGCGTCGAGGTCGCCGTCGTGCACAAAGCGACCAGTCGCGTGATGCCTTGCGTGGCACGCGATGAGGTCCGCCGGATACGTGCCAAGCGCGAGCGGGTCGATGAAGAAGCGGTTGGCGAGCGCGTCGATCTGGTGCGCCGCCTCGACGTCGCGCGGGTCGGCGACGTTCCACGGGCGCGGCAGGTGCGAGTTGAGCACGATGCTGACCGACGCCGTCGGGCCTGACCTCCTTGATCGCCCGGTAGGCGAGGCCGTGGGCCAGGTTGAGGTGGTGACCGGCTGCGAGGGACGCCGCGGGCTCGCTGCGGCCGGGCGCGTGAGCCCCGGAACCGTAGCCGAGGAACGCGGTGCACCACGGCTCGTTGAACGTGGTCCAGTAGCGGATGCGGTCGCCTGAACTCCTCGGCGCATGCGCGCGCGTATGTCGACGAAGCGATCCACCACGCCGCGGTCCGGCCAGCCGCCCGCGTCCTCGAGCGCCTGGGGAAGGTCCCAGTGGTACAGCGTGACGATGCGGCTCGATCCCGTGCTTCTCTAGCTCGTCGAGGATCCGGTGGTAGAAGGCGAAGCCCTCGTCGTTGAATCGCCAGCACCGGCGTCGGGCTGAATGCGCGGCCACGCCAGCGAGAAGCGGTACGCCTGTCAGGCCAATCTCAGCCATCGCCGCGATGTCGTCGGCGTAGCGGTGGAAGTGGTCGCACGCGACGTCGCCTGTGTCGCCGCTCTAACGTGCGGCCGGGGGTGTGGGAGAAGGTGTCCCAGATGGAGGAGCGCGGCCGCCCTCGTGGACACCGCCCTCGATCTGGTACGACGCGGTTGAGGCACCAAAGAGGAAGTCTGCGGGGAATTGTGACTGAGTCATGCGCGATAGCCTACCGGGCGGTCGGGAATCACGCGAAACGTTTACATGCGCTGATATTCGTCCTTGTCGCGCTTGCCATCAACGAACGTGAAAACGTCCGGAAGTGGCGGGCGCTTGATCCAGATGGTCCAACGGACGCCGGGTGCGAGCACGCGTCTGCCAACGATCGAAGCGATGGCGCCGAGCAGCGGGCTCGCCCACAGGAAGCCCTTGAAAGACGCGGCGTTCCAGAAGTCGAGGCCGCCACCGGTGTTGTAGGACTGGACGGCCACGAGCGACAACATCGCGAGCACAAACAGGCCCACCGCTCCCGCCGCCGCGTAGACCGTGTAGTGCAGCCACGTGCGAACGTCGTTGCGAAGCAGGTGCAGCAGCCAATAGCTCATCAGCGCCCACAGCGTCGCGAAGAAACCAATGACCGCAGGGCCAACGATGTAGCCGCCCATCGTCAGCGTCGTCATTGCCGCGCCGAAGGGCTGCGTGGTGAAGTAGATGATGCCGAACGGGATGAGGCTCGCGGCGCCCGCGCGCCAGTGCGTGCCGAACTTGGCGTAGAGGAACGCGCCCTCTTCGCGCTCGGGAACCTCGCGCCTCAGCGGCTTGGGAGTACTGCTCACGCGACAAGGGTACGCGGTTTGCGCACGCCCGACGCTGTGGTTGGTTCTTGTGGGGCCGCTCGGCTCCGGTCACAGCGAGGCATGAGGCGCACGCAGGATCGAGGATTCGCTGAAAACGAGGCATGAGGTGCACGCAGCGCACAAAAGATGAGTCGCGAGCGCCTCACCACGCTAGAACAGCCGCGTGCCCGAGTTGTCGACGCCGCGCATCGCGTCGTAGTCCAGGATCACGCAACGGATGCCGCGGTCCTCGGCGAGCACTCGCGCTTGCGGCTTGATCTCTTGCGCGGCGAACACGCCGGCCACGGGGGCGAGCAGCGGGTCGCGATTCAGCAGTTCCAAGTAGCGGGTCAGCTGCTCCACGCCATCGATGTCGCCGCGCCGCTTGATCTCTACGGCGACCGACGCTCCCGCGGAGTCGCGCGCCATGATGTCCACCGGCCCAATCGCGGTGGGAAACTCGCGACGCACGAGCGTGTGCCCCGCCCCAGCAGACGCGATCTGCTCCGCGAGGAGCACCTGCAGGTGCGCCTCGACGCCGTCCTTGACGAGCCCCGGATCAACGCCGAGTTCGTGCTCGGTATCGGAAAACACCTCGTAGAAGTCGATTTCCAGGCGATCGTCCGTCTTGTCGTGCTGGACCACCCACGTGGCTGTAACGCCGAGCGCAACCGACTCGGCGTCGGGCAATCCCGTCGCGCAAGGTGCACGGAGGGCTCATCCAGTTGAGGGGCTTGTAGGAGCCGCCGTCGGAGTGCAGCAGCACCGAGCCGTCGGCCTTGACCATGATTGCGCGGGTAGCCAGCGGCAGGTGTGCACTGAGGCGCCCGGTGTAACGGGCCGCGCAGCGGGCAATGACGAGTCTCACGGGTCAACGCTACTGGGCGGTGCGTGTATGCACGTCCGCATTCCGAGACGCGCAGGCTCGTCACCGCGGGTGTTTGCCTTTGTTCCCTTTAGTCGCGAACGTCACACTCCGTATACGGCAGGTGACGACGAGCGTATGGTCAAAGAGTGTCCACAGACCGGCAGGAACCTCCGAGCGACGTTCTCGGCCCCCTGCTCAAGCACGCCACTCAGCAATTCACCGCTCTCGTTGACTGGGCGCTTCAGCCGTTCGGAGTGGACAGCAAAGACTTGGGCGTCCTCCGAGCGCTCGCTACCCGCGAGCCCACCTCGCAGCTTCAGTTGGCACACAGTCTCGGCATCGACAGGACCACCATGGTCGCGCAACTCGATGCACTCGAGAGCAAGGGAATCCTCACGCGGCGAGCGGACCTTGCCGACCGCCGTCGCAATGTGGTCGAACTCACGGACCTTGGCTATCGAACCTACGACTCCGCGGAGGGCGCTTACAACGAGGCGGAAGTCGACTTCCTCGAGGACGTTGACGCCCCGTCTGTGGCGAGGCTTCGGAGCACGCTCAAGACCCTCGTCGATTAGGCGCGCGGCACCGCGTCGCTACGAGTCAGAGTCGACAGGCTCCGCGACGATCGTGATCACGTTGTGGTCGAACGAGACGAATCCGCCGGAGATCTCCACGTTGGTCTCGCCAGCACCGCCGACCACGCGCACCGTGCCGGCACGCAGCACGGACAGCACGGGCTCGTGGTTAGCGAGCAAGCCGATCTCGCCCTCAACGGACGGCGCGATGACGCGCTCCGCCGTGCCGGACCACAAGACGCGGTCGGGGCCGACGATGTCGACGGTGAGAGCGCGGCCATGGTTAGCCGATCTCCTTCTGGATGCGCTGCCCAGTTCTTCTCGAGGTCTTCGAGACCACCGATGTTGAAGAAGGCCTGCTCCGAGATGTGGTCGTACTTGCCCTCCACGATGCCGCTGAACGCCTCGACCGTCTCGGTCGAGCGGAACGGTCGAACCTGGCACGCTGGTGAACTGCGTGGCCATGTACGTGTTCTGCGACAGGAACTGCTGGATCTTGCGGGCGCGCGACACGATGATCTTGTCCTCCTCGGACAGCTCGTCGACACCGAGGATCGCGATGATGTCCTGGAGCTCCTTGTTGCGCTGCAGGATCGACTTGACGACGTTCGCGGTCGTCGTAGTGCGCCGCGACCAACGTAACGCGGGTCGAGGATGCGCGACGTCGACGCCAGCGGGTCGACGGCCGGGTACAGGCCGCGCGAGGCGATCTCGCGGCTGAGCTCCGTGGTGGCGTCGAGGTGCGCGAACGTCGTGGCCGGGGCCGGGTCGGTGTAGTCGTCCGCAGGCACGTAGATGGCCTGCAGCGACGTGATCGAGTGGCCACGCGTCGACGTGATGCGCTCCTGGAGCTGGCCCATCTCGTCGGCGAGGTTGGGCTGGTAGCCCACGGCGGACGGCATGCGGCCCAGCAGGGTCGACACCTCGGAACCGGCCTGCGTGAAGCGGAAGATGTTGTCGATGAACAGCAGCACGTCCTGCTTCTGCACGTCGCGGAAGTACTCCGCCATCGTCAGCGCGGAAAGCGCGACGCGAAGACGCGTGCCCGGCGGCTCGTCCATCTGGCCGAACACAAGGGCGGTCTGCTTGATGACGCCAGACTCGGTCATTTCGGCGATGAGGTCGTTGCCCTCACGGGTGCGCTCACCCACGCCGGCGAACACCGACACACCGTTGTGGTTGTTGGCGACGCGGTAGATCATTTCCTGGATGAGCACGGTCTTGCCGACGCCGGCGCCGCCGAACAGGCCGATCTTTCCGCCCATCACGTACGGCGTCAGCAGGTCGATGACCTTGATGCCCGTCTCGAACATCTGGGTCTTCGACTCGAGCTGGTCGAAGGCCGGGGGCTTGCGGTGAATGGGCCAGCGCTCGGTGATCTCGATCTTCTCGCCGGGCTCGCCGTTGAGCAGCTCGCCGATCACGTTCAACACGTGACCCGTGCGTGACGTCGCCAACGGGCACCGAGATGGGCGCGCCGGTGTCGACCACGACGCGCGCCGCGCACCAGGCCGTCGGTGGGCTTGAGCGCGATCGCGCGCACCATGTTGTCGCCGAGGTGCTGCGCGACCTCGAGCGTCATGTGCATGACGCCCTCGCCCTCGCCCTGGGCGCTCAGGTCGATCTCGACGTGGTGAGCGCGTTGTACATGTCTGGGATGCGCGTCCGCGGGGAACTCGATGTCGACGACGGGGCCGATCACGCGCGCGACGCGGCCGTGACGACGCCGAGCCGGAGCGGCTGCAGCGTCCGATCGGCGGCGGGCGCCTTCTTCGGCGGGAGCCTTGGCGGTCTTGGCGGTGGGAGTCATGGTGCTCTCGTTCCGATCACGAGGCCGAGCGAGCGCGTCTGCGCCCGAGACGATCTCGCTGATTTCCTGGGTGATCTCGGACTGGCGCGCCGAGTTGGCGAGCCTGGTGTATTGACGAACGATGTCTTCCGCGTTGGTGACCGCGGTGTTCATGGCGCGCTGGCGGTTGGCAAGTTCGGACGCGGCGGCCTGCAGCATGCAGCTGTAGATGCGCGCCTCGATGTAGCGAGGCAAGCAGCGCGTCGAGCACCTCTTCGGCGCTGGGCTCGAAGTCGTACAGCGGCGCGACGCCCTCGTCGGGCTCGGCCACGCCCTCGACGATCTCGAGCGGAAGCAGGCGGATCACGCGCGGCTCCTGCGTCACCATCGACGTGAAGTGCGTGAAGACGATGTGCAGCTCGCAGACGCCGCCCGTCTTCGGCCGGCGCCGTGAACGCTCGCAAGAGCGCCGCGGCGATCTCGCTTGGCGGTCGTGTGACTCGGCGCGTCGGAGCCGCCCGTCCACTGGCCGGCGAGCTCGCGGTGACGGAACGTGTAGTAGGACACGGCGCGGCGACCCGCCGCGTACTGCACGATCTCGTGGCCCTCGGCCTCGAGCATGCGCTCGCGAAGGCGCTCCGCCTCGCGCAGCGCGTTCGCCGTGTAGGCGCCCGCCATGCCGCGGTCGGCCGTGATCACGAGCACGGCCACCCGCTTGGTGTCCGTGCGCTCGCTCGTGAGCGGGTGATCGACCGTCGGAGTGCGCGGCGACGGCGCTGATCGCCCGCGTGATCGCCCGCGAGTACGGCGTGGCAGCCGCCACGCTGTCGCGCGCCTTCCCGATGCGGGAGGCAGCAATGAGCTCCATCGCACGGAAGATCTTCTTCAGCGACTGGGTCGACCGGATCTTCTGCCGGTAGACGCGCTGCTGACCACCCATGGGCTACTTCTTCTTGCTTCGACGAACGCTAGCACGATCTGCTCCTGCTCGACCTCGACGTCGCCGCCGCCCGCGATCGTCGACGTCGGTCGTGAGCTCGGCGCCCTCGGACTCGAGGAACGTCGACACGAAGTCGTCGACGTTGGCGTTGAGCTCGGCCTCGACTTCTCTTCGCTCAGCTTGCCGGTGCTCGCGATGTCGGTGAGGATCGACGTGTTGCGACGCAAGTGGTCGAGCAGCTCGCGCTCGAAGCGCAGCACGTCGGCCAACGGCGATCTTGTCGAGCTTGCCCTTGGTGCCTGCCCAGATCGAAACGACCTGCTCCTCGACCGGGTACGGCGAGTACTGGGGCTGCTTGAGCAGCTCCATGAGGCGAGCGCCGCGCGTGAGCTGCTGGCGCGACGCCGCGTCGAGGTCGGACGCGAACATCGCGAACGCCTCGAGCGAGCGGTACTGAGCCAGGTCGATCTTGAGCGTTCCCGACACCCCCTTCATCGCCTTGATCTGCGCGGAACCACCGACGCGGGACACCGAGATGCCCACGTCGACCGCGGGACGCTGGTTGGCGTTGAAGAGGTCGGACTGCAAGAAGATCTGGCCGTCCGTGATCGAGATGACGTTGGTGGGGATGTACGCCGAGACGTCGTTCGCCTTGGTCTCGATGACCGGAAGACCGGTCATCGAACCGGCGCCCATCTCGTCCGAGAGCTTGGCGCAACGCTCGAGCAGGCGAGAGTGCAGGTAGAAGACGTCGCCGGGGTATGCCTCGCGGCCCGGCGGGCGGCGCAGCAGGAGCGACACGGCGCGGTACGCCTCGGCCTGCTTCGACAGGTCATCGAAGATGATGAGGACGTGCTTGCCGTCGTACATCCAGTGCTGGCCGATGGCCGAGCCGGTGTAGGGGGCGAGGTACTTGAAGCCTGCGGGGTCCGACGCGGGCTGACGCGACGATCGTCGTGTACTCGAGCGCGCCTGCCTCTTCGAGGGCGCCGCGCACCGACGCGATCGTCGAGCCCTTCTGGCCGATGGCGACGTAGATGCAGCGCACCTGCTTGGTCGGGTCGCCGGACTCCCAGTTCGCCTTCTGGTTGATGATCGTGTCGATCGCGATGGCGGTCTTGCCCGTCTGGCGGTCGCCGATGATGAGCTGGCGCTGTCCGCGGCCGATCGGGATCATCGCGTCGATCGCCTTGAGGCCGGTCTGCAGGGGCTCGTGCACCGACTTGCGCGACATGACGCCAGGCGCCTGGAGCTCGAGCGCGCGGCGACCGGTCGGTCTCGATGTCGCCGAGGCCGTCGATGGGGGTGCCGAGCGGGTCGACGACGCGGCCGAGGTAGCCGTCGCCCACGGCGACCGAGAGCACCTCGCCGGTGCGGCTGAACCTCCTGGCCCTCCTCGATGCCGGTGAACTCGCCGAGCACCACGACGCCGATCTCGCGCACGTCGAGGTTGAGCGCGAGGCCGAGCGTGCCGTCTCTCGAAGCGCAGCAGCTCGTTCGCCATGCAGCCGGGCAGTCCCTCGACCTGGGCGATGCCGTCGCCCGCGAGGGATGACGCGACCGACCTCTTCGCGCACGGCGCCCTTGGGCTCGTACGACTTCACGTACGCTGTCGAGCGCGGCCCGAATCTCTTCGGGGCTGATCGTCAACTCGGCCATTCGTCTGTCTCCTGTCGATTCCGCGTAAGGCGGGCGTCAGTGTCGGCGGTTAGCCGACAAGTCGTCGTCGTGCGTCGTCGAGGCGGGCGAGGACGGTGCCGTCCACGACCTCTGCCCCAACCTGAACTCGAATGCCGCCAAGAACCTCGGGGTCCACGGCGACGTTGATCTGAATCTCGCGGCCGTAGGCCGACGTGAGAATGCTCGCGAGGCGCGTGCGCTGTGCGGCGCTCAGCTCGACCGCGGCCGTCACATTCGCGACCTGGCGATCGCGTCGCGTGGCAGCTGCGGCGAGCAAGACGCTCGATCGTGGGCACGAGCCTGCGACCACGCGGCACCCCAACGGCACGCGTCAAGCATCGCGTGGCTTGCCACGGGAGAGCTTGCCGCCGAACACGTCCTCGAAGCACCTGCAAGCGCATGGCCTTCGTGGCGGAGCGGTTGCTCATCGCCACCAGCAGGTCGCGATTCGCCGTGAGGTTGCGCTCCACGCGGAACAGCTCCTCCTCGACGTCTGCGAGCTTGCCCGTCGACCTCCGCGTACGCGAAGAGCGCGTGTCCACCGGCGTCCTCGATCGACTCCGCGAGATCCGCGTCCGCCGACCACCGCGCGTGTACGAAGTCCTTGAGCACGTCCACAGCTCGGGAATCAAACGAGCCGAAGAGCGCCTCGACGAGCTCGGCCTTGTCGTGCCCAGGGCGAGCGGGATCCGTCAGCGCACGGCGAAGGGAACCAGAGGAGTCGAGCGCGTCCACCGCGGAGATACAACTGCTCGGCAATCGTGAGCGCGTCCTTGCCCGCAGCGGTAGCCACGGGGTCGAACGTCGCGCAGCACCGCGTCGCGCGGACGCCTGGCTCGTGCCCTTCATGACTAGCCCTCCGCCTTCGACACGTTGGACTCGTCGAGGTCGTCAAGGAACGCGTCGATCACGCGCTGCTGGCGAGCGTCGTCCGCGAGCGACTCGCCCACGATCCGGGACGCCAGCTCGGTGGCGAGCGCGCCCACCTCGGCGCGCAGCGACACGACGGCCTGCTGGCGCTCCGCGTCGAGCTGCCTTCTGGGCGGTCGCGGCGATGCGCTCGGCTTCCTTGGACGCCTTCTCGCGAGTCTCCGCGACGATCTGCGCGGCCTCGGCACGCGCGTCCTCGCGGATGCGTGCGGCCTCTGCCCTAGCCTCGGTCAACTGCGCGGTGTACTCCTCGAGCGCGGCCGCGGCCTCGGCCTGCGCCTTCTCCGCCTTGGTGATGCCGCCCTCGATGAGCTCCGCGCGCTCGTCAAGCACTGCCAAGCAACTTGGGCAGCACGAACCTGAAGAACGCACCGAAGATCAGCGCGAGCGCGACCAACGACCAGAAGATCTCGAAGGGCTGCGGGAAGCAGCGGATTGTGTTCAGCTTCCTCCGCCGCAGCCAGCACCACGGTTGCGAGTGTCATGGCATTATTTCGGGAGGAAGAAGGGGGTGGCGATACCGATGAGCGCGAGCACCTCGATAAGACCGACACCGATCCACATGATGCCCTGGAGCTTGCCGGCCATCTCGGGCTGACGAGCCGTGCCCTCAACGACCTTACCGATCAGGATGCCAAGGCCGATGGCCGGGCCGATGGCCGCGAGGCCATACCCAACCGTGTTCATGTTGCCCGAAAGCTCAGCAAGCGTCGTGACGTCTGCCATGGTGATTCCTTTCGTGTCCGGTGAGAACCCGGACGGTTAGTGTTCCTCGGAAACGGCCATGTTGATGTACACGGCCGAGAGGATGGCGAAGATGAACGCCTGAAGGGTTGCCACGAAGATTTCGAGGCACGTGATGAAAATGATGCCGATGAACGTGATGACGCCGTAGGCCAAGTTGAAGTTCGACGGCGCCTGCACCCAGAAGTAATGCGTTGCCGAGTACGTCAGCGCAAGCAGCAGGTGCCCGACGATCATGTTGATCGTGAGTCGCAGCGCGAGCGTTGCGGGGCGAATGATGAGCACCTGCAGGAAGTCGATGAGCGCGATCAGCGGCTTGAGGAACACCGGCACGCCCGGCGGGAACAGCGAGTGCTTCACGTAGCCGCCCGCGCCGTGCTGGCGAACGCCGTTGACGACATACACGATCCAGGTCGTTGACGGCGAGCACCAGACAGATGCCGATCAGGCCGGTGGACGCGATGTTGAGGCCAGGGATGACGCCCGTGATGTTGAAGGCGAAGATCGCCGAAGAACATCGTCAGCAGCATCTTTTCGTACTTCTTGCCCTGGCTCTCGCCGAGCACGCCGATAGACGACGTTCTGCGCGGATGTAGTCGATGATGATCTCGACGACACGCTGGCCGCGCGTGGGCACCACGGTGGCGCGGCGGGCAACGAAAACCATGATTCCAACGAGCAGCACGGCGGCGATGAGGCGCACCATCATCACGCGGTTGAACTCGTAGAACGTGCCCTCGCCGAAGAGGGCAGGCGGGTAGAACTCGTCTAGCGAGGGCGCGTGAAAACCATCACCACTATCGGCGACGATTCGGAGCATCGGCGCGACGTTCAGAGCACACTCTCCGGAGGTTGGGCCGCGCAAGGAGGCAGGCCAAAATTGGTCTGGATCGGCCTTTAGCCTACCTCATCGTCGGGGGCCTTCGCGCTCCCAGAGGGCGATGCGTCGACATACGGAATGCGTCCCCGTTGGAACACGACGATGTCGATGATAATCGCGGCGAGCGATCCCGCGAGGAGCGTCGCGCCGAACGCGGGGCGCACCAGAGCGTCGACGCTCTGAGCGATCATGGCGGCGACGATGAGCAGCAGAATTTTCGCCATCGACGACACCATCGACGGCGCCCACAAACACGAGCGGATCCTTGCGCACCGTGAGCACCGCGACGACCTGAGTGCCGAGGCCGAACACGGCGGCGAGGCGGCGCCGGCGAGCGCGCTCCACAGCCCCGGTGTGCCCGGCAGCGAGGTACGCAATGGTGCATCCAACGACCGACACGATCGCGATGGCGATCGCGGACCACACGAATCCGCGCCTAAACACCTTCTCCTGGGGGCTCACGCTGTCTCCTTGGGTTGTGGGGTGTCTGGTTGTGGGGTGTCCGACGCTCTGCGCACCAGCGCGTACGAACGTACGCCCCACAGCGCGGTGAGGCGCATGGCGGGTGCGCTCGGAGAACGTGACAAGGCACGCGATCGCGATGCCGACGCGCGATGAGGATCGCCGCTAGCCAGCCGGGCAAGAACACCACCGACACGGTGCCGAAAGACAACACGAACGTCCACAGGTACAGCACGCCAACGGCCCACCGGTGCGAGTGGCCGTGCGCAGCAAGAGGTGGTGCAGGTGGTGCGCGTCGGGCGCGAAGGGGACTCGCCCCTGCAGCGTGCGCCGGATGACCGCGAGCGTCATGTCGATGAGCGGCACCGCGACCACCATGAGCGGCAACACGATCGGGATGAACGCGGGGATCCGCTCGCGCTGCGGAGACCACGCTCGGGATCGATCTGGCCCGTGACGATGATCGCCGCTGCGGCGATCGTGAGCCCAAGCACCATCGAACCCGAGTCGCCCATGAAGATGCGCGCGGGATGCACGTTGTGCGGCAAGAAACCGATGCACGCGCCAACGAGCACGGCGAGGATGAGGGTCGCGAGGGACGAGTAGTCGCCGGGCGACGCCGACCGCGCGAGCACGTAGGTGTAGGTGAAGAACGCGAGGCCGCCGATGGCGACCATGCCCGCGGCGAGGCCGTCGAGCCCGTCGACGAAGTTCACGGCGTTGATCGCGATCACCACCACCACGACGGTCGCGACGAGCGAGACGTACGACGAGCCGATCGTCACGCCCGCGATCGGCACCGTCACGAGTTGCACGCCGCCCCACGCCATGACGAGCGCGGCGAGCACCTGGCCCGCGAGCTTCGCCATCCAGTCGAGGTCCCAGATGTCGTCGGCGACGCCGAGCAGCGCACACGAGCGCGGCGCCGCCGAGCACGGCCCACGCGCGATCGGCTCGCGTTGAACACCGGATCCAGGAACGGGATGGCGCTCGCAAAGACGATGCCCGACGCTATGCCAAGAAAGATCGCCACGCCACCGAGTCGTGGGCGTTGGGCGTCGTGTGCACGTCGCGAGTCGCGCACCGCGGTGACCGCGCCGGCGCGAAAGGCGAGGTGGCGCATCGCGGGCGTCGACGACGTAGGTGAGCAGCGCGGCGATCGCCATCAGGATGAGGTAGACCTTCACCCGGCGGCACCGTTGTTGAGGGCGCCGCGATACTCGTCAGGCACCAGCGCTTTGCGCCCACGACCTCGACGAGCTCGTCGCGGCTCACTCCCCCGTCGCGCACCACGCGCAGCGAGGTCCCCGGTGGCGTCCACGATGGTGGACGCCACCCCGAGCGGGCTGTCGCCCCCGTCAAGGTAGACCGTCGACCGCGTCCTTGAGCTGCTGTCGCGCGTCCTCCGCGGTGACGGCCGGCGGCGCGCCCGTGCGATTGGCGCTCGTCACCGCGAGCGGTCCCGTGCGCTCGAGCACGGCGCGCGCCGCGGCGTGCGTCAGGAACGCGCAAGGCGACGGTGCCGCCCGTCTCGCCAAGGTCCCACGCGAGGCTCGGCTGCGCCCACACGATCACGGTGAGCGCGCCCGGCCAAAACGCCTCCATCAGCGCGCGCGCGGGCGCGGACACGTCGCGCGCGAGGCCGTCGACCGTGCGCACCGACGGGATCAGCACGGGCGGCGGCATCTGCCGGTCCGCGACCCTTCGCCGCGAGAACTGCGGCCACGGCGTCGGGCTGGAAGGCGTCGGCCCCGACGCCGTAGACGGTGTCGGTGGGCAAGACGATGACCTTGCCCGCGGCGACCGCGGCGACGGCGGCGTCGAGCGACGGCCCCCAGGTCGCGGGGTCAAAGCAAGGCAGGATCACGCGCACCAGTGTCTCAGACGAGACGCGCTCGACGCGTGTTCGCTACGCGCCGATGCGCGCGCGCGACGAGCATGCGGTCGCGGCCCGTGAGGTCTTTGAGCGTGGTTGACGTCTTCCCAGTACACGGACGACTCCGCGAAGGTGCGCAGCTGCTCGCCCTGCACGTCGCCGTGCTCCATGATGAGCACCCCGCCGATGCGCAGCAGGCGCACGGCCTCGTCGATGATCGCGCGCGGGAACCGCGAGGCCGTCGGCGCCCAGCCCATAGAGCGCCTGCGGGGGGTCGTAGTCAGTCAACCTCGGGGTCGACGGGGACGCGCGCCCGAGGGAATGTACGGCGGGTTGGTGACGACCACGTCGGCGCACGCGTCGAAGTGGCGCAGGCAATTGCGCGCGTCGGCGAGCACGGTGCGGACACGTTCGCGCACCTCGGCGGGCTGCGCCCTGCACGTTCCGGCGCAGATAGACCCACGCGTCCTCGCTCGCCTCGACGAGGGTTACCAGGGCGTTTGGCACCTCGTTGGCGACGGCAAGGCCGATGGCTCCCGAGCCCGCGCACAGGTCTGTCACCCGCACCGGCTTGCCGCCCTCGGCCGCGCCGCGCTCATGAGCTGCCGGGCCGCGTCGATCGCCACTTGAGCAACGGTCTCCGTCTCGGGCCGCGGGACAAAGACGCCGGGGCCAACCTCGAGCTCGAGGGTGCGGAAGTACGCCTTGCCCGTGATGTGCTGCAGCGGCTCGCGGTCCACGCGGCGCGTCACGCGCGTCTCGAGCAGGTCCAGGTCAGCGCCCGCTGGCCAGTCGTCGTTGCGCGCGGCCGCGAGCCGCACCTCGCTCGAGTCCCACCCAAGCGTGTGGGCGATGAGGGCGATCGCGTCGACCTCGGGAGACGGGACCCCGGCGTCGGCGAGGCGCTGCGCGGTCGAGCGCACTCTCGCGCCGATGGTGGGCACGAGCGGTTACTCGTGCGCCCGCGAGGCGAGCGGCCTCGTCGGCGTCGATCGCGGACTGAATCACGGGGCCAAGCGCGCCTTCGAGCACCTGGTCAAGGTTGTACGACTTGTAGCCCGTGCGGTGATCCGCGATGCGGTTCTCGGGGTAGTTGTAGGTGCGGATGCGCTCGGAGCGGTCAACGGTGCGCACCTGCGACTTGCGCATGTCGCTCGCCTCGGCGTCGGCCGCCTCGCTTCTGCGCGGCGAGCAAGCGCGCGCGCAGGATGCGGAAGCGCGGACTCCTTGTTCTGGAGCTGGCTCTTCTCGTTCTGGCAGCTCACGACGATGCCCGTAGGGATGTGCGTGAGGCGAACGGCGGAGTCGGTGGTGTTGACGGACTGGCCGCCGGGGCCGGAGCGAGCGGAACACGTCGACGCGGACGTCGTTGGGGTCGAGCTCGACTTCGCCGACCTCCTCGACCTCGGGGAACACGAGCACGCCGGCCGCGGAGGTGTGGATGCGGCCCTGCGACTCGGTTGCGGGCACGCGCTGCACGCGGTGCACGCCGCCCTCGTACTTGAGGTGAGCCCACACGCCGTCTTCGGGCTGCACCGCGCCGGTGGACTTGACGGCCACGGAGATGTCCTTGTAGCCGCCCATGTCGGTGTGGTTGGACTCGAGCACCTCGGTCTTCCACCCCTTGTGCTCGGCGTACTTGAGGTACATGCTGCAGCAGGTCGCCAGCAAACAGCGCCGATTCCTCGCCGCCCTCGCCCGACTTGATCTCGAGGATCGCGTCGCGGGCGTCGTCTGGGTCGCGAGGAATCAGGATGCGGCGCAGCGTCTCCGTGGCGTCCTCGACGGTCGCCTCGAGCGCAGGAACCTCTGCCGCGAACTCGGGATCGGCGTCGGCCATGCCCCGCGCGGCGGCGAGATCCTCCGCGGCCGCAGACCACGCGCGGTGAGCCGCGACGACACGCCCGAGCTCCGCAAAGCGGCGCCCGAGCGTGCGAGCCCGCCCAACGTCGGCATGGACGCTGGGGTCGGCTAACTGCCGTTCGATGTCTGCGTACTCGTCCAGCAGTGGCTGGACGGCCGCGAAGGCCTCGGCCACGTGGGCGCTGCGCTACTTGGCAGCGTCGGCGGTTGGCGCGGGGCGCCGTAGCGCTTCTCGAAGCGGGCCACGCGGCCACCGGTGTCCATGATCTTCTGCTTGCCCGTGTAGAACGGGTGGCAGGCATAGCAAACCTCGACGTTGATCGCGCCGCGACGTGCACGGTGGACTTGGTCTCAAAGGTGTTACCGCAAGTGCACGTGACAGTGGTGGCCACGTACTCGGGGTGGATGTCGTTCTTCATGATCTCCCTTAAGGTGCCGCCGGGTCCGTCTGCACATCTTGCAGCGGTGAACCGGCTGGCCAGCGTTCTATTGTGCCAGGTTTGCCGAATGTTGGCTAACCCTCACTAGGTATAACGATCCTCTATTCCCAGTAGGCACGTCACGCCTCGGCGCCATCACGCCACAAGTGTGAACGACACTATCCGCGCGGGTCGGCCCTCCCCGCACGGCTCCTCCCCTTGCTCAAGCGCGGCGACCTTGACCCGCACCGTGTCGCCAACGGCGAGAGCGGCGTCGGGGTCGCCAGAAAGCGACCACACCACTCCGTCGTCCGTCGTCACCTCGGTGCATGTATCCGAGAGGTGGGTGACGCGGCCGGCGACCACATCGCCGGGCACCAGATCCGTGGGCGCCGTCGGGGGTGCTGTTGGCGGGATCAAGGTCGGCAGATCCGAGGGCGACATGGGCGACGCTTGCGCTCGTTGTGCCCGGCTGGATGGACGGGCCGCCACTCGGATCGGCGGGCTCAACACACCCGCCGAGAAGGCCCACTGTCATCGCCGCGACGGCTAGCGCCCATCGTTTGCGCATGATCCGCTCCTCTCCTCGGCTCGAGTGCCAGCGCGGCGGCTCCCGGGGGTGGATACCCAGGGAGCCGCCGCCGAACCGTCAGGAGACCGAGATGGTCATGCTGTTGGTGTGTTGACGTATCGACGCGGATCTTCACGCCGACGCCGGGCAACTTGACGCCCTGGTTCGGCACAGACGCATACCAATACGTCTTGCGTGTCGTCGAACAACGGGTTCGCCTTCGCGCCCTTGATGGGGCTCTTCTTCCCGTCGACGTGAACACGAACGAGTCCGCAGCCTTGGTACTGAACGGAGCGTCGTAGACCTGTACGCGGGCCCTCCACAACTTCCCATTCACGTCAGCGAAGGGCTTGGGGTGGGCGTCGATATACAGGTTCCGCCCGCTTCCTGGGTGAGCGAAGGTGTCGTTGTCCGCGTAAGAGAGGTCCCAATATGAAATGAGCAGTCCCTCCTGATACGCGAAGTGATCCACGTAGTTCGGCTTGGTGCTTGCGTACCCGAAGAAGTACGGACCTGTCTTCAGGTACTTGTCGAACGACGTGTACGAGCGGTACGCGGCGATGTAGTAGTTGGGATACGACGTCGTGGCCGAGCGACCCGACCGCAGCAGAACCCGTCTGCCGTCCAACCGTTGTCGCCATCCTCCGCACCGTCCGCAAACACCCCGTCGATCGCGATGTCGTCAAGGAAGACACCGTCGACGACATCAGGGTCGTTGCCCGCCACGCCGCCGTCGGTCAGATACCGGAACCGCAAGGAAACGGTCTGGCCCGCGAACGCGCTCAGATCGAACGACGCCGAGACCCAGTCCGGCTCTGTGCCATCCGTCGCGACGAGGTCGGCAACATTCGTGATGCTTCCCTGGATCGGGACGTACCCCGCGCCGCTGTCGACCTCAACGTAGAAGTAGTCGTAACCCTCTTCGATGTCGTATCGCGTCTGTGAACGTCAGTGCCGGCGAGCCCGCTGGCAACGTGACAGAGCGCGTGAGCGTGCTGGACAAGTTGTCTCCAGTACCGCTGTACCACTGCAATTCGCCCGACGCTGGGTCACCGAGATCCGTGGTTACCGGCTTCTCCGGTAGGCCAACTATCAGTGCCTGCGGCCGCTTGGTGTTGTACTCCGAGTTACCGAGGTCCACGCGTAGCGCGATCGCCAGCTTCGACGTACTTGTAGTCGAGCCACCCCAGCTGGAGCTTGTTCCACGCGCCCAGGTCACCGCCGCGCTCGCCGATGCCGGCGTCGTGCTTGTCGGTCGAGCCTGCTCTGCGCCATGAGCGTCCAGTACTCGTTGTTGTTGTCACCGCCCGAAAGGACGTTGTAGTCGTCCGGCAGACCGAGGTCGTGGCCGTACTCGTGATAGAACACGCTGCGTCCGCCGTTCTCCGGCTGCATCGTGTAGTCGCCGACCCAGACGCCGGAGGTGCCGATCTCCGTGCCACCGAGCTGGTTGCTCGCAGGGCCAGTGGAGCCGGCGTCCGTGTAGTACGCGTACCAGCGGTGGGACCAGATGGCGTCGTCTCCGTAGATCGGGTCGCCGTCGGCCTCGTCGCCGCCAGCGTGCACGATCTGGAAGTGATCGATGTAGCCGTCGGGCTCGTTGAAGTTGCCGTCGCCGTCGAAGTCGTAGCGATCCCACTGGTCAAAGGACTGCAGGTCGGCGTTGACGTCTGCCTCGGAACGCCCCTGGGCAAGTTGGTCTTGGTACCAGATGTTCGCCGCGTCGCGCACGAGCGCCCAGACGTCGAGCACACGGTGTCGCCGCACGCATCGGTGCCGTAACGGCCCTGCGTGTACGGGACCTTCACCCAGTCGGTGACCTCGCCGTTGACGCTGTAGCGACCAGAGGACTGGGTCTCGTAGTAGCCACGCAACGACTCGCCGCCCTCGAAGTACAGGTTCTGGAAGTACGACTGCGAGTAGTTCGGGTTCCACACCGTGCTGTTGTCCAGCTTGCGGTTTGGCTTGGGGATCTGGTTGTGGAGCGGCCCTTCGGTGCGTTGAGCATTCTCAGCAGGCGCATACGGGCGACGCTTGGTCGCCGAACTCGGCGAGCACAACAAAGATGCGGTCGGTGGTCTCGCGCGAGAGCTCGACGTATTGACTCTTTGTGTGGCTCTTGGACTTGCTGCGAGCGGCGGCGTTGGCGTCTGCCGTCGTCGACTGTTCGCGTGCCGACCTTGACGACAGTGCTGTCGCCCCGTTGCTCTGGCTCGAGCTCGCCGTTGAGTACGCCGACGATCGCCGATTCACGTAGCGCGGTGCGCTTGGCGTCGAGCGGGTTGGGCAGATTGTCCGGCGGTATCGCATCCGCGGATACCGGAGCAACCGGCGGGGCCGCATTCGCGGCTGGTGCCGCGACCAATCCGGTCCCGACGATCGCTAAAGCGGTCATGGCCACTATCGACTTGCGCACTATGCCTCCCAGAGTTGTGGAGCGCCGCGCACAGGGGTGACGTGCGCGGCACACGGAAGGGGGAGCACGCGTGAGCGAACCCTCCCCAGCTCAATGCATGAGCCGCACGGTCGGTCGGACCGTGCGGCATCTACATACTTGCCCTGCTTTTCGGTATTGCGCATTTTGTGCGGTACATCCACTTTGGCGGATTTGTGGGCAATGCGGCGGCAAAGGGCCACGCGCGCAAGAAGGCCCCGGTGCCGAAGCACCGGGGCCTTCCTTACAGCGACGCGCGGCGCCGCCGAATACTTACTTGTCGTCGATTCCCGGCGTGGTCTTTGCGACCGTCATGAGGAACTCGGCGTTCGTCTTGTTCTCCTTGAGCCGACCAAGCAGCAACTCAACCGCCTGCTGCTGCTCGAGGCCGCGTCAGCACGCGGCGCAGCTGCCAGCTGACCTTGAGCTCCTCGGGGCTGATGAGGATCTCCTCGCGGCGCGTGCCAGACGCGTTGACGTCAACGGCCGGGAAGATGCGACGGTCGGCGAGCTGGCGCGAGAGCTTGAGCTCCATGTTGCCGGTGCCCTTGAACTCCTCGAAGATGACCTCGTCCATCTTGGAACCGGTCTCGACGAGCGCGGTGGCCAGGATGGTGAGCGAGCCGCCGTGCTCGATGTTGCGCGCGGCACCAAAGAACTTCTTTGGCGGGTAGAGCGCCGAGCTGTCCACACCACCGGACATGATGCGGCCCGATGCTGGGGCAGCCAGGTTGTAGGCGCGGCCGAGGCGCGTGATCGCCGTCGAGCAGCACCATCACGTCCTGGCCCATCTCGACGAGTCGCTTGGCGCGCTCGATCGCGAGCTCGGCGAGCGTGCCGTGTGGTCCTACGCCGGGCGGTCGAACGTCGAGGCGATGACCTCACCCTTGACCGAACGCTGGAAGTCCGTGACCTCCTCGGGGCGCTCGTCGACCAAGCACGACCATGAGGTGAACCTCGGGATTGTTGATGGCGATCGCGTTGGCGATCGACTGCATCACGAGCGTCTTGCCCGCCTTGGGCGGCGAGACGATGAGGCCACGCTGGCCCTTGCCAATGGGCGCGACCAGGTCGATCACCCGGTTGGTGAGGTTGCGTGGGTCCGTCTCGAGGTGCAAGCGCTCTTGCGGGTACAGGGGGGTGAGGTCGGCGAAGTCGGGACGGTGCTTTGCCGTCTCGATGTCCCCTCCGTTGACCGTGTCGATCTCGCCAAGCGCGGAGAACTTCTGGCGCTGGCCACGCTCGCCTGGTCGCGGCGCTCGCGCCGTGCCGTCACGGCGTCGCCGCTGCGAAGGCCGTACTTGCTTGACCTGGTTCATCGAGACGTAGACGTCCGACTTCCCAGGCAGGTAGCCGGTGGTGCGGATGAAGCCGTAGTTGTCGAGCACGTCGACGATGCCGCCAACGGGAGTCAGCTCTTCGTCGTCCCTGACGTCGTCCTCATCGAACGCATCCATGGGGACGTTGGCGCTGCTCTGGCCCGGCTCGCCCTGTGCGGCCTCGGCCCCGCCCGCGACCGCGACGGCGGCGACCGTTACGGTCCTCGTCGTCGTTGCCTGACTGGTTGTTTCCCTGGCTATTAGCGTTGCCTGCCTGGTTGTTGCGCTGGCTCTGCTGGTTCTGCGGATTGCGCGGTGCGCGCTCCGAACGCGGTGCCTGCCCAGCACCGGACGCTTGATCGGCCTGAGGTACCTGATCGCTTGAGGGCGCCTGCTCGGCGCGAGGCGCCTCGACACGCACACCGTCGATCTGAGCCGCCTCGGTGACTGCGATTGCTGCCCTGCGCGCACGCTCCGACGCGTCGTCTGCCTGGTTTTGCGCGGGCTGCTGGTCTTGCTTGGGCGCCGCGACTGGCGCGCCACCGTTCTTAATTGCGTCAACGAGGTCACTCTTGCGCATCTTGGCCGTGCCGGAGACTCCCAATTCGGACGCAAGCGCCTGCAACTGGGGGAGCTTCATGGCAGTGAGGGCCGCGCTCTTATCCGCGGCCGCTGTAGTGGTGTCTGTCACCTTAGTTTTTCCTCCCTCGCACGAGCCCGGGTGGCTCCAGAGATGCGAGTTGATCCGCGTAAGTACGCTCAGCAGAACTTCATTGCCTGCAGGCACTTGTTACGTGGATTGCTTTTCCGCTCGGGGCGATACGCGCCTTCCGTGGGAAGCGTGACTACCTTACCACCGCGTCGGGCACGCAAACAAATGTCGCCACTGTGCCTCTCCGAATTGCTAGCCGACGCTCGTGGGCCTACGCTCACGAATGGAGCGAGCATGGTGCTCGTACCGGTTAGCCAGGAGGTACCACCTGTGGCTGCAGGCCCCGTTGAGATCGTCACGATTGGGTTCGAAAAGGCAAACTTCCAAGGTCTCGCTCTCGAGGAGCTCGCCAAGGTCGTTGAGTCCGGAACGATAACCCTCATTGATGGCGTTGTTGTGCACAAGATTGGCGAGCACGAGTTCGAGATCGCTGAGCTGGCCGAGGTGCCAGAACTCGGCGGCATCGTTGCCATCGCGGCCCGGGTCGAAGGCCTCATTTCAGAGGATGACGTCGACTCCGTTGCGGACTCGCTACCCGTGGGTAGCGCTGCTGCCGTGCTGGTGTTCGAGCACACCTGGATCATCCCGCTGCGCGACGCGATCGTCGGCGCTGGCGGCGCATTGCTCGACACGGTCCGGATTCCTGGACCCGTGGTTGATGAACTGATTGCGGAGCTTTCCGCCCTGGAAGAGGAGTAAAACATGCCCAGACGACGTATGGGACGCCCAGGACTCGTTGGCACGATGGCCCGCACGGCCGTCATTGCGGGCACCGCTACCGCGGTGAGCGGAAGTGTGCAGCGCAAACAACAGGGCAAGGCCGACGCTGCCGCGCAGGACCAGTACGAAGCACAAATGGTTGACCAGAACGCCGCTCAGATGGCCCAGATGCAACAGCAGATGGCGGCCATGCAGGCGCAGCAGGCAGCGGCACCCGCGGCACCAGCGGCCGGTGGGATCAGCGATGACGTCATGACCAAGTTGGGTCAACTCGCAGAACTGAAGAACGCGGGCGTATTGTCCGAGGAAGAGTTTGCCGCCGCTAAGGCGAAGCTCCTCAACGTATGACAGAGGCGGCCATCCCGCGTGTGACGAGGTGGGGAGCGAAGCTCAACACCGTCGAGTACATGCGGGAGGCCGTCTTCTTTGACGGCGCTGCAGTCAGGGCGCAGTACACACGCTTCTGGCTCTTGCTTGGGCTTTCCGCTGCGATCGCGTCGGCGGGTGTCGTCACAGATTCAACAGCGACCGTGATCGGCGCGATGATCGTCGCTCCGCTCATGCGTCCTATCCAAGGCACCATGCTTGCCGCTGTGCTTGGCGACCGTCGCAACCTTTTCCGGTCGATAGCGACCATGGTCGCGGGGGCCGCTGGCGCAGTCCTCGTCGGCTCCTTGGTTGGACTGCTCGTTGTCCAGTCCATCACGGCGCAGACGAACTCTCAGGTGGCAGCGCGGGTCTCCCCCGGCCTGCTAGACCTCTTCGCTGCGCTCGCGACCGGGATCGTCGGATCGATTGCCCTGCTGCGCTCAGACATCTCCGACACATTGCCCGGCGTTGCGATTGCGATCTCCCTTGTCCCCCCGCTGTGCGTGGCCGGACTCACTCTCGAATCGGGCGCGCCCGGCCAGGCCGTCGGCGCGCTTCTACTTTTTCTCACGAACGTTGCGGCGATTCTCGCCTCTGGCGCGCTCGTCATGGCGGTCTACGGGTTCTCGAAGTTGCGCATCGAAGTCGCAGAAGACAAGGAAGCCGCGCGTAAACACCGCGCGCGCACCTACGTGACGATGGTTGCGTTGCTGGGAGTAGTCGCTATTCCGCTGACATACTCGACGGCAAAGGCAATCGAGGCACGTTCGGCAGTCGGTCGCATCACGAGTTACGTCAACGAGGCAACCGATGGCACCCGCTGGACGCTCGTGTCCATCACCGCACAAGAAAGCGGGAAGTTCCACGTGATCGTGAAGGGAGAGCCACCGTTGCCCGACGTTGGCTCGGTGTACGACAACATTCGGGCGGCAGGTCTTGACGCAGACAAGATATCCATCGAGTTTGTGCCTACGTACACGTTTGACTCCGAACACACGGTTGCGCCAAGCATCCAAGCACCGTAAAGACGGACGAGGCACAGTCGCGCGGCGCGTTGACTTATGACGGACCACACACGAAAGTTGATATTGGTGGTTGCCGGTCGCTGAGCCATAGAGGGTGCAAGCGATAGAGTTGGCGCATGATCGACGCCCGTGGCCAAGAGACCCTGACGGGTTCGGCGCAGTCGGAGATCTTTCAAATTCTGCGGGACGACCAGCCAAGAACGCGGTCCGAGTTGGCCGCGCTGACGGGCCTTGCGAGGTCAACTGTCGCGGCGCGAGTAGACGCGCTCTTGCGAGCCAAACTCATCTCGCCAGTCTCCGACGCCGCCTCCACCGGAGGGCGGCCGTCGCGCCAGTTCGCATTCGACGGCACCGCGCATGGCGTGCTGGGCGTGGACATCGGTGCAACGCACATCCATATGGCGCTCACCGACTTGCACGGCACCATGCTCGTCGACAAGCAGGTGTCGATCTCCGTTGCCGAGGGCCCAGTGAAGGTTCTCACGTGGGTGGTCGAAGAGGGCCAACGGCTGCTTGACCTCCACAGCAAGCGCGTCACCCTCCGCGCTGCGGGAGTGGGTTTGCCCGGCCCGGTAGAGCATTCGACCGGCCGCCCCGTTGACCCCCCAATCATGCCGGGGTGGGACCGCTATGACGTGCCCGGCACGTTGAGCGCGGCGCTCGGCGTCCCCACCCTTGTCGACAACGACGTCAATGTCATGGCCGTTGGTGAGCATCACGACTATTGGTCAGACGTCGACGACCTGCTCTTCGTCAAGGTTGCAACCGGCATCGGTGCTGGCGTGATCTTGGGCGGCCGTATGCACCGTGGGGCGCAGGGTATCGCGGGCGATATCGGGCACATCTGGGTTCCGGAGGCCGACGGCGTACTGTGCCGGTGCGGTTCGATCGGCTGCCTAGAAGCAATCGCGGCTGGCCCAGCGATAGCCGCGAGGCTTCACAACCGCGGCTCCGAGGTCACGACTACCGCCGACGTCGCCGCAGCGGTTCTGCGAGGCGACATCGATGCCGTGCAAGAGGTGCGGGAGGCGGGCAGGATCATCGGCCGCGTGCTGACCACCTGCGTGAGTCTCATGAATCCAGCCGTCATCGTGTTCGGCGGACTGTTGGCCAACGCGGGTGACCACCTCTTGGCGGGAGCACGAGAGACGATCTACACCCGCTCGGCGCCGCTCGCTACGAGCAATCTGCAGATCGTGCGGTCACGCGCGAAAGACGATGCCGCCGTATCTGGTGCTGCCGCAATGGCGATCCAATACGTCTTGTCTGTTGATTCGGTAGAAGCGCTAATCCGCGACGCTTAACGGCAGACGCACGACCGAGAACGAGATTAGCGCGCAGCCCACACGAGGCCGCGCTCGACGATCCCGCGGACCTCCGGGACCCGCAGCACGTCCACGGTGTGGCCAATCGACGTCGCGAAGATGCGCCCTGCACCCCACTGCCGGGTCCACACCACAGGCATCGTCACCGGTCGCACCCATTCGTCGCCGTCATCCGGCACCAGCTCACATGTCGCGAGGACTTCGTTGAGCCCATCCGTGAGGACCCAATACTGCTCGGTAAATATCTCAAAGTCCTCGGTGTCGCGCAGGATTGGATGCTCGGCGCCCGCAGGCAAGATCTGCACGGTGTAAGTGCGATACGCCTCGACGTCGATGCGGCCACGGTCCTTTGCCGCGTGAGGGTGCGCAGCGAATTGGGCGCCAACAAGTTGCAGGTAGTCGGTGGACGCCCTAAACGAGTCGATGAGTCCGCCGTGCCAACCCGCGAGACCAGCTCCAGCTGCCACTGCTTGCCGCAGTCCAGCAACCTCATCTACGGTCGCGCTGCCCATCGTGAGGCACTGCACGATGAGGTCATATCGCGCCATAGCGATGGGATCCGCGTAGATTTCCGGAGTGTCTTCGGTGTCGATCACGAAGTTGGCTGCCTCAAGCGCGGGAATGAACACCTCGGTCGCTCGAACGGGGTCGTGACCCGACCAACCGCCTCGTACGATCAAGCACCTCTTGAGCATTCCTCGGCCCCTTTGCATGTCCGCGCGCGTGGGCACCATAGTAGCGGTTGTCTTCACGTCGCTACCGGTCGCGCGGACCGTTTGCAAATGGGTGTGGTCGCCCTCTCCCTGCTAGTCGTTTGAGCTGAACGCTGCGTCGAACGCCGCATCAGGAGCGTCAAAGGCAAGGCGCCGCACGAACTCGAGGGCTTCCGGGGCACCCACCAAACGGTCCATGCCCGCGTCTTCCCACTCAACCGAAATTGGGCCCGCGTAACCGATCGTGTTGAGCATCCGGAACGCGTCCTCCCACGGCACATCACCGTGGCCAGTTGAGATGAAGTCCCAGCCGCGCCTGGCATCCGCCCACGCAAGGTGCGAGCCCATCCGGCCGTTGCGGCCGTTCGTCATGCGCTTGCGAGTGTCCTTGCAGTCAACGTGATAGATGCGGTCCTTGAAGTCCCAGAGGAACGACACGGGGTCAATGTCTTGCCACACCATGTGACTCGGGTCCCAGTTGAGCCCAAAGGACTCGCGATGACCAATGGCCTCGAGCGTGCGTACGGTAGTCCAGTAGTCGTAAGCGATCTCGCTCGGGTGCACCTCGTGGGCGAAGCGCACGCCCACCTCGTCGTAGACGTCGAGGATGGGGTTCCAGCGGTCAGCGAAGTCCTGATACCCGGCGTCGATTGCCTCCTGCGTCACTGGAGGGAACATCGCCACGTACTTCCAGATGGACGAACCCGTGAAACCGATGACGGTGTCGACACCGAGCTTCGCGGCGAGCCGCGCGGTGTTCTTCATCTCCTCTGCAGCGCGCTGGCGTACACCCTCCGCGTCGCCGTCGCCCCACACCCGCGAGCCGACGATTGCTTGGTGGCGCTCGTCGATGGGGTCATCGCACACCGCCTGGCCCTTGAGGTGGTTAGAGATGGCCCACACCTTAAGGCCGTGCTTGCTCAGCAGGTCGAGCTTGCCTTGCACATACTCGTCGTCGTCCCAACGCCACGGGTCAAGGTGGTCGCCCCAGCAGGCGAGTTCAAGGCCGTCGTAACCCCACTCGCCAGCGAGCCGAGCTACCTCCTCTAGCGGAAGGTCGGCCCACTGGCCGGTGAATAGCGTGATCGGTCGTGCCATGGTGTGTCCTCTCACCTGTGTGCGTTAAGGAGCGTGTGAATTTAGAAGAGTGTGCGATTAGGAATCGGTGCTGACCCAGATACTGCCAGCGGCGGAACTACGTTCCACGGCGTCAAGCACGCGTTGCACTTGGTAGCCATCGTCGAACGAGGGCCGCGGCTGCTCTCCAGTAGCGATCGCCTCTACGAGGTCCTTGACCTGGTGCGAGAATCCATGTTCGTAGCCGAGCATGTGGCCTGCCGGCCACCACGCGCCTATGTACGGGTGCTGCGGCTCAGTGACGTAGATCTTGGTGAACCCGCGCTGATCGGCAGGCGCCGTGGCGTCGTAGAACTGGAGGCTGTTCATGTCTTCAAGGTCGAAGGCCAACGCGCCCTTATCGCCAGAAACCTCGATGCGCAACGCGTTCTTGCGGCCCGTGCTAAAGCGCGTGGCCTCGAAGAGACCCATCGCGCCGCTGTCGTAGCGGCCGCTGAAGGCGGCGTAATCGTCCACGGTGACGGGGCCGCGCTCGGTACCAGCGATCCCGCCAAGGCCTTGTGACGAGGCGAGCACTGGCCGCTCCGCTACAAACGTCTCGAGGACGCCAGAGACGGACGTCAGCTGCAAGCCCGTGATGAACTGCGACAGGTCAATCGCGTGAGCGCCAATGTCACCAAGCGCACCCGAACCTGCCTTGTCCTTCTGCATGCGCCATGTGAGCGGTGTCTCCGGATCCGCGAGCCAGTCCTGCAAATATTGCGCACGAACCTGACGCACGGTGCCCACCGCGCCGCGCGCAACCATGTCGCGAGCAAACGTCGCAGCAGGAACGCGCCGGTACGTGAACCCGACCATCGCCAACGCGCCATGTTGACGCGCCTCGCTGGCAGCTTGCGCCATGAGTTGCGCGTCGCCAGGGTTGTTGGCGAGCGGCTTTTCACACAGAACGTGCTTGCCGGCGGCGAGCGCGGCGATGGCGATCTCTGCGTGCAGGTCACCTGGCGTGACGATGTCGACGATGTCGATGTCGTCCCTCGTGACGGCTTCCCGCCAATCACTCGTCGTTTCAGACCAGCCCCACTTGGACGCGAGTGCCTCGTTCTTGGCGGCGTCACGGCCAACCATGACCGCCATTTCGGGGAAACGTGGCAGGTCAAAGAATCGTGGTGCCACCCTCCATCCTTGGGAGTGGGCTGCCCCCATGAAGCCGTTTCCTACCATCGCTACGCGTAGCGGCGCTGACATCGTTGTCTCGCTTTCACATCAGGGGAACTGGGTCCGTGATGGGGTGCCCGCCGACGGCGGGCACCCCATACCTGGTACGCGGACTAGCTGGCCTTAGGACTTGAACCCGATCGACATGAAGTCGTCGACGTTGTCCTTCGTCACAACCGGCGCGTCGAGCACGATGCGGTGCGGGACGCCCGGAGAGGCGAGGTCGGACATGCTCTTGCCTTGCACGAGCAGCCTCGCGAGAGCGACGCCGTCCGCGGCCTGCGTGGATGGGTAGATAACGGTGGCTTCGAGGACCGTGTTGCCTGCCTTGATAGCCTCCATGGCGTTCTTCGAGCCAGCTCCGCCGACCATGAAGAACTCGTCGCGGCCCGCCTCGTCGATGGCTGCGAGCACACCGACACCTTGGTCGTCGTCGTGGTTCCAGATGGCGTCGATCTTCGGGTTCGCGGAGAGCAGTTGCTCCGTCACAGCCTGGCCACCCGCAACGGTGAAGTCCGCGGCAACACGGGCGTTGACCTTGAGACCACACTCGGACAACGCGTCAGAGAAGCCCTTGCTCCGGTCCTGCGTAAGGGGGAGCGAGTCGATGCCAGCGATCTCGGCAACGATAGCGTCGGACTTGCCGTCCAACTTGTTGCAGATGTATTCGCCAGCACTCACGCCCATGCCGTAGTTGTCACCAAGGATGGTGACGCGCGCGGCATCGTTCGATGAAAACTCGCGGTCGACGTTGATCACGGGGATGCCCGCGTTCATTGCCTTGATCGCGACTTCGGTGAGCGCCGCACCGTCGGTTGGCAGCAACACAATGACGTCGACCCCATCGTTGATGAACGTCTCGACCTGGCTGATCTGCAGGTTCGCGTCGTTGGTGCCTTCCGCCACACGGAATTCGACGTCGTCATACATGTCGGCCTGTGCTTTCGCCGACGAGTTGATGGCACCGAGCCAGCCGTGGTCGGCTGCGGGGCCAGAGAATCCGATGACGACCGTGTCGCCTGCTGCGTTGTTGTCGCCTCCAGGGCCAGCACTATTGCCGGTACCTGGGTCATCGGAGTTGCAACCGGCGAGGGCCAAGATCGCCACTGCGGCGCCTGCCGCGGCAAAGGTGCGCATACGCGTGGTGCGTGATGCGGTCATGATGTCCTCCTCGTTGAGTGTCGTCATAGCCAACGCAGTGGAACAGGGAGCGCGAACTGCTGGTGTTTCACAGCTTTTCGCGAGGGCCTTGCCCGCGCCGACAAGCCGACGCTAGCAGAACTACGTGCGGCACGCGCAACTTTTGTTTGTCTCTCGTCATAACGGTTTGGTCACGGAGATCGGCCGATATGTCCGTGATCCGTGCTCAAACCGCTCCGGAAGCGCTCAGAACGGCACATCGCGAGGGCCGCGGCACCTGTGTTATGTTCGGCACGTGATCAAAGACGACCACCCACAGTCATTACTGAGGGTCAGCGGCCTAACCAAGCACTTCGGAGGCGCTCAAGCGCTCAAGGGAGTGGACTTCGACGTGCGCGCGGGTGAAGTGCATTGCGTGCTCGGACAGAACGGTGCGGGCAAGTCCACGCTCATCAAGACGCTCTCGGGAGCACATCAACCCGACGCGGGCGAGATCGAATGGCTCGGCGAAGTGGTGACTATCGCTAGTCCCATCGCCGCTCTAGAACTGGGCATCGCGACGATGTACCAAGAGCTCGACGTCGTAGACGGCCTCTCCATCGCCGAAAACATCTTCCTTGGCCACGAACGCGCGAACGCAGGCGTTGTGCGTCGCCGCGAGACCAACTCCGCCGCGCGGGCACTGCTCACCAGGCTCGGCCACGGCGACCTCTCGCCCACGCGCGACGTGGGCACCCTCTCCCCTGCCAATAAGCAGATCGTGTCCATGGCGCGCGCCCTCTCCCACGACATCAAGTTGATGATCATGGACGAGCCGAGCGCAGTGCTTGACTCCGAAGAGGTCAACAACCTCTTCAGGGTTGTCGCCGAACTCACCGCACAGGGAATTGCCGTCATCTATATCTCCCACCGACTCGAGGAGATAGAGCGCATCGGCGATCGCATCACGGTGCTCAAGGACGGCGGCACGGAAGCGTCCGGACTCCCCGTCAGCCGCACACCTACCCGTGAGCTCATCTCGCTCATGACCGGTACCGACATTGACCACGTGTTCCCTCCGAGAGTCCTCGTGCCCGACGCTGCGCCCGTGGTGCTAACGGTGGAAGGCCTCGCAGCTGGCCGCACCTTCGGCGACGTGAGTTTCTCGGTACGCGCAGGCGAGATCGTGGGGCTCGCGGGCCTCGTCGGCTCTGGTCGGTCCGAGATTCTCGAAGCGATTTACGGCGAGCGTAAGGCCACCGCTGGCACCGTCACGGTAAATGGAGTGCAACTCAAAGCCGGGTCGGTCGCCTCGGCCGTCGCGAGCAACATGGGCCTGTCACCAGAGGAACGCAAGAGCCAAGGCCTCATGCTCGAAGAGCCGATCTACCGCAATGCGACGCTGTCCACGTTCACTCGGTTCGCGCGCGGTCCATTGCTCAACGAGCACGCAGAGCGCGAGGCGACGCGTGAGCAAATGACGGCGCTTGAACTCAGGCCAGCGGAGCCCAACCGCATCACGCGCACCCTTTCCGGCGGGAACCAGCAGAAGATCATGCTCGCCCGGTGGCTCATTCACGGCACCACCGTGCTGCTCCTCGACGAACCAACTCGCGGCGTGGACGTGGGCGCGCGCATGGAGATCTACGCACTCATCCGCAGCCTCGCCGCCAAGGGCACCGCGATTGTCGTGGTGTCGAGCGAGATTGACGAGGTGCTGGGCCTAGCTGACCGCGTGCTCGTCATCGCCGACGGCCACGTAGTCGCCACCGAAGACGCCACCGCAATCGATGAGCACGGTGTGCTCGATCTCGTCATGAAGGGAAGTGCCGCGTGAGCGAGCAAACGACGACCACCACCACCCCCAGCGCCGGCAAACGAATGCTCGCTAGTTCGGGCGGGCGCAGCATTGGCCTGATCATCGCCCTCATTCTGCTCATCATCGTTGGCGGAATCACCGCGGGAGAGAACTTCCTAAGCCTCGACAACATGCTCGTGATCCTGCGGCTCGCCTCGGTCATCGGCGTCGTCGCTATCGGCGTCACCTTCGTCATCACAGCCGGCGGGATCGACCTCTCCGTTGGCTCCGTGCTCGGTCTCTGTTCGGTGGTGGCGAGCCTTACGATCGTGCAAAGTGCGGCGACAGGATTCTGGCCGCTGATGGCTCTGGTGGCGATCGCTGTCGGCATCGCCGCAGGGTTCATCAACGGATGGATCATCGCCTACGGCAAGGTCGTCGCATTCATGGCGACCCTCGCGATGCTCGTGGCCGCGCGTGGTGCTGCCGAACTCATCTCGCAGCGCAAGACGCAAGTCGTCGACAACGACGGCTTTAAGGACTTCTTCCGCCAAGAGCCGCTGGGCGTGTCGATCGTCGTGTGGATCTTCGCGATAGTCGCGATCGTCGCATGGTTCTTGCTCAACCGCACAACGTTCGGCCGGCGCACCGTCGCGATCGGCGGCAACGCAACGGCCGCGCGCCTCGCGGGAGTCAAGGTGAGGCGCCACACGGTGTACCTCTACATGCTCTCGGGCGCGACCGCTGCCATCGCCGGAATCATGCTGTTGTCGCGCACGACGGCCGGCACCTCGACCCACGGACAGCTGTATGAGCTCGACGCCATCGCCGCCGTCGTTGTTGGTGGCACGTTGCTCGCAGGTGGCCGCGGCACGATCGGCGGCACCGTGCTCGGCGTCTTGCTATTCGCAACTCTCACCAACGTGTTCACACAAAACAACCTGTCGACGTCGGTGCAGTTGATAGCTAAAGGCGTGATCATCGTCGTAGCCGTGCTGCTGCAACAGCGATTCGCGAATAGGGAAGCCAGCAGCGCAGGGTCGTAGCTTCGACGTCAGCTTCGGCCCCGAGCGGCCGTGCGTGCGGCGAGTTAGGACGACGTTGCCGCGCCCTCGTCGTCGATCGGTGCGGAGAACTGCGCGTCGTAGAGCCGCGCGTATGCGCCCTTCGCCTTGAGCAGTTCGTGATGGTTGCCCTGCTCGACAATGGCGCCGTGCTCCATCACGAGGATGACGTCGGCGTCGCGAATGGTTGACAACCTGTGCGCGATGACAAATGCCGTCCTGTCCTTGCGGAGCTCGGCCATAGCGCGCTGCACGAGCAGCTCTGTGCGGGTGTCCACCGAGCTTGTTGCCTCGTCGAGGATGAGCACTTGCGGCTTCGCCACAAACGCTCGCGCGATCGTGATGAGTTGGCGCTCGCCTGCGGACACATTCGTGGCGTCGTCGTCGATGACGGTGTCGTAGCCCTCAGGGAGCGAGTGGACAAACCTGTCGACGTACGCCTCTCGCGCGGCGTCCATGATCTCTTCATCAGTTGCGTCAATGCGGCCGTAGGCGATGTTCTCGCGGATGGTGCCGCCGAACAACCACGCGTCTTGTAGCACCATTCCGGTGCGCGAGCGCAGGTCCTCGCGGGCCATATCCGCGACGTCAACACCGTCGAGCGTAATGCGACCCCCGCTCAATTCGTAGAAGCGCATGATGAGATTCACGAGCGTGGTCTTTCCCGCTCCCGTTGGCCCAACGATCGCGACGGTGCGGCCCGGCTCCACGGTCAGCGACAAATTGTCGATGAGCGGCTTGTCCGGCGAGTACCGGAAGGTGACGTTGTCGAAGACAAGGCGTCCGCGGCCGTCAACCGGTGACGGCGCGTCCTCGAGATCCGCCGACTCGTCCTCCGAGTCGAGCAATTCGAACACACGCTCCGCGCTCGCCACGCCGGATTGCAGCAAGTTTGCCATGGATCCCAACTGGCTGAGCGGCTGCTGGAACTGGCGCGAGTACTGGATAAAGGCCTGCACATCGCCGAGCGGCAAGGTGCCGTGAGCCACCATGATGCCTCCAACAACCGCGATGCCTACGTAGACGAGGTTGCCAACGAACATCGTGGCGGGAAGGATGATGCCGCTCACGAATTGAGCACCAAAACTCGACTCATAGAGTTTCTCGTTGGTGGCGTCGAACTCCGCTTGGGAGCGGCGCTGGCGCCCAAACACCTTGAGCAACGCGTGACCGGTGAAGTCTTCCTCGATCTGCGCGTTCAGCTTGCCCGTCTGCTTCCACTGCTCCACGAACATCACCTGGGAGCGCTTGGCGACCACCGTGACGATCACGAGCGTGAGCGGGATGGAGAGGATCGCGATGAGCGCGAGCCACGGCGAGATCCACACCATCATGATCAGCACGCCGACCACCATCAGCACGGATGTGAATAGCTGGCTCAAGGTTTGCTGAAGCGTGGTCGACACGTTGTCGATGTCATTGGTGACGCGGCTGAGCAGTTCGCCGCGCTGGTGGCGGTCAAAGTAGCTCAGCGGCAAGCGGTGAATCTTCTCCTCGACGTCCTGGCGGAGCCGCAGAACGGTGCGTTGCGTGACGCCATTCAATATCCAGCCCTGCGCGAGCGAGAGCAAAGACGACGCAACGTAGATCACCACTACCCACAAGAGGATCGAGTGCAAGTGCTGGAAGTCGATTCCCGTGCCGGTGATGAACCCCTCGAAGATGATGGTGGTCGCGTTTCCCAGCACCTTGGGGCCAGTGACCGCGAGCGCGACCGAGCCGGTGCCTAGGGCAATGACGGCGTATACCAGCCACTTCTCTGGGCCGAGGAGCCCGGCGAGGCGCTTAAGCGACCCCTTGAAGTTCATCGCCTTCTCGGCTGGCAGGTTGGCGCCGCCGAAAGGGCCTCGATTCATGGGGCGAGCTTTGCGGGCGGTCTCGTCGGGGACGTCGCGTTCGGCCTGGTCGGTCTGTTCGGTTGTCATGCCGCGTCCTCCGCTCGGAGCTGCGTACTGACAATTTCCTTGTAGGTCTCGGAGGTCTGCAGTAGTTCTGCGTGAGTTCCGCGCGCCACGATCTCGCCGTCCTCCATGACAAGGATTTGGTCCGCGCCCATGATGGACGACACGCGCTGCGCAACCACGACGACCGTGGCGTCAGCCGCGGCATTAGCGAGGGCGCCGCGCAAGCGCGCATCCGTGGTGGTGTCGAGGGCGCTGAACGAGTCGTCAAACACGAGCACCTGTGGCTTCCGAATGAGCGCCCGCGCGATCGAGAGCCGCTGGCGCTGACCACCAGACACGGTGGTGCCGCCTTGTGCGATGGCGGACTGCAGGCCGTTGGGCATTGCCGTGACAAAGTCGCGAGCCTGGGCAACCGCGAGTGCGTCCCAAATGTCCTCGTCGGTTGCGTCGGGCGCGCCGTAGCGGAGCGTCGATGCAACAGTTCCGCTAAACAGATAGGGCCGCTGGGGCACCAATCCGATGTTCGCCCAGATGGTCTCGAGATCAACCGTAGTGATGTCCGCTCCCCCAAGCAGCACCTGGCCACCCGTCGCGTCGTAAAGCCGCGGAATCAAGTTCACGAGCGTGGTCTTACCCGCGCCCGTCGAGCCGATGATGGCCGTGGTGGTGCCCGGCCGCGCAGTGAAGCTGATGTGCGAAAGCACCGGATGCTCGGCACCTGGGTATGAGAACGTGACGTCTTTGAATTCAAGCACGCCAGCGTCGGGCAATTCTGTGAGCCCCGCTACGGGGTTGGCAACCGACGTCTCGGTATCAAGCACCTCGCCGATGCGGTCAGCGGCAACGGCGGCGCGCGGGATCATCACGAACAAGAACGTCGCCATCATCACGGACATGAGTATCTGGATGAGATAGGTGAGGAAGGCGGTCAGCGCACCAACCTGCATCTCGCCGGATTCGACGCGCGGTGCTCCAAACCACAACACAGCTACGGAGCCGAGGTTCATGATGAGCATCACGGCAGGGAACATCGCCGCCATATACATGCCGGCCTTGTACGCGGACTCCGTGACGTCGGCGTTGGCCTTTCCGAAGCGCGCGCTTTCTTGGGGTTCGCGCACGAACGCACGGACGACCCGGATGCCCGTCAATTGCTCGCGCAACACCCTGTTGATCACGTCAATGCGCTTTTGCATGCGGCGGAAGTGCGGCACCATGCGCATGATGATGAAGCCAACGATGAGAAGCAGCAGCGGAATCGCGACCACCATGATCCACGACAGTGCCACGTCTTGCCGCAGCGCCATGAACACGCCGCCGATGGCCATGAATGGGGCAGATATCAGGAGCGTTGCCGACATCAGCACGAGCATCTGCACTTGCTGAACGTCGTTGGTGGAGCGCGTGATCAGCGACGGCGCGCCAAAGCGCTGGACGTCGGACTCGGCGAACGTGAGGACTCTAGACACCTGGCGCGCCCGGAGGTCCCGGCCAACTCGCATCGCGAGCTTGGCGCCAAAGTAGACGCCAACGATCGCGCAAATCACCTGCACAAAACTCAGCAGAAGCATCACGCCGCCCGTGCGCCAGATGTACGCAATGTCGCCCGTGGCGACGCCGTTGTCGATGATGTTGGCGTTGAGGGTTGGGAGGATCAGGTTGGCGATGGATTGCGCCAACTGGAAGATGATGACTCCCCACAGCAAATTCCAATACGGCCGAACGGAGTCAACCAGCAACTTCCAGAGCACAGCACCTCCCGGGTTCCTTGGAACAACCTACGCCCGCGCCGCAGCGTCAACGCAACTGTTCGCCCACAGCGTTTGTCACGATACGGCGAGGGGGGCCCTACGCTGGCGACATGACGCCAGAAGCGCTCGAAATTCCGTTGGCGATCAACGTGGCTGCCGTCTTTGTTGGCGCGCTTGGCGGCGCCATCCGCGCCGGCGAGGACGAGCGCGTCGACATCTTTGGGGTGCTCACGCTCGCTACCGTGATGGGCTTTGGCGGCGGCATCATTCGCGACGTGCTCTTGGGCAACCTGCCGCCTGCGGTGCTGCTTAACGCGTGGTACGTGGGCTCTGTGGCGGTCGCGGCGGCGATCGGTGCCTTCTTCCTGTACTACCTGCGCAAGCTCGGCAAGGTGATGTGGGTGCTCGACACTCTCAGCATCGGCCTCTTCGCATGTGTTGGAGTGAACGCGGCGTTGCTCGCCGGGCTCACTCTCTTGCCCGCTGTACTGATCGGCACAGCCGCCTCGGTTGGCGGGTTGATCTTGACCGACCTCTTCCAGGGACGGCCATCGTCGATCCTGCACGTTGGCCCTCCCAATGCTGCGGCCGGCCTCGCTGGGGCGTTCGCGTACGGATTGCTTTACACGGGCGACCACGTGCTGGTGACCACCACCGTGGCGATCGCGGTCACGTTTGCGGTTCGGCTCGCGGGGCCGGTGCTCAACGTGACGGTGCCCGCGCCTCGCAGACGCGCGTACGAGGTGGAGCAGAAGCTGCGCGCGAAGGCGGCGAAGCGGCGAGGGCGCGAGGCTAGGCGCCTGTCAGACGACCAAACGTGACGGTGGTCTCGTCTTCGGCGACAGGGATGAACCCCACGCGCGGGTAGAAGGCCTGCGCGGCGTGGTTGACCCGCTCGGCCACGAGGTGGACGCCGGCAACGCCGCTGTCGCGCACATGTGCCACAGCCGCGTCGATGAGTTGGCGTCCGGCACCTTTGCGCTGTTGCGACGGCAGGAGGTCGATGTGCAGATGTGCCGGGTATTCGGCCACCTGTGGGACGAGCATGCGACGCGGGTCGCTCGCAGATGGCAAAAGCCACGCGTCGCCCGCTGTGCGCGGTGGGTGAAGTGCAGCGCGTTGGGGCCACCAATCGTCGACGAACCATTGCTGGAACGCGACGGTGTCGGTAGTGCCCACGACGTATCCGGTCGCCTCGCCGTCCGCATCCCAGACAAGCGCGAAGCAACCTGGCCCACGCACATACGGTGTCGCGTAGACGTCCGCGAGGGTTGCGTCATTGGAGAAGAGTCCAGTCGCGTCGCTTCCTGCGGCTCCCGTGACGAGGCAGATGTGCGCAAGCCGCTCGGCGTCGGCGAGGGTAGCGGCCCGGACGGTCACAGTCGCTTCGAGACGGCGCCCTCGACGCTGCCAACGGTGTGCACGCACGTCCACTTCTCCTCGCCGACCCCCTGCGCCCACTCTGGCTCGCCGGTCGCCAACCCTGCCGCGACCAGCGACGGGCCCATCACGAGCACTGACGGTCCTGCCCCGGACACGACCGCCGCAAGGCCCAGATCTCGCAAGTGCCGCAGCATCGCTATGGCTGGCGGCCATGACGTCGGCGCGATATGGCTGGTGCAGCTTGTCCTCGGTTGCGGCGAGCAGATCCTCCGGCCGGCCAGCGAGCGCATTCACGAGCAGGGCCGCGCGCCCGACGTTGAAGGCAGCATGCGAGTGCGGCACCTGAGGAGGGAGTACGGACCGCGCTGTCTTGGTGGGGAGTACAGACTCGGGAATGAGCACCGCCGTCTCGATGGACTGCGCGAGCACGAGCTGTGAGGCGTGTGGCCCCGCGGCATCGACCCACGCGACGGTCGCACCGCCGTAAATTGCAGGCGCCGCATTGTCAGGGTGACCCTCGAACGCGGTCGCGATCTGCAAAGCAACGCCGGCGTCAAGGGCCTCAGGCTCTGCGATCATGGCGCGCGCCGCGATGACGCCGGCAACCACGGCCGCGGCGGACGAGCCGAGCCCCTTGCCGTGCGGGATGCGGTTGGTTGCGCGAATCTCGAGGCCGACCTGGGAAGCGCCAACGCGATCAAGCGCCTCGCGCAATGCGCGCACTACCAGGTGCGACTCGTCGCGGGCGAGAGTCATCGCTCCCTCGCCAACGATGTCGATGATTGACCTCGGCAGACGCGAGTGCGCGCACCTCAACGGTGTCCCGCACACCGAGCGCCATGCCCAATGCGTCGAACCCGGGCCCGAGGTTTCCGGCAGTGGCCGGAACCGAGACCCGCACGGCGTCGGCAACGAGGCGCATAGCTAGAGCCCCAGCGCGGCGGCGGCCGCCTCAACGTCTACCGGGATCACCACGGGGTCAATCGATCGCGAACCCAAAGCGGTCGCCGTGTCCTTGAGCCCATTGCCCGTCACGGTGATAGTGATGGTCGCGCCGCGCGGCACTTCGCCAAGCGCGGCCGCGGCCAACAGCCCCGCAATGGCGGCGGCGGAAGCGGGCTCTACGAACACTCCGACGTCCGCGGCCAGGCGCGCCTGCGCGGACAGGATGGACGCATCGGACACGGCGCGAATCCAGCCGCCGGACTCGTCCCTCGCGGCCACGGCCAGATCCCACGAAGCTGGCTTGCCGATGCGAATCGCGGTCGCGATGGTCTCCGGATCCTTGATGGGGTGGCCGGCAACGAACGGAGCGGCGCCAGCGGCCTGCACGCCCCAGATCTTCGGGAGCCGCGTAGACACCCCGGCGTCGCGATACTCGCGGAAGCCCATCCAATACGCGGAGATGTTGCCCGCGTTGCCCACGGGAAGCATGTGAATGTCGGGCGCGTCGCCGAGCGCGTCAACGATCTCGAACGCGCCGGTCTTCTGCCCGTGCAGGCGATACGGGTTCACGGAATTCACCAACGCGATCGGATAGCGCTCAGAGAGGTCGCGCACGATGTCGAGGCACTCGTCGAAGTTGCCGTCCACCTGCACCAGGTCCGCGCCGTGCATGATCGCCTGCGCCATCTTGCCAGCGGCGATCTTGCCCTGCGGGATCATCACGACGCAGCGCAGCCCCGCATGCGCGGCATACGCGGCGGCCGAGGCGGAGGTGTTTCCCGTTGACGCGCACACCACGGTGTGGTCGCCGTCCTTGACCACCTGGGTCATCGCAGCACGTCATGCCGCGGTCCTTGAACGAGCCCGTTGGGTTCATGCCCTCGACCTTGACGAAGACCTCGGCGCCAACCTCGGAGGAGATGCGACTCCGCATACATGAGCGGCGTCCCACCTTCGCCGAGCGTCACGATGTGGTCCGCGGCCGTCGAACGGCATGAAGTCCAGGTACTCGCGGACGATGCCGCCGCCACACGGTGCGCCATCTACTCGCCTTCGATCCGGAGCACGGATCACAACGTCGGATCACAGCGTCCGCGTGCTCGCAGGTCCTCGACGCGTCGCCGCAAGGTCGCGCTCTGGAGCGCGATGCGTCGCGATCGACGAGGCCAGCGGTGCCGCGGCTCCGCCGTCTGCCGCACGGTCTCGATGCTCACGCCGTGCGCCGCAAAGACGTCGCGCGATCGCGGCAGCACTCCGGGCCGATCCGGCACGCGTCATGCGCACTGGCATAGCGGGTAGACGCGGCATCGATGGGCAGCACGGCGTTGTCGGCGTAGTTCGATTCGCGCGGCCCTTGCCCGCCTGACGCGCGGTGGCGGGCAACGCGACACCACGTCACCCAAGACGGCCGACGCGGTGGGCAGCCCTCCCGCGCCCTGGCCGTAGAACATCAGCTCGCCCGCGGCCTCGGCCTCGACGAAGACGGCGTTGTACGCGCCGTGAACGCCCGCGAGCGGGTGGGCCAACCGGAACCAAGGCGGGGTGAACGCGCACGGCGACCGCCGCCGTCGGCCCGTCTCCGCGATGGCGAGCAACTTGATGACGTGACCGGACTCGCGTAGCCGCGGTGACGTCGGCCGCCGTGATGGCGCGAGATGCCCTCGCGGTAGACGTCGTCCAAGGAAACGCGCTGGTGGAACGCGAGGCTCGCGAGAATCGCGGCCTTGGCCGCGGCGTCGAAGCCCTCGACGTCTGCCGTCGGGTCCGCCTCCGCGTAGCCAAGGTCTTGGGCCTGCTTGACGGCGACGTCGTAGTCGAGTCCGCGCGTGCGTCATCTCGTCGAGCACGTAGTTGGTGGTGCCGTTGACGATGCCGAGGATGCGGCGCACGTGGTCGCCAGCGAGTGACTCGCGCACGGGGCGCATTATCGGAATCGCGCCCGCGACGGCGGCCTCGAAGTAGAGGTCGACGCTAGCGGCGTCGGCCGCCTCGAAGAGTTCCGGGCCGTGCGCGGCAAGCAGCGCCTTGTTGGCGGTGACGACAGCCGGCTCCCGCCGCGATCGCCTCGAGGATGATCGACCTGGCGGGCTCGATGCCGCCCATGAGCTCGACCACGACGTCCGCGCGACGCGACCAGTGCATCGGCGTCGTCCGGTGAGCAGCGCGGCAGTCGATGCCCTCGCGCTGCAGCGGAGGCATCGCGCACGTACACGCCCACGAGTTCGAGCGGCGCGCCCACGCGCGCGGCGAGGTCCTCTGCGTGCTCCGCGAGCAGTCGCACCACTTGGGAGCCCGACGGTTCCGGGACCCAGGACGGCGACGGCGATGGGCCGCTTGGAAGGCTCGGACACGGCCCAACTCTAGCGGGGTGCGGCCTGCCGCTCGTGCGTGCGGCACTATGGGCGAATGGCGGAGCGCGACGTACTCGACTCCTCGCGCTGGCGTCCGCGTCGCATCGCGCGGTTCGCCTACTACTTCACGATCGTTGAACTGCAGTCGCTCGTGTTTGCGATCGCGATCTTCGCGGCGCTCGCGGCGTCGGCCGTGGTGCCGCTGCCCATACCCCGCTACGACGCACTGCTGATCTTTGGCGTGACGCTCACCCTCGCGCTGTGGGCCATTGGCTGGGAGACGGGTCGCGAGGTGCTCGTCATCTGCGCGTTCCACCTAATAGGCCTCGCGCTTGAGTTGTTCAAGGTGCACGAGGGATCGTGGAGTTACCCGGAGGACGCGTTCACCAAGGTGGCAGGGGTGCCGCTGTACGCGGGCTTCATGTACGCGGCAGTCGGCTCCTACATAGTTCAGGCGTGGCGGCGCATGGATCTGCGGGTCACGGACTTTCGCCTCGTGACCATGGCGATCCTCGCGGTGCTCGCCTACGCGAACTTCTTCACGCATCATTGGATTCCGGATCTCCGCTGGTTCATCGCGCTCGGGTTCGTGATCGCCATGTGGCGCACGCTTGTGCACTTCACCGTTGGCGGGCACCGCTACCGGATGCCACTCGTGCTCTCGTTTGTAGGCATCGGCGCCGCGCTGTGGTTCGCGGAAAACGCCGCGACGTTCCTCGGCGCGTGGAAGTACCCGGATCAGCTTGAGGTGTGGAGGTCAGTGCACGTGGGCAAGGTGGGCTCGTGGTCCTTGCTCGTGAGCCTGAGCTTTGTGCTCGTCGCACTGCTCAAGTATGCGGAGGGCGCGCTCTTTGGGCATCCGGGAGACCTGCCCCCGGTGGAGCCGCACCACCGACGGACGGACCCCAACGAGTAGTGAGGTCAGCTAAACGTCGCGGGGTTGCCGGGCGAAACACCAGCGCCAGCTAGTCCGACTACCGACGCAAAGCGGCGCAGCCACGGAGGAACCGGCACGGCGTCCTTTGGCGGTTCGTCGCCTTCAAGCTGCCTCATGATGGGCACGGTCTCGATAGGCACTGCCACGTCGTTGCTGTCCATTGCCGACCCCTTTTCCCCTGTTGCGCTCAGTATGAACCTCGCGGCGCACGCGCGCAATCGGAACATGGCGTGTTCTTGGCATTTCCTTTGCCCCAGGACGCGACCAGCTGAGGGTCAGCGCGACGCGCGGGGCGGCGGTACGTCCCAGTCCAGCAGATCCTCGAGCGTGTCGCGCCGAATGTGCACTGTGGCCTCGCCGTCTCGCACCGACACCACCGCGGGCCGTAGCACCGAGTTGTAGTTGCTCGCCATGACTCGGCCATAGGCACCAGTCGCGGGCACGGCAAGTAGGTCGCCGCGGGCTATATCCCCTGGTAGGTCGACATCGCGCACCACAATGTCCCCGCTCTCGCAGTGCTTGCCAACCACGCGTGACAACTCAGCCACAGCGTCGGACTCGCGCGAGACGATCGCCGCCGTGTACTCCGCGCCGTAGGTGATGGTGCGCATGTTGTCGCTCATGCCGCCGTCAACCGCAACGTACTGGCGCCTCCCGCCGTCCTCCAGTTGCACGTGCTTGACCACGCCAACGCGATACAGCGTGAGCCCCGCGGGCCCGGCAATCGCGCGGCCCGGCTCAATCGAAAGGCGCGGCCACGTGCCGCCAACAGCGTCAATGCCCGACGCCACAGCGGCGGCAATCGCGCGTAGCAGCCTCTCCCGGCGAGAGTTCGGACTCGGCGTCGGTGTAGGCGATCGCGTACCCGCCACCAAGGTCCACCTCTGGCGAGCTCGACACCCGCCTCCGCGGCAAAGGCGGCACGCAATCCGAGCATCCGCTCTGCGGACTCGCGGAAGGCGTCGAGAGAAAGGATTTGGCTGCCGATGTGCGTGTGAATCCCGAGCAGCTTGAGGCCCGGAGCGTCGTGGCACGCGGTGAGCGCCTCGAACGCGTCTCCCGTTGCCAGCGACAAGCCCAAACTTCTGGTCCTCGTGGCTCGTTGCGATGAACTCGTGGCCGCCGGCGTGGACGCCCGTTGTGACGCGCACCATGACGGGAGCGACAACGCCGAGTTCGGTCGCAATAGCGTCAAGCACCTCGATCTCCGTGAAGGAATCGACGACGATGCGCCCAACCCCTACGTCGAGCGCGCGGCGGAGTTCGGCGTCGGACTTGTTGTTGCCGTGCAGCCCAATGCGAGCGGCAGGCATCCCGCCGCGAAGGGCCAGCTCCAGCTCCCCGCCGGAGGCGACGTCGATGCTGAGCCCGTCGTCGCACATCCATGACGAAACCCGCGAGGACAAGGAAGCCTTGGACGCGTAGTAGACGTCGACGGTAGCGCCGTACGGTGCGAACGCTGCGGAAAAGGCATCGCGGAAGGCGAGCGCACGGCCGCGCATGTCCTCTTCATCAATTACGTAGAGCGGCGTGCCAAACTCCCCCGCGAGTACGCGGAGGTCCGCGCCGCCGACGCTGACTCCGCCGTCATCCGCGCGCTTCGTGGTACGGGACCACACGGCATCCATCACAACACCGCCACCACTACATCCGCTCCGGCGCGCTGACCCCAAGCAGGTGGAGGCCGTTGCGAAGCACCTGGCCCGCGGCGTCGTTGAGCCACAAGCGGGTGCGGTGCAGATCCGTGACCTCTTCGTCCCCGAGCGGTGTCACGCGCGTGCGGTCGTACCAGCCGTGATACGCCGCCGCTACCGTCTCGAGGTAGCGCGCAACGCGGTGCTGCTCGCGGAATTCAACCGCTTGCGTCACCACGCGGGGGAAGTCGCTCAGCACACCAAGCAGCGCGGACTCGCTTGGGTGCGTGAGCAGTTCGGGAGCGAAGCCATCCTCGCGGCGGATGCCGTACTCCTCGGCGTTGCGCGCCACCCCAGCAGTGCGCGCGTGTGCGTATTGCACATAGTGGACGGGGTTGGCGTTGGTTTGCGACGTGAGCAGGTCGATGTCGATGTCGATGTTGGAGTCGGCAGACGACCGCGTCAGGGCGTAGCGAGCCGCATCCACGCCAACGGCTTCGACGAGGTCCTCGAGCGCAACGACGGTGCCGGCGCGCTTGGACATCCGCACGGGCTGTCCGTCTTTAACGAGGTTGACCATCTGGCCGATCTTGACCTCTACGTTTTCCGGGTCGTCGCCGAATGCTGCCGCAGCCGCCTTGAGGCGAGCGATGTAGCCGTGGTGGTCCGCACCAAGCAAGTAGATGCAGAGGTCTGCTCCGCGGTGACGCTTGTCCTGGAAGTACGCGAGGTCACCGGCGATGTACGCCGGGCGGCCGTCCGAGCGAATGACCACGCGGTCGCGATCGTCGCCATAGTCGGTGGACCGCAACCACCACGCGCCCTCGGACTCGTAGAGCGCGCCGGACTTCTTGAGGTGCTCAATCGCCTTGTCCACCGCTCCGGACTTGTGGAGCGAGTCCTCGTGGAAGTAGACGTCGAAGTCAACGCCGAAGCCGTGCAGCGACTCCTTGATCTGGTCAAACATGAGTCCAACGCCGCGCTCGCGGAAGAACTCGAGCGCCTCCTCGCGGGGCAGCTCGAGCGGGTCTACGTCCCCCGCGGCCATGGCCTCGACCATCACCTCGTTGGCGATGTCCTGGATGTATTCGCCTGCGTAGCCATCCTCTGGAGCTTCCTCGCCCTTGACCACGGCGAGCAGAGAGGCGGCGAAGCGGTCTATCTGAGCGCCGTGGTCGTTGAAGTAGTACTCGCGCGTCACCTCGGCGCCATGGAACTCAAGCAGCCGCGCGAGCGAGTCGCCAACGGCCGCCCAGCGCGTCCCACCGAGGTGAATTGGCCCGGTGGGGTTGGCGGAGACGAACTCGACGTTGACGTGCTTGCCGTGCAGGGATTCGCCGGAGCCGTAACCGTCGCCAAACTCGACGATGCCGCGCGCGAGTTCACCCGCAGCGTCGGCCCGGAGGCGGATGTTCATGAAACCGGGGCCAGCAACCTCGACCGACTCGATGCCGGCCTCATCGCTCAAGCGCTCGGCGAGCTTTGCCGCAAAATCGCGCGGCGGCACGCCAGCGCGCGCGCCCAACTGCATCGCCACATTCGTTGACCAGTCTCCGTGATCGCGCTGGCGCGGTCGCTCAACGCGCACTTCGCCAACATCACCGTCTAGGGCAAAGGTGCCGTCGTCGATGCCCGCCTCGATGGCGGCAAGGATGGTCGCAGAAAGCTCTTCAGGGGTCACCTTGCACAGTCTAGTCGCCGGGCCGGAGCCCGATTCGGCGACCTGTCTACCCTGCAAATGCACCCGAGCGATAGCCTTCGATCAGTAGCCGTCGTTCGTCGAAAGAGGCCAGATGTCCAAGCCAAGTCTGCGCGTGCGGTTGCGCTACCGGTTCGACAACCTCATGGGGCGCGGCAACGTCGCCGTGATCGGGCTCCTAGGCCTCGTGACCTTCGTCTGGGTGCTCGTCATGGGTTTTATCACGTGGCGCCTTGACCTGCAGCCAGAGGGCGCGAGTCACCGCTGGATCGAGACCACGTGGCGGATGCTGACGTTCACGCTCGACCCCGGCACCTTTGCGGGCGATCCCGATTGGCGCTGGCGCGTCCCCTCGTTGCTGACAACGATCTTCGGAATCTTTGTGGTCGCGACGCTCATCGGCATCATCGCGGCCGGATTCGAGGACCGCATTACCAAACTCCGTAAGGGCCGCTCAGCCGTGCTCGAGACCGATCACACCGTGATCCTTGGTTGGAACAACAAGGTGTTCACGATCATCTCAGAATTGGTCATCGCTAAGGAATCCGAGACGAAGCCAGTGATCGTGGTGCTCGCCGATCGCGACCGTGTGGACATGGAAGACGAGATCAAGGAAAAGGTGGCTACCCTGCGCAACACGAAGCTTGTGTGCCGCAGTGGCAGCCCTATCGACCCCGACGAAGTGCTCCGAGCGAACCCCTATGAGGCCCGGAGCATCATCGTCCTCGGCGACGACGAGGCGGCGGCAGTTGACGCCAACACGATCAAGACGACCCTCGCCCTGACCAATCACCCTGACCGCCCAGAGGGCGCGATGCGGATCGTCGGTGCAGTTAGTAAGCCAAGGAACCTCTCGATCGCCAAATTGGTAGGCAAGGACGATGCCCAGTGGATCGTGCCAATCGAGGCGATCTCAAAGTTGACAGTGCAGACCTGCAGGCACGCCGGCCTCTCCACGGTCTACTCCGAACTCTTGCAATTTGAAGGAGACGAGTTCTATGTCATCGAGCGCGCGGAGCTCGTAGGACTTAGCTACTTCGAGTGCCAAATGCGCTTTGCGACCGTGACCGTCGTGGGCCTTATTGGAGAGGACGGCGTGGTCCTGAACCCGGACCGGGATCGTGCCATCGCGGCGGGTGAACGGTTAATCGTCATCGCAGAAGATGACACGGCCATCGAACTCGCGCCAACGCAAGGCGCCGCAACCGACGGACACGTCACGGGCCTTGCCATCACCGAGAACCCCATCGAGCGCACGCTCATAGTTGGCTCCCACTCACAGTTGCCAATGATGCTCTCCGAACTGGGCGAGTATTCCGAGCCAGGGTCACCGGTGACGATCGTGTCCATGTTCCCTGTACCCGACTTCGCGCAAGACCTCGGCACTCGATATCGAGGTCCTCACGGGCGACACGGCTGATGTTGAGTTTCTCGCATCGCTCCACCCAGAGACGTACGACCACATCCTCGTGCTCGCGTATCGGGACCACCTCGACGCCGAGGCTGCTGACAACTACAGCCTTGTCACTCTCTTGCACCTGCGGGAGCTCGCGGCGTCCGCGACCGCCGAGTTCACGATCGTGTCCGAGATGTTGAACGACGGCAACAGGCGGCTCGCTGAGGTGGCCCGCGTAGACGACTTCATCGTGAGCGACCACTTCATCAGCCTGATGATGGCTCAGATTTCACAAGATCCCGCCCTCAACGATGTCTACAACGCGCTGTTCGCGTCGACCGGCGCCGAGATCTATCTACGTCCTGCGCAGTGGTACGTGCAGTTGGGCACACCCGTGAACTTCTACAGCGTTGCCGAAGGGGCGGCGAGGCGCGGCGAGACCGCTATCGGCTACCGCGACCTCACCCCGGTCCCAGGCGACTCGCGGATGACTCCGCGCATCAACCCGCCAAAGTCGGCCGAACACGTGTTTAGCGATGGCGACCTCGTCATTGTGCTCGCGGGGTCCTGACCTTCACTCAGGCCAGATGCGTCGCGACGCCTCTTTCCAGCAGGGTCAGGCGGCCCGACGCTCCGGCCCAGTTCGCGACGAGGTGCGCCCTTGGTTCGCTGAAGTGGGCCCAATCCTCGATGTGGACGGGAACGATGGTTGCGCTTGGCCAGAGGTCCGCGACCTCGGCGAGTCGTTCGGCGTCGAGCGTGAGCGGCGCGGGTCCGCGATTCGCTACCCGAGCGGCGCCCGCACAGAGAAGGGCAAGCCGCACATCCGGAAAGGCGGCCGCGATCTCCCGTGCAACCGCAACCTCAGAATTGTCGCCAGAGAAGTAGACGGTTGGCCACGCGTCGGCCTCGAGGACGAAGCCGATCACGGGGCCCGTATGTTCCGCGACTCCCGCAGGCCCGTGCAGTGCCGGAACGGCTGTGACCGTCACGGGCCCCACGGTGAGCGTGGTCCACGGCTCAAGGCCAACGGTGCCGGGCACGCGCGCGGCGCCAGCGACCGTGGTGAGCGCAACCGGAATGTCCGCGAGCAGCGCGCGGCCGCCGGCGTCGAGGTTGTCCGGGTGGTGGTCATGCGACACGAGCGCTAGATCAATTGCGCCAATGTGCTCGCGCGGCACGGCAGGCCCACGGGTCTTAACCAGGCCGGATTGATCACCAGGACCGTCAAAGGTGGGGTCCGTGATGACCACGAGACCCGCGTACTCGAAGACAAGGGTGGGGCCGCCAACAAGGGTCGCGATGACAGTGCTCATGAGTCAAGGATTCCGCATGCACACGGCCGTGATTGCCATCAGCGGGGCACACTAGTCTCGATGCGCGAACGCACACGTGCCAACAAACCGGAGTTCACCGATGAAGATGAAGCGGCAAGTGCCAGCACTTCGGGACCTTGCGCCCCTGCTGCGTTTCAAGAAATTCGATCGCGACTCCCGGCGTCGGCGCCTCGCGAAAGCCCACACCATCGGCGACCTTCGGCAAATCGCCAAGCGGCGCACACCGAAAGGCCCCTTCGACTACGCCGACGGGGCCGCAGAAGCGGAGCTGTCCTTGCGCAGGGCGCGCCGCGCCTTCTTGGACATCGAATTTCACCCCGCGATCTTGCGGGATGTGTCCTCCGTTGACACGACTGTAGAAATTCTTGGCGGTCCGTCCGCCCTGCCTTTTGGCATTGCGCCCACTGGATTTACGCGAATGATGCACGCGGAGGGAGAGCGAGCGGGAGCGTCGGCCGCTGGGGCCGCAGGAATCCCGTTTTCCCTGTCGACGGTTGGCACCACCTCGCCCGCAGGGGTGCGCGAGGCGAATCCGGACGGGCGCAACTGGTTCCAGTTGTACATGCAAAAGGACCGCGACAAGTCGATGGCGCTCGTGGACCAAGCGGCGGCCGCGGGCTTCGACACCCTGCTCGTCACGGTGGACGTTCCGGTGGCAGGCGCCCGGCTTCGCGACAGTTACAACGGGTTCACTATCCCGCCGCAACTCACCCCAAAGACCATCGTCAACGCGATTCCCCGCCCGGAGTGGTGGTTTAACTTCCTCACCACGGAGCCGCTCGCATTCGCCTCGATGAATGAGTGGGAGGGCACCATTGGCGAACTGCTCGACGCGCTCTTCGACCCCACGCGTCACCTTCGACGATCTCGAATGGATCCGCGACCAATGGCCGGGCAAGGTAGTCGTCAAAGGCATCCAGACCGTTGCCGACGCCGTAGCGGTTCTCGAGAGAGGCGTCGACGGCATCGTGTTGTCGAACCATGGCGGGCGCCAGCTTGACCGGGCGCCAATTCCGTTCCACCTGCTACCTGCCGTACGGGCCAAACTTGGCCCCGAGCCGACGATCATCCTGGACACGGGGATCCTGTCAGGCGCGGACATCGTCGCCAGCCTGGCCATGGGGGCCGACTTCACCCTCGTCGGCCGCGCGTATCTTTACGGGCTCATGGCAGGTGGGCGCGAGGGAGTCGATCGCGCTATCGCCATTTTGCAAGGGGAGATCATCCGCACCATGAAACTGCTCGGCGTATCGTCCGTAGCCGAACTCGGCCCCGACCACGTGACCCAATTGCGGCGGCTCGCACCTATCGAACAGCCCCCCGCATAGGGCCTACTTGTCGAGCACCTCAACGGACGTCGCCTGGCACTGGGGCGGCATGGACTGAGCGCACACCTGCGTCACGACCTTGACGTTGTCACCACGCGCAACATCCGCTGGCTCAGCGCCCTTGAGATCCTTAGCCGCCACCGTAATGATGGCGCCGTTGAGGCTGCTCTGCGCGTCGGCGCTGAGGGTGAAGACCAAGGGATCCCCAGCCTCTTGCACTTCCAGGACGGTGCCCGTCGTTGAGGTAGAAGGGCTGTCGCCACTCCCGCATCCGGCGAGCGAAAAAGCAACGGCGATTGCGGCAACGGTGACGAATACTCGGCGCATCTTGCTCACGTTACACGCACGGCCCGACGCTGGTGAGGGTGATCGCGACTGGTATCCTCGTTTGGCCGCGCTCGCCGTGGCGCACGCCCCCGTAGCTCAGCGGATAGAGCGCCGGTTTCCGGTACCGAAGGTCGCAGGTTCGACTCCTGTCGGGGGCACTGCGGCTGTTCTGTGGGGTTGGCCGGCGCCGAGCTGCCTACCGTTCGGCCCGCGATTCCGGGCTGTGATCCGCCCCGTTCGCAAGAGCCCGCGATCCCCGACGGCGCGCAACGAACAACAGCACCGCACCGATCGCGAGCAGCGCAATTGCGCCGGCGACCAGCGGCATCGTGTCCGCGCCTGTGGCAGGCAGTGCCGCGGTCGAGCTCGGCGAAGGTGCGGGCGCGACTGCCGCCTCGAGCGCGAAGTCCTGATCAAGCCGGTTCTCACCGGCGGGCGAGATCGTTACGGCGCGTTCCGTCGTGTCCGCGGTGAAATTGTCTGGTGGCGTGAGCACAATCGTGTAGTCGCCCGCCGCAAGTCCGTCGGCGATGTAGACACCGGCCTCGTCTGTCACCAGGGGGATCTGGCCGCCAGGGCCATCTATCACGAGGGTAACCCCCGCGACGGGGTCACCAGCATCGTCGGTCACGACGCCGCCAATGGCGCCCGGCCGCGCGATCGCGAAGTCGATGTCAGCCACATCCTGCGATCCAATCGTGACGCTCTGCGAGGTGGGTCCGGCCGCGGCATAGCCCGACGGCACCTCGATCGACACCGCGTAGTCGCCTGGTGGCAACGAGTGGAATGCATAGGTGCCGTTTGCCTTGGTCGCGGAGGTGCGTGTGCCGCCCGGGCCTGTGAGGGTGACAAGCGCGCCCGGAACGCCCGTGCCGCCCGCCGTGACCGCGCCGGCCGCAGAGGCGTCCGCGTGCACCACGAAGTCTTGGTCGGTGATGGCCACCTGGGACCCACCGGAGATTGTGACGGGATCGGGGATCGACACCACGGAATAGCCGGCCGGCGGCGCGAGCGAGAACATGTAGTCGCCAAGCGGGACGGCGTCGAAGATGTACGCACCGTCCGAGTCGCTAACCGCTGACAGCGTCGCTCCGCCAGACTCGGTCAACGTCACGGTCGCTCCCGGCACGGGGAGGCCACCGTCCGTGGCGACTACGCCGCCGACTGGCACCGGGACAATGTCGCGCACCACGAAGTCGACGCCGACGGCGTCTGCGGCCGCGAGATTCGCCGGAAGTTGCGATGGTCCAACGACGATGTACCCGGCCTCGCCAGGCGGGGCGGTGGGCGCCTTGATCGCGACCGTGAAGCCGTCCGCGGCAGCGTAGCCAGCGAAAGAGTAGGTGCCATCCGGCGCGCTCGTTGTGGTCGCAAGGGTGGTGCCGTCAGCCCCGCGCAAGGTCAACGTCGCACCGGCGATCGGGCCATCCGCCTGATGTAGAACCGTACCGCTGATATCGCGCGCCAACGCGGCGAACCAGGTCTGGTACACGGGAAAGCCCGACCGCTGGAAGAACGAGATGGTCAGGCTCGTGATCGGGACGGTCGGCTGGAACCAGCCAGAAGCGCCGGAGGTGTCCGTACCTGCGGCGTTGCCGGCCACCTCACCCGTCGCCGGGTTCCACGTCGCGACGTCCGTCACGACACCCGCGCACGCCGGTCGCGGGCTCACGGCGCAGTAGTTAAATCCTCCCTGCCACCCGAGCTCAGCGCCCGTCAACAGCTGCCCGTCTACGCCGCGCGCTGTGACCACGGCGCGATCGGCATCGATGTCGCCAAGTACGAACGCCCAACCGCTACTCGGAGTGGGGCGATCGAACGTGTAGGTCGTGGAAGACGGTGAGGTCGCGTTGTCGGCTCGCGGCCGAAGGTTGAGATACGGCATTCCCTGGCTCGACCCGTAAGCAGCCCCAGGCGGCGTTGCAGTGCCAAGCCACGCGCTCACGCCGGTCTGAATCCCAACCTGACCACTACGCGAGTCCGTCGTCACATTGGCCACGGGAAACCCGCCGACGGGAAGTTGCATCGTGGTTGTGTACGCACCGGAACTTCCCGCGAGCGGCGTCCACTGCGCCCAATGCGAGGTGGTCGCGGCCGCGGCCGATACCCACGGAACCACTACAAGTGCGAGCACCAGGAGACCCGCGGCGGCGACAATTGCTCGACGTTCACGAACCATGCGGCCATCATAAGCAGAGGGTTTGGCGGGCGATCAGTGCTTCCACGCTGCCGTCAAGAATCGTCGCGCTGGGGATCTAGAGCCCTACGGACGCGCTCAGGCTTCCCAACTCGTCAGCGCTCAGCTCGAGGTCGGCTGCTCTCGCCGAATCGGCAACCGACTCTGGTCGCGAGGCGCCGGGGATCGGAACCACTCGCTCGGAAAGTGACAGCTCCCACGAGAGCGCGACCTGCTGCGGCGACACACCGTGGGCGGCCGCGACCGAACCAAACTCCGCGTGCCGCGCACCGAGCGCGCCCGCCGAGGAGATTCCGCCGAGAGGGCTCCACGGCAAGAACGCCATTCCGTTGTCGACGGTGTACTGAAGTTCGCCGTAGGTGGTGGCGTAGCGAGGCGAGAACTGGTTCTGCACAGAGACGAGCCGCCCGCCTAGCACCTCGTTCGCCGCCTCGATCATCGCGATCTCAGCGTTCGAGATACCAGCCATCTGGATGACGCCCTCGTCGAGCAACTCCGCGAGCGCACCAACGGAATCGGTGTACGCGACGGAGGGATCCGCGCGGTGGAATTGATAGAGCCCAATGGCCTCAACGCCCAAGCGCTTGGCGGAGGCTTTCGCCGCTTCCTTCAAGTACTCCGGCCGCCCGTCGCGGTGCCACGAGCCATCACCCGGCCTGATCAGCCCGCCCTTTGTTGCCACCAGGACATGGGACGTGTCACCGCCAAAGGACGCGATTCCCTCGGCAAACAGCGACTCGTTGTGTCCCGTCTCGTTGGCGTCGCGGTTGTACGAGTCCGCAGTATCGAAGAAGGTCACGCCGGCCTCGAGCGCCGCATGAATGGTCGCGATAGACCGAGCGCGATCGGGCCGCCCCTCAATCGACATGGGCATACCGCCGAGCCCAATCGCGCTGATTTCGAACGAACCGATGGTGCGCTGTTTCATGTTGACTCCCTAACTGGGGCTTGGCGTTGGCGTTGCCGACGCGTTGGGCGTAGCGAGCCCGGTTACTGTCACCAACGTCACCGTGTCGCCCTTCATTTCCGCGACGCATTGTGCGTGCGATTCGTCATCCCGCTGCCACACGATCGTCATCGAGTCGTTGCCTGCGGTCACGAGTTTGGAAGCTTCGACGTCCCTCGCGTCGCTCTGCTCCCCGGTGAGCGACTGCTCCGCAGTGACGCCAAGCCGCACCAACGTCGCTTCGAGGTCGCGCCACTCTGTCGCGGAGTAGATGTCGCCACCGGAAATGCCAGGGCCATCGGGAAACTGCTTCTTGTACTGCGCGTCGCATGCGTCTGCGGCTGCCTGTTTCTGCGGCGACAGGTCGGCGCGCACAAGGTGACTCACCACCGCGCCCGTCACCACAAGCAGCGCAAGCGAACCGGCGATGATGAGCGGCAGCCACGAACGCGGGCGTTCCTCTGGTTCGGGCTGGGTCACCGGAATAGCCTACGGCGCGGTTGGCTACTGAGCCGACGCGTCCGTACGATTGCGCCATGGCTGGGGTGGACCTTCGGTACGAACCGCACTTGGCGCTGGCGCTAGGCGGCGGAGGAGCCCTGGGCGCGGCACATTGCGGCGTCTTAGAGGTGCTGTACGAACGCGGGATCACCCCGTCAATCGTTGTTGGCACCTCCGCGGGGTCGATCGCCGGCGGTGCGTATGCGAATGGCCGTGACCCGTACTCGCTCACCCGGCTGATACTTGGCGCCAATTGGGGCGACTTCGGAACGTTCTCCATGACCCCTGGCCTTGGCCTGCTCAACACGGAGGGGCTTCGAGACACCGTGGACCGCGTTGGCCACGACAGCCTCATCGAAGACCTCCCTATTCGGTTTGCCGCGGTCGCCACCGACATCAAGACCAACGAGGCGGTGCTCATAGACCACGGATCGCTCGTGGACGCGATGAGCGCCTCGATGGCCGTGCCTGGCCTCTTTCGCCCAAAGGAACTTGGCGGCCACACGTTCGTCGACGGCGGGGTAGTGCAAAACCTGCCGCTCGAGGCGGCGTTCACGATGGGAGCAACCCACGTGATCGGCGTGCGGCTCGCGCCCGAATGGGACTTCCTGCCCGCGATCCGCTCCGCGATTCAGGTGCACGAGTACGAGATCCGTGACGACGTCACGATGATCTCGCCGCGACTTCGCCACCGGTCGCAATGGGTAGCGAGGGATCTCGCAGGCTTGGTTCAGTTGGGGCGCGAGGCGGCGGAGCTCACGCTTGCGGACTACCCCGTAATCAACGCGCGACCGGAGGACACCGAGCCCGCTGACCCGACCCGCACAATCAACGGCGGCAGCTACGCCTGATACGGCAAGCTCCGACAGTGCCTGAGCCACAGCGGCGTGTCGCAGCGTTCTTCCAGCGACGTTGAGTCCTCGCGCGAGCGCGGGGTTCGCACTCCATCGCGGCCGCGACGCCGGCGGCAAGTTCCCGAATATACGGAAGCGTCACGGTGGTCAAGGCGGCGGTGGCGGTGGCGCCGACCGCGCCGGGCATATTCGCCACGCAATAGAACAGCGACTCGGCGACGCGGTACACAGGGTCGGAGTGAGTCGTTGGATGAGAGTCCTCGAAGCAGCCGCCTTGGTCAATCGCGATATCCACGAGCACGGATCCGGGCCGCATGGCCTCAACCATCGCGCGCGAGACCACCTTCGGGGCCGGGCGCCCCGGCACCAGGACTGCGCCAATCACCAAGTCCGCTGTAGCGAGGGCTTCCGCCACAGCGTCGGGCGTCGAGAGGACGCCGGTGACGCGCCCGCCGAACTGGGCCGCGAGCGCGTCGAGGCGAGGCTGTGAGACGTCGAGCACCGTCACATGCGGCCCCGAGCCCAACGGACTCCTCCACCGCGTTCGAACCGGCGACCCCTGCCCCGATGACCACGACCCGGCCGCGCGGAGCCCCAGGCGCACCCGCGAGCAACACCCCGCGCCCGCCTTGCGAGCTCAGCAAGTGATAGGCGCCGACGATGGGGGCCATGCGCCCCGCGACAGCGCTCATGGGCGCGAGCAGGGGAAGGGAGCCGTCGTCGAGTTGCACGGTGTCATACGACAGCGCGGTGGTCCCCGCGGCGATGAGCGCGCGCGCGAGGGGCTCGTTCGCGGCGAGGTGTAGATAGGTGAAGAGGGTATTCGGCGTGAGCCGCGAATACTCCTCGGGGACCGGCTCTTTGACCTTGAGCACGAGCTCGCCGGACCACGCCTCGTCCACGGCCACGAGCCGCGCGCCGGCCGCCACGTATTCGTCGTCAGTGAATGCGGACCCCAGACCCGCGCCCGCTTGCACCCACACCTCGTGCCCATCCGCGGTGAGTAGGCGCGTGCCGTCGGGGGTCAACGCGACGCGTGTCTCGGAGGCCTTGGTCTCTGCGGGAACCGTGATCAGCATGCCCCCAGTGTTCACCCTCCGGGCTGTCCACGGGTAAGGACGCGCGCCCTAGGCTTGCGGCATGGCTAGCGAACTTGTACATCTGACCGCGTCCGGGGTTTCGCTCGTGCTCGACGTTGGCGACGGCCGCTTGCCCCGCGTCGTGCATTGGGGCGGCGCGGTTGGCGACGCCGACGTAGCGGCGATCGCGCGCGCGAGCGTGGAGCCGCGCGTTGGCGGCGAGCTCGACGAGCGTCACGCGCTGTCCGTGCTCCCGGAAGAGTCGTGGGGCTGGCTACACACCCCAGGCCTGGCAGGAAGCCGCGGCGGGCGCGACAACTTCACGCAGTTCGGCGTCACGTCGGTGGAGCGCGAGAGCGAGGGCGAAGGCGATGCCAGCGTCAGAGGGTGGTGGTGCACGCGGCCGACGCCGTTGCCGAGCTCGCCTTGACCGTCACCATCGAGATGCTCGGGTCGGGACTCGTGCGCACCCGAGCGGCGCTGAAGAGCATCGGCGATGGCAGCGCAGAAGCGAGCCGGCACCCGAGCGGAGCCGTACCAAGTGGAACAACTCACGCTGCTGCTCCCGGTGCCGCGCGAGGCCACCGAGCTGCTCGACTTCACGGGCCGCTGGATCCGCGAACGCACGCCGCAGCGGGGGCCGTTCAACACGGGCACGCACCTGCGCGAGGCGCGCAGAGGCAAGCCCGGCCACGACAGCGCGTTCCTCATCGCCGCCGGCACCACCGGTTTCGGGTTCCGTAGTGGCGAGGTGTGGCTCACCCACGTTGGCTGGTCTGGCAACTCGCGACACCTCGCGGAGCGTACGAACGATGGCGCGGGGCTCATCGGCGGCGGCGAGCTGCTGTTCCCCGGAGAGGTGCGCCTCTTCCCCGGCGACAGCTACGAGAGCCCGTGGGTCTACGCGTCGTACTCAGGTACGGGACTCGACGTAGCGTCGGGCCGTATTCATCGCTGGTTGCGCTCACGGCCCACGCACCCCCACCGCCCCCGGCCCGTACTCGTGAACACGTGGGAGGCGGCGTTCTTCGACCACGACCACGCGGCGCTCTACGCGCTTGCCGACGCGGCGGCCGAGGTTGGTGCCGAGCGCTTCGTACTGGACGACGGCTGGTTCCGCCACCGCAGGGCCGACAACGCTGGGCTGGGCGACTGGTACGTGGACGAGGAGATCTACCCAGAGGGCCTTGAGCCGCTCGCGGACTATGTGCGCGGCAAGGGCCTCGAGTTTGGGCTGTGGTTCGAGCCCGAGATGATCAATCCGGACTCGGACCTTGCTCGCGAGCATCCTGAGTGGATCGCGCAGCCAACTATGCACAGCGGGCGCTTGCCCATCGAAGCGCGCGCTCAGCAGGTGCTCGACCTCACCCACCCTGACGCATATGCGTACATCGAGGAGCGGCTGCACTCGCTGGTCAAGGCAGTGCGCCCGGCGTACCTCAAGTGGGATCACAATCGTGACCTCCTCGAGGCGGGCAACACCGTCACCGGGCGCCCCATCGGTCACCTGCAGACACTCGCGTTCTACCGCCTTGTCGACGGATTGCAAGCTCGCTTTCCCCGGGCTCGAGATCGAGTCGTGCGCGGGCGGCGGCGGCCGCATCGACCTCGGCGTTCTCGAGCGAACACAGCGCGTGTGGACAAGTGACTGCAACGACCCTCTAGAGCGCCAACGCATGCAATTGTGGACGTCGCTGATTGTGCCTCCGGAGATGATGGGCGCGCACATTGGCCCGCCTCGTGCGCACACCACGCACCGCGAGTGCGTCGCTCGACTTCAGGGCGGGCACCGCGATGTGGGGCCACCTGGGCATCGAGTGGAACGTGGCGGGTCCAGAAGCGTCGGATCCCGGCTACCCGCGCAGCGATCACGGCGTGGGTGGCGCTCCACAAGCAGTTCCGCGCGCTGCTGCACACTGGCATCGTGGTGCGCAGCGACCTGCCCGTCGAGGGTCGGATCCTGCAAGGGGTGGTCGCGCAGCGACGGCTCCGAAGCGCTGTACTCCTATGCGGCCATCGACTCCGTCGTCGAGCTGCCGACGGGTCTCTTGCGCCTTGAGGGCCTCGACCCTGAGCGCACCTATCGCATCTCCCCACGTGGGGCCAGTGGAACTGAGCGAATCGGGAACGCGCGCACGTCCTGCTTGGTGGGCCGACGCGGGGGCGGGCACCGCGATTGAGGTTTACTGGACGCGCGCTCTCAGTGCACGGCGTGCAGGCACCGACGCTCATGCCGGACGAGGTGGTGCTGATTCACGCGCTGGCCGTTAACTGAACGGCGCGACTCACTGAGGGCGCGGGGCTCGGTAGTTGGCGCTGGGTCGGCGGCCGTGCCGCCGTCGTGCCGCCGTGGTGGTGGTGGTTGTCGTCGACTTTGTCGTCGACTTCGTGGACGTCGACGTTGTCGTGTTGGAGCCGCCGTCGGAGAAGTTGCCGCCGCCCCAGTGTCGTCGTAGTACTTGCCGTAAGGGGCGCGTACTCCCAGTGCCACGGCTCGTACTTTGAGGTCGTGCCCAAGGCGGGTTTGACCCAACCGAACGTGGCCGCGTTGCTCGGATCCACTTGCCGGACGCACCGTCGAGCGTCGGCTGAGCAGAAGTCGACCGCCAGGCCCCATCCGTGCATCGACGTTCCGGGCGTCGCCGCCAGGTATCCCTTGGTCGCCTTGACCGAGTACTGCTCGCCAAGCGAGCGGTACGAGTCGTCAAGGCACATGTTGCGACCGAACACCGAGTGGTAGTACTCGTTCATAGCGGTGAACGCGTTTGCCGCCTCTGGCTGCAAGCGACATGCCCTTTTGCCACAAGCCGCACAGAGACGAGGCGCTCAGTTGGCCGTTGGAGCCCATGATCCTGGCGTTCGAGTCGCAGTTGGGAATACGGCGTGGCGATGATGTCTGATTCCGACACGAGCATCGCCTCGGCGTTGCCGTCGATCGCGGGCAGCGGGAGGTCAGACGACACGAGTTGTGGCCCGCCTCCCAGGATGGCCATTGCCGTGGTTGGCGACTGACCCTTGACTACGCCGGGCAGTGCCTGCGCCGCATCCGCGTACGGAGTGATGGTCCCGAACACGGGGTACACGACCATGGCGAGCACGAAGCCAGCAAGCACGCCCCCGCGCGTAAGAACTTGGCGACGGCGGTGCGTGGAGCGGATGCGAATCTCTTGGGTTTCGACGACCGCTACGGATCCTTGCGGGTGCCGACAGCGATCTCGCCGGTGGTGACCGGTGCTTCGAGGAGCGAACTCATGTCACCTCCGTTTCGCCTCGTAAAACCCTCAATGCCGCGCGCGACAAGCTCCGACGTTGTCGGCGCTATCAGGGCGGCTTGTCAATGGTAACCGAATGGTTACGAAACCCGCCAGGCGGGCACTGGTGTGGTGTCGCGCATCTCACACTGGCTAAAGCGTCCCGGTCACCTCGCCAACGAGTTCTTCGATGATGTCTTCGAGGAATGCGAGACCCACCGGACCGTCGGTCCCGACCACGAGCGCGATGTGCGCCCCGGACCTCCGCATCAGCGCGAGCACGTCCTCTACCTCGTCGCTCGCACCCACAACGGGGAGGTCGCGCACGCGCCACGCGTGGATGGGCTCCTCGCGCTCCGTCGGCCGTGCGAACAGGGTGTCCTTGATGTGCAGATAGCCAACGAACGCGTCGCCGTTGCGCACTGGGAAGCGAGAGAAGCCCGTCTGTACCGCGAGCGCCTCAAGGCCCTCCACCGTCACCCCGACCGGAGCGCTTACGACGGCGTCGAGCGGCACCATGACGTCCTCCGCCGCATGCTCCGAGAACTCGATCGCGCCCGCAAGCAGGCCCGACGTGTCGTCGAGGGTGCCCTCCGCGCTTGATCGCTCGACGATGGACTGCACCTCGCCTGCGGTGAACGCGCTCGTCGACCTCGTCACGCGGCTCGACGCCAAGGAGCCGCACAAGGCAGTTCGCGACCCAGTTGAGCAGCAGCGATGATGGGCCTGCAGCACGCGCGCGATCGCCACGAGCGGAGGCGCCAAGAAGAGCGCGGCGCGATCGGGGCTAGACACGGCGGCGTTCTTCGGCACCATCTCGCCGATGATCACGTGCAGTGACACGATGATCGTCAGCGCGATGACCAGCGCAACGCCGTGGGCCGCCGATTCCGGCAGGCCCAGGCTCACCATGATGGGCTCGAGCGCGTGCGCGATCGCGGGCTCCGCCACCACTCCAAGCGATACGGACGCGACCGTGATGCCCAGTTGCGCGCACGCAAGCATGAGCGACACGTGTTCCATCGCCCACAGCACCGTCTTCGCTGCGCGCGAGCCCGCTTGGGCGCGCGGCTCGATGGAGCTGCGGCGCGCGGAGATGATCGCGAACTCCGCGCCGACGAAGAACGCGTTGACGAGCAGCAACGCGATCACCCCGAGGATCAGCCCGACGCTCATGACGCGTCCTCGCCGACGCTCTCGATGCGCACCCTGTCGATGCGCCTGCCGTCCATGCGCTCAACCGTGACCCGGACGCCGTCGACCTCAACCTCGTCGCCGACGGCGGCAACGCGGCCCAGCCGCGCCATCACGAAGCCGCCAACCGTTTCGTACGCGGGCGATTCGGGAATCGTGAGCCCCGACAGTTCCGCGACCTCGTCGGGACGCAGGTCGCCTTGCACGATCCACGCGCCGCCTGGCGCCCTGTGCATGGGCGGTCGGCGGCGATCGTGCTCGTCCGCGACGTCGCCAACGAGTTCCTCGATGATGTCCTCGAGGGTCACGAGTCCCGCGGTTCCGCCGTATTCGTCCACGACGATCGCGCACTGCAGCGCGAGTCCCCGCAGCTCAACAAGCAGCGGGCGCAGCCGCATGGTCTCTGGCACGCGCGGCGCCTTCGCCATGAGTTCGGCGACCGGGGCGTCGTCTCGCGCGGCAACCGGAACGGCGATGGCGCCGGCAAGCGTGCACGATGCCGAGCACGTCGTCGGGCCCATCTCCGGTGACGGGAAAGCGCGAATGGCCCGACGCTCTGGCAGCCGCGAGCACGTCCGCCGCCTTCGCGGAGGCCGGCAGCATCGTGTACCCGCGTGCGGTCCGTCATGACGTCGACCGCGCTGAGGTCGTCGAGCTCGATCGTGTTGGTCAGCAGGCGCGCGGTATCCGCGTCGAGCGTGCCCGCCTCTGCGCTACGCCGCACGAGCGTCGCGAGCTCTTGCGGCGAGCGGCCGCCAGAGAGCTCCTCCTTTGGGCTCGATCCCCATGGCGCGCAGGATCCCGTTCGCTGCGGCATTGAGCCAGCGCGACGAGCGGCCCAAGGCGCCGCGGTGAACGCCATGATGAGCGGCGCGGCGACGCGCGCCACGCGCATCGGCTCCGCGAGCGCGAGGTTCTTGGGCACCAGCTCGCCAACGATCATCGAGAACGCGTTGACAACGATCAGCGAGAGCGTGCCCGCGACCGCGGCCACCGCGGCGCGGCTCAAGCGCGGAATCGCTGAGCGGAACGCTCAGCAGCTCCGTGATCGCGGGCTGGGCCGTGTAGCCGAGCAGGATCGTGGTGAGCGTGATGCCCACTTGTGCGCAGGAGAGTTGCGTGGAGAGCGTCGCGAGCGCGCGGCGCACGCGACCCGCGCGCTTGCCCTCTACGTGCGAGGGATCAAGGGCGACGAGCGAGAACTCGGCCGCGACAAACACCGCGGTGCCAAGCGTCAAGAGCACGCCCGCACCGATGAGCAGCCAGGGGGTCATGTGCGGCCCCGTCTATGGTCGTCCATGGGTGCCGCCACCATACCCGGGCGCGCGGCCACGCTCGCCGGTAACGATTTGACCAAACTTGGTGACGTTGCGGCTCAGCCACGCGTTTAGGCTGGATGATAGACAAAGTAAGCATTCGCGCACGCGCGTAGAAAGTGACTGCATACATCGTGTCCCCCGACACCACCGCGAGCCCCACAGACCGCACAGCAATTTCCCGCACGCCCGACGCTCCTTCCGTCGCTTCCCTGTGCTGGGCAACGCGCGTGCCCGCGGCGGCCGCCGGCACCTGCCGTCACCGTGCCGCCCCGTGACGCAATCAGCGAGCCGCGGTGCCGGCGTCGGACTCAGCGGCTGCGCACCTTGCCGCGCCCACTGGCGCCCGCCGCAGCCGGCGCCTGCGCCCGCTACCCCCACAGCGAACCGCTCCGCAGCCCCGGCCGATCCGGAACCCGAACCGGCGCAACACGCAACCCATCGCGACCGCCCAGGCACCCACCGCGGCGTACCTGCAGCGCGAGGAGTTCCAGGCGCTCTCCGCGAAGGACGTGCAGCAAGGCATTTCGCGCCTGCGCGGGCCAGCCGCGCGCGTCGTGCACAACATGGAGGCGAGCCTCGAGGTGCCCACCGCAACCTCGGTGCGCACCATCCCCGCGAAGCTGATCATGGACAACCGCGTGGTCATCAACAACCACCTGGCGCGCACGCGCGGCGGCAAGGTGAGCTTCACGCACCTGATCGGCTACGCGATTGTCGAGGCGCTCGCGGAGTTCCCCGCGATGAACGTCGCCTACGCGCTCGAGGACGACAAGCCTGCGATGTTCACGCCTGCGCACGTGAACTTTGGGCTCGCGATCGACCTCGCGAAGGACGACGGCTCGCGTCAGCTGCTCGTGCCGAACATCAAGGGCGCGGACCAGATGGACTTCGCGCAGTTCTGGCACGCCTACGACGACGTCGTCAAGAAGGCGCGCACCGGCGCGCTCCAGCCCATCGACTTCCAGGGCACGACCCTCACTCTGACCAACCCCGGCACGCTCGGCACGGTGCACTCCGTGCCGCGACTGATGCCCGGCCAGGGCGCCATCATCGGCGTCGGGTCGATGGACTATCCGGCCGAATACCAGGGATCATCTGAAGAGACCATCAGCCGACTTGGCATCTCCAAGGTCATGACGCTCACGTCGACGTACGACCACCGCGTGATTCAGGGCGCGCAGTCCGGCGAGTTCCTTGGGCTCGTGCACAAGAAGCTGCTTGGGCTCGACGGCTTCTACGACCGCGTATTCCTCGCGCTGCGCGTGCCCTACGAGCCCGTGCGCTGGGTCCAGGACTCCGCCACGAGCGAAGACGCGGAGAAGATCAAGCCCGCGCGCATCGCCGAGCTCATCCACGCGTACCGCTCGCGCGGCCACCTCATGGCCGACGTCGACCCGCTGAGCACGCGCCCGCGCAAGCACCCTGACCTCGATGTCCAGACGCACGGCCTCACGCTGTGGGACCTCGACCGCATGTATCCGACGCCCGGTTTTGGCGGCAAGGAAGCCATGAAGATGCGCGAGGTGCTCTCGCCGCCTTCGCGACGCCTATTGCCGCACCATCGGCCTCGAGTACATGCACATCGCCGACCGCGCGCAGCGCGCGTGGTTCCAGGAACGTCTCGAGTACGGCTACACCAAGCCTGCTCGCGAGGAGCACCTGCGGATCCTGCACCGCCTCAACGCCGCAGAGGCCTTCGAGGCGTTCCTGCAGACCAAGTACGTGGGCCAGAAGCGCTTCTCGCTCGAGGGCGGCGAGTCGCTGATTCCGCTCATGGACGCCATCATGTCCTCGGCCGCCGAGTCCGGGATCCAGGAGGTGTGCATCGGCATGGCGCACCGCGGCCGCCTCAACGTGCTCGCGAACCTCGCGGGCAAGAAGTACTCGCCAGATCTTCTCCGAGTTCGACGGCACCGCGAGCCCGGGCTCCGTGCAAGGCTCTGGCGACGTCAAGTACCACCTTGGCACCGAGGGCACCTTCACCGCCGAGTCCGGCGCGCAGACCGCGGTGTACCTGGCCGCGAACCCCTCGCACCTGGAGGCCGCGAACCCCGTGCTCGAGGGCATCGTGCGCGCCAAGCTCGACGTCTTGGGCGCAGACCCCGCCACCGACGGGTATCCCGTGTTGCCCATCCTGATCCACGGCGACGCCGCCTTCGCGGGCCAGGGCGTGGTCATGGAGACGCTCAACATGGCGATGCTCAAGGGCTACAAGGTAGGCGGCACGGTCCACGTGATCATCAACAACCAGGTGGGATTCACCACCGGCCCCGAGTCCTCGCGCTCCACGCGGTACTGCACGGACGTTGCCAAGGGCTACCAAATCCCCATGTTCCACGTAAACGGCGACGACCCAGAGGCGTGCGTCCGCGCCGCGAGGCTCGCGTTTGAGTATCGCGAGGCTTTTGGGCGCGACGTCATCGTCGACATGGTCTGCTACCGCCGCCGCGGCCACAACGAGGGCGACGACCCCTCGATGACGCAGCCGCGCATGTACGACCTCATCGAGGCGAAGCGCTCCGTGCGCCACCTCTACACCGAGTCGCTCATTCGCCGCGGCGACATCACGACGGACGAGGCCGAGTCGGTCTCCAAGGACTACCTCTCGCAGTTGGAGCGAGTCTTCGTGGAGACGCGAGAGGGCTACAAGCCAGGTTCGGACGCCGACACGATCAGCGGCCTTGAGCTCCCGGCCTCGCAATCGTCCGACGCCGGCGTCATGGTCGGCTGGAAGACCGCCGTGAGCGCTGCGCAGGTTGAGCGCATCGGGCGCGCGCACGCACGCCCGCCAGAGGGCTTCTCCGTCCACCCCAAGCTCGAGAAGCTCTTGGAGCGCCGCGAGGAGATGAGCCGCGAAGGCGGCATCGACTGGGGCTACGGCGAGATCCTTGCGTTTGGCACCCTGCTGCAAGAGGGCGTGCCGGTGCGGGTAGCGGGCCAGGACACGCGCCGCGGCACGTTCGTGCAGCGCCACGCGGTGTTCCACGATCGCGCAACCGGATCCGAGTGGACCCCGCTGCTGTACTTGGCCGCGGACCAGGCGCGACTCCACATCTTCGACTCTCCGCTGAGCGAGTACTCGTGCCTCGGGTTCGAGTACGGCTACTCCGTTGAGCGGCCCGACGCGCTCGTGCTGTGGGAGGCGCAGTTTGGCGACTTCGTCAACGGCGCGCAGACCATCATCGACGAGTTCATCTCGTCCGCCGAGCAGAAGTGGGGGCAGTCTTCATCGGTCGTGTTGCTGCTCCCCCACGGCTACGAGGGCCAGGGCCCGGACCACTCTTCCGCGCGCATCGAGCGGTTCCTGCAGCTGTGCGCGGAGGACAACATGATCGCGGCGATGCCCACCACGCCGGCGTCGTACTTCCACTTGCTGCGCCGCCAGGCATACGACCGGCCGCGCCGGCCGCTCATCGTCTTCACGCCCAAGTCGATGCTGCGCCTCCGCGCCGCGCAGTCGGACGTTGAGGACTTCACCGACGGCACCTTCCTCCCCGTGATCCCAGACCCGATCGATCCGGCGGGCGTGGACCGCGTGCTCTTGTGCTCCGGCAAGGTCTACTACGACCTCGTCGCGGAGCGCGAGAAGCTGGGCGACACCGCTACGGCGGTTGTGCGCCTCGAGCAGCTCTACCCGATCGACGGTGACGGCCTTCGTGCAGCGCTCGCGCCCGTACCCAGATGCTGAATATCTGTGGGTTCAGGAAGAGCCGCTCAACCAGGGAGCATGGAGCCACATCACCACGATGATGCCGCAAGAGATCAAGCACGTCGTTGGCGTTGTGTCACGTCCGCGCTCAGCCTCCACCGCGTCGGGCATGTCGTCGCGACACGCAACGGAGCAAGCGAAACTCGTCGCACGGGCGTTCCGGCGATGAGAGACATCTTCCTCGTAGGCGACGAGCTCGTAGCGGGGCATGGCGACCCCAAGGCGCTCGGCTGGGCGGGTCGCGTCGCTGCGCGCACGCTAGCCGTAGCCCCGGACTCGCGCTTCCACGTGCTCGCGGTGCCCGGAGAGACCACCGGCGAGATGACGAGTCGCTGGGACGAGGAGGCGCTGCGCCGGCTCCACGTGGCGCATGACAGCGACGAAGTTCGCGGTGTTCGCGCTTGGCCGTGCCGACGTGTTGCGCGGCGTGAGTTCCACGATGACGCGGCTCAACCTCGCGAACGCGCTTGACCGCGCGAGCGCGCTCGGGTTCCAGTCGATGGTGGTTGGCCCGCCGCCCGTTGGCGGCGAGAACGCAGAACTCAACCAGCGCGTCGCGGAGCTCGCGGCGCTGTGTGAAGACGCGGCCGCGCGGCGGGGTGCGCCGTACGTCGACATGTACGGGCCGCTCGCACGGCACGAGCAGTGGCTCCACGGACATGACGCTCGGCGACGAGTCGTTGCCGCTGCAGGCCGGCTACGGCCTCATGGCGTGGCTCGTGCTGAACTCCTCGTGGCACGACTGGCTCGGCATCGCCGCGCCCGCTGGTGCCTAGACTACGGAGCTTCTAGACGACGCCGGACGTGCGCAGCGCGACACCGAGGTCGTGCGGACGCGAGGCGATCGCCAGGGCGTCGTCAAGGGCAACCTGTTCGTCGCGCACCAACTGGAAAAGGTGCTGGTCGAAGGTCTGCATCTTGTAGTACTCGCCCTCGGCGATGAGGTCCATGATGGGCGGCTGGCTCGAGGGATCGATGATCGCCTCCGACGGTGCGGCCCGTGTTGACCATGACCTCGGCGACGAGCGTGCGGCCAGAGCCGTCGAGCTTGCGCACCAGCCGCTGCGAGACGATGCCGCGCAGGGTCTGGGCGAGCGTGGCGCGCACCTGCGCCTGCTCGTGAGGCGTGAAGAAGTCGACGATGCGGTTGATCGTGTCTTGCGCGTCGACGGTGTGGAGGGTGGCGAGCACCAGGTGGCCGGTCTCGGCTGCGGACAGCGCGGCGCGAACGGTCTCGATGTCACGCATCTCGCCGACCATGATGACGTCGGGGTCCTGGCGCATCGCGGCGCGGAGCGCGTTGGTGAAGTCGAGGGTGTCGGAGCGGATCTCGCGCTGCGAGATGATCGCCTTCTTGTCCGCGTGGAGCACCTCGATCGGGTCCTCGATCGTGATGATGTTGACCTCGCGGTACGTGTTGATGAGGTCGATCATCGACGCGAGCGTGGTGGTCTTGCCCGAGCCCGTGGGTCCGGTCACGAGCACGAGGCCGCGCGGCTCAAGCGCGAGGTCGGCGATCACAGGCGGGACGCCGAGGTCCTCGAAGCTCTGTGCGCCAACGGCAACACGGCGGAATACCAGGCAGTCCGTGCCGCGCGCAACGTACGCGTTGACGCGGAATCGGCCAACGCCGCTGAGCGAGAAGGCAAAGTCTGCCTCGTGCGTGTCGCGGAATGTCGCGACCAGATCCTCTGGGAGCACCTGGGCCACCATGTTGCGCGTGTCTTCCGGGCGTCAGCGGCGGCACCTGCAGCTTGCGCAGGCGGCCGTTGACGCGGACGCGCGGCGGCGGACCCCACCTTGCAGTGCAGGTCAGAGCCGCCGGTCGAGGCCAGGGCGTGGAGGAAGCGGGATTACCGAAACAGGCTGATCGCTCACGTTTACTCCATCGGCTGTCCGGTGTGTGTCTTGAGGAAGGCTACGTGCGGCCTGGCCGTGTGAAAAGTCGGTGTGACGAATCCGGCTCGTGTGGGACACTTAGTGGTCTTCCTATGTCACAGCTAGCCTAAGAAAGGGGTCGTCGATGAGCAAGAAAGGCCGCAAGCGCAAGTCGCGTGCAAAGTCCGGCGCCAACCACGGCAAGCGTCCCAACGCTTAAGTACCTGGCGCAACAGATGAGGCCGCGTCCCGTTCGGGATGCGGCCTTTGCTGTGCCCGGCGTCGGGCAAGAATTCTGCCCGACGCTGTTAGCTAGTAGTTGGAGGGCTGGCTAGCCCTCGCGCGCCATTCTGAGCGTCTCGAGCACCCGCTCGCGCAACGCCTCTGGCGCACACTCGCCGCCCGTCGCCGAAACGCGGGTCTTGATCTTCTCGTTGAGCTTGTGCTCCGACTCGCAGGGCGGACACTCCTTGAGGTGTGTCGACACCTGCTCGAGTTCCGCGGGAGTCAGCTCGCCGTCGATGTATTCAAAGAGGCGGTCGAGCGCCTCCTCACATTCATGCTTTGCCATTGCACGACTCTCCAACCTGATTTTCCTCTTTGGGCGCCTCGAACACGCCACGCTCGACGCCGTAATCCCTTAGCTTCTCGCGCAACAGCTTGCGCCCGCGGTGCAGGCGGGACATGACCGTGCCGACGGGAGTGTCCATGATCTGCGCAATCTCCTTGTACGCGAACCCCTCAACGTCGGAGAGGTACACCGCCATGCGGAACTCTTCGCTGAGTTCCGACAAGCGCCCGCTTGATGACCTCGTCGCCAAGCGAATCGAGCGCGGCCTCCTCGGCGGAAGCGAGGCCAGACGAGGTGTGCTCGGAGGCGGCGGCGAGCTGCCAGTCCTCCACCGTCTCGGCGTCGGAGCGCTTGGGCTCGCGCTGCTTCTTGCGGTACGTGTTGATAAAGGCGTTGGTCTGGATGCGGTACAGCCACGCCTTGAGGTTGGTGCCCATCGTGAACTTGTCTTGGGCAGCGAAAGCCTTGGCGTAGGTCTCTTGCACCAGATCTTCTGCGTCAGCCGGGTTGCGCGTCATGCGCATCGCGGCCGCGTAGAGCTGGTCCATGTAGGACAACGCCTGCGTCTCGAAAGTTACTTGTTCGTGTACTCATCAACGCTGAGATTACCCCTCCGGACGCGAAGACACCACGTCGCGCGCATTTGTGCGGCGCCGTTCAAGGGTGATGGTCATGTGGTGGGCAACGCGCGGGCGGCGCGTCGACATTCCGCGGGCCTGATGCCGCATACCGCCCTCGCGGATCGCTTGGTACGGTAGGGCTATGGTTCTGCGTCAGCTTGCCCGCCCCTTGCTCGCCTCGTGGTTTGTCTACTCGGGGGTGCAGGCAACGCTCATGCCGCAGCACCGAGCCGCGCAGTTGGCGCCGGACCTCGATCCTTACTTGGCGGACATGGGGCTCAGGCGACATCTCCACGGAAGACGTCGTGAAGGCGCACGGCGCCGCCACCGGCCGCGGCCGGCGTCTCGCTCGCGCTGAGCCGCACGCCGCGCACCTCGGCACTTGTGCTCGCGGCGCTTCACGGCGGCACCCTTGGACTTGACCGCCCGTTCTGGAAAGAGACGGACCCGGAGCGGCGCCGCGAGGCGCTGAGGGGCTCATCAAGAACGTCGCGCTGTTGGGCGGAGTGCTGATCGCCGCGACCGCGGGCCACTCCGCGCACCACAACAATCGCGCGAAGGCCAAGAAGGAAAAGGCGCACAAGGCGAAGGTCGCGAAGGCTCAAAAAGTTGCCACCACCGAACTGAGGAAGTACTTCAGGTGACGGCGGCGCCCGGCACGGCTCCGGGCGAGATCTGGGATGCACCTCACGCCGAACGGCCCGCTTGACGCGACGGTCTCGGTGCCGGGCTCCAAGTCCCTCACCAACCGCTTCCTCGTGCTCGCCGCCCTGGCCGACGGCCCCGTCACCATCTCCGGGGGCCTTGCGTCTCGCGATTCCGCGCTCATGATCGGCGCGCTTGACTCATTGGGCATCGGAGTCGACACCTCTGATCCGGACGCGTGGCGCGTCATGCCCGCGCTGATCGCGGGTGGCGGGCGCATCGACTGCGGCCTCGCGGGTACCGTCATGCGGTTTGTGCCGCCACTGGTGCTGCTCGCCGACGGGCCCGTGAGTTTTGACGGAGACCACGGCGCGCGCGTGCGGCCCATGGGTCCGTTGCTCGACGCGCTGCGGACGCTCGGCGCCACGGTGGAGGACGGGGGCACGGGCACGTTGCCGTTTACGGTGACTCCGGTGCCAGAGGCGAGCACGGCGTCGGGCGCGATCTTTGCCGCCCTGCCCGCTGACCCGCCTCCAATGGCAAACGAGGTGACGATCGACGCCTCCGCGTCGTCGCAGTTTGTGACGGGACTGCTCATGGTGGCGCCGCGCCTCACGCGAGGCTTGACGATTCGCCACGTGGGAGAGCACCTGCCGAGCCTGCCTCACATTGACATGACGTGCGCGGCGCTGCGGGACGCCGGCGTGCGCATCGACCAGCCGAACGAAACGACGTGGGTGGTGCATCCGGGACCGATCTCGCTGGGGGACGTGCGGGTGGAGCCGGACCTTTCCAATGCGGGGCCGTTCCTTGCCGCGGCGATGGTCGCCGGCGGAACGGTGCGGATCCCTGGTTGGCCAACATCGACCACGCAGCCGGGCGCGCTCTTCCCCGCCTTGCTTGAGCAGATGGGGGCGGATTGTTCGCTTGCCGACGGCGTGCTCACGGTCACCGGCACGGGCGTCATTCGAGGTATCGAGGCAGATTTGAGTGCTGCCGGGGAGATCACGCCAACGATCGCGGCGCTGTGTGCGCTCGCAGACGGCCCGTCGCATCTCACCGGGATTGGGCACTTGCGCGGGCACGAGACGGACCGGCTCGCGGCGATCGCCGCCGAGGTCGAGCGGGTTGGCGGGCAATGCCTCGCGGGTGATGATTCGCTGAAGTTTGGCGGGATGCCCGTTGGCGGACTTGCGCCCGGCCGTGATGGAGACGTATCACGACCACCGGATGGCGACCTTTGCCGCCATATTGGGGCTCGCGGTGCCGGGACTGCAGGTGCGCGACGTGGCGACCACCGCCAAGACCATGCCCGATTTCCCGCAGATGTGGGCGGACATGCTGGGGGCGCGGACGCGACGGTTGACGCGGACGGGGTTGACGCCTAAGTCGTTGCGGAGCTAAACCGCGACGCGCACTCCTTGCTCGTGAGAGCGGATGATTGCCAAAGCGAGCTCGAGGGCACGCCTGCCTGCGCGGGCATGGACTGGGGGTTCGGCGCCGGCTCGGAGCGCCGGCAAGCACCGCGTCAACGTGACGATCAAACGTGTACTCGAAGGTGCGCGCCTCGTCGTTGAAGTAACCGGCCTCCCACACGTGCGGGTCTCGTCCCCTGCGCGCGCGAACGTGAGCCGCTTGACCGTGTCCTCGATCAGCAAGCGACCGGCGGTGCCGTTGATCTCGATGAGTTGCGTGTCTGGGTACGCGTAGGACGAGTCGTACGAGCCAACCAGGCTGCCGACGGCGCCGTTCTCGAACTCGAGCGCAACCGCGAGCGTGGTGAACGTGCCGGGGTGCGTCTTGTCCGTCATCTGCGCAGCGACCGAGGCGATTGGCCCGCACAGGTGCTCGAGCATGTCGAGGCCGTGCACCTGGGTCTCGATGAGGTTCGCGTGCGGGCTGGTGCCGAAGTTGGGCTCTCCCCCAAAGCGCCACGTGGCAAACACGAGGTCACCCAGTTCGCCGTCGTCGATGAGCGCCTTGGCGCGCTGCACGGGTTCCGCGATAGCGGTGGTTGAGGTTGATCGCAAAGAAGAGGTCGCGATCTGCGGCTTCGCGGATCAGGGTGTCCGCCTCGTCCAGGTCAAATACCAGCGGCTTCTCGACGAGAAGGGGAACGCCGGCGCGAATCAGGCGCAGCGTCGGGTCAAAGTGCGCCTCGTTGGGAAGGCATACCGTCACGAGGTCCGGCTTGGCTTGCGCGAGCATCTCGTCGATGTCGGTGAAGCCTTGGGTGCCGTACGCAGCTGCGCGCGTCGAGGTCCTTGCGGGGTCGCGGCCGACGATTCCCACCAGTTCCGTATCTGGGCGCCGCGAGAAGATCCGCGCGTGTTGTTCGCCCCAGCCGCCGGCACCCACCACCGCCACTCGCAGCACATCGTTTGCCATCGTCGCCTCCTCGCGTCGCCGCTCCCACCTTAGACGGGGGCGGGTGCGCTGTGCGGCGGGAGTGCGGCGGGTCGTGCGGCGGGCAGGCGCGCGGTGCGCGGGGCTGTGCGCTGTGCGGCGAGAATGCGGCGGGGCCTGCGGTGTGCCGGCGTGCTGCGCGGGCGTGCGCGGAGTTGTCAGCATGCGCGGTGGTTACGCTATTCGCATGGCCGCGTCCTTTGGTACCGCGTGACCGACTGGAGTCGCTACGACGAGTCGGACGCGAAGGTGCGCCCTGGCCGCGGGTCACGACCGCGATCCAAGACCCGGCCGGAGCACGCCGACGCGGAGTCCGGCATCGTGATCGCGGTGGACCGTGGCCGGTACACGGTGCAAATGGATCGCGCCGTGGTGATGGCGGTCAAGGCCAGGGAGCTGGGCCGACGCGGGCTCGTCATCGGCGACTGGGTTGGCGTGGTTGGCGACACCTCTGGCACCCCGGACACCTTGGCCCGAGTGGTTCGCCGCGAGGAGCGGCGCAACGCGCTGCGGCGCACTGCGGACGACGACGATCCAACAGAGCGCGTGATCGTCGCGAATGTTGACCAGCTCGCGATCGTGACGGCGCTTGCCGACCCGGAGCCGAGTCCGCGGATGATCGACCGCTTCCTCATCGCGGCGTTCGACGCAGGCATGATGCCCATCTTGATGTTGACCAAAGCGGATCTCGCGAGTGCCGACGACCTGCGCGCGTCGTACGAACCGCTTGGGGTGACGGTGATCGAGAGTTCGGTGCGGCGCGAGGGAGGGCCAGAAGCAGATCCCGGTTTCATCCGCTTCCGCCAAGAACTCCACGGCGTGACGACGGTGCTCGTTGGGTCGTCCGGCGTGGGTAAGTCCACTCTCGTAAATGCCCTGGTGCCCACCGCGATGCGAGCGGTGGGCGTGGTCAACGACGTCACGGGGCGTGGTCGCCACACGTCGTCTTCCGCGATCCGCTACGAGGTGCCGACGGGCGGCCTCATCATCGACACCCCTGGTATCCGGAGCTTTGGCCTGGCGCACGTCAGCATCGAGAACTTCATCAACGCGTTCCCCGACGTAGCGGCGGCCGCCGAGGAGTTCTGCCCGCGCGGCTGCTTCCACGAATCTGCCGAACTGGGCTGCGCGCTTGACGTGTGGGCGGCCGACTCCCCCGATCGACGCGCCCGCGTGGACTCGATCCGGCGTCTACTCGCGGCTCGCGCCGCAAGCGACAGCTACTGACCCACGGCCTCCGGGCATGCCTGTTGGCCCTCACACGGTGGTGAGGGCTGCGAGGCCGCCAAGTATTCGGTGTTGTTCGGGGTCTAGTTCTTTGGGTGGTGTGAACCACACGTGGTTGTTGTCGTCGATTTCGATGTCCCACTTGTCGTGGTGAATTTGGGTGTGGCATCGCGTGCAGAGCAGCACGCCGTTGCGCAGGTCGGTTCTGCCTTCGTGTGACCACCAGCGGATGTGGTGGGTGATGCAGTGGGAGATGGGTGCGTGGCATTTGGCGCAGCCGCCGTCGCGTTCGGCGAGGGCCATGCGTTGTTGCCAGGTGAATAGGCGCTTCTCGCGTCCTTGGTCCAGCACCTCGGACTTGCCGTTCATCACCATGGGAAGCACTGCGGCATCCACTGCGAGTTCGCGCAGCGCGCTCAGCGAGATCGGTGTTCCGAGCGCGTCGCAGGTGCGCTATACCGACGTCGCGTTCGAGTTGGTCGCGGTCGATACGCACGATGATCGTTGCCTTGACCCCTGTCGCTGGCGAGTCACAATCCAGCCCGTGGACGGCGAGGGCGACCAGGGCATCGGCCCGGATCTGCGATGCCGTGCGGTTGTCGCCGTGCTCGTCGCGTCGCGCCTCGAAGGCTGCTTTGACTTGGGCATCGAGGAAAGTGCTCAGGATCGCACCGCGAACCGGATCAAGTTGTCCGCGGATGTGGGTCACACCGTTGGCGTCTTCGGTGAGATCAAGGGACCGTGCCTCAAACTGCCGGCGCTCCCGGCCTTCAAGCTGCACGGCATCGAACCGTGCTGCCTCGGTGCGGCATGCCATTTTGAGCCGTCCGTAGTCGAGCGCACGCGCCATGCGCACCAGCCTGGCCTCAAGCTCACGGGTGTCACCGTGCAGTGGTTTGAGCGTCTGCGCGATCAGGTCCGCTTTGCCTACCGGCAACGATCCGTCACGCAGGCCGTGGCCCACGGGCCGGTCTTCACCAAGCGCCACGCCGGCATTGACGAGTTTTGCCCCCTCGGCGAAGCTGCCGCCCACCACGCTTGCGACGAACTGCTCCGGCGACGCGAAACCCCTGCTGCCGCGCAAGCCCACCGGCGCCGTCCTCAGCGCGGGAGCGTCGGGCAACTTCACCGGCAACGGCGGCGAGCGCAACGTCCCACGCACCCCGAGCGGCGGCCGCGACCCGCTGCAACGCAACGAGATCCGCGCGCGGCAAACGACGCCAAGTCCGCACCCTCAAAACCGCGCACAAGTGCGGTCTTGGAGTCGACGTCGGCGAGCGAAAAGGTCATGACACCAGTCAACTCAGGGGGTCTGACATAAACGCCCTAAAAAGCACCACCGTTACCAAACCGTGTCAAAAAGTGGATAACTTTCGCAGAATCCGTGCCTGTGGACGCGAGTGTCTACCCCCCGGCAACACAGCGGTTTACCTACTAGATCGCGTCAAGCCGCGCGCCGAATCCTCGCGCAAATCCTCAACATCCTCGAGCCCAATAGACAGCCGCACCGTCGCCAAACCCCTCCCAACCGCCGCCCGGCCCCTCCGGTCCGAGCAGCCCACGCCTGGCACTATGGGCTTCGTGTCTTCGAATCGAACCCCGGCGGCTATCTCAGCACTTACGCCAGCCGGACTCAGGCGCGTCCAGATTGAGTGGGCGGAGCAGCTAGCCCTTCCCCTAGACGCGCTCACCAACACTGGCACTCACTTCTTCGCGCGCGAATCGGCGGCCGCCGTCGTAGTCGTGAAAATTGGCCAAACTTGCGTTGTCGTAGCGCCCCCGCCCGCGGTGCGCTTGCTGAAGGACCTCAAAGAGCGGGTGCTGCTCGATGCTCAGGCCGTGACGGCAAGGCTCTGGGAGTTCGAGCCCCTGCCCATTGGCACGGCGACCCTTCTTTATCGCGATAGGCGCCTGGTAGAGCAGCCGGGGCTCGGCGTCACGAGTGTTGAGCCAGCGATGGTCGCTCAGTTCCGCGAGCGCATTCATGTCGACGAGTGGGAAGAAAGCGGGCTCGAATCCATGCCGAGGGTATGGGCTGCAGTCACGCCGGCGGGTCGCATCGCCGCGATCGCTGGCTACGACCTCTGGGGTGCGAACATCGCTCAGATGGGTGTCGCTACCGATCCGAACCTGCGCGGACGAGGCTTCGCGGCGGCCGCAGCGGCAGCGGCCATGTCGGACGCGCTAAACGCAGATCTGGTCTTGCAATGGCGCTGCCGAGTAGGCAACACCGGCATCAGAGATACTGGCCGCGCGCCTTGGCTACACGCAGGTTGGGCTCCAAAGCGCCGTCGCGCTCCGCTGAACCACGCCTCAGTGCTGGCCAGCTGCCCGTCGCTCCCCAACCGTCACGCGCGCGCAAGTACCCTTGACCCATGCAACCAACCGGCCCCTACGCGGAGGACCTGCGCCTCGCGATGCGCATCGCCGATTCGGTGGACCGCTTCACGCTCGCGAGCTATGCGGGCGGCAACCTCACGGTGGAGCTCAAGGCCGATGAGACCCCCGTCACGGCCGTGGATCGCGGCGCGGAAGAGATGATTCGCGTGGCCCTCGAACGCGAACGCAGGGACGACGCGGTGTACGGCGAGGAGTTTGGCTCCAAGGGCGGCTCGGCGCGGCAATGGATCATCGATCCGGTTGACGGCACCAAGAACTTCATCCGCGACATCCCCGTGTGGGCCACGCTGATCGCCCTCGTGGACGAGCGCAAGCCCGTCGTCGGCGTGGTGAGCGCGCCGGCGCTCGGCGTGCGCTGGTTCGCCGCGAAGGGCGACGGCGCGTGGAAGGGCACCTCGCTTCGCCGCGCGGAGCCCATCGCCGTGTCCAAGCGCGCGGACCTCGACGCGGCCATGCTCTCCTACTCTTCGCTGAGCGGTTGGGAAGAGCGCGGCATGCTCCCCGACTTCCTAGAACTCACCCGCCGCGTGTGGCGTACCAGGGCGTTTGGCGACTTCCTGAGCTACATGATGGTCGCGGAGGGCATCGTTGACGTGGCCACCGAGCCCGAGCTCGCGCTCTACGACATGGCCGCTTTGGTGCCGATCGTGGAAGAAGCGGGCGGGGTTTTCACGTCGCTCGCCGGGGTGCCCGGCCCGTTTGGGGCCGACGCTGTGGCCACCAATGGCGTGCTCCACGCCGCCGTGCTGGAGATCGTTGGGACCGCGGACATTTAGCCGAGTCCGCAGGTCTGCGTTCCGAGCGCGCGACGTCGCGTGCCCCGGCCGTGGCTCGACGGTCCGAGTATGCCGCCGACACACACATCGACACCCGGCCTAGCAAGCATGCAACCTAGTCCTCGAATGGTCGTCCATCGAGGTCCTCGCACAGTGACAGTTGAGTCGCCGTCGAGGCGCCACGTGCAAGGGCAACCGTCTGCAACCTCGTTCGCGCTCGATGGCTTCTTCACCGCGTGAGCCTGACCGTTTTCGAATTGCCGAGCACATTCGCACCTATCGTCTGACGATCGAACCGTAGACATTGTGCGCCCCGACTCGAAGCCCTCGACGACGTCGAACGAGCAGCGATTCGGCCACGAGCTCGTCGGCCATCGACTGTCTCGCCAGACGTTCGCATCGCAACTCCGGATTGATGAAATCCCGCTCGGTGTCAGTCCGTTAGATATTTACGGAAGCCCATCAGGTCGACGGCGTCATCTTAGGCCTCTGGAGTGGCGTCAACGGTATGCAAGCCACCCTTATCGCGCATATCCGACATGCTGAGTGCCCTGCTTCCGAGCGGCGCACTAAGGCGCCGGTCCGTTGTGAAATCGCACTAAACCGGCAACTGCCCCAGCTCGCTGACGTCGTACCAGAGCAGGTCCCGCTCGTCGAGCCGCTCGAGCGCATCCTCGTCGCCGCCAGCCGCCGCGCGCGCGTCAGCCTCGGCCCCCGCCTCGTCCAAGAAGAAGCACGCGATCGAGTCCGCCATCACGCGGCCGGTCATCGTCACCGCGGCCGGGTGAGCGTCGGGCACCGGCGCCACGTCCGCGCGCGAAACATCGATCGCGACCACAAACCTGAGCCGCGACCCCAACACCACAATCGAGTCCTCGGCAGCCGCGTCGCGCGCCTGCTCAGCCAGCTCATCCGGGTCGTCGTACGCGCTGATCTCCATCAGTCGCTCCGTCACCGCGTACCCCCGCTCGGGCTCCCAGTGGCCAGACGAGTAGTGCCGCAACTCATCGATCGATCCTGGAACGAATACGCGCATGCCCTCAGTCTGTCAGCGCGGGCGCGGCCTCGCTCGATGGCTCCGGAGTGTCGGCAAGTTCGCGTAAGCGCCAGTCGCGCGGTAACCGCCTGCGCAAGCCGCCCGACGGCCACGGTTGCCCCTCCCCGAGGCGCCACTTCCGCCCACGTCGAGCCGCGCAACGCTGCGAGATCGGCGGTGCGGCCATCCCACGGGATCATCCACACCTCTCCCACCCCTGCGTAGCGCGCAAGCGCGTCTGCGACCTGTCGTTCCGGGTTGGACCCGGCCACCGATCTGCGCACCCGATTCACCGCGACGAGCATCCGTTCGCGCACCCCCGGCACGGCATCCGCGAGATCGCCGAGCGTGTCCACGAGTCGCTGCATGCCAACGGGCTCCGCCGTGCCAACGGCGACCACGACGTCGGCCTCCGCAAGGGCAGCTACAGAAGCCCCATCCCGGCGAGAGGCCGACTGCCCTCCCGCGAGCCCAAAGCCGCAATCGATCACGGTGACATCAGCGGCCGCGCGCATCGCGGGCCACGCGGCCTCGAGTGCCGCCGGCGGCACCTCGCTCCAGCGGCCAGGGCGCGGCAGCCCGGTGAGCACGCTGAGGTTGTCGGCGGCACGAATCGCGTGCCTACGCACCGTCGCAGCGTCCGCCTCGCCTTGCGCAGCGGCGCGCGCGACTGCCGCAATACCAGGGGCGTCATCTACTAGCGCGAGGGTCTGCGCCACCGCCGCGCCGTACGTGTCGAGGTCAACGAGCAACACTCGCGACTGCGCCGCCAAGGCGGCCGCGATGTTCACAGCCACCGACGTGCGGCCGGGAGCCCCAGTTGGCCCCCACACCGCGACGATGCGCCCAAACGTGGTGGGTTCCGGCTCTTCAGGCTCCGGCTCGATGCTCGCCGGCGTATTCGCCGCCGCTTCCGCGATCCCAAGCGGATCATCCGCGCGCACCACCACGAGCCCGAGCGAGGCCAGCCCCCGCGCCTCATCGTCATCCGCGGCGACCCCCACCACCCGCACACGCATGTGCGCGAACTCGCTGATCGTCACGCGGTCTAGGTGGCGCTGCGCGGACACCACCGCGACCTGCGCCACCCCGGCCGACGCTGCGGCGAGCGCCTCCGCAAGGTCGGCACAGCGCCGGACAAGTGAAAGGTCTGGGTGCGCGGCGATGGCAGAGGCGATCGCGTCCTCACCGTGGGACGAGACCGCGAGCACCACCCCTGACGTGGGCATCAGCTACCCGCGGAGACGATAGCGATGTCTCCGTCGGAAGAGACGGCGTCGAGCACCTTGCGCGACGTTCGCGGTGGGCACCGCGACGTACACCGTCTGACCCCCAGCCGAGCCGAGCGAGGCCTGCGCCTCGCGCACGTCCGTCACCGCGAGCCCCTCGCCAACAAGCGTGGTGCGCGGCCCGGAGTCGTCTTGCACGGTGACCCAGACGTCGACGAGCGAGCCAACCCCCACACCCTCCGCGAGCGGCATCGCGCTTTCCACGGCGATGGCGCGCGCCCTGTACGCGTCCGGCTTGATGAGCGCAGAAGCCGGCACCAACTCCCCCTGCGCCAACGGTGCGGTCAAGGACCTTGCCAACCACGGCGTCGGGCTGAGAGACGTACTCGCCGGAGCTCACGCGCACGTGGACCACCACCAGGTCATCCTTGGCGAGCACGGTTCCCGGCGCGAGGTCTCGAGAGGCGGCGTAGAACGGCTCCGTGGTGTCGGAGCGCTCCACGATGAGCACCACGGCCGCGACCGCGAGCGCGATGAGCGCGAGCCCAATGAGCAGTCGCGGGTCACGCCACGATGGCCTACGCACTCTCCCGGCAACGGCGTCGGACGTCTGAACCACGGTTCCCCCCTCGTTCGTAGCGCCCATCATGCCGCGACGCCCCGCCGCGCGCCACCGTTTGTGGATAACTGCTCGTGTCGGTGGGTGCGTGCCAGAATGGGCGCGTGGCCAAACGATTCCTCACCCTCGCCGACGTCCAAGAACTCCTGAGCATCTCCCAGGTGCAGGCGTATTCGCTGGTCCGCTCTGGCGACCTGCCCGCGATTCAGGTAGGCGGCCGCAACCAGTGGCGCGTCGAGGCGAGCGAGCTCGAGGCCTACATTCAGCGCCAGTACGCGGCAACTCGCGAGAAGATTTCGCAGCCCGACGCCGATCTCACCTCGTCGTAGCGAGTCGCCCCTACGGAGCGGGCGCCACGGTGAGAATCGCCGCGAACGGGATGACACGACCGGGCTCGACCAACTAAGTAGTCCGCACCAACCGCGCCGATGCGCCCGCGCGCCTGCAGGCCGCTGGCGTTCACCACCACCGCCTCGCCATCGTCTGCGAGCGCCCGTAACGCGTGCCCAAGCGTGAGGCGCGCAGCGATCGCCCCCGGCTGGGCCGCGCCCGGCGCCACCCCCTCGAGTGCCGCGATCGCCCACACGGGCACGAGCCATTCGCGCGGGCCGTCGGCAAGGTGCAGCCACTGCGCCGCGCAGTCCCTCACCTCGCCGGCGAGCCGGTCCCGTCCGTGAGCGTGACGCGCACGCGCGCGCCCTCGCTCGCGGCAAGCACCGCGCCAAGCGAGACGGCGGCGCGCTCGGAATCGGCGCGCTCGCGCACCTCGTCCTCGAACGCCTCTCGCTCCGCGCGGGTCACTTGCGCCTCGAGGTCATCGAAGAGGTCTGCCCACCGCATGTGCCCACCGTAGCGGGGACGCGCTGTCCACAGATTGAGACCGTTCCGCTAGACAACCTAAACGTATTCATGTACACCTTTCCTTATCAAACGTGGTCAAACGCTATCTAGGGGGTACGACAATGACGATGACAGTGCATCCAATCACGCGCCGTGGTGCTGACGACCGCATCCGCGGGCGCCGCGTGGGGGCTCGCCGATCTAGGCGCGACCCAGGCGGCGCTGCCCGCGACCCTCGAGTCGCGTGGTCACCGCGGCGGTGGTGCTCGGCGGGGCGGCGGCTTCGCTCGCGCGTGGCGCTGTTGACGCTCGCCGCACTCGCTGAGGCGCTACTTGGCTGGCGACCGCGCGCCGCCGGTGCCTTGCCCGCTCCCGCTGCGGCGGTTCCTTACCGGGACGGTTGCCGCGGCGGTCGTGGTGGGTGCCGCGCTTCCCGCCGCGGCGGACGAGGTCTACCCCGGCTGGGCGCCCACCGCGCCCGTCGCCTCCGCTAGCCCGACGCCGGTGCGGCGACCCCGCTCGCCGTCGCCTTCGGAGGCGGTTGTGGTGAGTGACGTCGCGTCGGTCACCCGTGCGCGCTCCCGCGGCCCGGCCGGCGGCAGGACCGCGCGCCGATGATCCGCCGGTCCAGGCAGGCGCCGACCGGCGGAGCGGCTCCGACGTGAGCCGCGCGCCTACAGACCAGCGCCAGCGCGGCAACCTGCACGTAGTCGCGCGCGGGGAATCGCTGTGGCGCATCGCCGAGCAACTACTTGGGTCCCGACGCGAGCGACGCGGACATCGCGCGCGCCTGGCCCCTCATCTACCAGGCCAATCGCGCCACGATCGGCGATGACCCGGGCCTGATCCTGCCCGGCCAAGAGCTCACGATTCCCCAGGGGCGTGGCGGCGTGAGCGCCGCAGCCTGCCGTGGCGTCGGGCGCCGAACGCGAGATCGCTGGCGGGTTCAGGGACACGATGTGCGCGTGCCCCGCTACGGGGCGAAGCGCCGCCGCTCGGCGACCCAACGCCGCTCGCGTGCACGGTCGCGAAGACCGCCGCTCGAGGCGATCCTCGGCGGCGACGGGCTCGAGACGCTCACGCGATGGGTCGCAACCGACGTGCGCGAGTCGCTCGCGATTCAGCACTCGCTTGCGCGGCGGGCGGGCTCAAGGGCGCGGCCGCACGCATCGAGAGGGCGCGCGTGTGCCGGGTGCGAGCGCGCGGCCGCGGAGGTGAGCATCGTCGCAACTCGCCGCACGACCGAGCGCGCGCCGTCGCGATGCGGCTCGAGGACATCCAGGGCCGCTGGCTCGCAACCGTCGTGGAGATCGTTAGCGACGCGCTCGCTGCGAGAACGAAGGTTACGCGGCCTCGTTCTTGCCGTGGCACATCTTGTACTTCTTGCCTGAGCCGCACGGGCACGGCGCGTTCTTCGCGGTGCCGGGGAAGGTGCCGCCGTCGTCCTGCAGGCTTGGCCGTCTTCGGCGTCGCCTTCTTGGTCGCCGCCTTGCCGGAGCCGTCCTCCGCGGGCCCGAGTACGTCAGCGCGCCCATGGTCGCCGTCATGCCCGCGCCGCCGGTGCCGGTCGACGTGCCGACGTTCGACGGCTGACGCGGGGCCGCCTTGCCGTCGCGGCAGCGGGCTGAGCCGGACGCTTCGCTCACCGTCGTGCGGGCACCAGGCGCTTCTCGACGCGGAACAGCACCTGAAGCGACTGCTCCTTGATGGCGTCCGCCATCGCCTCGAACATCTGGTAGCCCTCGCGCTGGTACTCGATGAGCGGGTCGCGCTGGCCCATCGCGCGCAGGCCGATGCCCTCCTTGAGATAGTCCATCTCGTAGAGGTGCTCGCGCCACTTGGGGTCGAGCACCTGCAGCAACACCTGGCGCTCCACCGTGCGCATGAGGTCGGGCTCGATGCGCTCCTCGACCGCCTCGTACTGCGACCCGCGCGTCGGCCGTGAGCTCGCGCACCAGGAACTCGGTGCTGAGACCGGCGACAGGCCGCCCGCCTCCTCGATCAGTTCGTCCGGCGTGAGCGACACGGGGTAGATGGTGCGGAGGTCCTTCCACAGCGCCTCCATGTCCCAGTCGTCGGGCGAGCCCACGAGCGTGGCGGCCTTGACGTACGAGGCCACCACGTCGTCGACGAAGTCGACGCACCTGGTCGCGCATGTCCTCGCCGTCGAGGACGCGGCGACGCTCGGCGAAGATCATGGTGCGCTGGTCCGACATCACGTCGTCGTACTTGAGGATGTTCTTGCGGATCTCGGGGTTGCGGCCCTCGATCTGCGCCTGCGCGCTGCGCACGCCGCGCGTGAGCACTCTTGGACTCGATGGGCATGTCGTCGGGAAGCGCCGACGAGTTCATCACCGTCGCCGCAAGGCCCGACTGGAACATGCGCATGAGGTCGTCTTCGAGCGACAGGTAGAACCGAGACTCGCCCGGGTCGCCCTGGCGGCCGGAGCGTCCGCGCAACTGGTTGTCGATGCGTCGCGACTCGTGGCGCTCGGTGCCGAGCACGTAGAGCCCGCCGGCGGCGAGCACCTCGTCGTGCTCGGCAGCGACGTCCTCTTGCGCCTTCGCGAAGACCTCGTCCCACTCGCGCTCGTACTCCTCGGGGTTCTCGTGCGGGTCGAGCCCGCGCTGTCGCATCTCCTCGACGGCGCGGAACTCGGGGTTTCCGCCGAGCATGATGTCGGTGCCACGGCCAGCCATGTTGGTGGCGACGGTCACGGCGCCCTTGCGGCCGGCCTCGGCGACAACGGCCGCCTCTTGCTCGTGCTGCTTGGCGTTGAGGACGTTGTGGCGGATGCCGTGCTTGCGCAGTTCCTTGGACTGAGCGTCTCCGACTTCTCGACGGACACGGTGCCGACCAGGACCGGCTGGCCCTTGGCGTTGCGCTCGAGGATGTCCTCGATGATCGCGTCGAACTTGGCCTGCCTCCGTCTTGTAGAGGAGGTCGGCCTCGTCGGCGCGGATCATCGGCATGTTGGTGGGGATGGGGAGCACGCCCATGCCGTAGGTGCGCGTTGAGCTCGGCGGCCTCGGTCTGCGCGGTACCCGTCATGCCCGCGAGCTTGTCGTACAGGCGGAAGTAGTTCTGCAGCGTGATCGAGGCGTACGTCTGGTTCTCCGCCTTGATCGGCACGCCCTCCTTGGCCTCGATGGCCTGGTGGAGGCCCTCGGAGTAGCGGCGGCCCTTCAGCAGGCGGCCCGTGTGCTCGTCGACGATGTCCACCTCGCCGCCCTGCACCACGTATTCGCGGTCGCGCTTGAACAGCTCCTTGGCCTTGATGGCGTTGTTGAGGAAGCCGATCAGCGGCGTGTTCGCGGGGTCGTACAGGTTCTCGATGCCGAGCGCCTTCTCGATCTTGTCGATGCCGGGCTCCAGCATGCCGACGGCGCGCTTCTTCTCCTCGACCTCGTAGTCTACGTCCGCCTTCATGCTCTTCAACGAGGCGAGCGAACTCGACGTACCAGCGTGATGTTGTCGCCTGCGGCGGGGCCGGAAATGATGAGCGGCGTGCGCGCCTCGTCGATGAGGATCGAGTCGACCTCGTCCACGATCGCGTAGTTGTAGCCGCGGTGCACCAGCTGCTCGGGCTCCATCGCCATGTTGTCGCGCAGGTGGTCAAAGCCGAACTCGTTGTTGGTGCCGTACGTGATGTCCGCGGTGTACTGCGACCTTGCGCTGCGGCGGGGTCCTGGCCGCAGATGATGCAGCCGGTCTCCATGCCCAGGAAGCGGAACACGCGCCCCATCAGCTCGGACTGGTAGCTGGCCAGGTAGTCGTTGACGGTGACGACGTGCACGCCCTTGCCCGTCGAGCGCGTTGAGGTACGCGGGAAGGGTCGCGACGAGCGTCTTGCCCTCGCCGGTCTTCATCTCGGCGATGTTGCCGCGGTGAAGCGCGGCGCCACCCATGATCTGCACGTCGAAGTGGCGCAGGCCCGAGCGTGCGGCGAGAGGCCTCGCGCACGGCGGCGAACGCCTCGGGCATGAGCGAGTCGAGGCTCTCGCCGCCGGCGTGCCGCTCCTTGAAGTCGTCGGTGAGCGCGCGCAACTCCTCGTCGGTGAACTCGCGGTAGACCTCTTCGAGAGAGTTGGTGAGGGTGACGACCTTGTCGAGGCGGCGCAATTCGCGCCCCTCGCCCATGCGGATGATGCGGTCAATGAACTGCCACTGCGTACTCCTCCTGCTGGGGTCGGGAACCATCCTAGGCGGTCAGTGGATCGGCTCCGGTTCGTCTCGCTCTGGGCGCAACGTCACGGCCGCCGCGCCAAAGGCGGGCGGCCGTGCGTCAAAAGCCGTTCAGGCGGTCGCTCGCGAGGCCTCGCCCTCGACCGTCGCAAGGTGGAGCACGCCGTACGTCCAGCCGCGTCGGCGGTAGACGGCGGATGGCAGGTCGGTCTCGACGTCGTGGAACAGAAAGAAGTCGTGCCCAACGAGCTCCATCTGGTCGATCGCGTCGGTAACGGTCATGGGCGACGCCTCGTGAGTCTTGGAACGAATCACGATGGGCGTGCCGTCGATGGGGATCTCTCGCGTCGCGTCCGCGGCGCGCCCTCCCACATCTCCACGTTGTCAACAGTGTCCGCGGTAATCACCGGCGTGCCCGACGCTGGCGTGGGTACCGCGCGCAGCCCCAGTTTGCCCTGGTGGCGGTGAACCTTGCGCTCGTGCATCTTCCGCAGTTGCGCGGTGAGCTTGTTGTACGCGACGTCGAATGCCGTCTCGCGATCTATCGCCGACGCCTCCGCGCGCACCACGCCATCGCCCGTGCAGCGTGATCTCCACGCGCTCCTTCTCGTTGGCGACGCGCGGGCTTCGTTCGTGGCACACATGCACCTCTGCGCGCGTGGCGCGGGGGGCAAGTTCAGTGATCTTGTCCATGCGCTCCTCGATACGGGTTCGCAGTGGCTCGTTGACCTTGGTGTGCCTGTCCGACAATGGCGATTTCCATGGCGATGCTCCTTCAACGCTTGAGGTGGGGCGGGACCGTTGAGGTCCGGGCTCGGGTGACCGTGGCGCCTAATTGCGCCGCCTGCATCACCTCCCCGAAAGCGAAGAGTAGAGGAAATTCCTTGTCCTTGTCCCTACCCTAACCCCACGCGAGAGGACGCGTCGCGTCGAGGTGTCGCAGCTAACACAAGAGCCCCGACAACGGGCGTTCCTGCCGCCTCGAGCGCGTCAGCTGCGCGCGCGAGTGTGGCCCCTGTCGTCATCACATCGTCCACAAGGAGCACGGGCTGCGGGACCCGGCGCGCGCGTCACGCGCACGCCCGCGGAGTCCCACCGCCCCACGCTTGAACGCCCTTTGGATCCGCGGCCGGAGGTCGCGAGCGCCCCGCGCACCGGCGGCGCCAAGTGCTTGCCCGACGCCGCTCGCGAGTAACGACGAAATGGCCACGCCGCGCCTTCGCGCCGAGCGTGGCTTGCTCGGCACGGGGATCACGACGAGCCCGCGCGGAAGGCAAGCCTCCACGCTCGCGGCGGCCCTCGCCGCCGCCTGCACAAAGAACGGATCGAGGTCTCGCCTGCGGCCGTCCTTCCACACGCCAATGGCGCGATGCGGCGAACCGTCTAGCTCCGCGACGGCCCACACCGGCAAGCGCCTGCGCCCCACTACCGCGAGCCGCCCAGCGCCCTCTTCCGCGCGGAACGGAGCCTCCCACCACGGCGCGGAGCACGACTCGCACAGAGGCACGTCATCGAGCCCGCAACCCGCGCACGCCACCGGAACCACGAGCCGCGCGCGCGTCCCTCACGAGATTGGCGGGCACGGCAAGGAGTGCGCGATTCATGACACCAAGCGTCGGGCCATGGCGCTGCGGCGCCGGAGACGGCTGTGGAAAACTCAGCCCGAGTAGGCCAGCTCGGTGGGCCCGGTTCCGACCTGCGACCACACCGTGCCAGAGCGAGCGAAGACCTGGTTCTGGTTGTCGACAACCACGAGCGAGCGCTCCTTCTCCCGAGCGGTGATGCCCACCGCGCCGGTGACGGACTTCTGGGCCGTGGTGAGGCCGCCAACGTCGACGAGCCACAGGTCGCTAGGCACGTCGCCGCCACCCCCGCCGAGCACGGCAACCGTGAGCTCGTCGACCCACGTGAGGTCGATTGATGGCCCAAGGTCCACGCCCACAAGCAACGGTTCGCCGATCGTGAGGGGCGCGCCGTCGTCGCCGCGCACCACCGACGCGACCTCAAGCGACTGCTTATCTCCCGTGCGAGACAACACCGCAATGCGAGCGCCGTCACGCGAGACCGCGAGAGCCTGCACCGAGGTGCCCCGCAGCCAGTCGACGGGCATCTTCGCGATGGTGCCATCGCCGTGACGGCGACGAAGTCGCCGTTTCCGTCGCCTTGAGTGGTCCAGAACCACCCGTGGCGGTCCGCGGATGGAGCCACGAGGTTGCTGCCCTGGTAGAGGGTCTGGGTCTCCATGGGCGGCACCGCTGGCTCGGCATCTGCTCGCGCGGCATCGAGCGACGACACGCCCTTCGCGAGCGCGGTCGAAGCCACGAGGGAGGATCCGTTGACGATCCACGCCGCGGTCGGTTCGCCGAACGTCTGCGCGAGCCCGTTGGATCCCGCGGGCAGGCCGCCCACGTCCTCGCGAACCTGCCACACCTTCTCGCCGTCCCACACCCCGAGCCTGCCGTTGACGAAGGCCGCGGCCTCCGCGCTCGGGAAGCGGCGCAGGTTGCAGGTCGGCGGAACCGTCGCCGCCGATGGGCAGGCCGCCCACTGTCACGTTGACGGACGTGATGCCTGGAATTCCCGTGAGCGTCAATTGCATCTGCTCGTCGGCAAGGCTTCGCTGGGCCGCGTTGCCGGCGGAGGCGGCGTTGAGTTGTACGGAGGCAACCCCGTTATCAACCACCACGGAGTCCACCTCAAGCGCCGACGCCGCAGGGAAGCCCGTATGCACGGCGCCAGCGAGCCAGGGCGACGGCCCTTCAACGAGTTCTCGCGCGGCGAGCGTCGCGACCTTGTTTTGCGGCAGCCAGCGCAGTTCCGGGACCTCCGTCGTCTGGTCGACGCTCGCGAAGATGAGGCTCGCCGGTGAGAACAGTCGCTCGAACGTGGCGCCCGCGATGATGGTGCCGTCCTCGAGATCGCGCGATGCGCCACTGACCCTCGGCATCCTGTGCCATCTGGAAGGCCAGCGTCTCGCGCGTGCCGTCCGCGGCCTCCGTGAGCCGGCCGGAATCGTCGATTGTTGCCACCACCGGCACGTCGTACGTGACGGTCTTCGCTCGCGTCGTCGAAACTGGGATTCAGGGCGCCGGAGTCGAAGACGATGACCCGCGCGTTCGGATCCCAACGTCAGTGCCGGGTCCGGCAGTCAGGTATTGCCGCGCCACGGTGAAGTCGCTCGCAAAGCCCGCGCTCGAGGCGCTGACGAACCCGTTGCACGATCGCCGTGGGGCCTCGTCCTGTCGCGGACCCTCGGCAATCGGCACGAACGGTCGGACGACGAGACCACTCCCGACCCCTCGTTCACGGGACCCGACGTGGGAATCGTCGTGCACGCAACGAGCGCGAGCATGCCGCTGCCGCGAGCGCCGCAGTGCCGAGCCAGCGTCGGACCGACGCATTGGTTGCGCCCGGTCATGACGTCGACTCCGGTCATGTCTTCGCCCGCCGGGAGCGCGGCGAGGCGCGCGAGCCGAGGGCCTCGAACTCGGTCTCGCGCATCACCAGAGGCAGCGGCGCGTCCTGGCCGAGCCCGCGGGAGGTGCGCGGCAGCAGCAGCCGGAAGCTCGCGCCCTTGCCGGGCGAGCCCCACGCCTCGAGCTTGCCGCCGTGCAGGCGCGCGTCCTCGCGCGCGATCGACAGCCCGAGCCCGGTGCCGCCCATCGTGCGGGCGCGGGCGGCGTCGGCCCGCCAGAAGCGGTCGAAGACGCGCTCTACCTGTTGCGGCGTGAGGCCGATGCCGTAGTCGCGCACCACCACGGCGACGGCGCGGCCATTCGACGCGACGCCGACGTCGACGGGCTGCTCTTGCGCGTGCTCGATCGCGTTGGACAGCAGGTTGCGGACGATGCGGCCGACGCGCGGCCGGTCCATCGACGCGACGTGCTCGCCGTCGCTCACCCACATGCGCATCTCGACGCTCACCGCTCGCGCGGCGTGCGACATCGCCTCCACCTCGTCGCGCACGACGTCGGCGAGCGAGATGTCCTCGAACTCGAGCCGCGCCGCGCCCGCGTCGATGCGGCTGATCTCCAGCAGGTCGGCAAGCAGCGTCTCGAAGCGGTCGAGCTGGCTGCTGAGCAGCTCCGCGCAGCGCGCCACCTCCGGCGGGAAGTCCGCGCGCGCGTCGTACAGCACGTCCGACGCCATGCGCACCGTGGTGAGCGGCGTGCGCAGCTCGTGGGAGACGTCGGAGACGAAGCGGCGCTGCAGCCGCGACAGCTCCTCCATGCGGGTGATCTGGCGCTGCAGAGACTCCGCCATCTCGTTGAAGGTGCGCGCGAGAGTCGCCATCTCGTCGTTGCCGCGCACCTTCATGCGCTCGCTCGAGACGGCCCTCTGCGAGGCGCGACGCGACGCGGGCCGCGTCGCGCACCGGGCGCACGGCCTGCGTCGTGACCCACCACGTCATGAACACCACGAGCGCAACGAGCATGCCGCGCCGAGCCCGAGCACGCGCTGGATGAGCGTCAGCGTCTGTTGCTCGGCCGTGAGCGGGTAGACGAAGTACAGCTCGTACGGCGCCCGCGACCCGAGGTCGAGCGGCGCGCCGACGACGACTCCTGGCGCGCCGTTCCGGCAGCGCAACGAACTGCCACGGCTGCGTGACGCCGCTCTGCCACCGCGTCGCGCATCTCCGGCGAGATCACGTCCACGAGCGCCAGCGTCGTCGACGGTCGGCGCGAGAGGCACGCCGGACGTGTTGGCGGGCTTTGCAGCAAGCACCACGCCGCGATCGCCGCCGCCGAGCACGCTGCAGCTTCGCCGAAGAGGTCGTTGACGAGCTGCTGCAGGTCGCCTGGCGTCTCCGCGGGCGAGGCGTCAACGTCGGTCTGCGCCGTGTCCGCATCTTGCGCGCGATCTGCGACAGGATGCGGTCCACGCGCGTGTCGACGAGGCCGTCGCGGATCTGGGTGGTGACGTACGCGCCGAGCAGCGCCACCGTGCCGAGGCCGATGACGAGCGTGGTCGCCACGACCCGGAACAGCAGCGACCGGCGCCAACGACCCGCGAGGCGCTCGTGTGGGCGCCGCCGCGGCGAGCGCCAACCGAGCGCCTGCGGAGTTTCACGACGACACGCCACCGGCCTTGTAGCCGACGCCGCGCACGGTCACCACGATCTCTGGGTTCTCAGGGTCGCGCTCGATCTTGGCGCGCAGCCGCTGGATGTGGACGTTGACGAGCCGCGTGTCCGCCGCGTGGCGGTAGCCCCACACGTCCTCGAGCAGCACCTCGCGCGTGAAGACCTGGCCCGGCGACCGCGCGAGCGTGACGAGCACGTCGAACTCGAGCGGCGTGAGCTGAATGACCTCGCCGTCGCGCGCCAACGCGGTGGCCCGTCACGTCGATCTCGAGGTCGCCGATGCGCACCACGGACGGCGCGGTGGAGTCGTTGCGGCGCAGCCGCGCGCGCACGCGCGCGATGAGTTCGCGCGGCTTGAACGGCTTGGGGATGTAGTCGTCGGCGCCAGACTCGAGGCCGAGCACCACGTCGACGGTGTCGGACTTCGCGGTGAGCATGATGATAGGAACGCCTGACTCCGCCCGAATGTCCCTGCAGATGTCGATGCCGCTACGGCCAGGCAGCATCAGGTCGAGCAGCACCACATCCGGATGCGTGTCCCTGGAAGATGTCGAGCGCGCGATCGCCGTGATCGCAGAACTCGGTCTCGAAGCCGTCGGCCCGCAGGACGATGCCGATCATCTCTGCTACCGCGGGGTCGTCGTCGACCACCAATATGCGTGCCGTCATATAGATATTATGCCCAGCAAGGCGCGGCAAGCCGGTCTCGCCCGTCTCGGGGGCCTGGCACGATGGGCCGTGACAGGGAGGACTAGCGAATGACCGACGCGACCGGTGGCCACGATTGGGCCATGCCAGGAAGCACTGGCGAGCCAAGCGTCGGGGCCGCGCCTGACGCTCCCGCGCCGCCTGCTCCGCTCCCGCCCGGCGTGCTTGCGCAACCGGGGTGCGCGCCCCAGCCCAGCGCCCCGTACGTGGTGCACGGCAGCGGCGCCAGCGAGCTGCCACGCCCACGTACCGCTCGTGGCAACCGGGGATCATCCCGTTGCGGCCCGTGACCTTTGGCGAGTTCCTCTCGGTGCCGTTCAAGGCCATGCGCTACAACCGCGCCGTCGTGATCGGCGGGCCGCTCCTGTGCGTGGTCGCGGCCATGGTGCTGCTCGCGGCCGCGATGTGGCTCGCATTCACTGACCCATCGCTCGCCTTGCTGTCGCCCAGGTGCCCAGTTGTCAGGGATTCAGACCTCCACCGTCGTCGTGGCCATCGCGGCGTTCATAGCGCTTATTTTGGCCGACGCTGTGGCGAGTGCCATCGTCGCGCCAGGAGTGGCGCGGGCGGCGCTGGGAGAGCGGATTTCGATCGGCGACGGCGTTCAGGACGATGTGGCCGCGCATGGGCAGCCTGCTCTTGCTGTGGCTGCTCTCGACCCTCGCGGTGGGACTTGCGCTCGTGCCTGGCGGCATCGCGCTCGTGGCTGGCATTCAATCGAGCGACGACGCGCTGCTTGGCCTTGGCATCCTTGCGATGCTCCTGCTTGGCCTCGTGGTCTCGCTACCGGTCTACGTCATCGCGGCGCGTCGCGCGCTGTGTGATCGTGCTTGAGCGGAAGGGCGCGGTCGCGTCGATCCGCAGGACCCTCGGCGTCATCAAGGGCCGGTTCTGGTGGTCCGTGCTGATCATCTTCGTGACCGGAGCGATCATCGGCTTTGTTTCGGGGATCTTCCAGCAAATCTTGTCGTTCATCGGCAGCATCGCGCTAGTTATTGGCTTCAATGGCGCGTGGCTTGGCACCGCGGTGTACGTCGCGACGCTTGTGCTTGGAGCGGTGATCTCCTACGTCCTGACGTACTCGTACATGGGCTCTGTGTACGCGCTCGTGTACATCGACGCGCGCATTCGCCACGAGGGCTTCGACCTCGATCTCGCGCGCGCTGCAGAGGCACGGCGCGCCTGACATGAGACGTGACGTCCCTGTTGATCCAGACGCCGACACCGCGCGCGAATGGGCTCGCGACGAGCTCGCGAAGCAGGAATATCAGACGGGCGGCGGCACCAACTGGCTTGAGCGCTTCATGAACTGGGTGCAAGACCTCCTGAACGGCGTCGGAAACGGCATTGGCGGCGCGTGGGGTGGTTGGGGAACGCTCGCGGCGATCGTCATCGGCGCGGCGGTTATCGGGCTCATCGTGTGGCTCGTCGTTGGGCCGCTGCGGCGCTCGCGGTCGCGCGGATCGCGCGGACGAGGAGTTGGGCGACCCGACCCTCACGTCGAAGGATCTGCTTGCTTCCGCGCGTGCCGCCGCCGACTCTGGCGACTGGAGCACGGCCGTGATCGAGGCGTATCGCGCGCTGATCAGGTCGCTCACCGAACGAGAAGTTATTGACGGCCGGCCCGGCATGACGGCTTTCGAGGCGGCGCTCTCCGCCGCGGACGCGATCCCAGCCATCGCGCAGGCGGTAACCACGGATGCCGACGTCTTTGACGCCGTCCGCTACGGCCATCTCGCCGCGACGCGCGCGCACTACGAGCACGTGCTTGCCACGCGCGACGCGGCAGGCAAGGCGAAGGTCGAGGTGCCCGCATGAGCGCGCCAAGTTCCTTGTCGCCCGTCTACACGGCGCCGCCCAAGCGCGAGAGCGTGCGCGACCGTGCGGGGCGCGGCAAGATCTGGATCGTCGCGCTCTCGCCTCATTGTCATTCTTGCGATCTCGGTTGCCGTCACCCAGCGACCCATCGGACTACACGCCCCTGTCGACCAACAACCTCACCGATACGGGCTCGCACGCGGTCGCGCAGATCCTGCGCGGCCAGGGCGTCAACGTGACCCAGTACGACGCGCTGGCTCGCGTGGCGATCGCCGACCCGTCAACGACGACGCTCGTGATCGCCAACGGGGACTCGCTGACCGACGCTCAGATCGCGTCCGTGCTCGACGTACAAGGGTGACGTGCTCTTCATCGGCGCCTCGGAGGCGCTCGCGACCGCCGTGGACCCCAACCTCACGGTCTCCTACGACTTCCTCCCGGAGACCGTGGACGCTGCGTGCGCGGACCCCGACGCGACTGCGGCCGAGACCATGCGCGTGGAATACACGGGGCTCGCGGCAATCGGCGACACCGCTGCCGAGTTGTGCTTCGCCAACCGATCCGATGTCGCGGGCATGGCTGTGGTGCCGAGCCAGAACGGCACGCGCACGATTGTCACGAACTCCGCCGTGTATCAAAACAGCGCTCTGCTCACCGACGGCAATGCCGCGCTCGTCGCTCCGCACAGCCGGCCACCATGAGAATCTTCGCCTGGTACGTGGGCGACTACTACGACTCCACGCTGCTCCCGGGCAAGGGCGGTGCCTCAGACCTCCAGATCAACGCCGACTTCCTTCCGCCAGGGTTTGGCACCGCGCTGTATGCGCTTGGCATGACGGCGCTCGTTGCCGCCCTCTGGAGGGGCCGACGCTTTGGTCCCCTCGCGGTTGAGCCGTTGCCCGTGGTGGTGCGCGCCTCTGAGGCCACGCGCGGCCGGGCACGCCTGTATCGCAGGGCGCGTGCCTACGGGCAGGGCCACGGCCGCATTGCGCGCGTCCGCCGCTCGCCGAATGGGGGCTCGCCTTGGGGTGCCGCGCACGGGCGATCGCGAAGGTCTTCGTGGCGGCCATTCAGCGCGCCACCGGACGCCCTGCCGCCGATATTGCGAGGATTCTGTACGGCCCCCCGCCAACGAACGAGGCGGACATGATCAACATCGTTGACCAACTGGATGAGCTTGAAGGAAAGGTGCACCCGACGTGACCGAAAACCCCACCCCCGCCGAAGAACCAGGCGCCGCCCAGCCGACAGTCGCCGAGACAGCAGTCGCCGAGACAGCAGTCGCCGCGACGGCAACGTGCCTGAGGCAACCGTGCCTGCGCGCGCCCGCCGCACCTGCCGAGCCGGAGCCAACCCCGCCGTCGGGCCCGCGGCTTGCGCTTGCCGCGCTGCGCGCGGAACTTGGCAAGGCCGTCGTTGGCCAGGACCAAGTGGTGACGGGGCTCGTGATCGCCCTGCTGTGCAAGGGGCACGTGCTGCTCGAGGGCGTGCCAGGCGTCGCGAAGACGCTCATGGTGCGCGCGCTCGCGCACACGCTTGACATCGACTTCAAGCGCCTGCAGTTCACCCCTGACCTCATGCCAGGCGACGTCACGGGCTCGCTCGTTTACGACGCGCGCACGGCGGCGTTCTCGTTCCGCGAGGGCCCGGTATTCACCAACCTGCTGCTCGCCGATGAGATCAACCGCACGCCCCCCAAGACGCAGTCCGCGCTGCTCGAGGCGATGGAGGATCGCACCGTCACGGTGGACGGCGAGACGCGCGCGTTGCCGGACCCGTTCCTGGTCATCGCCACCCAGAACCCGGTCGAATACGAGGGCACGTACCCGCTGCCGGAAGCGCAGCTTGACCGCTTCCTGCTCAAGGTCGCGGTTGGCCTGCCAACGCGCGAGGCGGAGTCGCAGGTGGTCCGACGCCACGCAGCAAGGCTTCAACCCGCGTGACCTTGCCGGGGCGGGGCTCACCGTGGTCGCGTCCGCCGCGGACATCGACGCCGCGCGCGCAGAGGTCGCTGCCGTGGAGATCTCCGACGACGTGATCGGCTACATCGTCGACATCTGCCGCGCGACGCGCGAGGCGCCCTCTGTGGCGCTTGGCGCATCGCCGCGCGCGGCGACAGCCCTCATGAACACGTCGCGTGCGTGGGCGTGGATGCGCGGCCGCACCTTCGTGTCCCCAGACGACGTCAAGGCGCTCGCCGCGTGGACGCTCGCGCACCGCATCTCCGTGCGCGCAGAGGCGGAACTCGAAGGAGTCACGGCGACGGCGGTGCTCACGAGCGTGCTCGCTACCGTGCCGGTGCCTCGCTGACATGTTCATTTCCGGGTGGACGGTGCTGCTCGCGGCGCTCGGGACGATTCCCGCGGCGCTGACGCAGAACCGCAACGTCGCGTGGTACTGGGTGCTGTGCGTCGCCGCCCTTGTGCTCATCGACGTGTGGATCGCGCCGTCGCCCCAGCGCGTTGGGGCCAAGCGGCGCGTGCCGGCGTCGGTGCGCCTCACCGAGTCGACCTCCGCGAAGCTCGACATCATCAACCTAGGGAAGCGACGCGTGCGCGGCGCGGTGCGGGATGCGTGGCAGCCCTCCGCCGGCGCTACGGACACGCGCCACCCGTTCTCCCTTGCGCCGGGCGAAACGCTGCCGCTCACCACGCACCTCACGCCCACTCGGCGCGGAGACCGCAAGTCGGTTGGCGTCACGGTGCGCATTTCCGGTCCGCTCCGGCTCGCCGGGCGCCAGCGAACGATGCCCCTGGTAGATACCCTCCGCGTGCTTGCCGGAGTTCAAATCCCGCAGGCACTCTGCCGTCACGGCTTGCGCGGCTGCGGGAGATCGACGGCCGCACCGCGGTGCAGCTCAAGGGCGCGGGATCCGAGTTCGATTCGCTTGCGCGAATATGTCATCGGCGACGACGTCCGGACCATCGACTGGCGCGGCACGGCGCGGCGCGCGGACGTGGTGGTGCGCACGTTCAGGCCAGAGCGGGACCGGCGCGTGTTCATCGTGCTCGACACCTCGCGGCTCTCCGCCGGGCGCGTTGGCGACACCCCTCGGCTCGATGCCTCGATCGAGGCCGTGCTGCTGCTTTCCGCGCTCGCCTCGCGCGCAGGCGACCGCGTGCAGGTCACCGCGTTTGACCGCGAGGAGCAGGCGCGGGCGGCCGCCACCACGGGCGCGGGCCTCATGACGCGGCTCGCGACCGCGCTTGCCCCCGTGGAGTCGCGCCTCGTAGAGCCCGACTGGCCCGCGGTTGCGCGGCTCACGCGCGAGAGGCTTTCGCAGCGCGCGCTCGTGGTGTTGCTCACCACGGTCGAGGTCTCCGCGATCGACTCGGGCTGCTCGAGGCGACCGCCGCGCTCGCCCACCGCCACCAAGTTGTGATCGCCTCCGTTGCGGACCCCGAGGTGGGGCAGATGCTCGCCGAGCGCGGCTCGGTCGACGCGCTGTACGGAGCGGCTGCCGCCGCGCGCGCCGGCATCGAGGTGGACGCGGTTGGCTCGCGCTTGCGCTCGATTGGCGCAGACGTCCTGTCACGCCTTGCCCGACGACCTTGCCCCCGTTCTCGCCGATCGCTACCTCGCGCTCAAGGCGGCAGGGAAGCTCTAGCCGGCAACAGCGTCGGGCACTGCAGCTAGCCGACGACGGGCGCGGCGTCCGTCGCGAAGTCGCCCTCGACGTCACCCGTCACGCCGTCCGAGCGGCCGCCCGTCCCGCGACGAAGATGTATGCCCAGAACGCGGCGCACGCGATGATGCCGATCACGATCTTGAGCCACCACGGCATCGACGACGGCGGTCACGAAGCCCTCGATCAGCCCGGACACGAAGAGCGCGATCACAAGCCCCACGCCAACCGCGAACGTGATGCGGCCCTCTTGGGCGAGCGCGGCTGCCGCGCGTGCGAGCGCCGGGGACGAGCATCACCCAGAACAGCCTCAGGCCCGCGCCCGCGGCCACAAACACCGCGCTGAGCTCAAGGAGTCCGTGGGGAATGATGAGCGAGAAGAACACGTCGAGCCCGTCGTGCTCGGCCATCACCGCGCCCGCAACGCCAAGTTGCAGGGCCGTGCCGTACATGAGGTACAGCGGGAAGAAGCCGGTGATGCCGAACGCGATGCACTGCAGCGCAAGCCACGCGTTGTTGGTCCACACTTGCGCCGCGAACGACGGTTGGAGTAGTCCGTGTAGTAGCTCGCGAACGCCTCGTTCGCGAACTGTGCGCGCGCGGCCTGCGTCCCCGACGCAGCTCGAGCGCCTCGGGGTGCGTGAGGGTCCACCACCCGCTGAGCAACGCCAACCAGGAGCACCGACACCGAGACGATGACGCCCCACCACCGCACGCGATACATCGCGGCGGGCAGGGTGCGCGACAAAGAAGCGCGCGAAGTCGCCCGTGGCCGAGCCGTGCGCGCCCGTGAGCCACACGCGCGACTGCGCGAGCAGCACGGACAGGCGCGAGATGAGGCCCGGCTCCGGCGCGGCAGAACGCACCGCGGAGAGGTCGCCCGCGGTGGACTGGTAGAGCCGCGTGAGCTCGTCGGCCTCCGCGCCCGTGAGGCGGCGACGCTTCGTGAGCTCCTTGAGGCTGGCTCCAGCGCGCCTCGCGCACCGCGCTAAACGAATCGATGTCCACGCCGCTACGATGCCATAACAGCGGCGAAGTGGAGGGGTGCGTGAGCGACGCAGACGAGATTCTCATCGGCGAAGGCGTTGCGCTCGAGTCCGGCGCGGCCCCCGTCACGCTGCGCATGCTCTCCGGCGTGATCGACGTCGCGGTCACCTTCGTGGTGCTCATCGTGGGCTTCGCGATCCTCGACGCGGGTCAGCTCGCGGCTGAGCGACGCGTGGATGCCGCGATCAGCGTCCGTGCTGCTCACGGTCGGCGCGCCTTGTTGGGATACCCACGGCCGAGGAGACGCTCACGCGCGGCCGCTCGCTTGGGCGCCTCGCCGCTGGGCTGCGCATCGTCCGCGACGACGGCGGCCCGGTGACGTTGCGGCACGCCTTCATCCGCGCGCTCGTCGGCGTGCTCGAGATCTACATGACCGCGGGCATGCTCGCCGTGACGGTGTCGCTGTTGTCCGCGCGCGGCAAGCGCATCGGCGACTACCTCGCCGGCACCTACGCGATGCGCACCCGCGGCGCAAGCAGGCCTCGCCGCCGTCATGATGCCCGCCGCACCTCGCGTCAGTGGGCGAACGACCGCGGACATCGCCGCCTCCCCGACTGCCTCGCGCTCACCGCGCCGCCTGTTCCTTGGCCGCGCGGCGAGCATGCGCCCAGAGTCGCGCGCGCGCATCGGCGCAGCAACTCGCGAGCAGAATGTCAGCCGTTCGTCGCGCCGCCGCCGCCCGCCGGGCACCCACCCCGAGTACTTCATCGCCGCCGTGCTCGCGGCGCGCAGGGACCGGGAGTACGCGTTGGAAGCTGGCGCGCCTGCGGCAGGGCCGACGCCGAGTCGACGTTCGCGTCGGAGCGCTGCCCTTACGGCGTCGTCGACGTGGAGAACTGAGCGGCCTGGCTCTCAGTACCGGTAGTGGTCCGCCTTGAACGGGCCCTCGACGGGCACGCCGAGGTAGTCCGCCTGGTCGCCGGTCAGCTCGGTGAGCCGCACGCCAAGCGCGTCGAGGTGCAGGCGCGCCACCTTCTCGTCGAGCAGCTTCGGCAGGCGGTGCACGCCGAGCGGGTACGCGTCGAGGTTGGCCCACAGCTCGATCTGCGCGAGCACCTGGTTGGCGAACGACGTCGCTCATCACGAAGCTCGGGTGGCCCGTGGCGTTGCCGAGGTTCATGCAGGCGGCCCTCGCTCAGCACGATGATCGCGTGGCCGTCGGGGAAGATCCACTCGTCCACCTGGGGCTTGACGGGCTGGTGCTTGGCGCCGGAGCGCGCGAGGCCCGCCATGTCGATCTCGTTGTCGAAGTGGCCCACGTTGGCGACGATCGCCTTGTCCTTCATCGCGGCCATGTGCTCGACGCGGATGATGTCCTTGTTGCCCGTGGTGGTGATGAAGAAGTCGGCGCGGTCCACGTAGTCCTCGACGCGCGCCACCTCGTAGCCGTCCATCGCGGCCTGCAGCGCGCAGATGGGGTCCACCTCGGTGACGATGACGCGCGCGCCCTGGCCGCGCAGCGCCTCCGCTGCGCCCTTGCCCACGTCGCCGTAGCCGGCAACGAACGCGACCTTGCCGCCCATCAGCACGTCGGTGGCGCGGTTGAGGCCGTCGGGAAGCGAGTGGCGGATGCCGTACTGTTGTCGAACTTGGACTTGGTGACCGAGTCGTTGACGTTGATCGCGGGGAACAGCAGCTCGCCGCGCGCGTGCATCTGGTCGAGCCGGTGCACGCCGGTGGTGGTCTCCTCGCTCACGCCGACGATGCCGGCGGCCATGCGCGTGAAGCGCGTGGGGTCGGCGGCGAGGGAGCGGCGCAGCACCGCGCGCATCGCCTCCGTCTCGCGGTTGTAGTCGGGGTCTTCCTCGTCGAGCGGCGCGGGCACGGACGCCGGCGCCTCGTGCCGCACGCCCTCGTGCACCAGGAGCGTCGCGTCGCCGCCGTCGTCGAGGATGATCGTGGGGCCGTCGAAGCCGTCCCACGTCGAGGATCCGGTCCGTGTAGTCCCAGTACTCCGCGATCGTCTCGCCCTTGATGGCGAACACGGGCACGCCGGCGGGCGCCGAGAAGGTGCCGCGGCCGACGACGACCGCCGCCGCGGCCTCGTCCTGGGTGGAGAAGATGTTGCACGACGCCCAGCGGACCTCGGCGCCGAGCGCGGTCAGCGTCTCGATCAGCACGGCGGTCTGGACGGTCATGTGGAGCGAGCCCGCGATGCGCGCGCCCGCGAGCGGCTTGCGTCTCGCCGAACTCGGCGCGGAGCGCCATGAGGCCCGGCATCTCCTGCTCGGCGAGGCGAATCTGGTGGCGGCCCGCCTCGGCGAGGGCCAGGTCGGCGACGACGTGTTCGGTCATGGGGTGAAGTCTCCCATCCCGCGCGCGTCGCGGAGTTTGGGCCGCCGCCGTGAGGGCGCGAACTAGCGGTCGAGCACCGCAACGAGCCGTCGCAATGCGTCCGCCATCGCGAGCAATTGCCCCGCCTCTTCGTCATCGCCCCGTTCACGCTTCCACTGGGCAACTGCCTCGTAGGTGCGGGCGTGTGCCAGCGCCATGACCTTCACCTCGTCGAGCGTGACGCCGCGCGCGGGTGGGGTCGCCGAGCTCGCCTGCCAGTGCTCGAGTTCTGACGACCCGAGGTCGTCACAGCTTCCGCGGTGACCATGGGAGAGGTGGCAACGGAGGGCGCGCCCTCTGGTTCCGCCGGACACGTCGACGACGCGACCGCACACCGGCCAAGCCAATGCGACTG
>CAVWSW010000004.1:0-541608 GCA_963757685.1 uncultured Actinomycetota bacterium | reverse complement strand
CCATCACGGATCACGACGGCCTCTACGGCGTCGTGCGCTTTGCCAACGCCGCGCGGCCGGTCGGGCCTGCCCACGGTGTTCGGCGCGGAACTTCACCTCGCCGTGCCCGAGGGCAAGGCGGGCGCGCCCGTGCTCGACGCGCCCACGGGCATCCCCGACCCGCGCGGCACCCACCTGGTGGTCCTCGCGCGGGGGGCGGGCGGGCTACGCGCGGCTGTCGCCGCGCCATCGGCATGGCGCACCTCGCGACGGGCGAGAAGGGCTCGGCCGCACTACACGCTCGAGGGCTCGCCGAGGCGGGCGCGGGGGAGTTCCTGGTGCTGACGGGGTGCCGCAAGGGATCCGTGCGGCGGGCGCTGGCCGGATCGGCGTGCCGGGGTGGACGGCGAGCCATGCGCGGGGAGTGACGCGCGAGGGCGTGGTCGCGCGCGCGCGACGGAGCTTGACAGGCTCGTGGCGCTGTTCGGGCGCGAGAACGTCGCCGTCGAGATCACCGACACGGGGCAGCCGCTACGACTCCGAGATCGCCGACGCCCTGGCGGACCTCGCGTTCGACGCGGGGCTCCCGCTCGTCGCCACGACGAACGCCCACTATGCGACGCCGCGCGATGCCGACCTCGCGGGCGCGCTCGCCGCGGTGCGCGCGCGATCGTCGCTCGACGACATGGACGGCTGGCTTGCCGCGGTCGCCCGGCGCGCACCTGCGCAGCGCGGGGGAGATGCTGTGGCGGCATCGGCGCCACCCGCAGGCGGTCACCACCGCGTCGCGGCTGGGCGCCGAGTGCGCCTTCGACCTGCACCTCGTGGCGCCCAACCTGCCGCCGTACCCCGTTCCCGAGGGCCACACGGAGGCGTCGTGGCTGCGCGAGCTCACCTACCGGGGCGCGCGCGAGCGGTACGGCCCGCCCGACGCGGAGCGGGTCCAGGGCGCGTGGGCGCAGATCGAGCGCGAGCTCACCGTGATCGAGGCGCTCGACTTTCCCGGCTACTTCCTGATCGTCCACGACATCGTGAGCTTCTGCCGCAGGTCCGACATCCTGTGTCAGGGCCGGGGGAGCGCCGCCAACTCCGCCGTCTGCTACGCGCTGGGAGTCACGGCCGTCGACGCCGTGACGCACGGGCTGCTGTTCGAGCGCTTCCTCGCCCCCGAGCGCGACGGGCCGCCCGACATCGACGTCGACATCGAGTCCGACCGCCGCGAGGAGGTCATCCAGTACGTCTTCCAGCGCTTTGGGCGCATCAACGCCGCGATGGTCGCCAACGTCATCCAGTACCGGCCGCGCTCCGCGGTCCGGGACGCCGCGAGGGCGCTCGGCTACGACGTCGGTCAGCAGGACGCCTGGTCCAAGACGCATCGACCGCTGGTCGACGCTGCGCATGCCCAGGCGAGAAGCAGCAGGCGTGGGCGGCGAGGCAGCGCGACGCGATGTGGCCGGAGCCGCACGCCCGTGGCCGAGACCTCGACCACATCCCCGAGCCGGTGTTCGACCTGGCGGAGCGGTTCATGCGCCTGCCTCGCCACCTGGGCATCCACCCCGGCGGCATGGTGCTGTGCGACCGCCCCGTCATCGACGTGTGCCCCGTGGAGTGGGCGCGCATGCCGGGCCGCACGGTGCTGCAGTGGGACAAGGACGACTGCGCGGACGCGGGGCTCGTGAAGTTCGACCTGCTCGGCCTCGGCATGCTCTCCGCGCTCAAGTACGCGTTCCAGTTCCGTGCGGGAGACCGAGGGCGAGGAGCTCGGGCTGCACTCGCCTTCCCCAAGAGGACGAGGCCGTCTACGACCTGCTGTGCGCCGCGGACACCGTCGGCGTGTTCCAGGTCGAGTCGCGCGCGCAGATGGCGACGCTGCCGCGCCTCCGGCCCCGCAAGTTCTACGACATCGTCATCGAGGTGGCGCTCATCCGGCCCGGCCCCATCCAGGGCGGCTCCGTCCACCCGTACATCAATCGCGCGCGCGGCCGCGAGGAGGTCACCTACCTGCACCCGCTGCTCGAGAAGTCGCTCGGCAAGACCCTGGGCGTGCCGCTGTTCCAGGAGCAGCTCATGCAGATGGCGATGGACTGCGCGGGCTTCGACGGATCGCTCGCCGATCAGCTGCGCCGCGCGATGGGGTCCAAGCGCAGCCCCGAGCGCATGGAGGCGCTGCGCGCGCGCTTCATGGTGGGCGCCAACGAGAAGGGCGTCACCGCCGATGTCGCGCACCAGATCTTCGACAAGCTCAAGGCGTTCTCCGACTTCGGCTTCCCCGAGTCCCACTCGTTCTCCTTCGCCTACCTGGTGTACGCGTCGTGTTGGCTCAAGGTGCACAAGCCCGCCGCCTTCTATGCGGGGCTGCTCGCGGCGCAGCCGATGGGCTTCTACTCGCCCGCAGTCCCTCGCGGCCGATGCCAGGCGCCACGGCCAAGTGGTGCTGCGGCCGTGCGTGTCGCGCTCGGAGGCCCTGGCCCGCGGTCGAGAGGCTCGATGACGCCGTTCGAGACCCCAGCGGAGGTGCGCGCCGACCTGGCGGCGCTCGTCGCGCGTCGACCGCACGCTCGCGGTGCGCATGGGGCTTGCCGCGGTCGAGGGGCTGGGCGCCGATGCCGCGCAGGCGATCGTCGACGCGCGCGCCGAGGCGCCCTTCGTCTCGCTCACGGACATGGCCAGGCGCGTGAGGGTGCGCAGTGCGGCTCCAAGGGGCGGTGCAGAGGGCGCATGCGCGCGAGGCTGGTGCGGCGGTCCGGAAGCGGCGGGATCGCTCGCCGAGCCGCTCACCAAGGCCCAGTGGGAGGCTCTCGCCACCGTCGGGGCGCTCGAGACGCTCGGGGTGACGCAGGCGCGAGGGGCTCTGGGCGGCGGGCGTCATCGCGCTCGAGGGGCCCGACACGCTCCCGGGAGTGGTGCCGGGCGTGGAGGCGCCCGCTCTGCCAGGGATGTCCGCGGTCGAAGAGGCGATAGCCGACGTGTGGGCTGCATGGGGTGTCGGTGGATAGTTATCCCACTGTCTTTGTGCGCGAGGGGCTCGACCGCAACGGGGTGCTGCGCGTTGGCGGACGTGCTCACCACGAGGCGGAGCGGCGCGTGCGCGTGGCGGGAGTCGTGACCCACCGGCAGCGGCCGGGCACCGCCAAGGGGGTGACGTTCATCTCGCTCGAGGACGAGACGGGCTTCCTCAACGTCATCTGTTCGCAAGGCGTGTGGAGGCGCTACCAGGCGGTCGCGAGGCGCTCGCCCGCGCTCGTGATCAGGGGGCGCATCGAGCGCGCGGACGGCGCCACCAACCTCGTGGCGGAGCACCTCGCGCCGCTGAGCCTCAAGGTCGCGAGCAAGAGCAGGGACTTCCAGTGATCCCGCATCGCCGAGCGCATCCGCACGTCTGAGATCGGCGCGCGTTAGAGGTGCGGCGCTAGTGGGTACTTCTCTCCACGGCATCGTTGAAAGCCCCCTAAAGGGAATGCCAGCGAGGCCATGTTTTAGCCCGGTGCACTGACTACGGACAACCATCCGTCGGGAATGAATCCGGGTCGACAGGCCGTTGGCCTTAGTGACCGAACAAGAAAACACAAGGGAGATACCACTATGTGGACCACCATTTTGTTCATTGCGGCCGTGATTCTCGTTATCGCAGGCATCGTCCGAATTGTCCAGAAGGACATCCTGTGGGGAGTCGTACTCATCGTGCTAGGGCTGCTAGTTGGCCCTGGAGGCGTCAGCATCCTGTCTTAGGTGACAGATAGACGCAAACGGAAGGGGCCGCGGAGAAATCCGCGGCCCCTTCTTCATGCCCATGGCAGAAGTCACAGCAGGTGAATCGCGACGGTGACGCCAGCGACGACGATCGCCTCCATGGACATCAGCTTGACGAGGATGTTGAGGCCGGGCCGGCGGTGTCCTTGAACGGGTCGCCCACCGTGTCGCCGATGACGGCGGCCTTGTGGGACTCGGAACCCTTGCCGCCGTGGTGGCCCTCCTCGATGTACTTCTTGGCGTTGTCCCACGCGCCACCGGCGTTCGCCATGAACATCGACAGCGAGAAGCCGGCAGCCGCGCCGCCGGCCGAGAAGCCCGAGCACCCCGGGCACGCCGAAGATGAAGCCCATGACCACCGGGGCGGCGATCGCGAGGATCGACGGCAGCATCATTTCCCGTCTGCGCGGCCTTGGTGGAGATGGCGACGCAGCGTGCGTAGTCCGGGTCCTGCGGTGCCAGCCATGATGCCCTGGCATCTCGCGGAACTGGCGGCGCACCTCGTCAACCATCTGGCCTGCCGCGCGGCCAACGGCCTTCATAGTGAGCCCGGAGAACACGAACGCGAGCATCGCGCCCAATGAACATGCCGACGATGACCTTGGGGTTGATGAGCACCACCTCGAAGTGCGTCATCATGTCCATGAGGCTGAGATCCCTCAAGCTTGTTCCTGTGCCGTCGACACGATCACCGGATGCCGTCGGGGAACGTGAAGTCGTGACCGCGATCGAGGACGTGGCCAGATGCCGATCTTCACTTCCTCGACGTAGGAGGCGAGCAGCGCGATGCCGGTGAGCGCCGCCGAGCCGATGGCGAAGCCCTTGCCCGTGGCCGCGGTGGTGTTGCCGAGCGAGTCGAGCGCGTCGGTGCGTTGACGCACCTCGGGTCGAGAGCCCGCCATCTCCGCGTTGCCGCCCGCGTTGTCCGCGATCGGGCCGTACGCGTCGGTCGCGAGCGTGATGCCAAGCGTCGACAGCATGCCGACCGCCGCCATGCCGATGCCGTAGAGGCCGAGGCCATGCGTGTCGGTAGCGAAGTGAGTACCCGGACGCCGAAGAAGTAGGCGAGCGACGTGCCAACGGCACGACGGCCAGGACGGGGATCGCCACCGACATCATGCCCTCGCCGACGCCGCCGATGATGACGGTGGCTGGGCCCGTCTTGGTGGCTCGGCGATGCGACTGCGTGGGCGCGTAGCCTGCGACGTGAAGTACTCGGCAGCGCGGCCGATGACGATTCCGGTGAGCAGCCCGACGAGGAGCGCGAGCCAGATGCCCCACATGTTGGCGAGTGCCCATGGCCACGCATGACGCCAAGGGACACGACGGCGATCATGCCGGCGGCGCCGTTGACGCCGCGCCCAAGAGCGCGCGAGCAGCTGCTTCTGGGTCGCGCCCTCTCGCCGGTGCGGACAAAGAACACGCCGATGATCGACAGCAGCGTGCCGAGCGCGCCGATGACCATGGGCGCCACGACGGCCTTGAGTTGGACGTCTGGCGCCGTGGCTCGAGTAGGCGGCCGCGCCGAGGGCCGCGGACGCGAGGATCACGCCAACGTAGGACTCGTAGAGGTCGGCGCCCATGCCGGCGACGTCGCCCACGTTGTCGCCGACGTTGTCGGCGATGGTCGCGGGGTTGCGCGCGTCGTCCTCGGGGATGCCAGCCTCGATCTTGCCGACCAGGTCGGCGCCGACGTCGGCCGCCTTGGTGAAGATGCCGCCGCCAACGCGAGCGAAGAGCGACTGGACGGCCGCGCCCATGCCGAACGTCAGCATCGTGGTGGTGATGACGACCACGTGGTGAGCGTCGTCTGATGCCGTAGAAGCGAGTGAGCACGAAGAACCACACCGCGATGTCGAGCAGGCCAAGACCCACGACGGTGAGGCCCATGACGGCGCCCGAGCGGAACGCGACGCGCAGGCCGTGCGTTGAGGGAATCGCGCGCGGCGTTCGCGGTGCGGGCGGACGCGTATGTTGCGGTGCGCATGCCGATGAAGCCCGCGAGCCCAGAGAAGAGGCCGCCGGTGAGGAACGCGAACGGCACCCACGGGTTCTGCATGTGGAGCACGTACGCGAGCACGCAGAAGACGGCGGTGAGCGACACCAACACGATGCCGACAACCTTGTATTGCTGCTTGAGATAGGCGATGGCGCCAGCGCGCACGTGCGCGGCGATGCGCGCCATCGTCTGGCGTGCCCTCGGACTCCTTCATCATTTCGCGGAAGAAGTAGTACGCGGCTCCCGAGCGCGACGATTGACGCGATGGGGACCAGCCAGAACCAGCCGGGCATGACGCCCCTTTCGAAGAGTGAAGTGACACCGCGACGTAGCGGCTAGTGACCAAAAGTTGATTGCGCGGAGCGCCACCACGCGAGGTGTTCGCGCTCGAGCGTGTCCGCTGGAGGGCAACGGGAATGCGGTCATTCCAGTGGTGTCGCCAACGAAGAAGCCGTTGCGGATGGTGCGGAAGAGCACCTCGTGCGTCATCTGCCGCAGCACCGTCTTGGTGGCCTTGCCGCGCGCCCGCGTTGAGTTCGCGCAGGCAGTCCCGCAAGTGGCCGATGTTGGGGTACGGCAGGTTGTCGATCTCCGTGGATTCGGGGTCGTTCTTCAGGTTTCCGAGCGTGAGCTCCGCGAAGACGATGCGCGGAACGTGTACGGGCTGCGTCGGCGTCGGTGATGAACGCTGAGAACTCCGCGGGGCTCAAGCGGCTGACCACGCGCGGGCGAGACGGGGCAAAACTCCTGGAACAGGTGGGTCCGGTCCTCGCCGTCGGGCTACGAACGGTTGCGGCGTGAGGGTCAGCACCCGGCCGTCGTCGGTCGCGAGGTGCAAGGCGGTGAGCGCCTCGCGCGGAATCCGCTCGAGCACGCGGTAGATGCTCAGGTAGATCGAGGTCTTCGGGCTGCCGTCTGGGTGCGGGACGCACCGCTCATCGATATCGCCGAGGGGGAACGACGCTGGGGGCAGCTTGTCGCGGTCCACGGAGAAGAAGATGGCCTGGCCGCGCGATCGCTTGGCCGAGCCGATGGCGAAGTAGAGCCCAAAGTCTTCGGGCTCAAGCATCGAGGCGATGAGAGCCTCTGGGATCAGCGAAAGGTACAGATTTGTTGTCATGGGGTACTCCGGACGACGACATCGTCGAGGGGTCGGGGGGACCGTTAATCGACGCTACGCAACGCCCGGGGCTCTAGACGGGGACGTACGTCCCGCGGACGTCAAATCCGGCGTTTCGCGTGCTACGATTACCGTCGCGCTAAGGCACTTATGGGTCTTGGTTCACCTCGTCCGGGTGGCGGAATTGGCAGACGCGCTAGCTTGAGGTGCTAGTGCCCTAACGGGCGTGGGGGTTCAAGTCCCCCCTCGGACACGACGTACGCGGTGACACGCGACACGCCACGACGGCGCCGTCGGGCGCGCGGAATTTTTGCAAGCGCCGATTTCCTCACAGCGCCTTTTGAAAGCGCAGTGTTTCTGAAAGCGCAGTGCGCCAAGGAGAGTTCGTGTCCGTTTCCACCGCCGAGCCACACCGGTTCGCGCCGTCCCGCTGGATACACGCGGGAGAAGAGTGGATAGCGTCATTCCGCGACACGAGAAAATCGCGCATCGGCATCGCGATCTTTTACGTGATCATCGCTGCGGCCATCGTGATCCCCGTGGTGTTTGGCCCTGGCAAGGCGCTGAGCCGTATCGATGAGCCAACGCACGCCGACTACGCGTGGCAAGTGGCACACTTCCAACTGCCGCGCGCAGGGTCGCCAATAGCCCAGCCGATCCTTGACCACTGGGCGTGCGTTGGCCAAGAGGGATACGAACTCCCAGAGTGCGGCTCCGGCCAAGGCGCCTGGGCCTTCCCGTTTGACGGCCAGAACTACAACTTCGCGCACCCTCCGCTGTACTACGTCGTTGTTGGCTTCCCTGCGCGCATGCTCGACGCCGTCTTCCCCGGCCTCGATTTCGTGAGTGCCGCACGCCTCATGGGCATTGCCTGGCTCGCAGGCGGCATGTTCATGCTCTACGCGGCGCTTCGTCGCTGGAAGCTTGACCCCGCCGCCGCGCTCATTGCGCCCTTGCTACTTCCCGCATTCCCGCGAGTTATGCACGCTATGACCACCGTTAATCCAGACGCGGCCTCCGCGGTGTTTGGTGCTGCCGCAGTGTGGCTTGCCGCAAAGATCTTCGTGGAGGGTTACAACGGGTGGATTCTGCCCGCCGTCCTTACCTCGCTCGCGGGCCTCACCAAGGTCATCATCGTGGTGCCGTTCCTCGCCATCGCTCTCCTCATCGTGGTGAGACTGTTGCGCGACGCGCGCGGCAAACGTTTTGATCGGGCCAATCTCACCATCCCCTTGGCGATCGCCGGCGCCGTGCTTGTTCCGTACGGGCTCTGGCAACTGTTTCAAGGGGGCAGGGGAGATCCGTACTGGACCAACCCCCTCGTGGGGCTCAATACCAGGGATGTCAGTGGCCTTCCGGGCTCCGAATGGCTTGAGACCGCCTTCAGCGGCATCAATCTCGCCCAGGACTACTACTTGCAGCCACCGCTGGATGTTGCCCTGATGGTGTCGTGGACGCGGCTGCTCAACATCATTGTCATTGGCGCCGTCTTCTCGGTGATCGTCGCGTGTGCAAAAGAACCGGCCCGACGCTCGCTTGGCTGGCTCGTGCTCGCCGGAGTCTTCATTTACCCCACGATCGTCCAAGTGCAGGCGTACCTGAATACGGCCGTGCCGCAGTACTTCCCGAACGTCACTGGCCGCTACGGGCTCGCGCTCATCCCTGGGGCGATCGCGTGCATGTGCGTGGCCGCGTGGAAGGCGGGTTACCGCCGCATCGTTTACTTCTTCGCGCTCGCTGGCGTGGTCGTGCTTGCCGTCGTGATCTCGAACGGATTTATGGCGATGTAGCGCGCGGGTAGCCTGGCGACATGGACGAATCTGATGTCATCACGCTTGCTCAAGACCTCATTCGCATCGACTCATCCAATTACGGCGACGCCGAGGGTCCCGGGGAGCGCGAGGCTGCCGAATACGTCGCGGCCTACCTGAGCGACCTTGGGCTCAATCCCGTGCTGCGCGAGAGTCGAGCCTCGTCGCACGAGCCTCACGGCTCTGTGGGAGGGCGAGGACCGCACACGGCCGCCGCTCGTTGTTCACGGCCACCTCGACGTCGTCCCTGCGTTTGCCGAGGACTGGACCGTGGATCCCTTTGCCGCAGAGATTCGCGACGGGATGATCTGGGGGCGCGGCGCGGTAGACATGAAGGGCATCGACGCGATGTATCTCGCGGCCGCAGGGCGCCTGATCCGCGTCGGGCCGCAAGCCCGCCCGCGACATCGTGCTTGCTTTCTTCGCCGACGAGGAGCACGGGGGAGCGCGGGGCGCCAAGTGGCTCGCCCGTGAGCACCGCGACGACTTCCACGGCGCGAGCGAGGCGATCAGCGAGGTTGGCGGGTTTTCGATCGACGTGCGCGGCCGCCGCGTGTATCTGATCCAGACAGCTGAGAAGGGCATCCAGTGGCTGCGGCTCGTTGGCACGGGTCGCCAGGGCCACGGCTCGCTTCGTGCACGAGGACAACGCGGTAACGCACCTTGCAGGGGCTTTGGCTCGCATCGGCACTCACGAGTGGCCGGTAGAAATCAGCCAGACGGTGGAACGGCTCTTGCGCGGCACGGCAGAGATTCTGGGGATCGAGTACGCGACGGACGAGGAGACGCTGCGAGCGATCATCGCGGAGCTTGGCGGAATTGGGGCGCATGGTTGACGCCTCGATTCGCAACACCTCGAATCCCACGATGATGGACGCTGGCTACAAGACCAACGTCATCCCCGACACCGCAACGGCGTTTGTTGACACGCGTTTCCTCGCGGGACACGAGGAGTCAATGTTGCGGACTATCGAGGAACTCGCGGGCACGCACGTCAAGGTGGAGCAATACATCACGGAGCCGGCGATCGAGGCGCCGTTTGAAGCCGCCCTTGTAGACACGCATGATCGCCGCCATCCAGACGCAGGACCCGGAGGCAGTGGTGCTTGCCGTATTCGCTCATGGGCGGCACGGACAACAAGCACCTCGCTGGCATCGGCATCGCGGGCTACGGCTTCGCGCCGTTGCGCTTGCCAAAGGAGCTGGAGTTCTCCAAGCTGTTCCACGGCATCGACGAGCGCGTGCCAGTGGACTCGCTGACCTTCGGCACCCGGGTGATCGAAAACTTCCTTCGCGACTGCTGACCGGAACCCTCGAGGCGTTATGCGGCGTCGGTCCGCACAACGCGCATGGTGCGCTTGCGCAACCAGACCCGCCGCGCGCCGCCAAAATAGACGACGGTTCGCGCGAGCTCCCACGCGCCAAACTCGGCATGGTCGGTGAGCATTGCGCGCGCCTCCGCGCGCGACACGTTCGCCGGTATGTCGACGACGCGCCACTCGATAGCGGGTCCCTAGCGGTCGGTCGGGGCGCACGGGCGAGACGACGTGGCCCTTCGGTTGGCGTGAGTTTTCCATCAACCCTCCCTGTTTGAGCGTGTTGCAGGTACCGTCATAGATATGAGCGCAAGTGCACGCGAGGCATTGTTGCTGTTAACAGCGGCGTTGGAGACACATCTGGACGCCATCGTAAACCGGCGGTCGCCAGACGACGCGATGGTCGACGACGCGTACGAGGCGGTGGCGGAGGCCTTTGAGCGATACGAGGAAAGTCTCGACGTCGATTTCGCGGAAGGGCTCCCCATGCTCCTCGACGAGGACGACGAATTCGTTGACGAGGCAGAGGTGCCGGTGATCGACGAGGACCTCGATCCGCACGCCAACGAAGACGACGACGAGTTGGACGACGACATCGAGGAGTTCGACCTCCGCTCGTGAGCGCGCGCGTATGCCCCCTTTGGGCAGTCGGCGCGCGCCCGCACTAGCGGCGCTCCGGGTAACCCGTGTGTGGCTCAGTAACCTCGCTGAGCGCCGCCACAATCGCAGGCGGCAATTCGCTGCTCGCCGCGGCGAGCGACGCCGTGAGTTGCGCCGCCGTGCGCGCACCAACGATCGCGCTTGCCACGTGATCCTGGGCGAGCACCCAGCCAAGTGCCACCTCGAGCGGCGACACGCCAAGGCCGTCCGCAGCGGTGCACACGGCGTCGACCATCACGCCGGCGCGGTCGGTGAGATACGGCTCAACGAAGCCGGCAAGATGGTCGGAGCCGGCTCGCGAGTCCGCGGGGATCGCGCCGCGGTACTTGCCGGTGAGCACCCCACGGCCCAACGGCGACCACGCGAGAATGCCAAGTCCCAGCGCCTGCGCTGCGGGCACGACCTCGCGCTCAATGCCGCGCTGTAGCAGGGAGTATTCCATCTGCGTTGCTGCGAGCGAGGGGCGCCCTGTCGCCTTCGAGGCCATCGCCGCCGTGGCCCACGCGGGAAAGTTCGAGACACCGATGTACCGAGCGCGGCCGGAGTTGACGGCAATTTCAAGGCGTGGAGCGTCTCGTCAAGCGGCGTCTGGGGGTCAAAGACGTGGACGAGAAACAGGTCAACGTGGTCCGTGCCGAGCCGCTCGAGCGACGCGTCAAGGGTGTCGAGGAGCGAGTCACGCGAGGCGTCGATCACTCCGCCCTGGGGCGTGCGGCGGATCCCTGCCTTGGTGACGATTTGCACGTCGGAGCGCGCGACGGACTCGCCGAGCAGCGAGCCGAGCAGCGACTCCGCGCCGCCGTCCGCGTACGAGGCGGCGGTGTCGATGAGCGTTCCGCCTGCGTCGAGGAACAGGTCGAGCTGTTCGCCGGCCTCTTCCTCGTCTGTGTCGCGGCTCCACGTCATGGTGCCGAGCGCGAGCTTCGAGACCTCGAGTCCTGTGGTCCCAACCCGGCGCATGTGCATGCACGCGACGCTACCCAATGGTCGTGCGTACTTGGGGCACGGCGCGCGGGCACTAACCTTGCTCTCATGAGTTGGTGGGAGGCCGCGATCCTCGGCCTGGTACAGGGCCTGACGGAGTTTCTTCCCATTTCATCGAGCGCGCACATTCGCGTGATCGGCGAGTTGCTGCCGAACGGCTGTCGATCCCGGCGCGGCGTTCACCGCCATCATCCAGATCGGCACCGAGCTGGCCGTGCTGCTGTTCTTCCGGCACGACATCGCGCGGATCACTTCGCGGCGTGGTGGCGGGCGCTGGTTGGCAGAGACGGATCCGACGCTCGCGCCCGGTTTGGCGCGCACAGCGCCGACGCGCGGCTCGCGTGGTTCATTGCGCTCGGCACGTTCCCGTGGTCGTGCTTGGCGTGTTGCTGAAAGACGTCATCGAGACGGCGTTCCGCAACTTGTATCTCACCGCCATCGTGCTCGTGCTGTTTGGCCTGGTACTCGCTTGGGCGGACCGCGTAGGAGCAAAGAAGCGCGAGCTCGCGGAGCTCAACGCCGGGCGTGCGACCGTGTTCGGCTTGTGGCAGGCGCTCGCCTTGATCCCGGGCGTGTCCCGCTCTGGCGGCACGATCTCCGGTGGGCTGTTCATGGGCTTCACGCGAGAGGCCGCGGCGCGGTACTCGTTCCTCTTGGCGATCCCCGCCGTGCTCGGGTCCGGGCTATTCGAACTCGCGACGTCGTGGGACACGCTGCAAGCGCCGGGAGCGCCCGGCCTCGCGGCGACCGTCATTGCCGCGGTAGTTGCGTTCTTCGTGGGTCTCGCGGTGATCGCGTGGTTCCTGCAGTTCATCACGCACCGGTCGTTCATTCCGTTCGTGATCTACCGCTTCGCGTTCGCGGGCGTGATCGTGGTGCTGCTCGCGACGGGCGCCATCGCGCACCTGACGCCCACGCTTTGGTCCGCACCACGTGCTCGCGCGACGCGGACTCGAGCCTTTGCTGTCTGCAACGGCGGCGAGTCGCGGTGAGATGTGGTGCGAAGCCGAAGTTGCCTATTTGCCGTTTTCGCGCTTGCGAAGGTACTTCTCGAACTCGGCGGCGATCGCGTCCCCTGACGCCTCAGGTCGCGCGGCCTCGTCAACGATCGCCTCGAGTTGCGCGACGTGCGCCGCAACTTCCTCGTCCTCTTCCATGAGGTCGTCCGCGCCGTTCTCCCACGCCTCTGACGCATCGCCGAGTGAGCCGTATTCGAGCCGTTCGCGCACAAGCAATTCGATCTGGCTCAGCAACTGCACGGTGCCCTTGGGGCTCGGCGGGTGCCCAATGTAGTGAGGGATGCCTACCCAGAGCGAGAAGGTCGTGAGGCCGCGGTGCTGCGCGTCGTGCCCAAGGACGCCAACGATGCCGGTTGGCCCGTCGTAGTCCGAGCGCTCAAGGTCAAGCCGGGCACGAGCGTCGGCGTCCTCCGAGGTGAGAAACAGCGGTAGCGGCCGCGTGTGCGGCGAGTCAACGAGCAATGCGCCGAGCGTGAACAGCGTGGTGGCGCCCAGCTTCTGCGCGTAGTCGAGCACCTCGGTGCTGAATTGCCGCCACCGCATCGAGGGTTCTATGCCGCGCACAAGGATGATCTTCCGCGGCACTTCGCCACGCCACCGGGCCGTGTAGATGACCGTGCCGGGCCACGTGATCAGGCGCTCGCCGTGCTCGTCGCGCGACGCCATTGGTCGATTGACCTGAAAGTCGTGATAGTCCTCCGGGTCAAGGGTGGCGTGTTCCTTTGCCCGCAGAACGCGCACAAGGTGATCAAGCGCGGCTGACGCCGCGTTGCCTGCGTCGTTCCACCCTTCAAACGCCGCAATCATGAGCGTTTCGGTGGCGGGGATGGGAACGTCGGCCGAATCGAGGTCCATCGGCCCAGCCTAGACTGGCGCCCTATGAAAGCACATTCGCCCGCCGCGGTCCTGTGGGATATGGACGGCACGCTCATCGACTCCGAGCCGTATTGGATCACCGCTGAAATCGAGCTGTGTGCCAAAGTTTGGCGTGGCGTGGACCAAAGAAGACGGCTTGCGCCAGGTAGGAAATGCCCTGGTAAAGACCGCCACCGAGCTCCGCGAGCGCGGCGTCAACATGCCCATCGACACCATCACGGAGCACCTGACGGGCCGCGTCACGATGCAGGTGCGCGAACATGCTCCGTGGCAACAAGACGCGTTCGACTTGCTCAACGCAGTTCTCGCGGCAGGCATCCCATGCGCGCTCGTCACCATGAGTTACCGCCAGTTGGCCGACGCTCTGCTCGCCCGCGTGCCCGAGGCGTTCGCGGCCGTCGTCACCGGCGATGAGGTCACCAAGGGCAAGCCCGATCCGGAGGCCTACCTCTTGGCCGCGAAGCGGCTGGGCGTGGATATTGGGAACTGTGTCGCTTTTGAAGATTCGCCCGCGGGGGTTAGTTCAGCTCTTGCCTCTGGCGCGCGCACGGTTGGCATCCGGCGATTGGTGCCGCTCAAGGCTCAGCCTGGGCTGAGCCGAGTGCGGAATCTCAAGAAGATCACGCTCGAGGACGTGCGCGAGATTGCCAGCGGCAAGGTCGTTGACCAGTTCGCGCGTCGCGTCTCCTAGTTAGTTGTCGAGCCCCGCGTCGGTGCCCGACGCCGCCAACAGTGCCTCCCACACGTCGCCGGGGATGTCCCACGACGCCCACGTGGCGAGCTCCGCGATGCGCTCGGGGCGGGATACGCCAGCAATGGTCGAATGGATGCGCGCATCGCGTGTCGAGAACTGCAGTGCGGCCGCACCAAGCGGAATCCCCGCCTCCGCGCAGATCGCCTCGACCGACCTGATCGCGTGCTCGGTTTCCGCGTTCGTAGGCCCGTAGCAATACTTGGGCACGGCGTCGAAGCCACGCACGAGCGAACCCCCGCCGAACGGGGCGCCGTTGATGACGCCAAGGCCGGCCTCGTGCGCCTGTTGGATGACCGCGTCCGCGCTGCGGTCCGCGAGCGTCCACCTGTTGTGAGAAAGCAGCACCTCGAATACGCCCGTGTGAAGGTAGCGGGACATGAGCGATACCGGTCCGCCGGCAACTCCCAGATGGCCCGCGAGGCCTTCGTCGCGGATGCGCACAAGTTCAGCGACCGCGCCATTGGGCGCCATCGCGTCGTCAAACGCGATCCGTTCCGGATCGTGGAAATGCAGCAGGTCCACGCGGTCGACGCCGAGCCGCTCGAGCGAGCCTTCGAACGAACGCCGGACGGCCGCGCCGTCGAATTCGCGCGTGACGAAATCGGGATCTACCTTGGTGGCGAGCACCACCGAGCCTGGCAGTCCGCCAATCCGGCGTAGTGCCTCGCCAATGCGGCGCTCAGACTCGCCCTCGTTGTATCCGGCAGACGTGTCAATCATCCCGAGCGGTCGACGTGAGCGCGGCGATGGCGGTCTCGATGCCCCGCTCGGCAGGAGTGTCGTAGTCGAAGGCGGTCGGCATGGAACCCAGCGGCCCGCCGCCAATCGCTACCGCCGTCACGGAAAGCCCTGTGGACCCAAGCTGCTCGCCGTGCGTCGGCGGCTGGTGCGTTCACGCGAGCGCCCAGGGCTGTCGCGGAACGGTCACGGTCTCGCCGGACTCGGCCGCAGCCTCAACGCCGAGTGCCAAAGCCCAATCCTGCGAACCCTCCGCAAGGGGATAGGGCGGGGGAGCGTCGGACCGTGCCCACGCGCCCGTGGCCGCAAGCAAAGCGGACACGGCGATCTCGTCGTCGGAGAACCGAGCGCCCTGCCACGCGTTGTCGTAGACCACCTGTGAGCCCCACGAGATGTGGTCCAGGTCGTTGCCTTCGAGGTTGAGCTCAATGCCTGTGTGGCGGCGTTCGAGGTGGCTCGTGATGAAGGTGCGCGGGCCCGTGAGCTGAGTGACGCGCAGGTCCACGATCTCGCCGAGCGAGCCGCGCAGCGCGATGCGGTCTTGGCGCAGCGGATTCCACCACTGGTTGTCGGTGAAGTCGTACGTCGCGACTTTGCCGCCCTCGAAGCGGATCAAGGCGCGGATGTTCTTCGCGGGCGTTGGAGTCGCGTCCTCTGCCCAACCCGCGTGCGTCATGGGCGTCGCGAGGTCGTGGGTCGCCGCGATGGCGCGAATCTCTGCGGACTCGAAGCCAACGTCGAGCATCTGCCTGATGATCCCCATCGCGTGATACATGTGCGTCGAGGAGACCTCGGCCTCGTTGACGATGCCGATCGCGCCAGAGTCGATGACCGCGCGCCGGGCCAGGTGCCCTGGGTACAGCGGGTACTGCTCGGCAACCTGCACCAAGCCCGACGCTCCCACGTCGTCCCACAGCCGCTCCAGTTCGTGCTGGTTAGGGGCGGGCGGCGTTTCGCAGAGCACGGGGATGCCGCGGGCGACGAGGTCGCGCACGATGTCGGCAGAGGCGTCCCAGCTGACGGAGACGATCACGAAGTCGGGGCTGCTCGGCCGCGAGCGCCTCATCGAGTGTGCGCCAGGTGGGCACGCCCCACGTGGCGGTCGCAGCCTCGCCCTTCTCGGCGGTGCGCGCGACCACGCCCGTCACCCGGAAGGTGTCAGGGAACTCGCGCGCGGGCTTGAGGAAGAACGGGGCGCGCCAGCCGTAGCCGACGATCGCGTAACTGATGGGCTTCGTTGCACTCATGCGATCAACTCTGGCACGGAAGAGCGCTCGTTCCCTACCGCTCGGAAACCGCTGGGCAACGGGCCGCGGAGCCTCCCAGGGCTGCGCCGGGGCCGCACGCCAACCGCGGCCTCAACCGCATCAAGTTCACTGGCAGCACGCCACCAAACTCCGGGCAGATCGCCTGGAACGAGCACCAGCCGCACAGCTTCGATTTCCGCGGCCGGAACACTCCAGCCTCGGCCGCGGCCGTGATCTCGCGCCACAGCTCGCGCACCTCGTGCTCGATCGCGGCCATGTCCTCGTCGGTGGGCCGCAGGTCAACGTGCACGCCGTCGCGCAGATACAGCAGCCGAGTGAGCGCAGGACGTCGTTCACGCAAGCGCTCCACAACGAGCGCGTAGAACCGCATCTGGAACTTCGCCGACTGCGAGTACTGCGGCGCGGGCGACTTCCCTGACTTGTAGTCGATGATCCGGATGGACCCGTCGGCGGCCACGTCTACCCGGTCGATGATCCCGCGCAACAGCGGCCCGTCCTCGAGTTGCATCTCCACGAGCACCTCGCGCCCATCGGGCTCGATGCGTGACGGGTTCTCCATCTCAAAATACGTACGCAAGCGCTCGCGAGCGTCACCTAGCCACTGAGCCTCCGCAGCGTCGGACGTGTGCAAACTTGCCAACTCTGGCCGCTCGTCGAGCAGCGCGTCCCAGCGCGGCAGCACCATCTCGAGCGCCGCCGCCTCTGTGCGCGAATCGGCAGGCAACCCAAACAGATCTTCGAGAACGGCGTGCACCAGCGTGCCGAGGGTCGCGGCGGCCGACGGTGGCTCGGGCAAGCGGTCAATTGCCCGGAAGCGATACATCAGCGGGCATTGCTTGAAGTCGCCGGCCCTGGACGGGGACAGCGCGGGCGCTCGATTGCTCATGGCGCCACCATAGGACCCTGCGCTGACGCGCGCGGGCAAGCGGTTACGGTTGTCCACATGACCGACGCCCATGACACGCCCAAAGGCATGAAATTGGGGTCGATCAACGGCGCCGCGATCATCATTCAGCCGTCGACGCTACTCATGCTCGTGGTGCTCGCCTTTGTCTACTCGTCCTCGGGCGGCGGCGAATTGACAGCGAACGCCTTTTCTTTGGGCATGCTGCTCGCGGTGCTGCTCTTCGTGAGTGTGTTCATTCACGAACTCGCACACGCGATCGCCGCGTGGAGTTATGGGCGCAAGGTCAGCGCGATCGTTCTCACCCTGTGGGGAGGCCACACCACGTTCGATGCGCGGGACATCACTCCAGGTGTGGTGGGCGTCACGGCGATCGCCGGGCCGGCGGCCAACGCCGTCATCGCCGTTGCCGCATGGTTCACCGTGCAGTCCGGTGCCGTTACTGGCACGGCTGGCAACGTCATCGAGTGGCTCGTGTGGGCAAACGGGCTGCTCGCCGTTTTCAACGTATTGCCTGGCATTCCTATGGACGGCGGCAAGGTGGTGTCCTCCGCCGTGTGGGCGGCAACGGGCGACCGCGACAAGGGAACGCTCATCGCCGGCTGGTCCGGCCGCGTGGTCGCTATCGTCGTCGTCGCGTTCATGGTGGGGTTGCCGATCTTCCAAGGGCGCGGGCTAGACATCGTCAATGTGGTCTTCGCCGTACTGCTCTTCAGCGTCATCTGGCCGGCCGCGACCTCCGCAATCAACTCCGTGAAGGCGCAAGCGCGGCGCGAGAGTGCCAGCATCAGCGCGCTCATGCGCCCCTCTGTTGGCGTGCCGTACACGGTGAGCGTGGGAACCGCGCGCGAAGCCGCGCTCGCCGCCAGCGCGATGGACGTGGTCGTGCTTTCTGCGGATGGCAGCCCCGCGGCAATCGCGAGCGTGCCAACGATGGACCGGGTGCCCCTCGACGCGCGCCCGTCGGCATCGCTGCAGACCGTCTCCATCCCCATTCCTCGGGGCGCCGTCGTCACCCCTCTGCTCGGGGGTGAGGAACTACTCGCCGCGTTGCGTGAGTGGTACGGCCGCACGGACTCCTGGGCGGTCGTCGACGGCGAGCGCGTGGTGGGCGTCGTACGCCTCGAGGACGTGCTCAAAGCCTTCCAGTAGCCGCGAAGTGGCACCGAGGCGGCGTTCTAGACTGGCCGCATGACCCTTGCCTCTACCGGTGCCGACGCGCGCCGTGGTCCCTTGCGTGAGGGCGACCGCGTGCAGACTGACCGACGCCAAGGGCAGGTCACCACACGATCATCCTCGCGGAAGGCAAGACCTTCCACACCCACCGGGGCCCGTTCCAGCACGGCGACCTCATCGGCCAGCCGGAGGGCATCGTGGTGCGCTCAACAAGCGGCACAGACTACTCGTGTTGCGGCCGCTGCTGAGCGACTTCGTCATGTCCATGCCGCGCGGCGCTGCCGTGATCTACCCCAAGGACGCGGGTCAGATCATCCAGATGGCCGACATCTTCCCTGGCGCGCGCGTGGTGGAGGCGGGGGTTGGCTCCGGGGCCCTCACGATGTCGCTGCTGCGCGCCGTTGGCGACGGCGGCGAACTCATCTCCATCGAGCGCCGCGAGGACTTTGCGGACATCGCGCGCGCCAACGTCGAGTCCCACTTTGGCGGCGCGCACCCCGCGTGGACGCTGCAGATTGGCGACTTCGCGGATCGCGTCGCTGAGCTCGAGCCGCACAGCGTTGACCGCGTCGTCCTCGACATGCTCGCGCCGTGGGAGAACCTCGAAGCTGCGGCCGACGCCTTGGCGCCGGGCGGCGTGTTCCTCGCCTACGTCGCGACCGCGACGCAGTTGTCGCGGCTCGCGGAGGACCTCAGGGAGCACGGCGGATTCACCGAGCCGCAGTCGCATGGGAGAACGATGATCCGCACGTGGCACCTCGAGGGACTCGCGGTGCGGCCCGACCACCGCATGATCGGACACACGGGATTCCTCATCACGTCGCGGACGGATGGCCCCGGGCGTGGACGCGCCCATCCGCCACCGCAGGCCCGCGAAGGGTTCCTACCCGGTCGACGACGAATGGACGCCGGAGGACCTCGGCGAGCGTGCCGTGAGCGACAAGAAGGTCCGCCGGGTGCGGCGAGACGTGACGGGCACGCGTACGCAAGCGCCCGGACAGATAGCGCAGTGAGTGGAGCGTGGATGACCACGCCAGAAGACAGCCGGATCGCCGCGCTCGAGGAGCGCAACGCAGATCTGCAGCGGCTCCTGTCGCCTGCGCGCGACTCAGCTGGGCGAGATGAGGGTCAAGCTCGCCGAGGCGTCGGCGCCGCCGCAGACCTTTGCCACCTTCGTCGCAATGGGCGGGCAAGCACGCCGACGTCGTGGCCAACGGCCGCACGATGCGCGTCGCCGTCATGCCCACCCTTGAGCGCGAGATCTCATGCCTGGTGACGAGGTCCTGCTCAACGCCATGAGCGTCGTCGTCGACGTTGCCGAGCCCGAGAACGCGTCGGCCAGGCGGCGATCGTGCGCGAGGTCATCGACGACGCTCGCGTTCTCGTGGTCGCTCGCGGCGAGGACGAGCGCGTCGTCGCGCTCATCGGCGGCGACGCCGCAGCGACGGCTCCACGAGGGCGACACCGTCATCATCGACCCGCGCACCGGATTCGCCTCGGAGAAGGTCGAGCGCACGGGCGTCGAGGCGCTGCTGCTCGAAGAGGTGCCGGATGTCGACTACGCGTCGATCGGCGGCCTCGGCCCGCAGATCGAGCGCATCCGCGACGCGATCGAGCTGCCCTTGCGCCACCCGGAGCTGTACGTGGAGCACGACGCTGCAGCCCGCCGCGCGGCCTGCTGCTGTACGGCCCTCCCGGTTGTGGAAAGACGCTCATCGCGAAGGCGGTGGCGCACTCGCTTGGCCAGGCCGCGGGCGCGGACCGTCAGCTACTTCCTGTCGGTCAAGGGCCCGGAGCTGCTCAACAAGTACGTTGGCGAAACCGAGCGCTACATCCGCACCATCTTTGAGCGCGCGCGCGCGCAAGGCGCACTCCGGCGCGCCCGTTGTCATCTTCTTTGACGAGATGGATGCGCTGTTCCGGGCGCGCGGATCGGGCGTGAGTTCCGACATGGAGACGACGATCGTCCCCCAGCTGCTCACCGAGCTCGACGGCGTCGAGTCGCTGGCAAACGTCATCGTGATCGGCGCCTCGAACCGCGAGGACATGATCGACCCCGCGATCCTGCGTCCCGGCCGCCTTGACGTGAAGATCGAGGTCTCGCGCCCCGACCGCGCAGGCGTCGGTCGACATCTTCGGCAAGTACCTGACCGCAGACCTGCCGCTCAATGACGGCGGAGGTCGCACGCGCATCGGGGACGATCCGCGCGGCAACCGTGCGCGCGATGATCGCCGCGGCCGTCGACGCGCATCTTCGCGAACGACGACGCGGCCCGGTTCGTGTCGGGCGCGCTGATCCGCAACGTCGTCGACCGCGCCAAGACCCGCGCCATCAAGGACGTGATCGCGGGGAGGCGAGCGGGCATCAGCGCGGACCACCTGATTGGCGGCTGCGACCAGGAGCTCGCGGAGGCACGGTCCGTCGCCGCCAGGGACCTCGGCGGGTACTGACGTGCGCGATCGTCGGGATCGAGACCGAGTACGGCATCACGGACCCAGCGGATCCCGCGCGCCAACCCGATCCTGCTGTCGTCGCAGCTCGTCGACGGTGCCGGCAGTGGGCGGGCGAGGCGCACCACCCGCTGGGACTACGGCGGCGAGGATCCGCTCATGGACCAGCGCGGCATGCGTCGCGCCGCGAACGCACGTCATCCGCGGACCTCCTCACGGACGCCCGGAGTTACGCGGAGGCGAATCGCGGTGACGCTGCGTCGCCGCCGCGGTTCGTGGGAGGACCCAGCGCACCTCAACGCGGTCCTCGCCAACGGCGCGCGCTTCTATGTGGACCACGCGCACCCCGAGTACTCGGGGCCCGAGGTCACGAACGCGCGCGACGCCGTCGTGTGGGACGCGGCGGGCGACGAGATCGCGCTCGAGGCGGCGCGCGCGTACGCGAACGCCGAGGGCGCCGACGTCGCGCTGTACAAGAACAACGTCGACGGCAAGGGCGCGAGCTACGGCACGCACGAGAACTACCTGGTGCGTCGCGATCGTCGACTTCGACGAGCTCGCCAGCCGCCTCACCGCGCACCTGGTGACGCGGCAGGTCGTACACGGGAGCGGGCCGCGTCGGCCTCGGCGTGCGCGGCGAGGACGCCGGCTTCCAGATGTCGCAGCGCGCCGACTACATGGAGGCCGAGGTGGGCCTCGAGACCACGCTCCGCCGGCCCATCGTCAACACGCCGCGACGAGCCCCACGCCGACCGCGAAGTTCTGGCGACGCCTCCACATCATCATCGGCGACGCGAACTGCTTGGAGGTCGCCGACCTTCCTCAAGCTCGGCACCACGTCGCTGTCCTGGCAGCGATCGAGGCGGACGACGAGCGCCTCGACGCGCTCATGCTTGCCGAGCCGGTTGGCGAGGTGCAGCGGGTCTCACGCGACCTCACCTTGCGCGAATCGCTTGGCACTCGCGTCGGCGGCGACGCGCGCCACCGCGCTCGAGGTCCAGCGCGCGCTGCTCGAGATCGCGAGCGACTACGTCGCCGACGCGGAGGACGCCGACGTGGTCGCGCGCTGGGAGTCGCTCCTCGAGCGGCTGGCCCGCGACATGTTCGAGGCCGCGCGCGAGGTGGAGTGGGTCGCCAAGCTCCAGTTACTTGGGCGCATGCGGGCCAAGTACCACGGCGTGACGGGGCGCGAGCTCGCGCTTGGGACGACGCGCGCTCGTGGCCGCGGACGTCAGTGGAGCGAGCTCGGGTCGGCCTTGCGACGCGGCTCGCCGCGGCGGGAGCAGTGGAACGACTCACGACGGATGCAGAGGTCGCCGCAGCGATGGTCAGCCCGCCAACGAGACACGCGCGCGTGGCTGCGCGGGGCGCATCGTCGCGGCCCGGCCGGACATCGTCGACGCCGCCGGCTGGTCGACGGTCGTGCTCGACCGCGACACCGAGCACGGCCAACTCGAGGTGGTGCACCTTGACGACCCGGCGTCGGCCACGCACCCCCTTCTTGACGAACTCTGTTGCGCGGGTAGAGTGGCACTATGCCCCAGACAAAATGTGACTGCAGACTCGTTCGACGACGACGCTCCCGAGCCGACGCAGCCGCCGCCCGCCGCAGCCGCAGCGAGCACCGATGCGCTCGACGCGCTGCTCGACGAGATCGACGGCACGCTTCAGGTCGAACGCCGAGCAGTTCGTGCGGTCCTTTGTGCAAAAGGGCGGCCAGTAGCGCGCTGATAGCTCGCGACGTTCCGCCGCCGCTTGACGTCGATCCCGCGCGCCGCATCTTTGGGCCTTGAGACCGAGTTTGGCCTGCACTTCGATGCACCGACGTCACGCGGCCGGTCACGCCGGAAGAGGTCGCGGGGCACCTGTTCCACTCGGTGGTCGCAGTGGGGTCGATCCTCGAACGTGTTCCTCACGAACGGCTCGCGCCTCTACATCGACGTGGGCGCGCACCCCGAGTACGCGACGGCCGAGTGCGACTCCGTCACGCGACCTCATCGCGCTACGACAAGGCGGGCGAGCGGATCGTCGCAGGACCTCGTCGCCGGGGGAGAGGAGCGCCTGCGCGGCGGCAGGCGTCGAGGGCACGATCCACCTCTACAAGAACAACACCGACTCCGCTGGCAACAGCTACGGCTGCCACGAGAACTACCTGGTGCGCCGGCGCGCCGACTTCAAGGCCTTCGCCGCGCGAGCTGCTGCCCTTCCTCGTCACGCGCCAGATCGTCACGGGCTCCGGCTGCATCACGCGCACTCCGCAAGGCGCGCACTACTAGCTTCTCTCCGCGCGCCGACCACATGTGGGAGGGGATGAGTTCCGCGACCACGCGCTCGCGCCCGATGATCAACACGCGAGACGAGCCGCACGCCCACGCCGACCTCTATCGGCGCATGCACGTGATCGTCGGCGACTCCACGATGGCCGAGCCGACGACGCTTCTCAAGGTGGGAGCCACCGACCTCATCTTGCGCCTCCTGGAGGCGCGCGTGCCGATGCCCGACCTCGCGCTCGCGCGTGAGATGCAGGCGATTCGCGACGTCGCCCACGACCTCACGGGCAAGGCGACGGTCGAGCTCGCCGACGGCAGGCACCTGACGGCGGTCGAGGTCCAGCAGGCGTATCTCGACCTGGTGCGGTCGCACCTCGACGGCATCATCGAGCGCACGCGACGAGGTGACGCGATCCTCGACCTGTGGGAGCGCGGCATCGACGCCGTGCGCACCCAGGATTTCTCGCTCGTGGAGACCGAGCTCGACTGGGCGATCAAGCACAAGATCGTGACGCGCTACCAGGAGCGGCTTGGGTTGCGCAGCTCGACGACCCTCGTCTCGCGCGCCTCGAACTCGCGTTTCACGACGTCTCGCCGGAACACGGGCTGTTCTATCGCTTGCAAGCGCAGGGACTCGTGCGCCGCGTCGTCACCGAAGCCGCAGATCGAGACGGCGAAGACCGTCGCCCCCACGCCACCCGCGCGCACTTGCGCGGTCAGTTCGTGACGGCCGCGTCGCGAGCGGGACGCGACTACACCGTGGACTGGGTTCACCTCAAGGTCACCGGCGAGGAGCCGCGCACGGTGCTGCTCAAGGATCCGTTCCGAAGTCGGACGCGCGGGTCGACGAACTCATGGATTCGCTTTAGCCCTTCCAAAGTCCATATACTGGAAGGTCCGCCTACTAACAGCCTCGGAGGGTCGTCATGCGCCGTGGTGCCATCGCGATCGTCGTCGCGGCCGCCCTTGTGCTCGCGGGTTGCTCTGAGGCGAACCCCGGCGACTCCGCGAACTCGACCGGCGCCGCCGACATCAACGACATCGAGATCGGCGTGTCCGATACCCTCGCGCCAACGATCACGGTCCCCGACGATGCGACCTTCACCGAGCCGCAAAGCAAGGTGATCTGGCAAGGCACAGGCGCCGCTTGCAAGACAACCAGCCGCTGTTGCTCGACATCTACGGCGTCTCGCTCAAGGACGGCAGCGAACTCATCAACACGTTTGACGGCCTGCCGAAGTCGTTCCTGCTCGCGCGCGAGGTCCTGGGAGACGAACTGTACGAGACCCTGATCGACTCCAACGTGGGCACGCGGGTGCTGGTGGTCGCGCCAACCCAGGCCGCCCAAGGCGTTACGGCAACTGCGACACCAGACGGATCCACGGAACCCGATGTCGCCCTCGTGGTCGACGTGCTTCCCGACCGCGCGGTGGGAGACCCATCGAGCCGCGAGCGGACCTCCCGACGGTGACCCTCAACGAAGACACCGGCGAGCCGACCATCACGATTCCGGACGCCCTCACCGAGCCCACCGACCGGTCGAGTCCGCGACCCTTATTCAGGGCGCCGGCCCGCAGGTCGAAGAATGGCTCGTACATCCTCGTGCAACTACAAGGCCGTGCGCTGGGCGGACGGCTCTGAGTACGGCGTCCTCGTGGCCGGCCGACACGGCTCCGTTCGACACGCAGATTGGCACGGGCCAGGTGATTCCAGCGTGGGATCAGGCGCTGCTTGACCAAACCGTTGGATCACAAGTGCTCATTGTGGCTCCGCCCGAGTTTGGCTACCCGGACTGAGGGCACGCTCGTCTTTGTCGTCGACATTCTCGACGTCTGGACTCCGGTCAAGTAATGGGCGTTTCCCTCAGGGTCATTCCCTGTCTCGATGTTGATGCGGGCCGCGTGGTCAAGGGCGTCAACTTCGCGAACCTTCGCGACGCCGGCGACCCCGTGGAACTGGCCGCGCGGTACGGAGCTGAGGGCGCGGACGAGGTGACGTTCCTTGACGTCTCGGCCTCCGCGTCGGGCCGCGAAACGATGGTCGACGTGGTGCGCCGCACCGCCGAGCAGGTCTTCGTTCCGCTCACGGTCGGCGGCGGCGTGCGCACCACCGACGATGTTGAACGCGTTGCTGCGAGCCGGCGCGGACAAGGTGGGCGTCAACACGGCGGCAATCGCGCGGCCGGAGCTGATCGCCGAGATCGCGCGGCGGTTCGGGAACCAGGTTCTGGTGCTGTCCGTAGACGCGCGTCGATGCGCAGGACGGCGTCTCCACGCCTAGCGGGTACGAGGTCACGACTCACGGCGGTCGCCGCGGCACGGGAATCGACGCGATCGAGTGGGCGCGGCGCGGCGCCGAGCTCTGGGCGCGGGAGAGATCCTGCTCAACTCGATGGACGCCGACGGCACCACGGGCGGATTCGACCTCGAGATGATCAAGGAGGTGCGCGACGTGGTGAACGTACCGCTGATCGCCTCCGGCGGCGCCGGGACGCGTCGAGGACTTCGTTGCGGCCGCCCAGGCCGGCGCCGACGCCGTGCTCGCGGCGAGCGTCTTCCACTTTGGCACGCTCACCATCGGCGAGGTCAAGGACCACATGCGCGCGGCCGGGATCGACGTCCGATGACGCGACAACGAACTGACGCCGTCCGACTACGACTTGGACGGCTCCTTCACCCGCAAGTCTGGCCAGGTGCTGTGGCACGCGCTCACGACCGAGCCAGTGCGTTTCACCATCGCGATCACGGCGGCGGCCGTGTTCTTCGGCTCTTCACCGTGCTCTTTGGCACCTTGCTTGGGCAGATCACGGACGACGTGGTCATCCCTGGTGTCGCAGGCGACCCCATCGGCGGGATCTGGGGCGAACACACCCAGGATGCGCAGACCGCGATCCTGCTCGCGGGCGCGGCGTTCCTCGCGATCGGCATCGCGAACGCGATCCTCGTGGCCTTCCGCCGTTCGTTCCAGGGCAGCGCCGTGGCGGGCGTTGGCGCGCGCCACCGTCGTGTCGTGGCCGACGCTCTCGCGTCGCTGCCCCTTGGATGGCACCGGGCAAACCCTGCGGGGCGCATGCTGTCGCGCGATGTCGTCGGACTCCGAGACCGCGACGAGCCCGCTGCACCCCTTCGCGTTCGCTACCGGGTCGCTCGTCATGATGGTCGCGGCAACGTGGGCGATCTACCGCATGGATCCGTGGCTCGCGCTCACCGCCATGATCGTGATCCCCGTGATCCTGCTGATCAACGTGGTGTACGAACGCGTCATCACGCCCCTGTGGGATCTAGGGCAATCCTTGCGCTCCGAGGTCTCGGACATCGCTCACGAGAGCTTCGAGGGCGGCACCGTGGTCAAGGCGCTTGGCGCCGAGCAGCGCGAGACGGAGCGATTCGCCGCATCGTCGTGGGGACTGCGCGACGCGGACACCAAGGTGGGCAAGACGTCCGCGTGGTTCGAGCCGCTCATGGACCTCGTGGTGCCGCTTGGCTCGGTTGCTCTCATGGTCGTTGGCGCGTACCGTGCCGAGGCAGGGGCGATCACCGTCGGCGACGTCGTTTCCGCCATCTACCTCGTGACGCTGCTTGGCGTGCCGATCCGCGGCCTCGGATGGGTGCTTGGGCAGATGCCGCCTGCGCTCGTGGCGTTCAGGCGGGTTGGCGAGATCGCGCAGGCGGCGACCGAGGTCGACGAGCCCGGGATCGGTCGAGGTCGCTCGCGAGGGTGCCGCGGCGATGTCGCTTCGACAACGCGGACATTGGCGCTGACGATGGCGACGGCAATCTCGCCGTGATTGTGCGCGACGTGTCGCTTGCATCTTGAGCCAGGAACCGTCACGGCGCTGGTTGGCGCCACCGGATCCGGCAAGACGACGGTCGCGCTCGCGGCCGCACGCTTGGCGCGTCCCGTCACGGGCACGGTGTCGCTCGACGACATCGACCTCGAGCACCATTGCCGAACTTGGCGCGCACGTGGCGCTCGTGCCGCAGACGGCGTTTGTGTTCGCGGGCTCGGTGCGGGAAAACGTCACGCTCGGCGACGATTACAGCGACGACGAGGTGTGGCGCGCGCTCAGCGAGCGCCGAACGTGGTTGACGTCATCGAGGGCGTTGGCGGCCTCGACGCCGTGCTCGAACGAGCGCGGCATGAACCTCTCCGGCGGCCAGCGGCAACGGCTCGCCCTCGCGCGGGCGCTCGTGCGCGAGCCGCGCGTGCTGGTGCTTGACGACGCGACCAGCGCGGTCGACCCTCGCGTCGAGCGCGAGATCTTGACTGGCCTGAGCGTCGACGGGGCCGGGCCAACCGTGCTGATCATCGCGTACCGCCTTGCGTCGATCCTGCTCGCCGACCACGTGGTCCACGTTGATCAGGGCCGCGTTGTCGACGCGGGCACGCACGTCGACCTGCTCAAGCGAGACATGCGGTTACCGCGAGTTGGTGCTCGCGTACGAAGAGGACAGTCAAGCGCCAGGCCGAAGAGGAAGCGGGGTACATCGGATGACCGATGCAACCGAACCAAAGCCGCCGAGCATCAAGGAAACCTTCAAGCGCGGCTTCGAGGTCAGCCCCGAGCTTCGCGCGGGCCTCATCGTCACGCTCTGCTCTCTGGCATCGCGGCGGCCGGTCAGGCCGCGATTCCGTTCCTCACCCAGCGCATCACGGACCTTGGCCTGCTCGCGCCGGGTGGCATCGACACCGACGTTGTGGTGAAGTACGCGATCGTCGGCGTAGTGGTGCTCGTTGCTGTCCACGTTGGTCGCGTGGCGCGTGCGCGCGCGCATGGTGATCGCCGCAGAGGCGGGCCTCGCGACGCTGCGCATCGACGCGTTCGAGAAAGTGCATGAGCTGTCCGTCCTCACGCAGAACGAGGAAGCAGCGCGGCCAGCTACGTCTCGCGCGTGACGGGCGACGTCGAGACCATGCGCGACCTCATGCAGTGGACGGGCGCGGCCATGATCATCGCCGCGCTCGAGTCGGCGATCGTGTTTGTCGTCATGGTCGCGTACTCGTGGCAGCTGTCGCTCCTGGTGCTGCTCGCGTTCTTGCCTGCGATCGGTCGCTCTTCTGGGTGCAGCCGCGCGTGCGCCGCGCCTTTCAGAGGGTGCGCGCCATGATGGGCGACCTCTTGGCGTCGACGTCGGAGCAGCTCGTTGGCATCGCCACTATCCGCTCGTACGGCGTGCAGCAGCGCATGCGGGACAAGCTGAATGGCGCGAGATCGACGGCATTCTGAAGGCGGAGCGCCGAGCATCGGTGCTTTCTGCGCTCAACTTCTCGTCGACCGTGCTTGGGCAGTCGCTCGCGACCGGGCTTGCACTCATGGGCGGCACGTACCTCGCGCTACGCGGCGACATGACGGTCGGCACCGTGGTGGCGTTCCCGTTCCTCGTGTACATGTTCGCGGGACCGCTCATGTGGATCATCGAGATGCTCGCGGAGCTGCAGCGCGCGATGGTGGGCTGGCGCCGCGTGCTCGAGCTCGTCGACGCCGAGGTGACCGTTGCCGACCCGGGCTCCGCAGGCACTCCGATTCCGCACGGGCACGGCGAACTCTCGGTAAAGGGAGTTCGCCTTACCTACCCAGGCGGACCGGAAGTCCTCAAGGGCAGTCGACCTGCACGTGCGCGTCGGGCAAGCGCATTGCGCTCGTCGGCCAAACTGGCTCCGGCAAGACGTCGCTCGCGCGGCTCATGTCTCGCTTCTTCGACCCCACGGAGGGCTCCATCAGCGTTGGCGGGGTCGACCTTCGCGACGTGCCGATGAGCTCGCTCCGCAGGGCGGTCGCCGTGGTGCCTCAAGAGGGCTTCCTGTTTGACGGCACCATTCGCTCCAACCTCGCTTACGCGTTGCCCGACGCCACGGAAGAGGACCTCTCGCAGCGCGCCACTGCGGCGTTCGAGTCGCTTGGCTTGGAATCGTGGGTGGCTCGCCTTCCGGATGGGTCTGAACACCCATGTCGGGCCGCGCGGCGAGCTCCTGAGCGCGGGGGAGAGGCAGCTAGTGTCCATCGCCCGCGCGTACCTGCGTGACCCAGACGTGCTCATCCTGGATGAGGCGACGAGCGCGGTCGATCCTGCCACCGAGGTGCGCATCTCGCGGGCGCTCGAGGGGCTCATGCAGGGGCGCACCGCGGTCGTGATCGCGCACCGCCTGTCTACCGCCGAGCGCGCCGACGTCATCGGCGTGATGGAGCAAGGCGAGCTCGTCGAGGTTGGCACGCACCGCGAACTCGCGCACGCGGGCGGCATCTACTCGGAGCTCTACGCCGCCTGGGTGTCGCAGACGCGCGACTGACCGCGCGCTCCTACGTGTGCCGCGTGCGTGGCAGGATTAGCGCCATGCCTCGACCCAAGACATCGCATCGCGACTCAAGCGCACCAACGACGGCCTCATCAGCGCTGTGGCGCAGCAGCATGACACGGGCGAAGTGCTGATGGTGGCGTGGATGAACGACGAGGCGCTTGAGCAGACCCTCACCACGGGACGCGCCGTGTACTGGAGCCGCTCTCGCGGCGAACTGTGGCGCAAGGGCGACACGTCCGGCAACGTGCAGCGCGTGGTGTCCGTGAGCCTCGATTGCGATGGCGATGCGCTCTTGGTGCGTGTCGATCAAACCGGCCCTGCGTGCCACACGGGCGCGCGCACGTGCTTCGACGCAGGCGGGGACCTGGGCGCCGTCGATGGGCTTAACGCGTGACCGCGGTGCGCGTCGAGTGGGGCGAGACGTGGCCCTCACGCGAGCAGTTTGTGACGCTGGGCTCATCGCGCCGCGTGGTGCCCGTTGTGCGGCGCGTGCTCGCCGATTCGCTCACCCCTGTTGCGGTGTACCGGGCACTCGCTGGGGGCCGCGCGGGCACATTCATCCTTGAGTCCGCGGAACCGGACGGCTCGCGCTCGCGGTGGTCTTTCGTCGGCGTGCGGTCGAGCGCGACCCTGACCATCGATGGCGACGACGCCAACTGGGCAGGCGAGGTGCCCGTTGGGCTCGCGGACGGGGCGCCGCTGGATGCGATTCGCCGCGTGCTCGCAGAGCTGCAGTCCGAGCCCATTGAAGGCCTGCCGCCCCTCACGGGGGGCATGGTTGGCGTGATCGGTTGGGACATCATCCGCCAGTGGGAGCCCACTCTGCCTCACAAGGCGCCCAAGGACATCGACGTTCCGGATGCCGTGCTTGCCTTGGCGACAGACATCGCGGCGATTGACCACCACGACGGTTCGGTGTGGCTCATCGCGAACGCGGTCAACGCGGACGCTCAGGCGAGCGGTGATCGATGCCGCGTACGACGCCGCCGTTGCGCGCGTTGATGCCATGCAGCGTGAGCTCGCGGCGGCCCGGAACGGCGACGTGTCTGTGCTCGCGGAGGGAACTGACGCGACCGTGCAACCGCGGAGCGCCGACGGCGAGTTCGAGGAGGCCGTGCGATTCGCGCAAGGGCGCCATCCGCGACGGCGAAGTGTTCCAGATGGTGCCGTCACAGCGCTTTGACGTCCCGTATGCAAGGCGATCCGCTCGACGTCTATCGCGTCGCGCGCACCATCAACCCGAGTCCGTATATGTACTACTTCCAAATCGAGGATCGCGAGGGGCGGGAGTTCGCGATCGTTGGCGCGAGCCCAGAGTCGCTTGTCGCGTTGCAAGCCGGTCAGATGCGCACCTACCCGATCGCGGGTTCGCGTCCGCGCGGCGCCACGGACGAACAAGATAAGGCTCTTGCGGCAGAGCTGCTCGAGGATCCCAAGGAGATCGCGGAGCACATCATGCTCGTTGACCTCGCCCGCAACGACCTGCTCAAGGTGTGCGAACCCGCCTCAGTTGAGGTCACCGAGTTCATGGCCGTCAACCGCTACAGCCACATCATGCACATCTGCTCCACCGTCTTAGGGCGCATCGAGCCCCAGTTCACCGCCGTCGACGCTTTCACGGCAACGTTCCCTGCGGGCACGCTGTCCGGAGCGCCCAAGGCAAGAGCAATCGCCCTTATCGACGAGATTGAGCCAACGCGCCGCGCGTTTTACGGGGGCGCGGCCGGCTACTTCGACTTCGCGGGGAACATGGATTTCGCCATTACGATCCGCACCGCGCTGATCACGGAGGGCGTTGCCCACATTCAAGCTGGCGCCGGAATCGTCGCAGATTCGGTGCCGGAACGCGAGGCGCAAGAGACGCACGACAAGGCCGCGGCGATGGTGCGCGCAGTCCGCGTTGCAGCTCGTCTCGAACGCGTGTTGCCACGCTAGAATCACGCCAAGCCGCAAAGAATCCAAGGAGCACCGATGTCGAGCGTCCACCTCGAGCCGCAGGACCTTCCAGACCCCGCCCACGCGAACCATGGCGTGACTCTCGCCGGAGTGGTACTCAACACCGGCGTCGTGGTGGGATCCATCCCGATTGCCGTCGGGATGATGTTTGACCTCCAGGTGCTGACGTGGATCGGCGTGTCCGTTGTCGTATTGTCGTTCGTCGCTGGTGGCATTCTGCGTGCGCTTGGCCACGGACAACCGCTAGGGTAGCGCCACCGGCGCCGTCCCGAGCGTCGACCTTAGATCAAGGGGATACACATGTCCGAAGTCACGCCTCCTCCGCCCCCGCCGCCGGCAATGCCGCCAGTTCCGCCGCCGTCGCCCATGGGCATGCCAGCGTCGCAACCACCTAGCAACAACCTTGCTTTCGCGATCATCGTGACGATCCTCTGCTGCTTGCCTTTCGGCATCGTCGCGATTATCAAGGCCGCAGAAGTCAACGGCAAGTGGGCACAGGGCGACTACGCGGGTGCAACGGCTTCCGCCGCGGCAGCGAAGAAGTGGTCAATCATCGGCCTCGTTACCGGTCTCGTCGTCATCGTGCTGTACTTCGTCTTCGTTGTCGTCGTCGGCATTGGCGCTAGCACCTCGAACTACTAAGAGCGTGACGCAGGCCGTCGTCGCCTCGCAGCGGCTCGCTTCCCGGTTGCCGGCATTCGCCGCGCCGCTTGCGGTAGCGATTGCTGCGGGAGCGGCGACGGTCTTCGTCGCAACGGTGGACCCCAATGAGGCTGGCCACTATCCCACGTGCCCCTCGCTGTGGCTCACCGGCTGGTACTGCCCCGGTTGTGGGAGTTTGCGCGCCGTGCACGATCTTGCGCACTTCAACGTCGCAGGCGCAATCGACATGAATCCTTTTGCCTTGGTGGCAATCGGCTGGTTGGTGTGGCGCTGGAGCTGGTGGCTCGCGTCGTCGCTAGGTAAAGGGCGCTCGGCGCGCCCAGCACCCGCGTGGGCCCTTTACCTCCTCGCGGGCGGTGTACTCGCGTATTGGGTGCTGCGCAATGTGGGTCCGCTCGCCCCTTACCTCGCCCCGTAAGAGCGCGAGCGCGGTCGGGAGGTTGCCGAGGCGGCGCTACCATAGGGCCATGGGAGCGGCGGGGATTAGCGTGCTGGACAGTATCGTTGCGGGAGTCCGCGAGGATCTAGTTTTGCGTGAACAGGCCACCTCGATGGAGGCGCTCAAGGAGCGCGCTTCACGGCTGCCAAGCGCGATCGACGCCCGCCAAATTCTTGCTCGCGACGAGGTCGCGGTGATCGCAGAGGTCAAGCGTTCGAGCCCGTCAAAGGGAGAGCTCGCCGAGATCACCGATCCCGCGTCGCTCGCCACCGAATACGAAGCCGGGGGAGCGTCGGTCATCTCGGTGCTCACCGAAGAGCGACGCTTTGACGGCTCGCTGCTGCGACCTCGACGCGGTGCGCGCCAAGGTAGACATCCCCATTCTGCGCAAGGACTTCATCGTCACGCCGTATCAGGTGTGGGAGGCGCGAGCACATGGCGCGGACATGGTGCTGCTCATCGTCGCGGCGCTCGAGCAGATGGCCCTCGTGAGCCTCGTCGAACGCATCCACTCGCTCGGCATGTGCGCCCTCGTTGAGGTGCACGACGAGGAGGAGGTCGCTGCGCGCAGCAGACGCCGGCGCCCGCGTGATCGGCGTCAACGCTCGCAACCTCAAGACGCTTGAGGTGGACCGCCACACGTTCGCTCGCGTCGCGCCCATCATTCCCGACGGCATCCTCCGCGTCGCAGAGTCCGGCATTCGTGACAGCCACGATGTTGTCGAGTACGCGCGCATGGGCGCCGACGCCGTTCTCGTTGGCGAGGCACTCGTGAAGGACGACAACCCGCGCCAAGCGGTTGCCGAGATGGTCGCCGCCGGAGCGCACCCTGCGCTGCGCTCGGTACGCCCGTGACGGACTCGCTCCAGGCGGCCCCAGGGCCGTTCTTTGGCGAGTTCGGCGGGCGCTTTGTCCCCGAGGCCCTCGTGGCGGCGCTCGACGAGCTCACCGACGCCTACGACAAGGCGCGTCTCGATCCGGCGTTTGGTGCAGAGCTCGACCGGCTTGCGCGCGACTACACGGGCCGCCCATCGCATCGTCACCGAGGTGCCGCGCTTTGCACGCCACGCGGGTGGCGCGCGCGTCTTCCTCAAGCGCGAGGACCTCAATCACACCGGTTCGCACAAGATCAACAACGTGCTCGGCCAGGCGCTGCTCACCAAGCGCATCGGCAAGACGCGCGTGATCGCGGAGACCGGGGCGGGCCAGCACGGCGTCGCGACGGCGACCGCTGCGGCGCTCATGGACCTCGAGTGCGTGGTCTACATGGGCGAAGAGGACACCGAGCGCCAGTCGCTCAACGTGGCGCGCATGCGCCTGCTTGGCGCGACCGTCGTCCCCGTCACCACGGGCTCGCGCACGCTCAAGGACGCGATCAACGAGGCGTATCGCGACTGGGTGGCGAACGTCGACACCACCAACTACATCTTCGGCACCGCGGCCGGCCCGCACCCGTTCCCCGCGATGGTGCGCGACTTCCAGCGCGTCATCGGCGTCGAGGCTCGCGAGCAAATGCTCGCGCTGGGTGGCCTGCCCGACGCCGTGGTTGCGTGTGTCGGCGGCGGCTCCAACGCGATCGGCATCTTTGACGCGTTCCTCGACGACGCCGACGTGCGCCTCATCGGTTGCGAGGCAGCAGGCGACGGCGTGGAGACGGGCCGCCACGCCTCGACGATCACGGGCGGCAGCGCCCGGCGTGCTTGCACGGCTCGCGCTCGTACGTCTTGCAGGACGACGACGGCCAGACGCATCGAGTCCCATTCGATCTGCGCGGGCCTCGACTACCCAGGCGTTGGCCCGCAGCACGCGTGGCTCGCGGCTATCGGGCGGGCCGAATACTGGCCCATCACCGACGCCGAGGCGATGGAGGCGTTTCGCCCTGCTGTGCCGCACCGAGGGGATCCTGCCTGCTATCGAGTCGGCTCACGCGCTCGCCGGCGCCATCAAGCTTGGTCGCGAGCTCGGCCAGGACGCCACGATCCTGGTGAGCCTTTCCGGACGCGGCGACAAGGACGTCGAGCAAGCCGCACAGTTCCTTCGGCATTGCTTGGAGGACGGTTCATGAGCGCGGTGACCGCAAGTCTTGGATGCCGCGCGCTCCGAGGCGACGCGCGGCACTGATCGGCTACTTGCCCGTGGGCTACCCCACGGTTGACGTCATCGTGCCGCGCGATGGCCGCGATGGTCGAGGCCGGCGTGGAGATCGTCGAGGTGGGCCTGCCGTACTCGGACCCGGTGATGGACGGCCCGACGGTCCAGCAGGCGGCCGAGCAAGCGCTCCAGGCGGGCACGCAAGTCTCCGACGTCTTCACCGCCGTGCGAGGCTTGCGTCGACGCTGGCGCGCCCGCCGTCGTGATGTCGTACTACAACCCGATGCTTGCAGTACGGGCTCGAGCGCTTCGCCGCCGACCTCGCGGCAGCGGGGGGCGCAGGCGTGATCTTGCCTGATCTCACTCCCGACATCGCCACGGAGTGGCTCGAAGCGGCCGCCCGTCATGAGCTCGACACCACCTTCTTGGTGGCGCCGAGCTCAACGCAGGAGCGCCTCCACATGACCGTGTCGCACAACACGGGCTTTGTCTACGCCGCCTCGCTCATGGGCGTGACGGGCGAGCGCGCGACGTTGGGCGATCAAGCGGAGCGGCTTGTGCGTGACACCCGCGCGGCAGGTGCTGAGTATGTGTGCGTCGGCCTTGGCGTGACCACGGGCGAGCACGCGGCGAAGGTCGCCGCGTACGCGGACGGCGTCATCGTCGGCTCCGCGTTGGTGCGCTGCTTGCTCGACAACGATGAAGAGGAAGCCGCGCTGAGCGCGCTGCGCGCTAAAGTACGCGAACTCGCCAATGGAGTGAGGAGCGCTCGCTGATGCATGCCTTTATTCCGGCGCCCGCCCGTGGGCTGGTCGTCGGTTTCTATCGGACCGTTCACGATTCACGCGTACGCGCTCTGCATCCTCGCGGGCATCTTCTTCGCCATGTGGTACACCACCCGGCGTTGGGTGGAGCGCGGCGGCGACCCCGACGTCGTCGGGTCTGTCGCGTTCTGGGCGGTGCCGTTCGGCATCGTCGGTGGGCGCTTGTACCACGTGATCACCTCGCCTGATCAGTACTTTGGCGAGGGCGGCCACCCCATCGACGCCTTCAAGATCTGGAACGGCGGCCTTGGCATCTGGGGCGCCGTTGCGCTCGGCGCGGTCGGCGCGTACATCGGTTGCCGGCGCCAGGGCGTGAGCTTCGTGACGTTCATGGACTCCGCGGCGCCCGCGGTTCTTATCGCGCAGGCGATCGGGCGTATGGGCAACTACTTCAACCAGGAGCTCTTCGGGAGGCCAACGGACCTGCCGTGGGCGCTCCATGTCGACGTGATCTATCGCCCCGCAGGTTTTGAGGCATACGCGACCTTCCACCCGACGTTCCTTTATGAGCTCGTGTGGAACCTGCTCGGCGCCGCGCTCATCGTCTACCTCGACAAGCGACTCGACCTGCGCGGCGGACGCGTCTTCTGGCTCTACGTCATGGTGTACACCTCCGGGCGGTTGTGGATCGAGAGCGATGCGCATCGACGATGCCCACCACTTCTTTGGCATCCGCATCAACGTGTTTGTTGCGGCAGTCGTGCTGGTTGGCGCCACCATCATGTTCTTCTGGCTCGGCGCACGCCAGCGCGACCTAGCAGTTCGCGTGCCGCGCAACCAACTGGCAGCGGTCGACAATGCCGCGCTTGACGACGTAGCGAGTGAAAACAACGGAGGCGACCCCTCCACACAAACTGACGGGGGCGATCCCCCTGCAACAAGCGACGAGGCCCACGAAGGCGACTCGCAAGAGAGCGATCCCACGGGCACTGGGCGCGTCGACGCCTGAACAAGACTCCTGGTGCCAAAGCCTGGGACCTTAGGGAATTCTTGGGCCGACGGTCCACACGGTACGCTGAGTACCCGTGTGAGATACGGGTCGACGGCGTCCCGAAAACTAAGCAGCCGTTGACGCGCGTCGACGGCGAAGAAGGACGGTGTGATGGCCGCGGAGCTTCGCGATCACCTGCATGCAGGTGGCCTCTACGACCCCTCGTACGAGCACGACTCGTGCGGCGTGGCCTTCGTGGCGACTTTGCGCGGGTACGCGGGCCGCGACATCGTCGTTGCAGGCCTCACCGCCCTCAAGAACCTTGAGCACCGCGGCGCGGTTGGCGCGGAGACAGAGACCGGCGACGGCGCTGGGATCCTGACCCAGATTCCCGACGCTTTCTTGCGCGCGGTCGTCGACTTTGATCTGCCAGCTGTTGGCTCGTACGCCGTCGGCATCGCCTTCCTCGAGCCCGGCCGCGAAGCCGAGCAGGTTGCCGTGTTCGAGCAGGCTGCCGCCTCGGAAGGCGTGACAGTTCTCGGTTGGCGCGACGTCCCCGTCAACCCGGACCCGCTTGGCCCGTCCGCTCGCGCCGCTATGCCCACGTTCCGCCAGGTGTTCGTTGCTGCAGACGGCGCGGCGGACATCGATCTGGACCGCCGGCTGTACCGCGTGCGCAAGCGCTCAGAGAACGCGGGCGGGCCGTTCTTCGCTTCGCTTTCCGCGCGCACGCTCAGCTACAAGGGCATGCTCACGACGTACCAGCTGGAGCAGGTGTTCCCCGATCTCCAAGACGAGCGCTTCGCGTCGGAACTCGCGCTGGTGCACTCGCGCTTCTCGACGAACACGTTCCCCTCGTGGCCGCTCGCGCAGCCGCTGCGGCTCATCGCCCACAACGGCGAGATCAACACCGTCCGGGGCAACCGCAACTGGATGGCGGCCCGCGAGGGTACGCTGCGGTCCGAACTGCTTGGCAACCTCGCCGACCTCATGCCGGTGTGCACGCCGTCGGCCTCTGACACTGCGTCGTTCGACGAGGTGCTCGAGCTGCTGCACCTTGGCGGCCGCTCGCTTGCCGCACGCGATCCTCATGATGATTCCCGAGGCGTGGCAGAAGAACGACGAGATGGACCCCGACCGGCGCGCGTTCTACGAGTACCACGGCACGCTGATGGAGCCGTGGGACGGCCCCGCGTCGCTTACCTTCACCGACGGCACCGTCATTGGCGCCGTGCTTGACCGCAACGGCCTGCGCCCTGGTCGCTTCTGGGTGACGGACGACGGCCTCGTGGTGCTCAGTTCCGAGGCGGGCGTGCTCGACATCGATCCAGCGACCGTGGTCCGCAAGGGCCGTCTGCAGCCGGGCCGCATGCTGCTCGTCGACACCGCGGCCGGCCGCATCGTCGAGGACGACGAGATCAAGACTCGCCTCGCCGCCGAGCACCCATACGCAGAGTGGGTTGCCGAGCACACGGTGCGCCTTTCCGACCTTCCCGATCGCGAGCACATCGCGCACTCGACGCACTCGGTCAACCGTCGCCAGCGCACGTTTGGGTACACGGAGGAAGAGCTCAAGGTGCTGCTCGCGCCGATGGCGCAGGCGGGCACCGAGCCATTGGGGGCGATGGGCTCGGACACGCCTATCGCGGTGCTTTCGGGCCGCCCGCGGTTGCTCTTCGACTACTTCACGCAGATGTTCGCGCAAGTGACCAACCCGCCGCTCGACGCGATCCGGGAAGAACTCGTCACGTCGATCTCCGGCGCGATCGGCCCAGAGCCCAACCTGCTCGAGTCCGACCCCACGCACGCGCGCAAGCTCGTGCTCGACTTCCCGGTCATCGACAACGACGAGCTCGCGAAGATCATCCACGTCGACGCGGACCCGCGACTCAAGGGCATCTTCTCCTCGCGCACCATCAAGGGCCGCTATCGCGTGCACGAGGGCGGCGCGGGGCTTGAGCGCCGCCTCGGCGAGATCTTCCGCGAGGTGGACACGGCCATCGACGAGGGCGTCAGCTTCCTCGTGCTCTCCGATCGCGACAGCGACCAAGAGCACGCGCCCATTCCGTCGTTGCTGCTCCTCAGCTCGGTGCACCACCACCTCACGCGCAACCACTCGCGCACCAAGGTGTCGTTGGTCGTCGAGGCGGGCGACGTGCGCGAGGTCCACCACGTCGCGCTGCTGATCGGCTACGGAGCCGCCGCGGTCAACCCGTACCTCGCCATGGAGACGGTCGAGGACCTCGCGAAGTCGGGCTACTTCGGCGACATCACGCCGCAGAAGGCGGTCAAGAACCTCATCAAGGCGCTCGGCAAGGGCGTGCTCAAGATCATGTCGAAGATGGGCATCTCCACGATCGCCTCGTATCGCGGCGCCCAGGTCTTCGAGGCGATCGGCCTGAGCCGCGCCATGGTCGACCAGCACTTTGCGGGCACGCCAAGCCAGATCGACGGCATCGGCCTCGATGTCATCGCAGACGAGGTGGCGCAGCGCCACCGCGACGCGTATCCGCTGAGCGGCGAGCGGCCGCCGCACCAGCGCCTGCAACGGGCGGCGAGTACCAGTGGCGCCGCGACGGCGAACTGCACCTGTTCAACCCCGAGACGGTGTTCAAGCTCCAGCACTCGACGCGTACGCGGCAGTACGAGGTCTTCAAGGAGTACACGGACCTCATCGACGACCAGTCGCGCAACCTCATGACGCTTGCGCGGCCTGCTCGAGTTCGAGTCCGAGCGCCGGCCCATCCCCATCGAAGAGGTCGAGCACATCAAGGACATCGTCAAGCGCTTCTCCACCGGAGCGATGTCCTACGGCTCCATCTCCCAAGAGGCGCACGAGACCCTCGCGATCGCGATGAACCGGCTCGGCGGCAAGTCGAACACCGGCGAGGGCGGCGAGTCGCCTGAGCGCCTCCACGACCCGGAGCGGCGCAGCGCGATCAAGCAGGTCGCTTCCGGTCGCTTTGGCGTGACGAGCGAGTACCTCGTCAACGCGGACGACCTGCAGATCAAGCTCGCCCAAGGCGCAAAGCCGGGCGAGGGCGGCCAGCTGCCCGGCGCCAAGGTGTATCCGTGGATCGCGGAGACGCGCCACTCGACGCCCGGCGTCGGCCTCATCTCGCCGCCGCCGCACCACGACATCTACTCGATCGAGGATCTCAAGCAGCTCATCCACGATCTCAAGAACGCCAACCCCGAGGCGCGGATCCACACCAAGCTCGTTTCCGAGGTTGGCATCGGCACCATCGCGGCGGGCGTCGCCAAGTGCAAGTCCGACGTGGTGCTGATTTCCGGCCACGACGGCGGCACGGGCGCGTCCCCGCTCAACTCGCTCAAGCACGCGGGTGCGCCGTGGGAGATCGGCCTCGCCGACACCCAGCAGACGCTTGTGCGCAACGGCCTGCGCGACCGCATCGTCGTCCAGGTCGACGGCCAGCTCAAGACGGGCCGCGACGTGCTCATCGCCGCGCTGCTTGGCGCCGAGGAGTTCGGCTTCGCCACCGCGCCGCTCGTGGTGTCCGGATGCATCATGATGCGCGTGTGCCACCTGGACACGTGCCCGGTTGGCGTCGCCACGCAGAACCCCGAGCTGCGCGAGCGCTTCAGCGGCAAGCCGGAGTTCGTGGAGACGTTCTTCGTGTTCATCGCGCAGCAAGTGCGCGAGCTGCTTGCCGCACTTGGCTTCCGCTCCATCGAGGAGGCCGTCGGCCACGTCGAGGTCCTGCGACACGCGCGCGGCGATCGACCACTGGAAGGCCCAAGGGCTCGACCTTGCGCCCGTGCTCGCGGTGCCCGCCAGCCGGCTCGCGCCTCTGAACAGCCACGACGCAGGATCACGGGCTCGACGCGGCGCTCGACATCGAGCTGATCGCGGCGGCGCCGAGTGCGCTCGAGACGGGCGCGCCGGTCGTCATCGACACCGCGGTTCGCAACGTGAACCGCACCGTCGGCACGATGCTCGGGTACGAGGTGACGCGCCGGTACCAGGGCGCGGGCCTTCCCGACGACACGATCACCGTGAACCTCACGGGTACGGCGGGCCAGTCGTTCGGGGCGTTCCTGCCGAAGGGCGTCACGCTGCGCCTCTTCGGCGACGCCAACGACTACGCGGGCAAGGGACTCAGCGGCGGCCGCGTCGTCGTGCGCCCCGATCGCGCAGCGATGCTCGACGATTCCCAAGACGTGATCGCGGGCAACGTGATCGGCTACGGCGCAACGTGCGGCGAGATCTTCCTGCGCGGCCAAGTGGGGGAGCGCTTCTGCGTGCGCAACTCCGGCGCGACGGCCGTCGTCGAGGGCGTGGGAGACCACGCTCTCGAGTACATGACGGGCGGAACCGCGGTCATCCTTGGCCGCACGGGACGCAACGTTGGCGCGGGCATGTCGGGCGGCACGGCCTACGTGCTCGACCTGCGGGAGTCCCGCGTGAACGCCGACGCTCTCGCCGCGGGCGAGCTCACGCTTAGCCCGCTCGACGCGGAAGACGAGGTGATCGTGCGCTCGCTCGTCGAAAAGCACCTCGCCGAGACCGACTCGCCGATCGCGCGCGAGCTGCTCGCGGACTGGCCCGCAGCGTCGGGCCGCTTCACGCGCGTGCTGCCCGCGCAGTATGCGCGGGTTCGCGAGGCGCTGGCAGAGCTCGAGGAGACCGGCGGCGACCTCGCCGCGCCGGGTGCGTGGGCCGAGTTCTTGGAGGTGACTGGTGGCTGATCCCCGCGGATTCCTGAACGACTCGCGAGCGCGAACTCCCCGCGAACCGGCCCGTGCCGATTCGCCTCATGGACTGGGCGGACGTCAAGGACGACCTCGCGAAGGACGAGACGATGCTGCAGCGGCAGGCGGGCCGCTGCATGGACTGCGGCATTCCGTTCTGCCACCAGGGGTGCCCGCTCGGCAACCTCATTCCCGAGTGGAACGACCTCACGTGGCGCGAGCACTGGGAAGACGCCATCGACCGCCTCCATGCGACCAACAACTTCCCCGAGTTCACGGGCCGCATTTGCCCCGCGCCGTGCGAGACCGCGTGCGTGCTGGGCATCAACCAGCCCGCGGTGACCATCAAGAACGTCGAGGTGTCGATCATCGACGAGGCGTTCGAGCAGGGCCTGGTAACCGCCCAAGATCGCGCAACGCCACACGGGCAAGACGATCGCCGTTGTCGGCTCCGGGCCCGCGGGCCTTGCCGCCGCGCAGCAGCTCACGCGCGCGGGCCACACCGTCGCCGTATACGAGCGCGCGGACCGCATTGGCGGCCTCCTGCGCTACGGCGTGCCCGAGCTTCAAGATGGAAAAGATCCACATCGACCGCCGCGTGACGCCAGATGGAGGCGGAGGGCACGGTGTTCCGCACGGGCGTCGAGATCGGCAGCGACATCACGTGGGACCACCTGCGTGCGCGCTATGACGCCGTGCTCGTCGCCACGGGCGCGCACGGTCCCGCGCGATCTGCCCGATTCCTGGCAGGTACATGCAGGGCATCCACTTCGCGATGCCGTACCTCACGCAGGGCAACCAGGAGGCGGAGGGCACCGTCGTGCCCAACCAGATCACCGCGAAGGGCAAGCACGTCATCATCATCGGCGGCGGCGACACCGGCTCCGACTGCCTCGGCACCGCGTTGCGCCAGGGCGCGGCGTCGGTCACGACGCTCGCGATCGGCGTGCAAGCCGCCGGAGGAGCGCGACGCGAAGAACCAGCCGTGGCCGACGCACCCGCTGCTGTTCGAGGTGTCGAGCTCGCACGAGGAGGGCGGCGAGCGCGACGTTCCTCGCGTCCACCGTCGAGTTCCTTGGCGACGAGGACCACCACGTGACGCGCGCTGCGGCTCGCGACCACCGAGGTCATGCCCAATGGCATGCGCGGACCCGCGCCGGGCACCGAACGAGAGATTCCTGCGGACCTGGTGCTGCTTGTCGATGGGCTTCACGGGCCCGGAGGCCGACCTGATCTCGCAGCAGCTTGGCGTGACCGTGAACGAGCGCCAGGCCTTCGCGCGCGACGACCGTTTCGCGACCGTCGCAAGACGGCGTCTTCGTCGCCGGCGACGCGGGTCGCGGGCAGTCGCTCGTCGTCTGGGCCATCGCGGAGGGCCGCGCCGCAGCGGCCGCGATCGACGAATACTTGACCGGAAGCACCGAGCTGCCGGCACCTATCACGGCGCGAACTCGGCCTCGTGCCTAAGACCTTTTCCGTGCCATGAACAACAACTAAGTTGGAGAACATGCGAAACGCGAAGATTGTCTGCACCATCGGCCCCGCGACCGCCTCGCTGGAAAACATGCGCAAGCTGGTCGCGGCGGGCATGGACGTGGCCCGTATCAACCGCAGCCACGGCAGCGAAGCAGAGCACGAAGAGGTGTACCGCAACGTGCGCCAGGCGGCAGAAGAGGCCGGCCGCAACGTCGCCGTGCTCGTGGACCTGCAGGGCCCCAAGATCCGCCTCGAGCGCTTCGCGGACGGCCCTCACGACCTCGCGGTTGGCGACGTCTTCACCATCACGACGCGCGACGTCGTCGGCACCAAGGACATCTGCGGCACCACCTTCAAGGGACTGCCGGGCGACTGCAACGTCGGCGACTCGCTGCTCATCGACGACGGCAAGGTGCGCCTTGAGGTCACCGAGCGTCACCGAGACACCGACGTGGTGACGACCGTCGTGGTTCCCGGCGCCGTGTCGAACAACAAGGGCATCAACCTTCCCGGCGTCGCGGTCTCCGTGCCCGCGCTGTCCGAGAAGGACGAGGACGACCTGCGCTGGGGCCTCGCGATCGGCGCCGACTTCATCGCGCTGTCGTTTGTGCGTTCCGCAGAGGACTACGAGGATGTGGCACGCATCATGGCCGAAGAGGGCCGCGTCGTTCCCGTCATCGCCAAGGTCGAGAAGCCGCAGGCCGTCGACAACCTCGAGGAGATCGTCGACGCGTTCGACGGCGTCATGGTTGCCCGCGGCGACCTCGGCGTCGAGCTTCCGCTCGAAGACGTGCCGCTCGTGCAGAAGCGCGCCATCGAGCTGTGCCGCGCGCAGTGCCAAGCCCGTCATCGTCGCCACGCAGGTGCTCGAGTCCATGACGCACTCGCCCGTGCCAACGCGCGCCGAGACGTCTGACTGCGCAAACGCGATCCTCGACGGCACGGACGCCGTGATGCTTTCCGGCGAGACGACGTTGGGCGACTTCCCGTTCATCACGGTGGAGACCATGGCCCGCATCATCCGCAACACGGAGGAGAAGGGCTTTACGCCGCATCGCCCCGTTCCTCACCACGCCGAAGACGCGTGGCGGCGCCATCACTCACGCGGCGGCGGACGTGGCGAAGGTCCTCGACGTGAAGTACATCGTGACGTTCACCCAGTCCGGCGACTCGGCGCTGCGCATGTCGCGCCTGCGTCCAGAGACGCCCATGATCGCGTTCACGCCCGACGCACACACCCAGAAGCGCCTCGCGCTGTCGTGGGGCGTCAACGCGGAGCTCGTGGACCACGTGGACTCGACCGACGAGATGGTGATGCTCGTCGACACCTACCTCAAGGAATCGGGCCGCGCCGTTGATGGCGACTACGTCGTCGTCGTTTCCGGCACGCCGGTCGGCATTCCCGGCACGACCAACTCGTTCTTCGTCCACAAGGTCGGCCAAGTTCGCGGCTAGTTCTTGCTACTTACGTGAGCGGAGCGTCGGGCATATGCCCGACGCTCGCTTGCGTTGTGCGCCGAACTCGCCTACGGCTGCTTCTCGTCCCACGTGCGGGGCGTATGGTCTGGGCGCACGTTCTGGTAGCCCTCGTTGAACAGGGGCGACGAGATGAGGAAGTCGGCGGTCGCGACGTTGCACGCCATGGGGATGTTCCACACGGCGCCGAGCCGCAGCAGCGCCTTGACGTCGGGATCGTGGGGCTGGGGCTCGAGCGGATCCCAGAAGAAGACGAGCATGTCGATCGAGCCCTCGGCGATGCGCGCGCCGATCTGCTGATCGCCGCCTACCGGCCCGGAGAGAAATCGGGTGACCGGCAGGCCCAAGCTCGTATTCGAGCATCGTGCCCGTGGTGCCCGTCGCGTAGAGGTGGTGGGGCGTGAGGGTGCCCTTGTTGAAGCTAGCCCACTCGAGCAACTCCGGCTTCTTGTTGTCGTGTGCGACGAGCGCGATGTTGCGCTTGGCCATGCGGTCTCCTCAGGTCATTCGGTACTCCGAGTACACCGCGCCGCGACGTTTCGACGCAACTGGATGGCGCCTCAGCGCGGCACCACCCAATCGGAGAGCACAAGCAGCACAACGTCGATGGCGGCCACGGCGATCGCCGCGTTGAACGGAATACGGCTCCGGCCGCCCTTGAGCGCGGTCGTCGTGCCCACCACCGTCAGGGCAAGCGCGGCGACGAGGGCTGCGAGAGCGCCGGCCGAGGGGCTGCCCGGCTGGCACCAACACCGCGAACACAGTCGCCGTCATGAGCGCAACGGCCGACCCGATGCTCGTGGCGGTCAGACCCATACGGTGCGGCAACCCGCGCACGCCAGTCTCGCTGTCGTCCTGCAGATCCGGGATCACGTTGGCTCCGTGAGCGCCGACGCCCAAGAGCGCGCCGCCCGCGATCGCCCACCAGGAAGCAACCGGATGGCCCGGTAAGGAGAGCGCGATCGCGAGTGGCAATGCCCCGAACGCGAGCGCATATGGCAGCCCACGACCACGCCGTGCTCTTGAGCCCGAGGTTGTACGCCCACCCCATAGCCACAACGAACATTTGGACAAGCCCGGCCCTCCACCCAAGTGCCATCGAGAACGCGGCGCTGGTGGCGAGCGCAATGAGCGCCGCGTTGCGCACCACGGCAACAGGAAGCAGTCCCGCGCCGACCGGCTTGTCAGTGCGACCGACAGCCGCGTCGCGGTCGGCGTCAATCCAATCGTTTGACCAACCGATCGACAGTTGTCCGGCGAGGACTGCGGCGCCAACGAGCGCCGTTGTGCTCGCCGGGGCGCTCGCTCCAGCAGCCATCGCCATGGAGAACGTTGTGACGGCGACCGTTGGCCCCGGGTGGCACGCGAGAGCAAGATTGCGGACGCGCTTCTGTTGCGTGACGTCCTCGCGCATTCTGCTCCCTCGTTCGACCCACTATCGCGCCTCGATGCGGCGTGTTGCGCGCCTCCCGTGAGCGCGCTGCCCCAATAGCGTGTCACGATACTTGGATGGTACGAAGCGTCCCAAGGCCCGCGTTGCTGTCCGAACACTCGCACGCGCGGATGTTCACCTCCGTGGCGCCCGCGTGAGCGGTCAAGGTCGACCGACACGGACGTTGACGTCTTGGTCGTCGGGGGCGGGCCTATCGGGCTCGCGGCGGCGATAGAGGCTCGCCTCGCGGGCTTGACTGCGCTCGTTGTCGAACCGCGTGCCACCCCCATCGACAAGGCGTGCGGCGAGGGCCTTATGCCTGGCGCGGTTACTGCTCTCGAGCGGTTGGGTGTGCACCCCACGTTGGGCACGCGATCAGCGGGATTACCTACATCGCTCGCGACCGCACTGCCGACCATGCCTTCAAGAGCGGGCAGGGGCTCGGCGTCCGTCGGACCGCCCTCCATGCAAGCGCTTGCGCTTGCGGGCGGCGGAACTTGGCGTCGGTTCCTCACGGCGAAGGTCGATACGGGTGACACAGGACGCGGAGTTCCGTCACCGCCGCGGGCGTTCGCGCCCAGTGGCTCATGGCGTGCGATGGGCTGCACTCGACCGTGCGCCGCGCCACTGGTCTGGACGTTGCCCGCGCGGTCCGGTCGCCACCGCCGCTACGGCATTCGGCGGCACTTTGGCGTCGAGCCCTGGAGCGACAGAGTTGAGGTGCACTGGGGCGCAACACGCCGAGGCCTATGTGACTCCCGTCGCGGCCGGTGTCGTTGGGGTTGCGCTACTCGGACCGCCGCGCCTTGACTTTGAAGCGTGCCTCGACGCCTTCCCTGACCTGCGGTCGCGGTTGGCCGCGGCGGGAGGCCTGGGGCCGACGCTCGGGGCGGGGCCGCTGCTGCAGCGAACACGCGCGCGCACGGCTGGCCGCGTGCGGCTCGTCGGCGACGCCGGTGGATACGTCGACGCGCTGACGGGGGAGGGGATACGCGTGGGCCTCGCGCAAGCCGCAGCTGCGGTCGCGACCTTGGGGCCGGACGTTGCCATGTCGTCGGCCGTCCTACGAGAGGGCGTGGACAGCCGCGACGCGGGACTATCGGCTCATCACGAAGGGCTCTGCTCGCCGTAGCTCGTTCGCCGCTGCGCCGCGGCATCGTGCCCGTTTCGGCAACTTTCCCGGGCCTCTATGCGACCGTCGTGGAACGCATTGCCCGGTAGCGGGTGGAGTCTGCTGTTCGGTGCCCCGAGTGGGATTCGAACCCACACTGGTACGGGTTTGAGCCGTATGCCTCTGCCGGTTGGGCTATCGGGGCGCGCACACTAGGCTAGCGGTTGTGAACGACCCCAAGAAACACCTGGCAGCGCCACAAGCGTCGCCGCGCCGTTGTAGCGGAAGACGAGGCGCTCATCCGCATGGACATCGTGGAGACCCTCCGCGAAGGCGGCTACGAGGTCGTCGGCGAGGCAGCGAACGGCGAAGAGGCGGTGGCGCTCGCCAAGGAACACAAGCCGGACGTGATCGTCATGGACATCAAGATGCCCGTCATGGACGGCATCACCGCCGCCGAACACATCGCGAAGGATCGCCTCGCGCCCGTGGTGTTGCTGACCGCGTTCTCGCAGACCGAGCTGGTGGAGCGTGCGCGCGACGCCGGCGCCATGGCGTACGTCGTCAAGCCCTTCACGCCGGGCGACCTGCTGCCCGGCCGTCGAGATCGCGGCGTCTCGCTTCGTCGAGATTCCGCGCTCTTGAGGCCGAGATCGCCGACATCACACGAGCGCATGGAAACCCGCAAGAAGGTTGAGCGCGCCAAGGGCATCCTGATGGAGAAGATGAAGCTCAACGAGCCGGAGTCCTTCCGCTGGATTCAGAAGACCTCGATGGACCGCCGTCTCACCATGCGCGAAGTTGCCGAAGCCGTCATCGAGCAAATGGGCGGCAAGTAGCGTCAAACGGTGCCTGGTCCACGCGCTTTAAGGTCACAGAAATCGTGACTCAGCCGACGCACCACCGAAACCTCGACCAGATAGCGTGGCCATTACGCTTCGAGGGAAAGTCCCCAGTGGCTGGTCGGCTGGCGCCTGCGCCGGTATGGAGGAAACAAACATGGCACGTTGGAACACCATCGCACGCGGCTCCGCTCTTGCAGCCGTCGCGGCGCTGGCCCTTGCCGCCTGCTCGTTCGAGCGACGACCCCAGCCGACGTCCGGGTCGCCGTGCTCGCAGGAGGAGATGTCGCTGCGCTCAAGGTCGGCACCCTTCTTGCCGTTACCGGCTAGCCTCGCCTTCCTCGGCCCGCCCGAGGTCGCAGGCGTTGACCTCGCTATCAAGGAGATCAACGACGCTGGCGGCGTCCTTGGCACGCCGTGTCGAAGTTGACCACACGGACTCGTCCGACGCCGACAACCCCACGATCGCCAGCGCAGTCCGTCGACAAGCTCATTAGCGACGGCGTTGGCGCCATCATCGGTGCCGCGTCGTCCACGGTCTCGCTGAACGTCGTCGACACGATCGCGGCTGCGGCCGATCGTCATGATCTCGCCCGCGAACACGTCGACCGCGCTGAGCGGCTACTCGCCGTTCTACTTCCGCGTGGCACCGCCGGACACCGATCCAGGGCGACGTCATGGCCAAGCTGCTGCTCGACGGACGGCAAGAAGAACATCGGCATCCTCGTCTTCAACGACGACTACGGCACCTCGCTCCGCGACGTCGTCCAGACGACCGTCGAGGCTGGTGGCGCAACCGTCACATACGGCAAGTCCGGTCGACGAGTTCGACCCCAAGGCGTCGAACTTCGCCTCGATCGTCGCAGACGCCCTCGCCACGAACCCCGACGCGATCTGTTGATCTCGCCTTCGACCAGACCAAGCAGATCATCCCCAAGCTCGATTGCGGCTGGTTACCCGGCCGCGAACATCTACATGGTTGACGGCAACACGGCCGACTACTCGAAGGACTTCGACGCTGGCACCCTCGAGGGCGCCAAGGGCACCATTCCCGGCGCGTCCCCGACGCAGGACTTCCAGGACCGTCTGAACTCGGTGGCTCCCGAGCCGCTGACCTCGTTCGCGTACGGCCCTGAGTCCTACGACTCCACCATGCTCGTGGCCCTCGCCGCTGAAAAGGGTGGAGCCACTGACGGCGCGACGATCCAGGCCAACATGGCTGCGGTCTCCGGTGCCAAGGGTGGTGACGAGTGCGCGACGTTCGCGGACTGCGTCGCCCTGATCAAGGATGGCAAGGAGATCACGTACAAGCCCGTTGCCGGCTCTGGTCCCTTCAACTCGAAGAACGACCCGTCGAGTGCCTTCATCGGCATCTACATGTTCGACGGCAACAACGTCCCCGTGTGGACAGTCGGCTGTTGAGGGCGAGAACGCCGAGAAGTAGCTCACACCTACAGCGAAGGGCCCCCGGCTTCGGCCGGGGGCCCTTTTGCTTGCCTGCGGACGGGCCGCCACTGCGTCGGGCGTACGACGCCACGACGTCGAGGACGCGCACCGCGAGCTCGTGCGACACGCCGAACTACGGAGCGCAGCGGGTGCCGCCGTCACAGCGCGCACGCGGCGACACGCTGGTGCGGCAGCCAGACGTGGTGGACGGTAGGCCGCCGCGGCAGCGACGTGCTGGCTAGCGGTGGGGCTGGGCTAGGCGCCGAGCGTGCCGAGGTACAGCTCGATGACCTTGGGGTCCTTCAGCAGCTCCTGGCCCGTCGCCGTGTACGCGGTCGTGCCTTGGTCGAGCACGTAACCCCTGTCGCAAATCTGGAGGCAGCGTCGGGCATTCTGCTCAACCATGATGACGGTGACGCCTGTGCGGTTGATGTCGCGAGTGCGCACAAAGGTCTCGTCCTGGCGAGCGGGGGAGAGGCCCGCGCTCGGCTCGTCGAGCAGCAGCACCTTGGGGTCCATCATGAGCGCCCGGGCCATGGCGACCATCTGCCGCTCGCCTCCGGAGAGGGAACCGGCACGCTGGCTGCGGCGGTCCTTGAGCACGGGGAACAGCTCGAAGATCTTGTCGCGCTGGTCGCTCGAACCTCTTGGGCTGCTGGAACGCGCCCATCTCGAGGTTCTCCTCGATGGACAGCGAGGGGAACACGTTGTCTGTTCTGCGGGACAAAGCCGATGCCGCGCGTGACCAGCTCGTTGGCGCGCATGTTGGTGATGTCCTCGCCGTCGAAGCGTGCACGATGCCGGAGCGCACGGGGACCAGGCCAAAGAGCGCCTTGAGGAACGTCGACTTCCCGGCGCCGTTGGGGCCGATGATGCCGATGAGTTCGCCCTTCTTGACCTCCATCGAGCATCCGTTGAGGATGTCGACGCCGGGCAGGTAGCCGGCGATGAGGTCGTCTGCGGAGATGATCGACGTTCGGTCGTCGATCACGAGCGCTCCTCAGACAGGTCGGTGTCGTGGTGAGAGCCAAGGTAGGCGTCCTGGACGGCTTGTTCTTCATGACCTCGTGGGGGTCGCCCTCGGCGATGATCCGGCCCTCCGCCATGACCACCACCCAGTCGGAGATGCGGCGCACCATGTGCATGTCGTGCTCAACGAACAGCACCGTCACGCCTTGGTCGCGGAGCGCAACGATGTGCTCAAGCAGCGACTCGGTGAGCGCGGGGTTCACGCCGGCCATCGGCTCGTCGAGCATGACCATCGTCGGGCTTGGACATGAGCGCGCGCGCCATCTCGAGCAACTTGCGCTGACCGCCGGAGAGCGAACCCGCGTAGTCGTCCCGCTTGTCGATGAGCTTGAAGCGCACGAGGAGTTCCTCGGCCTTGCTCGGTGATCTCCTCGTTCGCGCTTGCCACAGCGGCGCGAGCAGCGCAGTGGCGAAGTTCTCGCCGCCTTGCTCTTGCGGCACCGAGGCGCATGTTCTCGATGACCGTCATGCGGCTCAGCGCCTTGGTCAGCTGGAACGTGCGCACCATGCCCGCACGCGCGACCTTGCGCGGAGCTCATGCCCTTGAGCGGGTTGCCGTTGAACGATGCCTGTGCCCTCTTGGGCCTTGTCGAAGCCGGTGAGCAGGTTGAAGAACGTCGACTTGCCGGCGCCGTTGGGGCCGATGAGCGCCGTGATCGCGTGGCGCTGCGCCTCGAAGTGCGTCGACATCGACCGCCGTGAGGCCGCCAAACGAGCGCATGACGCCGTCGGCGATCGATGATCGGGTCCGGCTTGGCTGCGAACCCGGCGGGCTCGACGTGGGCGAAGAGGTCTGTCTTAGCCATTGAGCGCGAACTCCCTCTCGTCGCCGAGGATTCCTTGTGGTCTGAACACGATGAGCAGGATCAAGCCGAACCCGACGAGCAGCGAGCGCGAGCGGCTCGATCTGTGTGGATGCGAGGTTCGGGCAGAACGAGCGGGGCGAGCCCTTGATCGACCACGTAGAGCGCCCAGAACAACGCCGGTGCCGAGGATTGGCCCGAACACCGTCGCCGCGCCTCCGAGGAGCAGCATCGTCCAGATCCAGAACGTCGTTGTGCGTCCCATCGAGTCGGGCGAGATCGCGTTGCCGTGCGCCCACACGACTCCGCCGAGCGCGCCGATCACGCCACCGATCACGAGCGCCTGCATCTTGTAGCTGTAGACGTTCTTGCCGAGCGACCGCACGGCGTCCTCGTCCTCGCGGATGCCCTTAAGCACGCGGCCCCACGGGCTCTTGTTGAGGCGCCAGAACAGCAGCGCGAACCCAGCGACCAGGACCCAGCCAACGAGTGATGAGCCACCACGAGTTGGAGAGCGTGCCGTGGAACTGCATGGCCCAATCCGGATGAGTCGGTCGGGGAAGGGAGACAGGGCCTCGAACGGGCCCTTGAAGTCCTTGCCACGGATGCCGGTGTTGCCGCCGGTGAAGTCCTTGAGCCACTGACTGCGGCCGATGATGCGGACCATCTCGGCGGCCGCGATGGTGACGATGGCGAGATAGTCGCCTCGTAACCGCAGCGTCGGCCACCCGAGCACGATGCGAGAACACCACGGCGCCGAGCAATCGCGATGATCAGCGCGAGCCACGCATGGCACTCCGTGTGATGACGGAGATGCCGTAGCCGTACATGCCGATCAGCATGAAGCCCGCGTCGCCCATGTTGAGCAGGCCGGTGAGGCCAAGTGGAAGTTGAGGCCGATTGCGGCGAGCGCGAAGGCCGCCGTGGTGGGCGAAATGATGATCTGCAGGATGTCATTGAAGTCCATGTCAGCCCACCCTCTCCTTGCGGCCGAGTATGCCTTGGGGTCTCACGAGCAGCATCAAGATCAGGATGGCCATCACCGCGGCGTACTTGAGGTCGGGCGGCGGCCTACACCGTCGCTAGCTCCGCGACGATGCCGATGACGAGTGCGCCAATGACCGCGCCGAACGGGTGCCCAAGGCCGCCGAGTGTCACCGCGGCGAACATCAGCAACAGAATGCGCGCACCGAGAGTGAAGTCGAGCGTGTCGCCGTACAGGGCGAGCAGAGGCCGGCGAGCGCCGCGAGGCCAGCTGATCATCCAGACCACCCGGATCACGCGGTTCACCGAGATGCCGGTGGCCGCGGCTAGCGCCGGGTTGTCGGACACGGCGCGAGTGGCGCGGCCCAGGCGGGTGCGCAGGAGGAAGAAGGCGACGCCAGCCGAGCGCGATCACGCAGATGAGCATCGACAAGGCGGTCTGAGGCGTCAGCGCGATGGGCCCGAAGTGCACTTGACCGGCGAGTTCGTGCTGAGGCGGAGCCGATCTGGCGCCTATCCAGATCTGCATCATGTTGATGAGCACAAGCGCGAGGCCGATGGACACGATCATCTGCTGCATGTGGGGCACGCCGCGTTTGCGCAGTTGCTTCCACAGCAGCACGTCTTGCAGCCAGCCAGAGGCGGCGCCGGCGAGCACCGCGATGATGATCGCGACCCACAAGGGGGCACCAGCGACAACGGCGACGTATGCGGTCGCGGCGCCAAACGTCACTTGCTCGCCATGTGCGAAGTTGCTCAGCCCCGTGTGCCGTAGATCAGCGAGAGTCCAACCGACGCGAGAGCGAGCAGCAGGCCAAAGATGATTCCGTTGAGCAGATGTCTGCAGCAAGCGGTTGTCGCCAGCCTCGATTGTGGGGCTGTCCGTCTGCGCTGGGGGCCGCCTGTGCTGCCTGCGCGATCATCGAACGCCAACACGATGACAATCGCAACGATCGCGAGGATCCTCCACAACACCGTTTGCGCGCCAGGGAACCCAGTGTCGTCTGCTTCACAGTGCTCCTCCTCAGTTCGGTTCGAATGCACCATAGCCCCCGCATGTTACGTAGCGTGTTTTCACTAAGCACGTAAGCCGCGCGGTGGCGACGAGTTTGCCAGATCGTCCGAAATCGCGATCGAATACGTCGCCACGGTGCGTCCGAGGTGCAGCGCCGTTGCTACCGCGGTCACATTACCCTGACGTCACGGCGCGGTGGTGCGTGATGTTGAGGTCCACGCCTACGGCGACCATGTCCGTCGCCCGCGTGCGCCATCGCGCCGAGCGAGCCGACCGTCTCCGCAAGCGCGGCCGACGCTCCGCCGTGCAGGAGTCCGTAGGGCTGCGTGTTGCCCTTGACCGGCATCGTCGCGATGCACGGTGTCAGCGCTTACGCGAGACGATATTCATGCCGAGCCGCGCGATCAGCGTGTCGTCGGCAAAGGTCAGTGGCAGGCCCGTCTTCGTCGGCGGTCATAAGGATAGGTTGGCACCTGTGAGCGAATCAGCCAAAGACACACTGCTACTTGTCGACGGATTGTCGATGGCGTTTCGGGCCTTCTTCGGCCTTCCCGTCGAGAATTTCGCCACGTCCGACGGGTGCGCCGACGAACGCCGTCTACGGCTTCACGGCGATGCTCGCGACCCTCATGCGCGAGCACAAGCCCACGCACGTCGCCGTGGCGTTCGACCTCCCAGGCGGCACGTTCCGCACCGAGCGTCTTGCCGTCGTACAAGGGCACGCGAGACGCCACGCCGCCCGACTTCGAGCCGCAGGTTCCGCTCATGCGCGAGGTGCTCGCCGCCCTTGGCGTGGCCGCGGTCGACAAGCCCAACTTCGAGGCGGACGACCTGCTTGCCACGTACGCGCGGCTTGGGCCGCGAGGCCGGGCTGCACGGTGCTTGTCGTTTCCGGAGACCGCGACACGATTCAGCTCGTCAATGACGACGTGACCCTGCTGTATCCGCGCAAGGGGGTGTCGGACCTCGTCGAACTACACGCCAGACGCCGTGTTCGAGCGCTACGCCGTGCGCCCCGAGCAGTATCCGGACCTCGCGGCCCTCGTTGGGGAGACGAGCGACAACCTGCCCGGCGTGCCTGGCGTCGGGCCCAAGACCGCGGCCAAGTGGATCGCCACGTACGGCGGGCTCGACGGGATCCTCGCGTCGGCCGACGACGTGCCTGGCAAGGCGGGGGAGAGCCTGCGAGCGCACCTCGACCAGGTGAGACTCAACAGGGAACTCAACCACCTGCTCACCGACCTCGACGTCGACGTGCCCGTTGACGGACATGCGAGTACGCGGGGCGGCGACGCCGCGGCGATTCACGCGGTGTGCGACGCGCTCCAGTTCCGGGGTCTGCGCGACAAACTGCTCGCGTTTGCCACCGTCAGGCGAGGCGGACTCCCGCCGCGGCCGTTGCCGAGCTCGTCGATCATCACTGACGAACCGCGTCGCTGGCATTGCGGCGCACGTCGCGGCGCTGCGCGGTGTACGTCGAGGGCCGCATTGGGGCCGACGCCGACGCGTGGGCGCTTGGCGTGGCCACAGGGCGAGACGCGCGTAGGGCGTCGACCTGACGTCGCTAACTCCGGCAGAGGACGAGGCGCTCGCGGCGTGGCTCGCCGACGCGGACGATTCCCAAGGTGTTGCACGGCGTCAAAGGACGCGTGGCACGCGCTCGCGGCGCGCGGCTATCGCGCTGAACGGGGTGGTGGGCGACACGCAGATTGCCGCGTTCCTCGTCAATCCGGACCAGCGCAGGCTTCGACGCTCGAGGACGATCGCGCAGCGCTACGTGGGCGTGTCGCTCGACGCGAGCGCTGACGGGGGTCAGCTCGACCTTGGGCTCGAGGGTCCGCAAGCGGCTGCGGCCGCGCGCAGGGCGCGCAGCGGTGTTTGCGCTCGCCGACGAGCTCGAGGACCAGGTCGACGCGCACGGCATGACCGCGCTGTATCGCGAGATGGAGATGCCGCTCATCGATCGCGCTCGCGCGCATGGAGGCGGCGGGCATGGCGGTCGACGCCGGCCAACTTGCGGAGCTTGTCGGACGAGGCGCTGGCCGCGCCGAGAAGGCGGCGGAGGAGGCGTATGCGGCGATCGGCGGCGATCGCGTCAACCTCGCGTCGCCCCAAGCAACTGCAAGAGGTGCTGTTCGACCGCCTTGGCATGCCGAAGACCAAGAAGATCAAGACCGGCTACACGACGGACGCCGCGTCGCTCGCCGACCTCTACGAGAAGCAACCGCACCCGTTCCTCGAGGCGCTGCTCGCGCATCGGGACGCGTCCAAGCTGGCCCAGATCATCGAGACGCTTGCGCGATGCGGTGCGGCGCTGACGGGCGCATCCACACCACGTTCTCGCAGATCGTTGCCGTCGACGGGCAGGCTCGTCTCCAAGGATCCGAACCTGCAAAACATCCCGATTCGCACCGAGGAGGGCCACCGCATTCGCGAGGCCTTCGTCGTGGGCGAAGGGCTTCGAGACGCTCGTCACCGCCGACTACTAGCCAGATCGAGATGCGCATCATGGCGCACCTCAGCGGCGACGCGGCGCTCATCGACGCCTTCAAGTCGACGGCGAGGACCTGCACCGTTTTGTGGGCTCGCGCGTGTTTGGCGTGCCCCCGGAGGGCGTGACCCCAGAGATGCGTTCGCACGTCAAGGCGATGTCGTACGGGCTCGCCTACGGGCTGTCCGTCCTTTGGTCTTGCCCGACAGCTGAGCGTGACGGTGGGCGAGGCGCAGGCGCTCATGGACGACTACTTCGAGCGGTTTGGCGCGCGTGCGCGACTACCTGCGAGCGGCGTGGTGAAGCAGGCGACGAGCGACGGCTACACCGAGACCCTCTTTGGGCGGCAGGCGCTACCTGCCCGACCTCGACGTCGTCCAACCGCCAGCGGCGCGACATCGCGGAACGCATGGCGCTCAACGCGCCCATCCAGGGCAGCGCGGCGGACCTCATCAAGCGCGCGATGCTCGCGGTCGACGCGCGTCGCCTCAGACGAGGGCCTCTCGTCAAGACAGATCCTTCAGGTACATGATGAACTCGTGGTCGAGGCCGCGCCCGGCGAGGCGGACGCCGTGGAGGCCATTCTCAGGGACGAGATGGGCGGTGCAGGCGATCTCTCCGTGCCGCTCGATGTCAACGTTGGACGTCGGTGACCAATTGGCGGATCGCGGGACACTGATAGCGGTTAGGGTGTGGCACATGCGCATCGGAATGCTCACTGGCGGCGGCGACTGCCCCGGCCTCAACGCGGCGATTCGCGCCGTCGTCAAGCGCGGCACCTCGGAACACGGCTGCTCGATCGTGGGCTTCCGCAACGGCTGGCAAGGCGTCATCGACGGCGACGCGCGTGCCGCTACTCGCGACGACGTCTCCGGAATCCTCGTCGTGGGCGGAACGATGCTCGGCACCGCCCGCTGCCACCCGCACAAGGTCGAGGGCGGCATGGAGGCCGTGCAAGGAGACGGTCGTCAACGAGAAGCTCGACGGACTCATCTGCATCGGCGGCGACGGCACCCTCAAGGCAGCAGGCAAGGTATCTGTCGCGACCGGCATGCCCGTCATCGGCATTCCCAAGACGATCGACAACGACGTGGTGGGCACCGACGCGGCGATCGGCTTCGACACCGCGGTCATCGATCGCGACCGAGGCCATCGACCGGCTGCACTCCACCGCCGAGTCCCACAACCGCGTGATGGTCGTCGAGCTCATGGGCCGCCACTCGGGCTGGATCGCGGTCACCGCGGGTATGGCGGGCGGCGCCGACATCATCCTGGCGCCCGAGGAGCCGTTCGACATCGACGTGATCGCCAAGAAGATCAAGCACCGCCACCGCTACAAGAACTTCTCGATCGTCGCCGTCGCCGAGGGCGCGGTTCCCGCCGAGGGCTCCACTGGACGGGCAAGCCCGACCATCGACGAGAAGGGCAACCCCATCGCGGGCTCGATCGGCCACGAGGTCACCAAGGCCATCGAGGCCGCCACGGGCTTCCCCACGCGCCTCACGGTGCTCGGCTACGCGCAGCGCGGCGGCATCCCCACCGCGTCGGACCGGCTGCTCGCCACCCGGTTCGGCGTCGCGGCGATCGACGCCATCATCGCGTGGTGAAGGCGGCAAGTTCACCGCGCTCCAGGGCGAGGAGATCGTGCTCGAAGGACTTCTCGATGATGATGGGCAAGACCAAGTGGGTGCCAGAAGGAGCTGCTCGACGGCGGCGTGGGGTCTGTAACGGTCCGCTAACGACTGGCACGCATCCGTTTGTGCGCGCGCCACACGCGGGGTAGGATTTCCGTTGGCCTGTAGCGCCATGCGTCGCTGCCCGCGTACCATTCCATTCATCCATCATACCTGTCCATCGGAGTCACTCCCTTTATGTCCGTATCCACCCCCGAGACCACCCCGATCGCGTTCAACGACATCGGCTCGAGCGAAGATTTCCTCGCCGCCATTGACGCGACAATCAAGAACTTCGACGACGGTGACCTCGTCGCCGGCATCATCGTCAAGGTCGACCGTGACGAGGTTCTCCTCGACATCGGTTACAAGACCGAGGGCGTCATTCCTGCCCGCGAGCTTTCCATCCGCCACGACGCCGACCCCGATGATGTTGTCAACGTTGGCGACACCATCGAGGCGCTCGTCCTCACCAAGGAGGACAAGGAAGGCCGCCTCATCCTGTCCAAGAAGCGCGCTCAGTACGAGCGTGCGTGGGGCTCGATCGAGAAGATCAAGGAAGAAGACGGCATCGTCTCCGGAACGGTCATCGAGGTCGTCAAGGGTGGCCTCATCGTCGACATCGGCCTGCGCGGCTTCCTGCCCGCGTCGCTCGTCGAGATGCGTCGCGTTCGCGACCTCGGCCCGTACATCGGCCAGCAGATCGAGGCGAAGATCATCGAGCTCGACAAGAACCGCAACAACGTGGTGCTGTCGCGCCGTGCCTTCCTCGAGCAGACGCAGTCCGAGGTGCGCTCGACGTTCCTCACCGCGCTCGCTCCCGGCCAGGTCCGCAAGGGCGTCGTGTCCTCGATCGTCAACTTCGGTGCGTTCGTTGACCTCGGCGGCGTTGACGGCCTCGTGCACGTCTCCGAACTGTCGTGGAAGCACATCGACCACCCGAACGAGGTTGTCAACGTGGGCCAAGAGGTCGAGGTCGAGGTTCTCGAGATCGACATGGACCGCGAGCGCGTTTCGCTGTCGCTCAAGGCGACGCAGGAAGACCCGTGGGCCGTCTACGCACGCACCCACGCGATCGGCCAGATCGTTCCTGGCAAGGTCACCAAGCTCGTTCCGTTCGGCGCGTTCGTTCGCGTCTACGAGGGCATCGAGGGCCTGGTTCACATCTCCGAGCTGTCCGTGCGCCACGTCGAGCTGCCAGAGCAGGTCGTTCAGGCCGACGAAGAGGTCTTCGTCAAGATCATCGACATCGACCTCGAGCGTCGTCGCATCTCGCTGTCCATCAAGCAGGCGAACGAGGGCGTCGACCCCAACGGCGAGGACTTCGACCCCGCGCTGTACGGCATGACGGCCGAGTACGACGCCGCAGGGCAACTACAAGTACCCCGAGGGCTTCGACGCCGACACCCAGGAATGGCGCGAGGGCTTCGACGCCCAGCGCGAGGCCTGGGAGGCGGACTACGCCAAGGCTCACGAGCGTTGGGAAGCCCACAAGGCGTTCGTCGCCAAGCAGGACGCCAGCGCCCTCGAGGCAGAGACCGCGGCTCCCGTCAGCCAAGAAGCGCGACGCGAAGTCCGGCGGCGCAGCCACCTCGTACTCTTCGCACGAAGAAGAGTCGTCGAGAGCGGCACGCTCGCCTCCGACGAGCGCCTCGCAGCACTGCGCGAGAAGCTCACCGGCAACTAGCCACCAGTTCACCCCAACGGGGGCTCCCGCTCGTCATCGTGACGGCAGCGTCGGGCCCCCGTTGTGCTTTCCTCAGCGCGTGAGCGCGGCACGCTGGTTTGCCCACAGCGCCGTGCCGTGTGAGGATGCCAGCTGTGCTACGCATCGGACTCACGGGCGGCATCGCCGCTGGCAAGTCGACTGCAGCGCGCCGTTTTGGCGAACTTGGGGCCCGCGTCATCGACCACGATGTCCTCGCGCGGCGCGTGGTCGAGCCCGGCTCCGCGGCCCTCGTGGACATCGTCGTCGAGTTTGGCGACGCGCGTGATCGTGCGGGGCAAGCTCGACCGCGCGGCGCTTGCGGACATCGTCTTCGCCGACGACCCGTCGAGCGCGAACGCCTCAACCGCATCGTGCATCCGTACGTCATTGCCGCGGGCCTCGCCGCCGATCGCCAGGCACGGCTCGACGGCGTCGACGTCATCGTGCATGACATCCCTTTGCTCGTGGAGACGGGGCAGGGCGGGGACTTCGACATGGTCGTCACCGTTGCCGCGCCGCCCGAAGTGCGAGTTGCAGCGGCTCGATGTCGATCGCGGGCATGACGCGAGCAGAGGCGCTGGCCAGCGCATCGGCGGCGCAAGCCACCGATCGAGCAGCGCGCCGCCGTGCGCGGACGCCGTCCTCGACGGCTCCGGAACGCCGGAGAACTTGGCGGCGCAGGTCGACGCGTTCTGGGCCGAGCACGTGCCGCGCTGACGCTCGTGTCAGTGGCCCGAGGTACGGTTGTCGCATGACTCCAGACCTGCGCCGTGCGGAGAACCCGTTCGAAGTCATCTCCGAATACACGCCGTCCGGCGACCAGCCAGGCGCGATCGAAGACCTCGCGCGCGCGCATCCAGGCGGGCGAGCAGGACGTCGTCCTGCTGGGCGCGACGGGAACCGGAAAGTCGGCGACGACCGCGTGGCTCATCGAGCGACTTGCAGCGGCCCACGCTCGTGATGGCGCACAACAAGACCCTCGCCGCGCAGCTCACCAACGAGTTCCGCGACCTGCTGCCGAACAACGCGGTCGAGTACTTCGTCAGCTACTACGACTACTACCAGCCCGAGGCGTACGTCCCTCAGACGGACACGTACATCGAGAAGGACTCCTCGATCAACGAGGAGGTCGAGCGGCTCCGGTACTCGGCCACCAACTCGCTGCTGACCCGCCGCGACGTGATCGTGGTGTCCTCCGTGTCGCTGCATCTACGGCCTCGGCACGCCGGAGGAGTACATCGACGGCATGGTGACGCTCGCAGGTGGGCGACGCGCTCGATCGCGACGTCGCTGCTCCGCGAGTTTGTGCAGATGCAGTACTCGCGCAACGACCTCGCGTTCACGCGCGGCACGTTCCGGGTGCGCGGCGACACCGTGGAGATCATCCCCGTGTACGAGGAGCTGGCGATCCGCATCGAGTTGTTCGGCGACGAGATCGAGGCGCTGTATGCGCTTCACCCGCTCACGGGCGACATCGTCGAGTCGCCGCGAACAGGTGCACATCTTCCCCGCCTCGCACTATGTGGCGAGCCAAGCAGCGCATGAGCCGCGCCATCTCACACCATCGAGCTCGAACTTGGGGAGCGGCTCGAGGAGCTCGACCGGCAAGACAAGCTGCTCGAGGCGCAGCGGCTCAAGATGCGCACCACCTTCGACCTCGAGATGATGCGGTCGGTGGGCACGTGTTCCGGAATCGAGAACTACTCGCGGCACATCGAGCAGCGCGAGCACGGGCACGCCGCCGCACACGCTCATCGACTACTTCCCCGAGGACTTCCTGACCGTCATCGACGAGTCGCACGTGACGGTGCCGCAGATCGGCGCGATGTATCGAGGGCGACGCAGTCCCGCAAGCGCACGCTCGTTGACCACGGCTTCCGTCTGCCGTCGGCGCTGGACAACCGCCCGCTGCAAGTTTGAGGAGTTCAAGGAGCGGGTCGGGCAGACCGTCTACCTCTCGGCGACGCCAGGCAAGTACGAGCTCGAACTGGCCGACGGCGTGGTCCAGCAGATCATTCGGCCAACCGGACTCGTGGACCCGCAGATCGTGGTCAAGCCCACGGAGGGCCAGATCGACGACCTCTTGGAGCAGATGCGGCTGCGGTCGAGCGAGACGAGCGCGTGCTCGTCACCACGCTCACCAAGAAGATGGCGGAGGACCTCACGGAGTACCTCTCCGAGCGGGGCGTGCGCGTCGAGTACCTCCACTCTGATGTCGACACGCTGCGCCGCGTGGAGCTGCTGCGGGAACTGCGCATGGGGCGCTTCGACGTGCTTGTGGGCATCAACCTGCTGCGCGAGGGCCTCGACCTTCCCGAGGTGTCGCTCGTGAGCATCCTCGACGCGGACAAGGAGGGCTTCTTGCGTTCCGGGACGTCGCTGATCCAGACCATCGGCCGCGCGGCGCGCAACGTGTCCGGCGAGGTGCACATGTACGCGGACACCATCACGGACTCGATGGCGTTGGCGATCGACGAGACCAACCGCAGGCGCGACATCCAGATCGCCTACAACACCGAGCACGGGATCGACCCCACGCCCCTGCGCAAGCGCATCGGCGACATCACCGAGATGCTCGCTCGCGAAGAGGCGGACACCGCTGCGACGCTCAAGGACGCGACGCAAGGCGCCTACGCCGTCTGGCGCGCGCACGCCCATGGCGGATCGCCCAGCAGAGGAACTCACCCAGCTCATCGAGGACCTCACCGCGCAGATGCGCTCGGCCGCAGGGCGAGCTGCAGTTCGAGCTTGCGGCCCGGCTTCGCGACGAGATCGGCGAGCTCAAGAAGGAACTTCGGCAGATGCTGGGGGCGCAGTAACGCCGCGCCTAGGATGGGCGCAGTGGAGTCCTATGCCGTGTGGGCGGTCACCGTCGCAGGCATTGTGGGACTCTTCGTCTTCGACTTCTTCGTGGTGGTGCGCAAGCCGCACGAGCCAACGTTCCGCGAATCCGCGCGATGGACCGGCTTCTACATCTCGCTCGCGGTCCTGTTTGGGCTCGGCGTATGGGCGCTGCAGCTCGGCGCAGAAGGCAACGGAGTTCTTTGCCGGCTACGTCACCGAGTGGTCGCTGTCCGTCGACAACCTCTTCGTCTTCCTCGTGATCCTCGCGCGGTTTGCGGTGCCCGCGATGCATCGCCAGCGCGTGCTGCTGGTTGGCGTGGGCATCGCGCTTGTGCTCCGCGCGATCTTCATCGTTGCTGGCGCTGCGGCGCTTTCGGCGTTCTCGTGGGTGTTCTACATCTTTGGCGCGTTCCTGCTGTGGACCGCGTTCACCGTCGCCCGCGAGGGCGGTGCGGAGGAGGGCGAGGTCGAGTACAAGGAGAACCGAGTAACGCGCTGGGTGCGCAAGGTGCTGCCCGCCACCGACGACTATCGCGGTGCCGCGCTGTGGGTTCGCGAGAACGGCAAGCGCCTCGTGACGCCGATGCTGCTCGTCATGGTCGCCATCGGCACCACGGACGTGCTCTTCGCGCTCGACTCGATCCCCGCGATCTTTGGCCTCACGCAAGATCCGTACATCGTGTTCACGGCAAACGCGTTCGCGCTGATGGGCCTGCGCCAGCTCTTCTTCGTGGTGCAGGGGCTGCTCACGCGACTCATGTATCTGTCATACGGGCTCGCCGTGATCCTTGGCTTCATCGGGGTCAAGTTGATCTTCCAGGCGCTCCGCGAGAACTCGCTGCCGTTCATCAACGGCGGCGAACCGCTCGAGTGGATTCCTGACATTCCCACGTGGGTGTCGTTGCGTGACCATCCTCGTGGTGCTGCTCGTGTGCTGCGGGCGCGAGCCTCATCGCCACCCGTAAGACGGAGTCATTGTGAAGCGATTCGTGGGCACCATCCCCAAAGGCCTCCACGAGGTGTGGCCCCACCTGGATGGGTGCGCGACGTCACAAGGGTGGAGTGTTAGCCCGAGTTCGACCATCTACAAGCGGTTCTACTCCAAAGGCATGTCGATGTGGTCGAACGGTTCGCACATGACCGTGTATCTCGAAGCGTCGGGGGAAACCACCCGCGTCACGATCGATCTCTCCGCTACAACGCTCGTAGACATGATGAGATCCGAGAAGGTGGCAGGAAAATTTGTTGAGCAGCTTGGTGGTTCCCTCTCGCCGTGACTCGTCACGCGTCAAGCAGTGGACCAGTCGCATTCCAGACACGCACCTCGCGGCCAACGATCAAGCCTGCCGCGGCGTATGGGTCGTCGTCGAGTAGCTGCTCAATAGCGTCAGCGCTGCCACCCTGGAAGATCAGCAACGCGCCCGGCGAGCCAGCGTCGTCGTAGCGCGCGAATGCCAGCGCGGCCCCGGCGTCGGCCAGGCCGGTGATGAAAGCCCGATGTGCTGGGCGCATTGCTTCGCGCTCGTCGAAGCGCTCGTCGTAGGTGTAGTGCACCGCAAACATCGTCATCGGGCCATTCAACACCGAATCGGCGATTCGAACACACGTTCGAATCAAATCCCCGTAACATGGCCATGTGAATGACCGGCTCATCATCCGCGGCGCGCGTGAACACAATCTCAAGGGAGTTGACCTTGACCTGCCCCGCGACGCGCTCATCGTCTTCAGCGGGCTAGTCGGCTCCGGCAAGTCGTCGCTCGCGTTCGACACGATCTTCGCGGAGGGGCAGCGGCGGTACGTCGAGTCGCTTGAGCGCCTATGCGCGCCAATTCTTGGGCCAGATGGACAAGCCAGACGTTGACTTCATCGAGGGCCTGTCGCCCGCGGTGTCGATCGACCAGAAGTCGACCAACCGCAACCCGCGCTCGACCGTGGGCACCATTACCGAGGTCTACGACTACCTGCGCCTGCTGTACGCGCGCGTGGGAATCCAGCACTGCCCCGTGTGCGGCGAGGACATCCGCTCGCAGACGCCGCAACAGATCGTCGACTCGGTGCTCGCGCTGCCGGAAGGCACGCGCTACCAGGTGCTCGCACCGGTGGTTCGGGGACGCAAGGGCGAATACCAAGACCTCTTCGAGGACCTGCAGCAGCAGGGATTCGCGCGCGCCCGTGTCGACGGCGAGACCATCCAGCTTAGCGAAGCCGCCGCAGCTTGAGAAGAAGCTCAAGCACGACATCGAGGTCGTCGTGGACCGCCTCGTGGCTCGCGACGGCATCCGCCAGCGCCTCACGGACTCCGTGGAGACGGCGCTGCGCATCGCAGAGGGCCTCGTGATCATCGATCCCGTTGACGACGAGTCGCCAGCGCGGCGTTATAGCGAGAAGCGCGCGTGCCCCAACGACCACGTGCTGACGCTCGAGGAGATGGAGCCGCGCACGTTCTCGTTCAACGCTCCCTACGGCGCGTGCCCGGAGTGCACAGGGCATCGGCATCAAGCTCGAGGTGGACCCCGACCTCGTGGTGCCCGATCCCGAGCTCAGCCTCGCGAAGGGCGCGATCGCGCCGTGGGCGAGCGATGTCGTCTGACTACTTCGCGCGCACGCTTGAGGCGCTCGCTGGCGACCTTGGGTTCTCGATGACGGACCCGTTGGAGCACCCTTGCGCCTGAGGCCCAGCAGGCGGTGCTGCGCGGCAACAACTACCAGGTCCACGTGCGGTTCAAGAATCGCTACGGCCGCGAGCGGCAATACACCACGGGCTTCGAGGGCGCGATCACGTGGCTCGAGCGGCTCCACGACCAGACCGAGTCGGAGTGGTCGCGCGAGAAGTACGAGGCGTACATGCGCGAGGTCCCGTGCCCCGCGTGCAACGGCACTCGCCTCAAGCCCGAGGTGCTCGCGGTGACTGTTGGTGGCAAGTCCATCGCCGAGGTGTGCGAGCTGTCCATCAGCGAGGCGCGCACGTTCCTCGCAGGCGCCGAACTCGACGCAGCGCGGCAAGCAGATCGCCGTGCAGGTGCTCAAGGAGATCGACGCGCGGCTTGGCTTCCTGCTCGACGTTGGGCTCGACTACCTGTCGCTCGCTCGCGGCGCGGCAACGCTCAGCGGCGGCGAGGCCCAACGCATTCGGCTCGCGACGCAGATCGGCTCGGGCCTCGTCGGCGTGCTGTACGTGCTCGACGAGCCGAGCATCGGCCTCCACCAGCGCGACAACCAGCCGCCTCATCGAGACGCTCACGCGCCTGCGCGACCTTGGCAACACGCTCATCGTCGTCGAGCACGACGAAGACACGATTCGCACGGCGGACTGGGTCGTCGACATCGGCCCTGGCGCGGGCGAGCACGGGGGAGAGGTGGTCCACTCTGGGACCGTTGCCGACACTCCTCAAGAACGAGCGCTCGCTCACGGGCGCAGTACGTGTCGGGCAAGCGATCCATCCCCGTGCCCGACGCTCGGCGGACCGTCGGGAGCACGGCAAGGCCGATCACGGTGGTCGGGGCGCGCGAGCACAACCTGCAAGACATCGACGTGACTTTCCCGCTCGGCGTGTTCACGGCCGTCACCGGCGTCTCCGGATCCGGCAAGTCGACGCTCGTCAACACGATCCTCTACACGTCCCTCGCCAACACGCTCAACGGCGCGCGTCAGGTGCCAGGGCGGCACACGCGCATCACGGGCACCGAGCACCTCGACAAGATCGTGCACGTCGACCAGGGGCCCATCGGCCGCACTCCGCGGTCCAACCCCGCGACGTACACGGGCGTGTGGGACAAGGTGCGAAAGCTGTTCTCGGAGACCAACGAGGCGAAGGTGCGCGGCTACGGCCCCGGGCGCTTCTCGTTCAACGTCAAGGGCGGTCGCTGCGAGTCGTGCTCTGGCGACGGCACGCTCAAGATCGAGATGAACTTCCTGCCCGATGTCTACGTGCCGTGCGAGGTGTGCAAGGGCGCGCGCTACAACCGCGAGACGCTCGAGGTGCACTTCAAGGGCAAGAACGTGGCCGACGTGCTCAACATGCCGATCGAGGAGGCCGCCGAGTTCTTCGAGGCGATCCCGGCGATCTCTCGCCACCTCTCGACGCTCGTCGAGGTTGGCCTCGGCTACGTGCGGCTTGGGCAACCGGCGCCGACGCTGTCCGGTGGCGAGGCGCAGCGCGTCAAGCTCGCGTCAGAACTGCAGCGTCGCTCGACCGGCCGCACCATCTACGTGCTCGACGAGCCCACCACGGGCCTGCACTTCGAGGACGTGCGGAAGCTCCTCGGCGTGCTCCAGGGGCTCGTGGACAAGGGCAACACCGTCATCGTGATCGAGCACAACCTCGACGTCATCAAGTCGGCCGACTGGGTGATCGACATGGGGCCCGAAGGCGGCTCCGGCGGTGGCCTCGTGGTCGCCGAGGGGACCCCGGAAGAGGTTGCGGCAAGCACCCAGGCCAGCTCACACGCGGCGCGCTTCCTCGCGGAACTGCTCAGGCGTCGGCCGCGCTGCAGGCGTGACACTCGGCCGCGGCGCTGCAGCGCGTCAGGGCGCGGCGTAGGCTGACGTCGTGACCAATCCGGCCGACTACCGCCCCGCGCCGGGCACGATTCCCACGCAGCCCGGGCGTCTATCGGTTCCGCGACCCGCACGGCCGCGTCGTGTACGTCGGCAAGGCCAAGAACCTGCGCCAACGGCTGCAGAACTACTTCCAGGATCTCGCCGCAGCTGCACCCGCGCACGCGACGCATGGTGACCACGGCGGCGTCCGTCGAGTGGACGGTGGTGCGCAACGAGGTCGAGGCGCTCGTTCTCGAGCACACCTGGATCAAGAAGTACGACCCGCGGTTCAACGTGGTGTTCAAGGACGACAAGTCGTATCCGTTCCTCGCGGTGACGATGAACGAGGAGTTCCCGCGCATGCTCGTGATGCGCGGCGACGCGCAAGAAGGGCGTGCGCTACTTTGGCCCGTACGCCAAGGCGTGGGCCATTCGCGAGACTGTCGACACCCTCCTCAACGCCATTGCCGATGCGCACGTGCGCGCCAGCAACGTTTCAAGAAGGCGCGAGCGGCAAGGCAGGCCGTGCCTGCTCGGCTACATCGACAAGTGCTCGGCTCCGTGCGTTGGGCGCGTGACGCCGAGCAGAGCACCGCGAGCTTGCGGAACGCGTGTGCGAGGTGCTCGCGGGCGACGCGAAGGGCCTGATCCGCGACCTCACAGACGCAGATGACAGCCGCCGCGGAGCGCGAGGACTTCGAGGCGGCGGCGCGGGCGCGGGACCGGCTCACGGCGCTGCGAGTCGGTGCTCGAGCGCAACGCCGTCGTGCTCGCGACCAGGCGCCGACGCAGACGTCTTCAGCCGTGGTGGACGACGAGTTGGAGGCCGCCGCGCACGTGTTCTATGTGCGCGACGGCCGCATCGCGGGTCAGCGCGGGTGGGTCGTCGACAAGCCGGATCCGCTGTCGACTCCAGAGCTCACTGAGCAACTCTTGCAAGAGGCATACGGCGACGCCGACCCGCTGACATCCCCACGGAGATCATCGTGCCCGCGCTCCGTGCCCGGCGGGGTCTCTGAGTGGCTCAGCGGAGTGCGCGGCGCCGCACGTGGACATTCGCGCCGCCCAGCGCGGCAAGAAGGCCGAACTGGCAACGTCGGGACGCCGAACGCGCAAGAGGTGCTGCAACAGCATCGGCTGCGCAGGGCGTCGGACCTCACGGCGCGTTCGGCGGCCCTCCAGGACCTGCAAGACGCGCCTGAATCTGCCCGAGGCGCCGTTGCGGATCGAGTGCTACGACATCTCGCACACCTCAGGGCACCAACCAGGTGGGCTCCATGGTGGTGTTTGAGGACGCCCTGCCAAAGAAGGCGCACTACCGGCAGTTCTCCATTGCCGACGGCTCGCGACGACCTCGGCTCGATGCGCGAGGTGCTTCGCCGGCGCTTCACGCGCTATCTCGAGGAGTCGCAGCTTCCGCCAGAGGAGCGCGAAACGCGCGCGATTCGCCTACCCGCCGCAGCTGATCGTCGTCGACGGCGCCCTGCCCCAAGCGAAGGCCGCGCAAGGCGTGCTCGACGATCTTGGCATCACCGACAGTCAGCGTTGTGGGCCTCGCGAAGCGGCTCGAGGAGGTGTGGATGCCGGGAGAGGAGTTTCCCGTGATCCTGCCGCGCGGCTCGGAGGCGCTGTTCCTGCTTCAGCGGGTGCGCGACGAGGCGCACCGATTCGCCATCAGGAAGCACCGGAACAAGCGCACCAAGGCGATGAAGGCTTCCGCGGTCGACGAGATTGCCGGGCGTGGGCCCCACGCGGGCGAAGGCGCTCATCACGCACTTCGGTTCGCTGGCGCAGGTCAAGAAGGCCTCGGTCGACGAGCTAGCGCTCGTGCCAGGCATTGGCCGCGGAACCGCGCAGTCGATTCACATCGCGCGTGCACGCGATGTCAACGACTACGAGGCTGTCAATGACTACGCGGCACCTGGCATGCTGGACACATGACGGACGAGTCCCCCCAGTCACGTATCCCTCTGGCATTCCCATGCCGGAATTCGACGCGCCAGACGCCGCGGCCGAGGTGATCATTCTCACGGGGATGTCCGGTGCCGGCCGCACGCGCGCAGCCGCGGCCCTCGCAGATCAGGGCTGGTACGTGGTCGACAACCTCCCTCCCCAGATGCTCGGTGGGCTCGTCGCGATGGTCGGTCGCGAGCCCGCGGACCGGCTCGCTGCTGTCGTCGACGTGAGCGGGGCGGGCTGTTCTTCCAGACATCGAGGCCGTTGTCGATGATCTTGAGCAGCGCGGCATCCCCGTTCGCCTCATGTTCCTCGATGCCTCCGACGACACGCTGGTGCGGCGGTTCGAGGAGGCGCGCCGCCCCCACCCGCTGCAGAAGGACGGCACGCTCTTCGAGGGCATCGCGCGCGAACGCGAGCTGCTCGGCGCCGTGCGCGAGCGCGCGGACACCGTCATCGACACGAGCTACACTCAACGTTCACGAGTTGCGCGACCTGATCGTGGGCGAAGTGGGGGAGGAGAATTCACCGCTCACCGTCAACGTCGTCACCTTTGGCTTCAAGCAACGGCGCTGCCGCGCGACGCCGACTTCGTGGCCGACGTCCGCTTCCTCCACAACCCTCACTGGGTGCCGGCCCTTCGCCCGCTTACCGGGCTCGACCCCGCGGTGCGCGACTACGTGCTCGCCTCCGAGGGTGCACAAGGAGTTCGTCGATGGCTACGCGGCCGCTGCTCGAGAACGTGCTGAGCCACTACCGAGCCCACGACAAGCACTCGGTGACCATCGCCGTCGGTTGCACGGGGGGCAAGCATCGATCGGTCGCGATCGCCGAGGCGCTCGGCCAGGCCCTGCGTGACCAGGACATCGCGGTGCGCGTGACCCACAGGGACCGGACGCGTCTGATGACCCTCCCGCACGTCGTGGCACTTGGCGGCGGGCACGGCCTGTACGCGAGCCTCACGGCGTTGCGACCCGTGACGGAGACCCTCACGGCGATCGTCACCGTCGCGGACGACGGCGGCTCTTCCGGCCGCCTGCGCGAAGAGTTGGGCGTCGTGCCGCCCGGCGACCTGCGGATGGCGCTCAGCGCGCTGTGCGAGGACACCGAGTGGGGGACTACCTGGCGCGACGTGCTTCAGTCGCGCTTCGCGACCGACGGCGCGCTGGACGGTCACGCGGTCGGCAACCTCCTCATCGCGGCGCTATGGGAACAAACCGGCGACGTCGTCGAAGGTCTCGACTGGGTGGCCCGGCTGCTCCGCGCCCAGGGTCGCGTGTTGCCTGTTTCGGACGAGCCGGTGTCCATCAGCGCGGTCGTCGACGGGCCCGACTGGCACGCATACCGTGTTCGGGCAGGTCGCAGTGGCGCAGGCTCAGGGCCGCATCGTGAGCATCGCGCTAGAGCCGACTACCCCGCACGTGCCGCCCGCGACGCTGGAGGCGATAGCGTCGGCCGACGTTGTGGTGTTGGGGCCGGGAAGTTGGTACACGTCGGTGCTCGCTCACTTTCTGGTGCCGGAAGTGCACCGTGCGCTGGTTACCGCGTCAAAGCGATCGGTGCTGACTCTCAACATCGCTGACGAGGACATTGAGACGCGAGGCATGCACCGCGCCGATGAGGTCGCCGCGCTACGTTTGCTCGCTCCTGACTTTGTGCCAGCTGTGGTGCTGGCCGACGTTGGCGAGGCTCAGGACGGAAGGCTCGCCGACGAGGTGGCAAGTTGGGGCGCCGAGCTCGCCGTTGCTCCTCTTAAGGCGGCAGGGGAGATTGATCGTCACGACCATGCGTTGCTCTCGCGAGAGTACGCACGCGTCTTCGACAAGGTTCTCCAAAGCGGTGCGACGGCCTCCCGATGAGTGGCAGGATATCCGCATGGCACTCACGGCACAGGTGAAGGACGAGCTTGCGCGTGTGGCGGTCGAGAAGGTTTCAGCGCGCAAGGCGGAGATCGCGACCACGCTGCGATTCGCCGGCGGACTGCACATCGTCTCCGGGCGCATCGTCATCGAGGCGGAGCTCGACACGGCGGCGGGCGCACGCCGCTTGCGCGCGTTCATTCAGGAGGTGTACAACCTCGGCTCCGAGATCATCGTGGTGTCCGGCGGGCCTCAAGAAGGGCAACCGCTACGTGGTGCGCGTCGTCAAAGAGGGCGAGTCGCTCGCGCGCCAGACGGGCCTGCTTGATCACCGAGGGCGCCCCGTGCGCGGGCTGCCGCCCCAGGTTGTGGGCGGCTCGATCGACGACACCATCGGCGCGTGGCGCGGAGCGTTCATCGCGCACGGCTCGCTCACGGAGCCTGGCCGGTCCTCCGCGCTCGAGGTCACCTCGCCCGGCCCCGAAGCCGCGCTGGCGCTGGTTGGCGCGGCGCGCCGGCTCGGCATCACCGCAAAGTCCCGCGAGGTGCGCGGAGTGGACCGCGTCGTCATTCGTGACGGCGACGCCATTGCGGCCCTCCTTACGCGCCTCGGTGCGCACGATTCGGTGATCGAGTGGGAAGAGAAGCGCACGCGGCGAGAGGTGCGCGGAACCGCCAATCGCCTCGCGAACTTTGACGACGCTAACCTGCGACGTTCCGCGCGGGCCGCGGTCGCGGCATCGGCTCGTGTCGAGCGTGCGTTCTGCATCCTTGGCGACGAGGTGCCGGAGCACCTGCGCGAGGCGGGAGAGCTGCGGCTCGCGCACCAGGATGCGTCGCTCGAGGAGCTCGGAAAACTACGCGACGCCGCCGCTCACGAAGGACGCCGTCGCGGGCCGCATCCGGCGCCTGCTCGCGACCGCCGACAAGCGCGCGGAGGAGCTCGGAATTCCCGACACCGAGGCGTTCTCTGACACCTGAGATGTTGGTCGAGGATTAGGGCCCAAGAACCGGGACTATTGTCGCGCCGTTGAGCGTTCGGCTAGGTAGTAGGCTTCAATTAGTGGCCCGCACTGGCGGAGTCCCCCCGCGCACGTAGCGGTGCGCAACATCCAACACCAACCGCGCCAGCGTGGCACGAGCCGAGGAGACAAAGTGACCATCAAGGTCGGCATCAACGGCTTCGGCCGCATTGGACGCAACTTCTTCCGCGCGATCCTTGCGGAGGGCGCAGACATCGAGATCGTCGGTGTCAACGACCTCACCGACAACAAGACGCTCGCGCACCTGCTCAAGTACGACACCGTTCTTGGACGTTTCCCCAAGGAGCGTCACGTACGACGACGAGAACATCTACGTTGACGGCAAGGCCATCCGCGCCCTCGAAGAGCGCGACCCTGCCAACCTTCCCTGGGGCGAGCTCGGCGCGGACATCGTCATCGAGTCGACCGGCTTCTTCACGGACGCGACCAAGGCCAAGGCTCACATCGCCGCCGGCGCCAAGAAGGTCATCATCTCCGCCCCCGCCTCGAACGAGGACGGCACGTTCGTCGTCGGCGTGAACCACACCGACTACGACCCCGCCACGCAGCACATCATCTCGAACGCCTCGTGCACCACGAACTGCCTCGCTCCCGTCGCCAAGGCCCTCAACGACGCCATCGGCATCGAAAAGGGCCTCATGACCACGATCCACGCCTACACGGGTGACCAGAACCTGCAGGACGGCCCCCACAAGGACCTCCGCCGTGCACGTGCGGCCGCACAGAACATCGTCCCCACCTCGACCGGTGCGGCCAAGGCTGTTGCCCTGGTGCTCCCCGAGCTCAAGGGCAAGCTCGATGGCTTCGCGATGCGCGTTCCCACCATCACGGGTTCGGCAACCGACCTGACGTTCAAGGCCTCGCGTGAGGTCACCGTCGACGAGGTCAACGCCGCCGTCAAGGCCGCCGCTGACGGCGCCATGAAGGGCACGCTCGAGTACACCGAAGACGAGATCGTGTCCTCGGACATCGTCGGCAACCCGCTACCAGTCCATCTTCGACGCCAAGCTCACCAAGGTCTCCGGCGACATGGTGAAGATCGTTGCTTGGTACGACAACGAGTGGGGCTACTCGACCAGCCTCGTCAAGCTGACGTCGTACGTCGGCGAGCGCCTCTAACATTAAGACCATTGAGATACGTCCGCACACGCACTCTGCGTGTGCGGACGTTTTTCATGTCAGGACGAAGGAAGATTACATGCTGAAGACGATTGACTCGCTCGGCGACCTGACCGGCAAGAAGGTGCTGGTCCGCTCCGACCTCAACGTGCCGCTCGACGGCACCACCATCACCGACGACGGCCGCGTGCGCGCCTCCGTCCCCACCATCGAGAAGCTGCTCGACGCTGGGCGCCTCGGTCATCGTCACTCGCTCACCTTGGCCGCCCCGCGGGCGCGCCCGAGGCCAAGTACTCGCTTGCCCCCGCCGCCGCTCGCCTCGCCGAGCTGCTCGGCAAGCCCGTCACGCTCGCCGACGACCTGGTTGGCCCGTCCGCCAAGGCCACCGTCGCGGCGCTCGAGCCCGGCCAGGTCGCCATGCTCGAGAACGTGCGTTTCGACGCCCGCGAGACGTCGCAAGGTCGACGCGGAGCGCGAGGCGCTCGCCGCCGAACTCGCCGCGTTCGCCGACGCGTTCGTGTCCGATGGCTTTGGCGTTGTCCACCGCAAGCAGGCGTCCGTCTACGACATCGCCAAGGTGCTTCCCGCCGCAGCTGGCCTGCTCGTCCAGAAGGAGGTCGAGTCGCTCAGCAAGGCCGTCACCGACCCCGCGCGTCCGTACGTGGTCGTGCTTGGCGGCTCCAAGGTCTCCGACAAGCTTGGCGTGATCGCCAACCTGCTCACCAAGGCTGACCGCCTCCTCATCGGCGGCGGCATGGTCTTCACGTTCCTCGCGGCCAAGGGCTACGAGGTCGGCAAGTCGCTGCTCGAAGAGGACCAGATCGACACCGTCAAGGGCTACCTCGCGACGGCCAGAGGAGAACGGCGTGGAGATCGTTCTCCCGACCGACATCGTCGCGGCGACGGCGCTTTGCCGCCGACGCCGACTTCGACGTGGTCGTGGCCGCCGACGCGATCCCGGCGGACCGCATCGGCCTCGACATCGGCCCCGACTCGGCCGCGCTGTTCGCGTCCAAGATCGCTCGACGCCAAGACGATCGTGTGGAACGGCCCCATGGGCGTGTTCGAGTTCCCCGCGTTCGCCGGCGGCACCAAGGCCGTGGCGCAGGCCATGATCGACTCCGACGGGTTCTCCGTTGTCGGCGGCGGCGACTCCGCCGCCGCCGTGCGCATCCTCGGCTTCGACGAGGCGGGCTTCGGCCACATTTCTACGGGTGGCGGCGCGTCGCTCGAACTGCTCGAGGGCAAGGTCCTTCCTGGCCTCGCCGTTCTGGAGGGCTAGACCATGGCACGCACCCCGCTTATCGCAGGCAACTGGAAGCTCAACCTCGACCACCTCGAGGCGACGCACACCGTGCAGAAGCTCGCGTGGCTGCTTGCGCGACGCCAAGCACGACTTCACCGAGGTCGAGGTGGCCGTCCTGCCTTCCTTCACCTCGATCCGCTCCGTGCAGACGCTGATCGACGCCGACAAGCTCGAGATCAAGTACGGCGCCCAGGACATCTCGGCAGCACGCGTCGGGCGCGTACACGGGCGAGGTCTCCGGCACTCAGCTCGCCAAGCTCGGTCTGCGACTATGTGGCCGTTGGCCACTCCGAGCGCCGCGAGTACCACGGCGAGACCGACGCGACGGTGGCCGCCAAGGCCAAGGCTGCCTTCGACAACGGCATCGTCCCCATCGTGTGCGTTGGCGAGGGTCTCGACATCCGCAAGGCCGGCGACCAGGTCGACGTACACGCTCGCTCAGGTCGAGGGCTCGCTCGCGGGCATCCCGGCCGAGCAGGCCAAGGACGTCGTCATCGCCTATGAGCCCGTGTGGGCCATCGGCACGGGCGAGGTTGCGACCCCCGCGGACGCTCAGGAGGTGTGTGGAGCGATCCGCGTGCAGCCTTGGCCGAGCTGTACGGCGCGGAACTCGCGGACGCGCGTCCGCGTGCTCTACGGCGGCTCGGTGAAGTCGAGCAACATCGCGCAGCGATCATGGCGGAGCCCGACGTCGACGGCGGCCTCGTGGGCGGCGCAAGCCTCGACCCCGAGGAGTTCGCGAAGATCGCCCGCTTCTCGGCGCACGTCACAGCTAGCGTCGGCCCTGCCGCGTGCTAGCGGCGCGGCAGGTACCGCTCGCGCGGCGTGAGCGTTGCCTGCGTCGCGTATCCTGTAGCCAACGTCTTGTGAACGAGGAGAACCGTGCAGATCCTTGACCATCGTCCTGTGGGTGCTGCTGCTGCTGACGAGCGTGCTTATTGATCGCGCCTCGTGCTGGTGCACCGCGGTCGCGGCGGCGGCATCACCGACGTGTTCGGTGGCGGCATTGCGTCCGGCATTCAGTGCTCGGCGGTCGGCGAGCGCAACCTCTCCCGCATCACGTGGGGTGTCGCGATCGTGTGGGGCATGTCGATCGTCTTGATCGGGCTCATTCAAACGATACGCGGGCTAACCAGCCCCAAACGCATCAAGGGGATACGCCATGGCAGGTGGCAATGCTATCCGGGGGTCGCGCGTAGGCGCGGGCCCATGGGCGAAGCAGAGCGCGGCGAGTCCGCGCCCCGGCAGATGGTCTCGTACTACTGCGCGAAGGGCCACGTCACGAGGCCCAGCTTCGCGATCGGCGACGACCGCGAGATCCCCGCGGAGTGGGACTGCCCCGTGCGGGCTTCCCGCGGGGCTCGATGCGGACAACCCGCCGGAGCCGATGCGAAATGAGCCTTACAAGACGCACCTCGCCTACGTGAAGGAACGTCGTACGCAACGCCGAGGGCGAAGCGCTTCTCGACGAGGCGCTCGAGGCCCTGCGCGCGCGACGAAGCCCGTCGCAACCAAAGACTGAGGTTCTTACTCGCTTCCGGCGTTCTTTCGAGAATGCGCGCTTTCTCACGACCGAACCATAATCAAGACCGAGGAACAACCAATGAAGATTGAGATCGAATACTGCGTGCCGTGCGGCTACCTGCCGCGTGCAACGGATGCCCAGACCAGGCTGCTTGAGACGTTCGGCAACCGCATCGAGTCTGTTGCACTCAAGACGGGCCGCAAGGGCATCTTCACGTTCCGTGCCAACGGCGAGGTCATCTACGCCAAGCCAGAGGAGTTCGACATCGACGCGATCGTCGAGCGCATCGGAGCTCTGCTGCCCGAACCTGAGTTCGGTCTAGGCGGCGGCGTTCAGGCAGAAGGCCGCGACCTCCTTGCGGCAAACTCAGCTAGTTCGCGCAGCTCGCGATCAGCACGCCGTGCCCGGCGCTAGCGGCGCATAGGCGCCGCCGTGGGCGCCCGCGTCTGCAACAACTAGGCCTGTGAGGCCGCTGCGGCGTCGATGAGCCACAGCGTGCTGCTCGGTGCCGCGCACCGCAGCTCCGGGATAAGTGGCGTTTTGCCTGCAGGCACTCCGCCACGGCGTGCGCCTTCTCCGCGCCCGCCGCGATCAGCCACACCTTCTTCGCGCCGATTGATCGTGCCGACGCTCAGTGTCACCCGCGTAGGCGGTGGCTTCGGGGAGTCGTGACCACGGAAACCGCGGCCGCGCCGTGGATGTACACGTCGTGGCCGGGAAAGAGCGAGGCCACGTGGCCGTCAGGTCCAAGGCCAAGCATCAACACGTCAAATACGGGGATTGCCGCTGTGGGCGAGCTCGTCGTGGTAGACCGCTGCCGCGGTCTCCGGCGCGTCGAATTCGCTCGCTGAGCCCATACGGTGGATGTTGTCCTCCGGTATGGGCACGTGGGAGAGTAGCGCCTCCTGAGCCTGTACCTCATTGCGATCGGGGTCGCCGGCTGCGAGATAGCGCTCGTCTCCCCACCACACGTGGACGGCGCTCCAGTCGACCGTCGCCCGTAGCGGGTTAGCGGCAACTTCTTTCAACGTCAGAATGCCGACGGTTCCGCCCGTGAGCACGATGTCTGCCCGGTCTTGACGCGAGAGCACGTCAGCGAGCTCGGTGAGCAATCGCGCGGCGGCCGCCGCCGCTACCGTCGCAGCGTCGGGGTAGACAACAACATGCCTCGTAGATGCGGTCATGTTGACGCCGCCGCGAACGCGGCGAGCACCTCGCCGTAGACCTCGTCGTCGTCCATCCGCCGTAGCTCTTCTGCGAGGCACTCGTTGAGCGAGCGCGCGGGCAGAGCGATGGTGTGCGAGGGCTGGTCTGGCTGCTCGATGGTCGCGTTGTGACCGTCCGGGCGGTAGATGCCTATCTCGCCACTTGGGGTCTCGAGCACGACGTGTTGGAGGCCTTGAGCGGCGTCGTCATACGTTGCCTCGATCTCGCATCCGAGGCGATCATGGAGCCACGCGCCCAACAGCAGAATCGACGGGCTGTTGGTGTCGCCGTGAATGCGCGCGCGCGTGACGTTGCGGTCAGGTACCTGCTCAAGCGCGGAGGCGAGCAACGCGCGCCAACTCGTGAGCGGGTCCATGCAAGATCCGTGTCGCCGGGCCGGTAGCACTTGGCGAGCGCGCGCAGCGAGGCCGCAGGGCTGGGCTCGCCCTTGGCTGTCCGTGATCCGCCGCTGCGCCATCTGGCCGAGGCCGGTGCGCGACGTGTCCGACGGCACGCCAGCTGGCCACCACGCGACGATGGGGGCGTCGGGCAGCAGTAGGGGAGCGACAAGCGTGTCCTCGTGGTCCGATTTGCTCGCCCGACGGCCGCAGCACCACTACCTCCGACGCCCCAGCGTCGCCGCCCACACGGATTTCCGCGTCAAGTCGCGCTTCCTTTCCGGAATCCTGTGCGGCGACAGCACGATGATGCGGCAAGGGTGTTCGCGAGATGCCACATTCGCGGTGGCAATGGCGTCTTCGGCGTCGGCGCCCGTGGCGTCGATGACCAGGGTCATGACCCGGCCGAGCGTGATGACGCCTCCCTCTTTGCGGGACTCAACGAGCCGGTTATTGATTTCTACCGTGGTGGTGCCGGGAAGGGAGATGATCATGGTCGCCTCCATACGCGTCCGCCGCGCGCCATCATGGCGTCGGAACTTGCGGGCCCCCACGTACCTGAGCGGTATTGCTCCGGTTGCCCTTGAGTTGCCCAGAACGACGTGATGGGATCCAGAATCTCCCACGACAGAGCTACCTCTTCGTGGCGAGGAAACAGCGGCGGGTCGCCAAGCAAGACGTCGAGGATGAGCCGCTCGTACGCCTCAGGTGAGGACTCAGTGAAGGCGTTTCCATACGCGAAGTCCATCGTGACGTCGCGGACCTCCATCGTGTTGCCGCCTGGCACCTTCGAGCCGAACTTGAGTGTCACGCCCTCGTCGGGCTGCACCCGAATAACGAGAGCGTTGGCACCGGTGTCGGATCCCTCGATCTGCTGGAAGTACGGCATCGGCACCTTCTTGAACACGAGCGCAATCTCGGTCACGCGGCGGCCAAGGCGCTTGCCGGCGCGCAAGTAGAACGGCGTGCCAGCCCAGCGGCGGTTGGGCATGTCCAGGCGTATCGCGGCATACGTCTCGGTGATCGAGTCTGGCGAAATGCCGTCCTCGTCGAGGAAGCCGCCCACTTTCTCGCCGCCTCGCCAGCCAGCGGCGTACTGGCCACGTGCCGTGCCCTCAGCCAGGTCGTCGGGCAAGCGGACTTGACCCAGGACCTTCTCCTTCTCCGCGCGGAGGTCCGCGGCGTCAAAGGACGCGGGCTCCTCCATCGCCGTGAGGGCGAAGAGTTGCAGCAAGTGGTTCTGGATGACGTCGCGAGCGGTGCCGATGCCATCGAAGTAGCCCGCACGCGAACCGATCCCAATGTCCTCGGCCATGGTGATCTGCACGTGGTCGATGTACTGGGAGTTCCAAATAGGCTCGAACAACTGGTTCGCAAAGCGCAGCGCGAGGAGGTTCTGCACGGTCTCTTTGCCGAGGTAGTGGTCGATGCGGAACACAGAGTCGGGAGGGAAGACCTCGCTCACCACCGCGTCAAGTTCATTCGCGGACTCGAGGTCGTGCCCAAAGGGCTTCTCGATGACGACGCGGCGCCACGTTCCTTCCTTGGGGTCGGAGAGGCCGGAGTCACGGAGCTGCCTCACCACCTGCGGGAACGCCGACGGCGGAATGGACAAGTAGAACGCGTGATTGCCGTGCGTACCGCGTTGCTCGTCGAGCTCCTCGACCGTCTGGCGCAGGTTCGCAAACGCGACCGGGTCATCGAACGTGCCTTGCACAAACCGGATGCCCTCTGCGAGTTGCTTCCACGTTTCCTCGCGGAAGGGAGTGCGCGCGTACTGCTTGACGGAGTCGTGGACGACCTTCGCGAAGTCCTGCTCGTCCCAATCGCGCCTGGCAAAGCCCGTGAGCGCGAAGGCGGGCGGCAACAGTCCCCGGTTGGCAAGGTCGTACACCGCGGGCATGAGCTTCTTGCGAGCGAGGTCGCCCGTCACGCCGAACATCACGAGGCCGCACGAGCCGGCGATGCGAGGCAGGCGACGATCGCGTGGATCCCGCAAACGGTTAGGCACGTGTCAGCCCTTCAGCACCGTGAGCACGTCCGCGACCTGTGACGCCTCCGTAAGGGTCAGTATCAGCACCGGACGATCATGGTCAGCCAGTACCGCGGCGTCGCCTTGCGCTTGCGCGGAAATCAACTGGCCGAATGTGAACGGGCGGCCCTGGATCTCGAGGTCGTCGGCAAACGTGCCCGTGATTTGCAGGAAGACGCCGATGGGCGCGCCACCCTTGTGGAGCTGCCCGGTCGAGTGCAAGAAACGGGGTCCCCAGCCGAACGTGGTGGGACGTGCCGTGCGGGCCGCGATCGAGGAACGGACCGACGGCAGGGCCGCGTTGGCTTCGCGGTCGAGGTAGGCCATGACGGCCACGTAGCCCCGGTCACCCAGCGTGGATTCGAGCGCGGCGAGCGCCCCAGCAACCGTGGTCACGCCATCGAGCGGGACGCCGGTGGCGCGAACCTCAATCCCGTTGTCAACGAACAGCGCGGGCTCCCGCTCGGGGAGGGCGTCAAGCAACGCTCGCGAGGCGACCTTTGCGGACTCCACATTTGGCTGATCGAAGGGGCTGATGCCAAGGATGCGGCCCGCAATCGAGGTCGCGTACTCCCAGAGCAGGAACTGACCGCCAAGGGTTCCCGCCACAACGATCCCGTTGACCGGCAGATCGGCGTCGGATCCGTCAATGTCGAGGTCCAAAGGAGCCAAACGCACGTCGAGTACGTCAGCCAAGCCAGCGTCGGGCGCGTTGGCCTCTGCCACAACGGGCAGTACGCCAACGCCGTTCTTGCCCGTGGATTCGGCGATGAGCTGCTCGGCCCAATCGCCAAAGCCAACGAGGCCGGAGCCTACGTCGCTGATCACGAGCTTGTCGCGCGACGTGCCGGCCATCGCGGCGCCAAGCACGAGTGCGGGGTTCGCCTCGATGTCCTCGGCAAAGGATTCGGCGACCGCGGCCGCCTCGTCGAGCAGCTCGGCGACAGGGACGCCCGCGAGCGCAGACGGCACCACGCCAAAGGCAGACAGCACAGAGAAGCGGCCGCCGACGTTGGGGTCGGCCAGGAACACGGCGCGATAGCCTGCGTCAACGGACGCCTTGTGGAGCGGCGAACCGGGATCGGTGACCACCACGATGTGCTGGCGTGGGTCAAGGCCGGAGGCCTCGAAGGCCTCTTCAAATGCCCGACGCTGGGAATCGGTTTCCACGGTGCCGCCCGACTTCGATGACACCACGAGGATGGTCGACTCGAGGTCGCCATCAAGGGCGTCGCGCACCTGATCGGGGTCGGTGGAATCGAGGGTCACGAGGGGGACGTCGTAGGTGGCGCAGATGACCTCTGGGCCGAGCGATGATCCGCCCATTCCGGCGAGCACTACACGGGTCTTTCCCTCGGCCTTGGCCGCTGCCACGAGAGTGGCGAGTTCGGGCAGGATGCCGCGCGTGGTCTCGAACAGCTCGGTCCATCCAAGGCGAATCTTGGATTCGGCTTCCGCCTCCTCGCCCCACAGCGTGAAGTCCTTCGCCGCGATGCGCGAGGCGACAGCGTCGGCCACGAGCGCGGGGGAGTGCGTTGACACGGCCTCGGCTGCCTCACCCGTGACGGTTACTGCAACGTGCGCTGCGTCGTCCACGCCAACCCACGTGCTCAGGAATGCGCTCACTTGGCTGCCTCCACGCTTTCGATCGCCTTAGCGGCAACGTTCTCAGCGGTGAAACCAAACTTCTTCATGAGGAGCATGCCGTCAGCGCTTTCGCCGTAGTGGTCGATAGACACTGTGCGGCCAGCGTCGCCAACGAACTCGCGCCAACCGAGCTTGGAACCCGCCTCAACCGAGACGCGCGCCTTCACGGCCGAGGGCAGCACCGACTCGCGGTAGTCGTCGTCCTGACGCTCAAAGCGGTCAACGGACGGCATCGAGATGACGCGCGCCTTGATGCCCTTCTTGGCAAGGATCTCGCGGGCGCCCACGGCGTGTTGCACCTCGGAGCCCGTGCCGATGAGCAGTACGTCGGCCTCCTCGTCTGCGCCGGCGAGCACGTAGGCGCCGCGAGCGACACCCTCCGCGGACGTACCGGCGAGCACGGGCAGGTTCTGGCGAGACAGGATGATCGCCGACGGGCGGTCGATGGTCTCGAGGATGACCTTCCACGCGGCCGACGTCTCGTTCGCGTCCGCAGGGCGGATTACGTCGAGGCCCGGGATTGCTCGCAAGGCTGCGAGGTGCTCAATCGGCTGGTGCGTTGGACCGTCTTCGCCAACGCCGATCGAGTCGTGTGACCACACGAACGTCGTGGGGATGCCCATCACAGCGGCGAGGCGAACCGCGCCGCGCATGTAGTCGGAGAACACCAAGAAGGTGCCGCCGTAGGCGCGCGTGAGGCCGTGCAAGCGTGATGCCGTTGAGAATCGCGCCCATGCCGTGCTCGCGGATGCCAAAGTGCAGGGTGCGGCCGTACCACGAGCCCTCCCACGACTTGGTTGAGCGGTGCGGCGGGAGGAACGACAGCTCGCCCTCCATGGTCGTGTTGTTGGAGCCTGCGAGGTCGGCGGAACCGCCCCACAGTTCGGGAAGCACGGGGGCCAAGGCGGTGAGGATCTTGCCCGACGCTGCACGAGTGGCAACAGACGTCCCCTCCTCGAAGCTAGGCAGGGCGTTGTCCCAGCCTTGCGGCAGCTCGTGGTTGCGCAGGCGGTTCAGCAGTGCGGCGCGCTCTGGGTTTGCCTCTTCCCAGGTGCCAAAGGTCAGCTCCCACTCGCCGTGCGCCTGGGCGCCTCGCTCGCGGACCTTAAGCGTGTGCTCCATGACCTCAGGCTCAACGACGAAGGACTCATTGGGGTCAAAGCCGAGCGCAACCTTGGTAGCTGCCACCTCGTCGGGCCCAAGCGCCGAGCCGTGCACGCCGCCGGTTCCCTGCTTGGTGGGTGCGGGCCAGCCGATGATCGTAGACAGGGCGATGATGGATGGCTTGCCCGTCTCGGCCTTGGCGGCGAGGATCGCGTCGTAGAGGGCCGCTGGGTTCTCGTGATAGCCCTCTGGCGTCACCCAGTCCACGCGCTGCGTGTGCCAGCCATACGCGGCGTAGCGGCCAAGCACGTCCTCGTCGAACGAGATGGGAGTCTCGTGCTCGATCGAGATCTTGTTGTCGTCCCAGATCACGATGAGGTTGCCCAGTTCCTGGACGCCGGCGATGGCCGAAGCCTCGGCGGAGATGCCCTCTTGCAGGTCGCCGTCAGAGACCATCACGTAGATGAAGTGGTCAAACGGGGAGAGGCCGGGAGCGGCGTCGGGGTCAAGCAGGCCGCGCTCTCGGCGAGACGCCATGGCCATGCCAACGGAGCTCGCGATGCCGGAGCCGAGCGGCCCGGTGGTGATCTCCACGCCAGGCGTGTGGCCGTATTCGGGGTGACCGGGCGTCTGCGAACCCTCGGTGCGCAGCGCCTTGAGGTCGTCGAGGCTCATTGGATAGCCAGACGCGAACAGCTGCAGGTACAGCGTCAGCGACGAGTGGCCGCACGAGAGCACAAAGCGGTCGCGACCCAAGCCAATGCGGGTCTGCTGGATCATGCTTGATGACGTTCTGAAAGAGCAGGTACGCGGCGGGTGCGAGCGACATTGCGGTGCCCGGGTGGCCGTTCCCCACCTTCTGCACGGCATCGGCGGCAAGGACACGAAGAGTGTCAACGGCGCGGCGGTCAGTATCGGTCCAAGCGAGGCTCACGGAATACTCCCAATGGCAGGTTCGGGTTACCTTCCAAGCCTAGCGGCGTGCGGCGCGCGCGTGGTTCGCCGGTACGCGTGCTCGCGTAGAATGCTCTGGTGTCCGCCCCCCTTCTTGTGCCCGACGCCACGGTTCCGACGCGCTTCCGGCTGGGCTTCTGTGCGGACCACCTTGGGCGCCTACGTTGCGCTAACCAAGCCCCGCATCATCGAGCTGCTGCTCGTCACCACGATTCCCACGATGGTGCTCGCGGCTGACGGCTGGCCGGGTGGCTGGCTCATGCTGTGGACGCTCATCGGTGGGGCTCTTTCCGCGGGGGGCGCGAACGCCTTCAACAGCTACCTCGATCGCGACATCGACGCGATCATGAAGCGCACAAAGAAGCGACCGCTCGTCACGGGCGCAGTGAGCGAGAGATCCGCGCTTGTCTTCGCGTGGACGCTCTCCGTGGTGTCCACGGTGTGGTTCTGGTTCGTGGTCGACTCTCCGCTTGCCGCGGTGCTTTCGTACTGGCGATTCTTGGCTACGTCGTTGGCTACACGATGATCCTGAAGCGTCGCACGCCGCAGAACATCGTGTGGGGCGGGGCGGCTGGCTGCATGCCGGTGCTGATTGGCTGGGCCGCGGTGACTCAATCGCTTTCCTGGACGCCGGTGTTGCTGTTCCTCATCATCTTCTTCTGGACGCCGCCGCACTACTGGCCGCTGTCCATGAAGTTCACCGGCGACTACCGCGAGGCGCACGTCCCGATGCTCCCGGTGGTGGCGTCAACGCGCAGAGTTGCCTTTGAGATGGTCTTCTACACGGTCGCGATGATCCTCACGACCCTCTTGCTAGTGCCCGTAGCTGGCATGACGTGGGTGTACCTCGTGATTGTTGCCCTTGCGGGCGCGTGGTTCCTCGCGGGATGCCTGCGGCTCCTGGCCCGCGCCCGTGCGGGGGAGAAGAAGCTCCACGAGATGCGGCTGTTCCGCGACTCGATCACCTACCTGACCGTGGTGTTCGCCGCGATTCTCGTTGATCCGTTCCTGCCGGACGCGCTCACTGTCTGGCACTTCTGACATGTTGTCGCGCGAGCGCGACGCCTACCTTGCGCACGTCACGGTAGAGCGCGGGCTCAGCGCCAACACCATTGGCGCATATCGCAGGGATCTTGCCCGCTACGTTGCCTTCCTTGAAGCGCGCGGTATTTCTGGCATCGCGCAGGTCTCGCGAGACGACGTCGCTGCGTTCGCCCAGTCGCTAGGCGATCCCGGTGACGATGGGGCGGTGCTTGCGCCTGCGTCGGCATCCCGCATCGTGATTTCGGTGCGGGGCTGGCACCGTTTTGCGGCTCTTGAAGGCTGGACGCCTGTGGACGTCGCAGCGGCAGTGCGTCCGCGAGCGATCCCCAAGCGCCTGCCTCACCCGATCTCAACCGAGCAAGTAGCCGCGATTCTCGACAACGCCGCGGTGGGCGACGGGCCGGCGCAGCTACGCGACCGTGCCTTGCTCGAGTTTCTGTACGCGAGCGGGGCGCGCATCTCCGAGGCGACAGGCCTCGATGTCGACGACCTTGACCTCGACCCTGAGCACCGGCAGGTGCTGCTGCGAGGCAAGGGACGAAAAGAGCGGGTGATTCCTCTTGGATCATTCGCCGCCGACGCACTTGACGCGTACCTGGTGCGTGGACGCGCAGTATTTGCTGGGTCGGGAACGGGGAACGCGGCGGTTTTCCTCAACTCGCGTGGCGGGCAGGCTTTCGCGGCAGAGCGCGTGGGCGATCCTCAACGCGGCGGCGGAGCGGGCGGGTGTTCCGGACGTTTCGCCGCACACGCTGCGCCACTCGTTCGCGACCCATTTGCTGCAGGGCGGCGCGGACGTGCGCGTTGTGCAGGAGCTGCTCGGTCACGCGAACGTCACCACGACGCAGATCTACACCGCAGTCACCCAGGACACGCTGCGCGAGGTGTACGAGATCGAGCATCCTCGCGCGCACTGAGTGTCCTCGCGCGCACTGAGTGTCCTCGCGCCCGCTATTTGACTTGCCAGCGTCGAGTGACGCGCCCCGAGCCGTTTCCTCGGTGCGGGCAGGCTTCCGCTACGCCACCGGAACGAGCGGGTGGCGGTCGGGGCAGCTCGGTTGTCGATCCGGGTCGCGTCCGCGCCCGCGTTCTCGTTCACGTCATGTTCTTGCACCAGGTGTTCCTTGCACCAGCTGTTCTTGCACCAGGTGTTCTTGCAGTCAAGTTCTTGCACCACATAGCGGTCGCCATCACGTTTGAGGGTCCAGCGTTGCTCGTGGAGTCGATGGTGGCAACCGGCGCATAAGAGCACGCCGTTTGAGACGTCGGTTGGACCGTCGTCGGACCAGAACTTGACGTGATGCGTGTGGCAGAACGCAGGGGGAGCGCTGCACCGAATGCACCCGCGGTCGCGCTCGACGATCGCAACGGTCTGCGCTTTGGTGAACAGTCGCTTGGAGTCGCCCAAGTCGAGTGGAAGCGAGTCACCGCCCATTACCGCAGGCAGGATCTGGGCTTCCACCGCCATCAGCCGCGCGGTGCCGGGCGTGATGGGCTGGAGAACACCATCGCACGACGCAAGCCCGCGTCCTCGAGTAGTGGGGATGCCCAGCTCGTCAACGAGGCCCGCGTCTCGGAGGTCGTCCACAACGTCAGCAAGGCCCATCCGAACCACAACGGTTGTCTTTGGGCGCCTGGGGACGGCCTGGCACCCGATGGCGTGCTTGGCAACGTCAGAGAGAACGTCGGCCATGAGCTGGCCCGGTGTGAAGCGTTCATCCTTGGGCAAGTGGCGCTGGCGACGCACAGCTGCGGAGCCCATGGATTCGAGCAAGGCCTTGATGGGCGCGCCAGTGACGACGTCCACCTTGCCAAAGAAAGTGAGCATGCCGTCGGGGCCGTCTGTGAAGGACACAAAACGATCGCGCCGCTGACGTGCCTCGCGGATCGCGAGACCTTCAGGATCCAATTCACCCAACCGCCAGAAGCAATGCGCCTTGAGCTTGCGGAGCCCAACGTGGCGCGAGTAGTCAACAAACTCCTTCTCCGCGGCCCGAGAGTCGATGGTGAAGTCCGCGAGAGTCATCCGGATGACCTCGGCGTGCGCCGGGACCGATGCGCCCAGCATCTACCTCGCGCGCAAGATACTCGCCGGGGGCGAGTTCCCGCGGCGGGTGGCTAGCAGCCAGGTTTGTGGCCGGTTGCGCAACGGGCGGTTGCGTGGCGCCGAGTGGCGTGGGCGAGCAAGTGGGGGACGACGAGTGGCGTCGGCGTCCAGCACGCCGGCGACCAGCGGCGCGGAATCCAGCGGCCGGGCCTCAAGAGCCTCCCGCTGCGCCCTCTCAGCCCCAGCGTCGGCCGCGAGCAGCCCCCGCCCAAGGTCCGTCATGCGATTCACCTCACCCGGCGCCATCCCGGACCGCGCGGCAAGGAGAGCAGGGCGCGCTTGCGTAACCGTGGCGTCGGGCATATCCGTTCATCCCTGGGGACTGCTCACACACGACATCGACGCGCGCCGCGAACCGCGACACCACCGCCTGTAGCGCGTGCAACGCCAAGGCCCCAGCCTGGAACGCTTCGATGGCCTCGTCGGCGGGCAGGCGAGTAACGTCCGCTCCCTCCCACGCGCTCAAGGCGGCGAGGTGGTCGCGCACGCCTTGCGTTGAAACCGTCATGAGACCACCAAACCAATGGCCGCCGACACAAACAAAGTCCAAATCCACTTAATGTGGATAACCCACCAGATGTTCGCTCACAGCGAAACGCTGTGGATAACCACACCCACCCCGGGAAACGCCTGCAGCAACGGCAACGCCCACGCCCAGGGCGCTAGTGTTGCCCTGTGACCGACTTCCCCGTGCCCGCACCTCTTGATGGCCACGGCCCGGCGCGCATCGTGGCCCTGTGCAACCAGAAGGGCGGGGTGGGCAAGACAACCACCTCCGTGAACCTCGCAGCGGCCCTCGCCGAGTACGGCCGCAAGGTGCTCCTCGTCGACTTTGACCCGCAGGGAGCCGCATCTGCGGGCCTCGGAATCCAGTCAAACGACCTGGAAATCACGGTCTACGACCTCCTGATGCGCCAAGGCGTGAACACCAAAGACGTCATCATGCCCACGCAGGTGGAGAACCTTGACCTGCTGCCCGCGAACATCGATCTCAGCGCCGCCGAGGTGCAGCTCGTAGGCGAGGTAGCAAGAGAAAGCGCCCTCGCCCGCGCGCTCCGCTCCATAGAAGACGACTACGACGTCATCCTCATCGACTGCCAGCCGTCACTCGGCCTCCTCACCGTCAACGGCCTCATGGCCGCCCACGGCGTGCTCATCCCGCTCGCATGCGAGTTCTTCGCGATGCGCGGCGTCGCGCTGCTCGTGGACACCATCACCAAGGTCCAGGATCGCCTCAACCCGCGCCTCACGGTCGACGCCATCATCCCCACGATGTTCGACGGCCGCACCCTCCACTCCCACGAAGTCGTGGCACGCGTGCGCGACGGCTTTGGCGACAAGGTCACCGAGACCATGATTCACCGCACCGTGAAATTTCCCGACGCTACGGTCGCCGCAGAGCCCATCACCAGTTTTGCGCCTAGCCACGCGGGCGCCAAGGCGTACCGCCAGCTCGCGCGGGAACTCATCTCGCGCGGGGTCTTCGCGTAGTGGTTGGAAAGCTGTGGTTAGAACAGCACAGCCGTGACCGCCGATCTGGTCGAGTCCGGCAGTCGCGGATTCGAGGTGCACCTCGAGAACTTCTCGGGTCCGTTTGACCTGCTGCTCAGCCTCATCTCGCGGCACCAGATGGAGATCACGGACGTCGCCATCGCCTCGGTCACCGACGAGTTCCTGGCAACCCTGCGCGAACACGAGGGCGAATGGGACCTGTCCCAAGCGTCGGAGTTCCTGGTAGTTGCCGCGACCCTGCTGGATCTCAAGGCGGCCCGCCTACTCCCGCAAGGAGAGGTTGACGATTACGAGGACCTCGAACTGCTCGAGGCGCGCGACCTGCTCTTCGCCAAGCTGCTTCAATACCGGGCCTTCAAAGAGGTCGCGTCGTTCCTCGAGCTGCGGCTCGGCGCACCTGCCGGCCGCGCGCGCGACGTGGCCCTTGAGCCTCACTTCGCGATGGTGCTCCCAGAGCTCGTGTGGGTAACCACGCCGGAGATCCTCGCCACCCTCGCCGCGCACGCGTTGCAACCCAAGCCGGATTCGCCGCTCGTGAACACCGCCCACCTCCACACGAACGTGGTGAGCGTGCGGGAGCAGGCAAGTATCATTGTTGGTCGGCTCCAGAGGGAGGGTGCGGTCACGTTCCGCCAGTTGGTGGCCGACGCTGAGCACGTCAACGTTGTTGTTGCCCGTTTCCTTGCGCTCCTGGAGCTGTTCAGGGAGGCGGCGGTTGCGTTCGAGCAGGCTCGCTCGCTTGGCGAGTTGACGATCCGCTGGACCGGCAACGGCGAGGTAGATGTGTCTGCAGAGTTTGATGAGGTGGATCTAGTGGAGGAGGCGGAGCGCTCATGAGCGACACATTGGTTGACACGCACGTGCGCGGCGCGCTCGAGGCCATCCTCATGGTCGTCGACGAGCCCGTCGCCACCGCCGACCTCGCCGCGGCACTCGACGTGCCGGAAGCATCAGGTCCTCTCGACGCTTGAGGCACTGCGCGACGAATTTGCCAACCCCGACGCCCCGCGCGGGTTTGAGCTCCGCGTCACCGAGGGCCGGTGGCGCTTCTATTCGTCACCCCTCTACGCCGACGTTGTTGGGGCTTTTCTCGTTGAGGGCCAGTCCGCGCGGCTTTCGCAGGCGGCGCTCGAGACTCTCGCGGTCGTGGCGTATCGGCAACCGGTGACCCGTGGCCAGGTGTCGCAGATCCGCGGCGTAAACGTGGATACGGTCATCAAGACGCTCAGCGCGCGGGGGCTCATCACCGAGGTTGGCGAAGTTGGGGGAGCGGTCCTGTTTGGCACCACCACGCAGTTCTTGGAGCGGCTTGGTCTGTCGTCGGTGGACGAGTTGCCGCCGCTTGCTCCCTTCTTGCCGGATCTCGCGTCCGTTGACGAGGCGAACTAGATGGAAGAACTTGAGATTCATCGGCCGGACGGGGTGCGGCTGCAGAAGGTGCTGGCGTCGGCCGGGGTTGGTTCTCGACGCCACTGTGAGGACCTGATCGAGGCTGGTCGCGTGCGCGTCGACGGCGATGTCATTAGGCAGCTCGGCGTTCGAGTGAATCCGGAGGACGTTGCCATTGAGGTGGACGGCGAGCGGGTGTCCGTTGATGCATCTGCCCTGACCGTTGTGCTCAACAAGCCGCGCGGCGTGGTCTCCACGATGAGCGATCCAGAAGGCCGCCCCTCCCTCGACAAATACGTTGCCGAGTTCGACGAGCGACTCTTCCACGTTGGGCGCCTCGATGCGGAAACCACGGGAGTGTTGCTGCTCACCAATGACGGCGAGTTGGCGAACCGCCTGGCACATCCCTCGTTCGGTGTGAACAAGGTCTATGTGGCGAAGGTCAAGGGCCAGGTACCGCGGACGCTGGTCCAGACGTTGCGCGCCGGCGTGGACCTCGAAGACGGGCCCGTGCGTTGCACGAACGCCGCAATCCTCGACATCGGCAAGGACGCTTCGCTGGTGCAGGTGGAGCTCCACGAGGGACGTAACCGCATCGTGCGTCGCATGCTCGACGCGTGTGGGTTCCCCGTGTTGGAGCTGGTCCGCACGCAGTTTGGACCCATCCGGCTCGGCACGTTAGGACCGGGGGAGACGCGGGTGTTGACGCCTGCCGAGATCGGCAAACTGATGCAGGCTGCTGGGTTGTAGCTCCTTAAAGATATGCGGATCACAGCGATTTCCCCTGATGTCAGTCATGGGCTTCGTCTCCGCCTTGGCTTAGCCGTTGGCGCGGCGTTGCTCCTCTCGGGCTGCGTCCCAGAAGCCCCTCCGCCTTCACCCTTGCCGGTGCTCGTCGAACTGGCGGCTGACGGCTCGATGTCAATCACCTTCGACGTTTGCGAGGGGCAGGCGCTCGTGGGTGTTGCCGTTGCTGCAGGGGAGGGGGCTGGTTCTGATGCTCTGGGGCAAGGCGCCCGCGGCGATGAGTACTCCGTCACCACGACGTTGGTGATGGACGTCAGTGACGCGTCCCTAGCGGCCAGTAGCCTTATTGACGGTGTGCCAGTTGTGAGGGCGTGGAACACTTCGCCTCCGCCGGGGGTCGCAGACGTGACCCATGTGGAGATCAAGACCACAGATCACGCGGTCCAATTCGATCCGAGCCAACTCGGAGACGCGTCGGGTTTATGGCTTGTTTCGAGCGTCCCTGATCACTACGCGCAAACCACGATCACGCCGGTTGGGGTCGCAGAAGGCCAAGTGGCCATCGCTTCGACATGTGCGGAATGAAGCCCGCTGTGATGGCTGACGGCCCGAAGAGCAGACGTTGCGCGGCGCTCCGTCTTGACCGTCGCTACGACATGATCCGCCGCATCGCGCTTGTCTGTATCGCGTTCGCGCTGGTTGCGTTCGGATATTACTTCCTACAACTTGCCACCGCTGGCGGGGCCATAGCGGCGAACAGCCGCAGCGTTTTCCGCTCGAGCCTGATCCTCTGCGCAGGTCTTGCCATAGTCGTTGGCTCGATCTCGGTGCTCTTGAGGGACGCGCGGATAGTTCCTGCCGCTGTCGCGTTCAATGTGGGTGGCGTTCTGATTGTCGTCGCGATGTCGGTGAGGCGGCCAATCCTGAAGGCCCGGCAGGGCGACGCAGTTGTGGTGAGCTCGTCCGTTCACACTTCAACGCACGTGTCTCCATTGCTAGGACGCGTCGCCAAGACCTACTACAAGTGGAGTATCGCGAGCGGCGATCGGCGCGCCGAGTGGACAGCAGGCGATCCCTTACCAAAACTGCTCGCACGTGAGTGGACGGCACGGCTCCAAGCGGTCGGTTTCTCGGGTGAAGCGACCTCCGAGGCAGATTGGGGACGCGTGTGAAGCTTGCTGTGGGCGCTAACGCTATGGCCGCGATGACGGTTGAAGGCATGTCAACCCGCACCTTGGCCCGAGTCGCTCAGAGCGTAGCCAACCTAGGATACGAAACCCCGGTCGTTCCGCGCGCCGCGTATGTCGACGCCGGGACGACGGCTAACGTCCGAAGTGCATTTCTCGCTGGCATGAACACGCGGGGGTAGCAGGATGATGTCAAGGAAAGATCGAGCGCTCATCCGGACCGCGCCAGTGTCACGCATCGCGGTGGCCGCAGGAGCGGCGATGTTTAGCTTTGTCCTGCTCGCCGAGTCTGCCTCGTTTGCCGACCCAGCCTCCGGTAACGGATCCATTCTTCTGTGGTTTCCGTGCGCCATCGCCACGGTGACCGGAATCCTATGGAACGCCGTTCGCAATCAGGGTGCGTGGCTGCTTGACCACACATTGGTGCTCGAGGCGGTGGTGGGCCGTGCGGTAGTTCCTTTGGGCGACATTGTGGAGGTTCATTTCGATGAGGCGATGACAACGTTGGGGGTGCAAACATCGACGCATTACGTCGTGCAGAGTATTGCGACGCCCGTCAAGCTTGGGGTGGGGTCGGGTGCCCGTGACCGGACCGTTCGGTTGCTGACCGACCGGAACCTTTCGTGTACGTGGCACGCCGGCTTAGCCGACGTTTACGCGGTTGCCGCCACCACGTCGCCGTTCATGTGGCCCGGAGCCGTGCTGGGTACCCTTCGGCGGCCGCTCGTGTGGGGGTCCGCGCTTGCCGGGCTTGCTTGGGGACTCTATTTGAAGTGGGAGGGGATCGTGTGACGAGCTACAGCGGCAGTGTGCACATTGCGCGTCCCCAGACGATGGCTTTTTTTGCAGTTGTCTTGATGGCTCTCTCTTTCGCTGGATGTAGTCACAAGCCGAGGTACACGTATGAGTACACGAACGGATGCGAGTTTGCGATTTACGTGTCGATGTTCGTGGAGGGTCAGGGCCACACGTCGACTAGCCCAAGAGAGATCGAGCCGGGCGGTCGGCGGAACGTGGTTGTGTTCTCCGATGATCCGCATGCGCGGGCTACCCTAATTGTCGAAGCGGCTCTTGGCGACCCGAACAACATCAACACTCATGAGTTCGCCGTAGGTAGCGGCGACCCAATTCATGCTCCGGACTCAAAGCGACCGTTCGAAGTGCTCGTGGACAACGAGCTGTGCGAAGGCCTCGCACCTGGTGTTGGCTAGTCGCTCGTGCACAACGTGTGCGTGCGTAGCAATCGGCACGCGAAGCGGGTGCGGTCCGCGGCTGATTCCAGTCCAACGTGGAGGTAGACGTTCTGGTCGCGGATCAATGCTCGAGGCCAAAGCCACGATTGCAAGGTTGCGTAATCGCGGTTCGCGTCGCCTGATACTTGCGGCTCCACCGATACGATTGCACTCGTGTTCATCCGCGCCATACAAGCGGCAAGCACGGTCGTCGCAACGGCACTGGTCCTGGGCGTGCGCAGCATCTTCGATACCGCCCTAGGGATGGCCAAGAGCGACGAGAACGTCGTGCAATGGGATTGGACGGCGCCATGAAAAAACAGCGCGCCATCGCGTCCTTCTGGCTGGCGGCAAGCGTCGTCTTACTTGCCGCTTGCGATTCGCAGGCAACGTCGCCCACGGCGACGTCGGCCGCGCCGCTCGAACTTACCCGTACGAGTTGTGAAGACATTGGCGCCGTTGCGCCGCAAGATGATCGGGTTGAAACGTGTTATGTCGGCAACGCGGCATTGCCGCTGTCTGCCGCGTTTTCGCAGATTGCAGAGACAGTTGCACCGGCGAACCGGTGGCAACCAGTGGAGGCTGCGAGCTGTAAAGACTTTTTGCCAGATAGGAACTCGAGTTGCTATCAGTTCTTTCAGCGGAGCGACCATGCCGCCGTCACATTCGTTGTCGCGATGATATCTACGAATGACGTGACATCGACCTCCGATTCAGGCCGAGTCGTTGTTGTTGTTGATACTCAGAGTTGCATCGAGCATCCGGAAATGAAGGGCTGCGAGTCGGGGTAAGCCCGCGACTTGACGCGCGCGGCGTACGTCGCCTGACACTTGCGGCTCCACCGATACGATTACCCCCATGGCCATCCGCTCGATCCGTGGCGCCACCACGCTCGTCGGCGGCCGCAGCCACGGATGCATGGCCACGTTCAATCCGGCAGCCGCAGGCGTGGCTGGTCTGTCACCCGCTCAAACTGCGGCGGTCATGGCGTACAACCAATGCTGACTACTCGCTCCAAAGCTCTCATGCTCGCGGCGGGAGTCGCTCTCGTCGTTCCTGCTCTGGCCGGTTGCAGCGAGACGCCGAGTTACACCTTCAAATTTACAAACAACTGCGCATTTCCGATTGACGTGGCAGTCATCATAAAGAGCCAGGGATTAACCGCCAAGGCGATTGAGATATGGCCCACCGAGCAACGCAAGTACGTCGTGTTCTCGAGTCAACCCAATGAGACCGCCCACGTAATCGTGAACGCGAGCGATCGAACGCCAAATGACTCAAACGAGCGGACCTTCCCGTTGGCGGTCGGTGATGTGGAGCACGCCCCTGATCCCAGCAAGCCGCTGGAGAGTGTGATCGATGGCGAGTTATGCGAGGGGCTGCATTAAGGTGCTAGCGGTGGCTAGGGGGACACTCGGGCCTAAACCTCGGGGGTGACCGGCAAGCTAGTGCAGGCGGCCGTGTTGCACTTCGCTGCCGTGGCGGCGTCAGCCGAGCGCGTCGAGCCCGTCGATGCCCGCTATGGCAGACAGGGCGTCGCCGGCGTAGTCAGGACACACGATCGGGGCATACAGAGTCGCGGCGAGGTTGTTGCGATCTGGATCCGCCGCAGGCTTCGTTTGGTACGCCTTCGCGGCTGCATAGACAAGATCAGCGTACGTAGCGCCGTCTTTGAGCCGCTTACACGCGGACCATGCTGCGTCAAGCATTGTGGCCTCCTCCGAGCTAGACGGAGTTTGGCCAGTTCGTTGTTGCGCTGTGTCGAGCAGCATGAGTTCGTTCACAGGCCGTGGGACAACCGGGCCGATTGCCTTGGCCCTCTCCAGTGCGTTCACGGCGGTGGTGTCCGCAGGCGAGGCTGTTGCAAGTCCCGCCGCTGGGTCTGTCAGGAATTCTGTGTAAGTGGTTCGGCGTGATGCCACGGCCTTGGGTCGTGGTGGAAGGAAGATCACGTCATGAACGATTCACAGATGGAGGACCCGTTCGCGCCGGCTGTGCCGGTGTTGCGGGAGCCTGATATGCAACGCCTTGCGGAGGAGCTTGTTGCTTCGGCGCAGGCGAGGGGGGTGGAGCTCACTGGGGAGGGTGGGCTTCTCACCGTGTTGACGAAGCAGATTTTGCAGTCAGCACTCGAGGCGGAGATGGCCGCCCATTTGGGGTATGACAAACACGATCCGATGGGTCGTGATGGCGGTAACTCGCGCAATGGTTACGGCGTGAAGACGGTGACCACAGATATTGGCAAAGTCCAGATCGAGGTCCCGCGGGATCGGGACGGGTCGTTTGAGCCCGCAATTGTTCCCAAGCGCCAACGCCGGCTGAAGGGCTTCGACGAGGCCGTCATTTCGCTGTATGCCAAGGGCATGACGACGGGCGACATTTGCGCTCACCTCGAAGAGGTCTATGACACGACCATTTCCAGGGATCTGGTGTCCACGGTGACCGCGCAGGTCCACGACGACATGCGCGCGTGGCTGTCCAGACCCCTTGATCAGGTGTATCCGGTAATCCTCATCGACGCGATCTTCCTCAAGGTCCGCTCAGGCACGGTCGGCAATCGTCCCTGCTATGTCGCCATGGGTGTGAATATGGACGGCCAACGCGACGTGCTCGGGTTGTGGATCGGTCCAACGGGCGGGGAGGGCGCGAAACAGTGGATGAATATGCTGACAGACCTCAAGAATCGTGGCATTGTCGACGCATGCATCGTGTGCTGCGACGGACTCAAGGGACTGCCAGCCGCGATCGAAGCGATCTGGCCGCTCGCGGTCGTGCAAACCTGCGTCGTGCACCTGGTCCGTCAATCCTTGCGGTACTCGTCGACGAAACACTGGCAAACCATCACCCCGCAACTGCGACGCATCTATACCGCGCCCACGCTCGAAGGTGCCGAGGACGAGTTCGCCGAATTCACCGACCGCTGGCTCACGCTATATCCGGCGATGATCAAAATGTGGCGCGACTACTGGGGTCAATTCACGCCGTTCCTGGACTTCCCGCCAGAGATCCGTTCCATGATCTACACCACCAACGCCATCGAGTCCCTCAACTCCCGCTTCCGCGCGCAACGCGTCGTCGCGGACACTTCCCGACGAACAATCCGCTCTCAAGGTCCTCTACCTCGCATGTATCCAACGCGAGAAGAACAACCGAGCCGACCGAGCGAACCCCACCGGCCAAGTGCGCAACTGGAAAGAGATCCTCAACGTCCTGCTCCTGACCTACGGCGACAGGCTCTACCCCACCAACTAGCCGATGCCCGTTACACAGAAAACCCGACAGACCCGTTGGGAAAGATACAGCTGGAAACTACACGTGCATTGACGCGGCATGTATGGTGCGCCGTTCGTACCAGTTCTATGACGGTTTTGGGGATGTGATCGAGTCGCACACCGTGTCTCCTGGCGGGTCCGGCGGACGCGTGGTGGTTGCTACGGAGTACGACTCGTTGGGTCAGGTGGCTCGGGTGTCGGCGCCGCTGTTCAACGCCGATCCTGCCCAGTTCACGACCCAGATTGCGGGTAAGACGGTGCCGGCGCTGGTGAATCCGGATTTGTCCACGGTGGATTCGGTGACGTCATATGGGTATGACTGGGCGGGCAGGACTGTGTCGCAGACCCTGAATTATCAGGGTCAGGCGACGTTGACGCATGCGGCTACCCGCACGTCTTCCACCCAGTTTGAGGGGTTGACGACGAAGTCCGCGGATGCCGCCGGCGTGGTGACGGAGGCTGCATCCGACCTGATGGGCCGGGTCACTGATCAGTGGGTCTACGCGGCTGGCAGTGCGAGATCCACGGGGCAGCACACCCAGTACAGCTATGCGCGGACCAGTGACGGCACAGCGACATCGAGCGTGACTGACGCTGACGGAGCGGAGACATCAACAACCACCAACATGGGCAGTCAGAAGGTGTCGATGTCAGACCCGAATGCGGGGTTGACCTCGTACACGTACGACGCGCGGGGGCAACTGATTTCCTCAACGAACCCGGGGTCGGGCACGGTGACGATGGGATATGACGATCTTGGTCGACTGAAGGACCGGACCACGGCACTGCCATCGGGGGCACCGTCGTCGAGTGCGCACTGGGTGTTTGATGAGGCCGTGGGTCATGTGGGGCAAGTGAAGTCATCGACGGCGACTACGGTGGTAGGCGCCGACGAGTATTCGGTGACGCGCGCGTATGAATATGACACGTTAGGTCGAGTGACCTCGTCCACGGTGTCGTTGCCGAGTTCGGCCGATCTGGGTGATCTGGCGGGCACCGACTACACCGAGAGCTACACCACCAATGAGTTGAACCAGGTGACGGCCACCGAGTTGCCGGCGATTGGAGACCTCGGCACAGAGACGGTGACGGGCAGTTTCAACCGTTTTGGTGACACCGTGGGTCTCACGTCGAGCGCGGTAGCGTCACCGTTGGTGTCGGGGCTGACGCGCACGACCACCGGGCAGTTGGCGTCTCGGTTGTTGGGTGATGGGGTGACAAGGTCGTATACGTGGGATCCGATGGACGGGTCGCTCACCTCGGCGCAGGCGTCCTATATGGGTGCTGGTGTGCAGACGTGGGTGCAGTATGACGTGTATGGGCACGACGATGCGGGGCGGGTGCGGTCCGTGACGGACAAGGTGGTTGGGACTACGACGGGCGGCGACCTTGCCCAGTGCTACACGTACGACGAGTTGAACCGCCTCAGCGCGGCGTGGACCGCGGATGCCACGGAAGCCTGTGCGAGTGATGGTACGCAGGAGTCGACGTGGGCTGTTGCTGACACTGGCTACAGCGCCACGTGGGACTACACGCTCGCGGGTAAAGTCACGCAGGTGTCCGACGCTGTGGTCACCGCTACCGGCACTGACAAGGTTGCGCGCGTGCATAAATACGAGGGGGATGCCCCTGCTACTGTGACGTCCCTGGAGTCGACCAGCACAGGTATCACAGTCACCGACGGGTATGGGTATGACGGTGCTGGGCGGATGATCTCGCGCACCGATGCTGGGGGAACACAGGCGTTGGGGTGGGATCCGGTGTCGAACCTGGTGTCCGTCACTGGTGGGGGTGTGAACGACACCTACCTGTATGACACGTCAGGTCAGCGGGTGGCACGCATCACCGCGACGACTGCGACAGCCTATTTTGGTGCCACGGAAGCGACAGATCCGAACACGTCTGCTTCTGTCAAGCACGATGTGGTAGCAACCCGGTTCTATTCAGCTGGCGGTGCGACGCTGGCGTTGGCACCGCAGCTGGGTTGAGCTTCCTGCTAGGTGACGTTCAGGGCTCCGCCACTGTCACTATCGCGGCAGGGGAACCCGCAACTGCCGCAGTGTCACGCAATGCATACGCGCCCTATGGTGTGACCCGTGGCGGTGACCACCTGAACACCGATCGGGGCTGGTTGGGACAAACTGAAGACGCCACCACCGGGTTGACTTATTTGAACGCACGGTACTACGACCCGGTCCTCGCGAGGTTCATCTCCCCAGACCCGCTACTCAACCCCGCAGACCCGAAAACGTTGGACCCATACCGGTATGCCGACAATAACCCTGTGCTATTTACTGACGCGTCAGGGATGAGTCCGTCGTGCTCCGGGGACACGACTGGCAACTGCAGTAAGTACTCGAACGCGACGTACAACTACGCGACGGGCAAGACCGTCGCCAAACAGAACTACGAGAACGCCAAGAGCGGCAAATCACCCGTGAACAAGACCACGCCGAAGCCGCGCGCCCACGCGCAGTATCCCAAGCACGGGGTCACGGGAGTGATCGTCGCGCAACAGAACAAGGCCCAGGCCGATCAAAAGGCAGCGGAGGCCAGCGTCGCGGCAGCGCACGCACAAGCGATCTGGAACTACGAGTATGCGCAGATGCTAGGGATGATTGCGAACCAGTCGTGGAGCGCACCGGCAACCGTCAACGGGATACCGCAAGTCGACGCTGGAGTGTGCTACAACTACCTCACCTGCACGGTGCTGCGAGATGCCTATAACGTCAGCATCATGGCCGCCTCTCCATCCGACTATTGTGACATTGGCCCCGCGACTTCAATGGGGGTACCGTCAAGTGCGTCGTGTACAGGGAACGGGGCGGGAAACCAGTTGTTCACCGACGCGAATGGGACGGTCAGGATGGGGACCACGTGGGACACGCTCGCGAGCGGAGACCAGGACCGAATTGCCGGGAGTTCGGTGCCCGGTGCCGGCAGCGGGACTGGGTCTATGAGCAGCCTCGGACGGCCCTCCACGCCCAAGGATTCCAATGCTGAAGGCTTTGCGTATACAGGTGAGGGACTTGACTTCTACGGAGGCGGTACTTACACCAGCCCAGACTGGGTGGGAGTCATTGACGGCAAGTCATGGGCGGGAGGCACAAGCCATCGCTGCATGACTCTCTACGCTCCGGCAGCTGCGGATGTCGCTGGCCTATCGCCGGGCCAGGTGGCGGCAGTGACGGCGTATAACCAATGCTGACGGGAAGAGTCCGCTCGATCGTGGCCATCGCCGGGATGTTCACGGCTTTGACTCAACTAGCCGGTTGTGACCACACACCTCGGTATGCCTACGGCTTTTCTAACACATGTACGTTTCCGATCGACGTGGCCATGATCGTTGATGGGCAAAGTTTGTCTGCGAGCGTGATTGAGGTCTGGCCGGATTCACATCGCAAGTACGCAGTGTTCTCGGACGACCCTCGCGCGACTGCGCGCTTGAGCCTGAATGCCAGCGAGGGAGATCCGTTGAATACCGTCGAGAGAAGTTTTCCGGTGGCGGTCGGTGACGTGGATCATGCTCCTGACTCAAGCAAGCCGTTGGACATTGTGATTGATGGTGAACTGTGTAAGGGGCTAGACCCCGGCGCGAGCGGTGGTTAGCTGATTGGCGAGCGTCGTGTTCGGCGGCTGCTGGCGTCGCCTGACGCGAGCAGTACACCGATACGATTACCCCCATGACCATCCGCGCGATCCGTGGCGCCACCACGCTCAACGAGGACGAACGCACCCACCTTCACGAACGCACCAAAGAACTCGTGGAATCGATCATGACGGCCAACTCCCTTGAGCTGGACGACGTGATCTCCGTCTTCTTCACGTGCACGCCCGACATCGTCAGCGATTTCCCTGCCGCAGCGGCCCGCGAACTCGGCTTCGGCTCCGTCCCCCTCATGTGCGCGCAAGAGATGGCCGTTCCCGGCGCCCTGCCCAAGGTTGTGCGCGTCATGATGCACGCGCACCTCGACGTGCCGCGCGACGACGTCAGCCACGTCTACCTCCACGAGGCGCAGTCGCTTCGGAAGGACCTCGCGCAGTAGCCATGACCTCTCACGTGCACATCGTTGGTGCCGGCCTCATCGGCGCGAGCCTCGGCATCGGCCTCACCACCGAAGGCTGGACCGTCACGATCGACGACGCCAACCCAGAGACCGCCAAACTCGCCCGCAACATCGGCGCGGGTGGAGAACTCGGCGACGCCCAACCCGACGTGGTCCTCATCGCCGCCCCACCGTCGGCCGCGCCTGAGCTTGTCAGCGACGCCCTCAACAAATGGCCCGACGCCGTGGTCACCGACGTAGCAAGCGTCAAGACCCCGATCGCCGACGCGGCACACGCCACCGGCCACGGCGACCGCTACGTGGGCTCTCACCCGATGGCCGGCCGCGAGATCAGCGGCTCGCTCGCCGCGCAGGGCGACCTGTTCAAGGCGCGCCCGTGGGTGGTATGCCGCAACGGCGCAACGGACGCCGCGGTGGAGCGCGTGGTCGAAATCGCGAATGCCCTGCAGGCAGACGTCGTCTTCATGGAGGCAGCGGCCCACGACGCCGCGGTGGCACGGGTTTCGCACGCACCCCAGGTGGCGGCGAGCGCCGTGGCCGCAGCACTCGGCACCTTGCACCCAGACGACATCGCGCTCGCGGGCCAGGGCCTCCGCGACGTCACTCGCATCGCGGCCTCGCAGCCCGGCATGTGGGCGGACATCGCGCGCCTCAACCGGCACAACATCGTCGCCACGCTCGACCACATCATCGGCGACCTCGAGGACGTGCGCGAGGCTGACGACATCGGCGAGGCCGTCACCGACCTCATCGAGCGCGGCCGTCTTGAGGTGGCGCGCATCCCCGGCAAGCACGGGGGAGCGCCACGCGACTGGGCCGCCGTCACCGTCATCGTTCCCGATACGCCAGGACAACTCGTCCGACTGCTCCAAGAGGCCGCCGCCGTAGGCGTCAACGTGGAAGACATCTCCATCGAGCACTCGCCGCGCCAGAGCGTGGGTCTGACAACGCTGTACGTCTTGCCGGCCAGCGCGTCGGCCCTGCAAGATGCCCTGGAAGCGAACAACTGGGAGGTGGTGCGCTCGTGAGCGGCATCGTCATCGCGATCGACGGCCCCGCAGGTACGGGCAAGTCCACGGTTGCCCGCGAGCTCGCGCGCCGCCTCAGGCTCGCCTACTTCGACACTGGCGCCACCTACCGCGTTGGCACGCTCACGTGCATCCGCGAGGGCGTGGACCTCAGCAATCACGACGACGTGTGCGCCATGCTCGAAACCATGAACGTGGAGCTTCGCCTTGACCCCGCCAACCCGAGCGTGATGCTCGAGGGCGAAGACGTCTCCGCGCTCATCCGCACGGACACGGTCTCGCTCACCGTCTCCAGGGTGTCCACCAACCTCGAGGCGCGGGCGATACTGGGAAACATGCAGCGCGCGGTGATCTCCGAGGAGCTCATCGGCGGCTTCTCTGACGGCCGCGGCATCGTCGCCGAGGGCCGCGACATCACCACGATCATCGCTCCCGACGCCCCGGTTCGCGTACTCCTTACGGCCGACGAGGAGATTCGCGTCGCCCGACGCTCGGCAGAGGGGGCCGACGCCGGCACCGTCCGCGAGGCGGTCCTTGGGCGCGACGCCAAAGACGCAACCGTGGTCAACTTCCACACCGCCGCAGATGGCGTGCACGCCATCGACACCTCCGAACTCACCATCGACGAGGTGGTATCCGCGATCATCTCGCTGGTTGACGAGGTGCGGGCGCAAGAGGCCACCGCGTGAGCGCCAAACTCCCCACGCGCTGGGGACCGCGCTGGTCGCGCTGGGTGGGCCGCGGGCTCGCCCGCGGGCCTGTGGAACACCGAGGTGCGCGGCAAGAAGAACGTGCCTAAGAAGGGCGCCGCGATCATCGTGGTCAACCACGTTGGCTTCATCGATGGACCCGGTTGTCCACGGCGTCATCCCGCGCCTCAGCTTCTTCCTCATCCGCGCGGACATGTTCCGCGGCCCGCTCAAGCCGCTTCTCACGTGGGCCGCGCAGATCCCTGTCGAGGGCGACGGCCGCTCTGCGCTAGCCAAGGGCCTCGCCGTGCTGAAGCGCGGCGACATCGTTGGCGTCTTCCCTGAAGGAACGCGCGGCGGGGGAGCGGCGGAGCAGGTCCACGGCGGCGCCGCATGGCTCGCGGTCCAGTCCGGCGCGCCCATCATTCCCACGGCGCTGCTCGGCACGCGACTGCCGGGGGAGAGCGTCAACTTGTGGCCCAAGCCGCGACGCCACCTACTCGTGGCCTTCGGCGAGCCCGTACACTTGAACATTCCCGCTGAGGTCAAAGGCAAGGAGCGCCAAGCTCTGGCCCTCGAACAGGTCGCCACCGCGCTTCGCAATCAACTCAGCGCCACCCTGGCAACCACCGACCTGGTGTTGCCGCTCGACGACCCGTTGCGAGAGCGTCGGCCACAAACGGAGGCGCCATGAGCGACGACGAGCCGGACTTCCCGGCACCCCACATTTCTGATCCGGAGGAGAGCCTCGACGACAAGCGCGAGGCTGCGCTCCGCGCCGGCCTTGGCGACTACGACCTCACGGACGAGGACCTCGCGACCCTCGACGAGGAATACGAGCCGATGCAAGAGCGGCTGCCGATCATCGCGATCGTTGGGCGCCCAAACGTCGGCAAATCCACCCTGGTAAACCGCATCATTGGCAAGCGGCTCGCCGTGGTGGAGGACAAGCCCGGCGTGACACGTGACCGCGTCACCTACCCAACCGAGTGGGCGGGCACCGACTTCCTCCTCATGGACACGGGCGGCTGGGAGCGCAACCTCACGGGGCTGGATCTGTCCGTTGCTCAGGCGGCAGAGGCCGCGATCGACCTTGCCGACGCGATCATCTTTGTGGTGGACGCGATGGTTGGCGCTACCGCGTCGGACGAGCACGTGGTGAGGATGCTGCGCAAGGCAAACAAGCCCGTTGTGCTCGCCGCCAACAAGGTGGACGGGCCGCAAGGCGAGCTCGAGGCCGCCGCGCTGTGGAACCTTGGGCTTGGCGAGCCGTATGCCGTGAGTGCGCTGCACGGCCGCGGCACCGGCGACCTGCTCGACGCCGCGATCGCCGCGCTGCCAGACGAACTCGAGGACGAGGTCGTTGAGCGTGACGCCCCGCGCCGCATCGCGCTCGTTGGGCGCCCCAACGTTGGCAAGTCCTCGCTGCTGAACCAGCTCGCGGGCACCAACCGCGTCGTCGTCAACGAGGTCGCTGGCACCACGCGCGATCCCGTTGACGAGCTCGTCGAGATCGAGGGCCGCAAGTGGATGCTCGTGGACACCGCGGGTATCCGCCGGCGCGTGCACCAGACCTCTGGCGCCGACTTCTACGCGTCGCTGCGCACCTCAACGGCCATCGAGCGCGCGGAGGTGGGCCTTGTGCTCATCGACGGCTCCACGCCGCTCACCGAGCAAGACACGCGCGTGATCTCGCAGGTCATCGACTCCGGCCGCGCGCTCGTGCTCGTTGTCAACAAGTGGGACCTCGTTGGCGAGGACGAGCGCTACCTGCTCGAGCGCTCCATGGAGCTTGACCTGGTACGCATCACGTGGGCGCCGCGCGTCAACCTGTCAGCGAAGACGGGCTGGCACACCAACCGCTTGCTGCCCGCGATTGACCTCGCGCTCTCGAGCTGGGACCAGCGCATCTCCACCGGGCGCCTCAACGCGTTCCTTGGCGAGATCGTGGCCGAGCACCCGCACCCCGTGCGCAGCGGCAAGCAGCCAAAGATCCTGTTCGCCACGCAGGCCGCCACCCGCCCGCCGCGGTTCGTGATCTTCACCTCCGGCTTCCTTGACCCCCAGTACCGGCGCTTCCTCGAGCGGCGCCTGCGCGAGAAGTTCGGCTTCGAGGGCTCGCCCATCCAGGTGTCCGTGCGCGTGCGCGAGAAGCGTGGCAAGAAGCGCTAGGAAGCGGCTATGCGCGCTCCGGCGCCGCTGCGGCCACTACCTGGAACACGCGCCCGGCATACGCGCGCGGCCGGCCGGTCCACGCGTCCACGCTGACCTCGTCCCACGTGTCGACGTCGAGCCCACGTAGCGCCAGCGCGGTCGACTTCCCGGCCACGGCCCTGCCAACCTCGCCTTTGTGAGCGTCAACGCGCGAGGCAAGCGGCGCGCCACTAGCAGCCGCGCGCGTCAACCCAAGGTGAGTCGCCTTCGCGAGCTTCGCCCGGTCCAGCTGCACGGAACTAACGCTCCACAGCCTGCCCGACGGCCGCGCCAGCTCCCGCTCAATGCCCGCCATTGCAGTGCCCCAGACAAACGCATTCATGCGTGAACTGTTCGCCCACACCGTTGCCAGGGCCAGCGCGTTGTGGGTCGCGTCCTCAACCCCCGCCTCGGCGACGCCAACGACCGCGGCGAGCAACCCGTCGGACTCAGCAAGGGCCTCGCCGGTCCGCGAGCCAAGCGCGCGCACCGCACCCATGTCGGTGGCGGCGGGGAGGTCAAGCACCCAGGTGAGCGCAATCATGAGGTTCCTATCGAATCAATCGTGGTGTCGATGACAACCCGCAGCGCGCGCGCGATCTCGCCAACGGACATGGTGGGAATCGCAGGATCCAGTTCCATCTGCACCGTGGCAGGCACGTGCACAAATCCTGACCGAACGCCCGAGCCCAACGAGCGCGTGCTGGAGCAAGTAGAACGCGTCGTTGCACACGTACGTGCCGGCGCTGAGCGAAGCGGCCGCCGGAATGCCGTCGAGATTCAGCGCCGCGACGATCGCGGACACGGGCAGGGTCGAGAAGTAGGCGGGCGGCCCGTCTGCTTTGACCGGCACATCAATGGGCTGTCGCCCCGCGTTGTCCGGGATGCGCGCATCCCGGAAGTTGACGGCGATGCGTTCCGGACTGATGACGGACCTGCCCTCGGCCACGCCAACGGCGACCACGACGTCGGGCGTATGGGCGGCGACATGCTCGGTGAGCCGGCGTCCCCGGAGCCAAAGGTCACGGGAAGGCGGCGCGTCACGAGCTCATGAGGGGAGACCCAAGTCTCCGAAAGTAGCGAAACTGCGTCCCACGATGAGTTCGAAGGCGCTCCACCGCAAAGGGCTCAAAACCCGTGAGAAGCACTCGTGCCATGGCAAGAGAATACGGGTCTCGGCGGCGGGTACTCTCTACGTGTGTTTGATATCGAGACCCTCAGGATGATGCTCGGGGTCCTTTCTCTGTCCGTGCTCGCCCTGTTCTATCTGGGCGTGTATCGGCCAACGCACTCGCCGTTCTCCGGTTGGTGGACGCTCGCGCTCATCTGCGCGGCGGCGGCCTCAGTGTTGTTGCTTGCCAACGACACGTCGTGGCAGGTGGTGCTCAACCCTGCATCGTCGGCCGTCTCCGCGATCGGCGCCACGTGCGTGTGGTTCGCCACTCGGTCGCTCGGCGCTCGCCGCTCGCCCGTGTGGCTGCTCGCGATACCGCCAGTCGCGTGCGTCATCGCGGCGTTGCCGGATCACCCGAGTTCCAACATTTGGGCGGGCAACGGCGTGTTGTTCGCTTTCATGGCCGCGGGCTTTGGGATGGGCGCTTACGAGGTCTGGCGTGCGTGGGCGCTGCGCCGCAGGGAGCCCGACGCTCGCGAGAGCGGCGAAGCCATTACCGCTTTGGCCGTGAGCGCCATAGCGGGCACCATGCTCGCCGTGCTCTACACGGCGCGTCTTGCGCTGTACCTAGGCGTTGGGCATGAGGACGTGCTGTTTACCGAAGTCGTCGGCTCCGGAACCGCGTCGGTGATCTCTGTTGGTGTGCCTGGTTGCTGTGACGTTCTCCGTGTCCGCGATTGGCTGGGACCAGCGCACGCGCGATCTGCGCCGCCAAGCGTCGGAAGACGACCTCACTGGGCTCCTTGGACGCACGGCCTTCTTCGCGCGTGCACAAGAGGCGCTTGCGAAGTCTGGCGGCCGCAGGGCGCATCGCGCGTGGCTCGCCATCGCGGACATCGACAACTTCAAGCCAATCAACGACGAGTTCGGCCACCAAGCCGGCGACCGCACGCTCACGGCGTTCGCGCGGGTGGCCCGCGGCACCTTGCGATCGTCCGACGCTATCGGTCGCCTTGGCGGGGACGAGTTCGGATTCGTGTTCGAGAGCCTAGAGAAGCAGGCCGTACTTGGCTCGCATCGAAGAGATTCGGCGGCGCCTCGCGGCGTCGTCCGATGACACGGGGCACCAGTTGCCCACCGTGAGCTTCGGCGTTGCTGAGTGCCATCCGGACCTGGGTTTGTCCGAGGTCATGGGCCGCGCGGATGCCGCGCTCTATGAGGCGAAGGCGGCTGGCCGCGATCGCGTTTCCGTGTTCAAGGAATCGCCGCACGTCCGGTAGCATTGTGGGGCTGTCACGGGCTGTGGCGCAGCTTGGTAGCGCACTTGACTGGGGGTCAAGGGGTCGCAGGTTCAAATCCTGTCAGCCCGACTGTAAAGTCTCGGAAACTCAAGGGTTTCCGGGACTTTTTGTTTGTCTCACGTACCTCGTTGGCGGCCACCGTCTCAGATGGCGCGGATGCTGTTGTTGCGCGGCGTCGTGGGTGAGTTCGGCTAGGCCGAGCGCTTCCAGCAGAGGCGGAAGATACATCCCGAACCGGCCGCGGTACCCGTTGCGGAGCCCGTACCAGCCGCCGACCGGATTCTCGGCGGAACGACCCCACGCCTCGACGGTGCCGTCCGCCGCATCCTTCTTCTCGTCCGCCGCGCCCAACGGCACCCAGTCTCCCTGCGCGCGGAGCCACGCCGCCAGGTCGTCCACCGCGCTGAGGTGGTACTTCAGCGTCGTGGATCCGACGACGCACACGAGGGCGGGCGGATCGCTCGCCTCGTCGCGGTACATCTCATAGCTCGAGCTGCCTGGGGCCGTGGTGAGCCTCCAGGGACTCGTCTTGGTTCCGTCGCCTTCGACCATGGTGTCCTCTCCTCGCCCCAACCCGCCTATTGCCGCGCCATCGCGACACGCATGCGCTCGTCTGGGTCGATGAAGTGGTCGTTGTCGTCGTCGCCGGTGTCGATCTGCACCCAATGGATCTTGCCGGTGAAACGACTGGACTGCGACGTGTAGTCGGCCGTGACGGTGGTACCGGACTCGTAGCCGACATCGGTCGTTTCGTCCGCGGAGAAGATCATCGGCTGGGTCACGCCGACTCGACCTGTCCCGACAGCGGTGCCGTCGTAGTACAGAGTGACCGCACCGCCCTTGGCCAGCCCTCCACCGTCGTAGGCGAACTCCATCCGCACCTGATGTTTTCCTGCCGGAATCGGCGTATCAGCCTCGGTGAGTGAACTGCTGGATGTCCAAGGACGTTGTAGACGAACTTCGCCACCCCGCCCTTGACGTACAGGCTCCAGCCACCAAAGCGACCGCCTTGAGCGATGATGACGCCCTCCGCGCCGCCCTCGGGCACGTCGATCTCTGCGGTGACGGCGAAGGATTTGTTCTTGATGTTCACCACGCTGTTTTCGGACAGTCGTCCCATCCCCGCGTACAGCATTTGGCTTGTCCCGTGGACGAGGGTAGGACGGCCGGCGAGCTCCGCATTGAGCCGTTCAGCGCCCCGATCGTCGATGGGAAGCACGTTGTACTTGACCGCCTCGATCAACCAGAGTCGCTGTAGGTGGTGAAGCCGATCGGGGTCGTCCGCAGCCAGATCTCGCGCCTGGCTAAAGTCGGTGGAGCCGTCGTAGAGCTCCCAGACGTCATCATCGAATGCGGGCAAGTCCCCACCCACCATGACCCACGGGGTGCGATGCTTTGTCACCGCGCTCCAGCCCTTGTAGTAGACCCCTCGATTGCCGAACATCTCGAAGTACTGCAGGTCGTGGCGCTCCGGCTCATCCGGTGAATCGAAGGTGTAGAGCATGCTCGTCCCTTCCATCGGCGACTGCTGTACGCCGTTCACCATGGTCGGTTCGGGAAGGCCCGCCGCCTCGAGAATGGTCGGCGCGACGTCGATCACGTGGGTGAATTGGGAGCGTACCCCGCCCTTCTCTGCGATGCCCTTGGGCCACGACACGATGGTGCCGTTGCGGGTGCCGCCCCAGTGCGATGCCACCTGCTTGGTCCACTGGAACGGGGCGTCCATAGCCCACGCCCAGCCGACCGAATAGTGGTTGTACGACGTTGGTGTGCCCAGTTCGTCGATCCTGGACAGCAGGAACTCCGGCGTCTCGAGCGCTGCCATCCCGTTGAAATTCGCCAACTCGTTGAACGCACCGTTCATGGTGCCCTCGGCGGACGCGCCGTTGTCGCCGATGATGTAGTAGACGATCGTGTTCTCGAGCACCCCGAGCTCCTCGATGGCATCGATCACACGACCTACGTGGTGGTCGGTGTGCTCGAGGAAGCCCGCGTAGACCTCCATCTGGCGCTCGAGAACCGGCTTCAGCTCATCCGGCATGTCGTCCCACGACGAAATCTCGCTGTGCCGGGGCGTGAGTTCCGCGTCGGCCGGGATCATCCCCAGCTCCTTCTGCTTCGCGAACGTCTTCTCGCGCTGGACGTCCCAGCCGTCGGCGAATGCGCCCGCGTACTTGTCGGACCACTCCGGCGGCACGTGATGCGGGGCGTGGGTCGCGCCAGGCGCGAAGTACACGAAGAATGGCTTTTCCGGCATGAGCGCCTTCTGAGTGCGGATCCAGTTCACGGCGTGATCGGCGAGGTCCTCCGTCAGGTGGTAGCCCTCTTCTGCCGTCTTCGGCGGTTCGATTGGCGTAGTGCCGTCGTACAGCGCCGGGTCCCACTGATTGTTCTCGCCGCCGATGAATCCGTAGAAAGTCTCGAATCCGCCGCCGCCCGACGGCCAGGCGTCGAACGGACCCATGGGGGAGGTCTGCCACACCGGCACCTCGTGGCACTTCCCAAACTGCGCCGTCGAATAGCCGTTCAGCTTCAGTGTCATGGCGAGCGGAGCCTTCGTATTGGGAAGGACCGAACTGTTGCCGGGAGCCGACGTTGCGGTCTCGGTGATGCTTCCCATCCCAACTGAATGATGGTTTCGGCCCGTGAGCATCGCCGCCCGAGTCGGTGCGCACAGCGCGGCGGTGTGGAAACGGTTGAACTTCAAACCACGCGCGGCGAGTTTCTCCGCGTTCGGCGTATGGCACGGGCCGCCGAACGCGCTCGACGCCCCGAAACCTACGTCGTCGAGCAGGATGACAAGCACGTTGGGCGCTCCCTCGGGCGGAAGCAGCGGCTCGATTGGCGGGAACGCGGTGTCCGGATCTTTCGCGTCATATGTAGTCAGCGTAGGTGCGGGTCGATTCGGAATCGGAAGCATGGTTCGCGCGTGACGGTCGGGATTCATGGCATTTCCTTTCGTCGCGGTGTGGCGGCGCCAGTCGCGTAATCCCGCCAGCATAGGAGGACTTCACGTGATTTGCATGGAGTACTTCGACGAAACGCGGGAGGCTTTCCCCAACCGTGAACCGGCGATGGGGCAACCGTCAGAGGTCGAGGGCGCAACGGAATCCGATGTGGGTAGTCGCGGAGTCCTCGGCCTGGGGTGACCGCGCTGCCGGACGGTATCGCAGGCAGTAGTCCGGGGAGCATAAGTGCGATCCGCCTTTCATGACCCGGCGAGGGATTCGGGATCCCGGCTCCGCGCTCGCGGGCGCCAAGAGATCGGTCCGGCCTGCCGCATCGACAGGTGCCGATCCCGGCACGTGGTGTCGCGCGAAGTAGTAGTCGGTGGTCCACTCCCAGACGTTCCCTGTCATATCGAAGAGCCCGTACCCGTTCGCGGGAAACGTTCCCACGGGGCTCGTGCCCACGAAGCCAGCCGCCCCCGTGTTCAGGTATGGAAAAGAGCCCTGCCAGCGGTTCACCATGAGAGCGCCGTCGGGGTTCTCCTCGTCGCCCCACGCGAATCGGCGACCGTCGAGACCACCGCGGGCGGCGTATTCGAACTCGGCTTCGCTCGGCAGCCGTTTCCCCGCCCATGCGGCGTAGGCGGTCGCGTCCTCGAATGCCACCTGAACCACCGGATGCGTGGGGATGTCTGCAATCGTGGAGTCCGGGCCGTGAGGGGCGCGCCAGCTGGCACCGGCGCCCCACCGCCACCACTGCGTCCAGTCCCCAAGGTCCACCGGACCTGCGGTCGGCGTGAACACCAATCCCCCTGGGACGAGATCGGCCGGGTCGGCACCTGGGAAGTCGGCCGGGTCAAGCGGACGCTCTGCGACCGTCACGTATCCGGTGTCCGTGACGAAGTCGGTGAACTGAGCGTTTGTCACCGGGTGCACATCGATCCGAAACGGCGCCACGGTGCGTTCGTGTACCGGAGTCTCGTCCGCGTAGAACTCTGTCGATCCCATCCGGAACGACCCCCCCGGAAGTTGCACCATCTCCGTTACCGCGGCCACGAGATCCTTCTTCCGATTGTTCGCCACTTGGTTGGGGTGGCTACTTGTCTGTGAATCATGCCGCGTCGGAGGCCACCGCTGTGAAGGGACGCGGCCGGATCGCTATTCTGTCGGCTACGTCGCGGACGCCAGAGCAGCGAACTCGGCGAGCACCCGCGGGTTCGCGAGGATGCGGAAATGCCCGCCAGTGTCGAGTTCCACGTTCTTCGCGCCAGCGAGTTCGCTTCTCGCGGGAATGTGCGGATCAAAGCTCCCATAGACGGAGACGATGCGGGCGTTGACGGCCTCCTCCAAGTCCAGAGCGCGGATCGTTGCGTTGCCGGGCGCGAAGATGCGCAGGCTCGGGGCGAGCATGAACCGTGCGTACACGGATCCGCCGAAGGGCGTGGCGACCGCCAGCATTGCCTCTCACGCGCTGATTCCCTTCAGGCTGAATCATCACTTGCTTCCCAATCAAGCCGCCCTTGCTGTGCGCAACGATGATCACTTCGCGGAGGTCGTTGCGAACAAGATGGGCGGTGACGAGTTCAGCGGCGTCGGTCACGGGTCGCAGGTTCAGCCTCAGTGCGTTGACTACGTGTACTGGGTGACCGCGCTTGTGCAAGTCGGTGATGAGCGGCGTGAGGAACTTCCAGGACTCGTAAATACCAGGGATGATGACGACCGGCGTCAATGCGCCTGAACGCAAGTCCGCCGGGTCCGATCTTGGTGAACCACGCTCGAACCTGCCACGTCAGGGCGTAAGCGTAATCTGCAACCCACCACCCGAGCGCGCGTAACCAGTGCCTCATATCGCGCGCTGCCGTGATTCCCTGTATTCCACCGCCGCGGCGACGAGCGCGTCGAAGATCTGTGGCCGGGTGTCTTGCTCCGGATGCCATTGCACGCCAAGGCAGAACGCCGCGGCTGGGTCCTCGACCGCCTCGACGATGCCGTATTCGCTGCGCGCGCTGACCACTAGCCCGCGGCCGAGCGCGTCAATGGCCTGGTGGTGATACACCGGCACCTCTGAGTCACTCGGCTGCAGGTCGGCGACTTTGGTTCCGGGCACCGTTGTCACGTGAACCGAGCCGAATTGGTCGCCTTCTCCCTCATGGGCCTTGTGTCCAACCACATCAGGCACATGCTGAATCAGCGTGCCGCCGCGCGCAACGTTGAGGACCTGGGCGCCCCGACAGATCCCAAGAAACGGCATGCCGCGTTCGAGCGCTCCGGCGACCAGCGCCAACTCCCACTCGTCCCGTACCGACTTTGGCTCGTCGTTGTGAGGATGCGGCTCGGCGCCGTAGCGCGACGCGTCAAGATCGGCGCCACCGGTGACCACAAGAGCATCCAGGCGATCAAGGACGGCTGCTACAGCGTCGGGCAATGCGGGCTGTGGCGGCAAGATCGCCACCGCCGCGCCCGCCGCCACAAACGACTCGCCGTATCGCCACGGCAAGAACACGGCCTCGAGATCCCACACGCCGGATTGTGCCCGATCCAGGTAGCTCGTGATGCCGACAACTGCGGTAGTCATGCTTGAACTTTATGCGTGCGGCACGGCTCGCGTCGCTACTGCTCCTTTTCCGCCTCCGCGACGATCCGGTTGACCATGCCGCTGAATACCAAGCCGTGGAAAGGCAGCATGGACAACCAGTAGAGGCGGCCCGTCAGCCCCCTCGGAAAGAAGACCGCGCGCTGCCAATACTCGGCGCCCTCGGGGGTGGCATTGACGCCAAGTTCGAGCCACGCGGTACCGGGCACGCGCATTTCCGCGCGTAGCCTGAGCAGCTGCTCCGGTTCCACGACCTCCACGCGCCACACGTCGATGGCATCGCCCACGCGGACGCGCGCGTAGGTGCGGCGGCCCCTCGCAGAGCCAATGCCGCCCGCGAGGCGATCAATGAGTCCGCGCGTCGCCCACAACACCGACGCCGAGTACCAGCCAGTTGCGCCCCCAACTTGGGAGATGACACGCCACACCGCCGCAGGTGTCGCCGAGGTGTCTCGCGTGCGCGAATCAGTGAAGACGGTGCGGCCGGCCCAGTCGGGATCGCTCGGCATCGGATCGCTCAGCGCTCCCGTGACGCTTGCGTCGAGCCAGCTGGTCTCCACCTGATCGATCTCTATGCGTCCCAAGCGCGGCGCGAACGGACGCGCGATAGCCCGTCAGGCCGCCTTGCGGCGGCGGAATGATGTCGTTGATCGCGTCGTCCTTGACCACACACGAGTGCAGCAGCGACTCAACGAGAGGCCGCGCAATCTGCCGAGGCACGGGCGTGACGAGGCCCACCCAGTGGGACGCAAGCCCTGGGGTCAGGACGGGTAGCGCCGTGATCTTGCGCTGGGGGAGACCCGCCTCTACGGCGTAGCCGTTCATCATCTTCGAGTAGCGGAATACGTCGGGGCCGCCGATGTCGTACGCCCGATTCACTTTGCGTGGAACGCGAGCTGCGCGCGAGCAGGTAGTACACGACATCACGCACCGCAATGGGCTGAATCGAGTTGCGCACCCATCTGGGCGCGGGCATGTAGGGCAGCACCTCGGTGAGGTGGCGAATCATCTCGAACGACGCGGAGCCTGAACCGATGACGACGCCAGCCTGGAGCACGATCGTTGGCGTCGCCGATGCGAGCAAGATGTCGCCAACCTCTTTGCGCGACGCAAGGTGATCCGATAGCTCCACTCCGTCAGGGTGCAATCCGCCAAGGTAGATGATCCGGCCAACTTTGTGCTCGGCCGCCCTCATTGCCACGTTCAGCGCGATCGCCCGGTCCAACTTGCCGTAGTCGCGCCCACTCGTCATGGAGTGGACCAAGAAGTACACGATGTGTACGCCTGTCATGGCCGTTTCCATGGCGTCGGGATCGCCGGCGTCGCCCGTAACGATGTCAACATCGTCGGCCCAAGGCAGCGCCGCGAGCCGGCCGCGCGAGCGCGTGAGGACTCGGACCCGGTACCCAGCTGCAAGCAAGCGAGGTACAAGTCGGCCGCCGATGTATCCAGTAGCGCCAAGCACGAGGACAAGGGGAGTGGAACCGTCAGGGAGCGGGCGCGCGCGAAGCGCGGATTCAGATCCTGACGGGCCGCTGAGTTCTACATCTTGCGGAGGTACAGGTTCGCGCTTGCTCACAATGACGCTCCATTTCCCGCTGCAGATAGGAGTTCCATCCTCGCAGGTAAAAACGCGTCATTGTTCGGCTGCGGGGAGGGTGGCATGAAGCGACGTGCCAATCAATTCTGTGGCCCTTTCGCCGGTGACTGCGGGCATGAACAGGTGTCCCTGTCCGGTGGCACAGCCGACGCGCTGCAAGAACCGGAGTTGTTCTGCGGTCTCTACGCCCTCCGCAACCACTGCGACGTTGAGTGCCTTGCCCAACGTCACGAGCGCCTCAATCAGTTCCGCGCTGTTCTCCGCCGTGGTCAACGTGCGAATGAACGAGCGATCAATTTTGAACGCCTCTACCGGGAATCGATGAAGTGTCTCGAGCGACGAATTCCCTGTGCCGAAGTCATCGATGTGCAACACCAGACCCGCGGCGTGCATCTCTTGCATCACCTTGAGCGCGGCGTCCGGCCGCCGCATGAGAGCCTGCTCCGTTACTTCAAGAGTCAGCCGGTCGGGCGTGAGACTGTGCGCCCCGAGTGTCGCAAGCACGCGACTGAGCAGATCCTGGCTCCAAAACTCGCTATCCGAGAGATTGATGCTGACGTTCACCACTCCGGGTCCCCATGCCGCGAGTTGACGGCAGACTTCATTTAGCGCCCACTGGCCCAACTCGACGATGAGCCCAGTGGCTTCGGTGACTGGCAGAAACTCGTTGGGCAGGAGCAATCCGCGCTTTGGGTGCTGCCACCGAATCAGGGCCTCAAACCGTTCCGTCCGGCCCGTGACGAGGTCCACGATCGGCTGATAGTGCATCTCGAACTCGTTCGCCGAGAGCCCAAGTTTGACTTCGCGATCTAGAGAGGCTCTTAACACCGCACTCTCGTGCATCGGCTTGTCAAAGACGGCCACAGTCCCGGGCTCGTCGGTGCGCGCCATGTACATCGCGATGTCTGCGTCGCGGAGCACTTCTTCTGCCGACGCGTAGCCGATGGCACTTGTGGCGATCCCGATTGTTGCGCGTACCGCGACCGGGTGGCCGTCGAAGTCGTGAGACTCGCTCAGCGTGGCTTGCACGCGGTGAGCGGCCGCGAGTGCGGCGTCCGGGTTCGTGTCTGCCAGCAAGATGACAAATTCGTCGCCCCCAAATCGTGCCGCCGTGTCCACGGCGCGAAGATGGCCAATGATCGACGCCCCGACCGCCTTCAATACGCGGTCGCCAACGGAGTGCCCAAGTGAGTCGTTAATGAGTTTGAAGCCGTCGAGGTCCAGAAACAGCACGGCAAACGGGGTTTGAGACCGCTTCCAGCGCGCAATCGCGTTGTCGAGGTGAGTCACGAGGAGCGCGCGATTGGGAAGTCCCGTAAGTGGGTCGAAGAGGGCGCTCCTGCGGACCGTCTCCTGAAGCCTTTGAGATTCGAGCGAGGTGCACAAGAGCGCTGCCCAGTGTTGGTAGGTCTCGCCGGAGATGCCTGGACTCAATTCGGCGACCACTGCCAAGAAGCCCCATTCCCGCTCACGGTTGCTGACGGGGACCACGATGCAAACCTCATGCCCTACCGCAGACGCGGACTCAATCAAGGCCAACGGGGGGAACTCCTCTGTCGGCACAACCTGCCCAACGAGCTCTGTAACCTCGACCCCTTCGCGAAACGTCCCAACGATCTCAAGTTCGTTTGACGCGCGAGAGGCGCGCCACAGAGCAAGCGCCCCTGCCTTCACGTGCGTGCCGCCTAGCCAGTGGAGCGTGCGCGGATCAGAGCCGATCGTGTCGAGCAAGCCCGTGTCCACCGCATACTGCTCGTCCGTAGCTTCCCGAGCCGCGTCCGCTTGCTGCAAGAGCGCTCCCGCCTGCAACTTCCACAGTGCCGCGGCGACTCGTGCCGAGACCAAGAGCGTGCCTTTGGACGTGTGCGCAGAACTTGCGCGAGCTCGGTAGGCGTAGTCCGTCATCGCGTCCGCAAACCGGCGCACGGTTTCTGGGTTTGACGTGAGTTCTTGCAGCGATGAGATGAGGCCATGAATCTGCACATTTGTGGCCTTGTCGCCGAGTTCGATCAAGCTCACAGCTTCGAGTACGGTCGCGACAATGGCGTCTTGGGACCGGTTGTCCATTCGACGCTTTCCTCCGGTGAGTTCTCTCCTGAGGGCGTTCTGCAGGGCGCGCTGTAGGCCGTCGCGCAGGAGTTCCGTCGACGCGATCGACACGCCGGGCATCATGCCTGCGAGTGCGCCATTGGCCTCGTCGCCAGAGATGTCACAGCCGCACGATTCCCTCACAATGAGGTTGCCCGCAGACGACGAATGAGTTGCGTCGGCCACCGTCTTGCCGCGCATCTTGGCCAACAGCAACCGCGCGGAGAGAGCGCCTACGTCATCGAAGCTCTGGTTCACGGTTGTCAGCGTTGGCGTAGTGAACGTGCCCGCCGCGATGTTGTCGAATGCCACGATCGCGATCGTCTCCGGAACGCCGACACCTGCGCTTGCAAGTGCCTGCATGACGCCGATTGCGTTCCGATCCGTGGCAACCATGAGCGCCGTGGGTCGCCGTGCAGCGGCGAGAACGCGAGTCGCCGCCTCAACACCACCAGACTCGCCATTCTCCGGAGCTTCAAAGAGAAGGGCGGGATCCGTGGCAAGTCCGTGACTCTCAAGGGTCTCCTTGTAGGCATCAAACCGCTCACGGATGTCTCTTTGGCCGAGGTTGCCGACAAACCCAATCAGTGCGTGTCCGTGCTGGATCAGGTGTTCCACGGCGGTCACAGTTCCGCCGTGATTGTCTGGACGCGCCATCGGCGCGGAGAATTCTTCCGACGTTGTGTTCGAAAGCAACACCACGGGCTTTCCGGCTGCACGGACGCGTTCCAAGTACGCGGCGCCCACTGCCGTGGTGATCGCGATAACGCCATTGATGTGCGACCACGCAACTCGCGCGGAGAATTCTCCCGGCGCTCCGGCCTCATCCCTTGGAGCATTGGCTGTCAACGTCTCCATGACGACGAGGCGACCCGCGGTACCAATGGTCTCCCTTGCAATACCCACAAGCAGGTCCCCAAAGTAGTCCCCACTGAGTCCGGGAGTGAGGACCAGTGTCGTCATCCGAGGAGACATCTTTGGTCCTCACTTGCATCGAATTGCACGGCTTTGTACACCTCCACCATAACGAGGTGGTCTCGAGCGCGGGGCTCTGGCGTAGCGCGCAAGCGTGCAACGAGCGCAAACACGGTTTCCTTGCGCCGCTCCACTACTAGGGTTCTCACATGGCCAAGCTCTACTTCCGCTATGGCGCGATGAACTCGTCAAAGACCGCGCTGCTGCTCACCGCCGCCTACAACTACGAGGAGCGTGATCAGCACCCCGTGATCGTCAAGCCGGGCGCGGATACCAAGGCTGGGCAGTCCGTTTCGTCGCGCGTTGGCGTGGAGCGGCCCGTCGACATCGTCCTCGCGGCCGACGCCTCGTTGCAGGCGGCGCTCGAGGCTCACCGTCCGCTTGCGGAAACGGCGGCAGTCTTCATTGATGAGGCGCAGTTCCTCACCCCCGCGCAGGTGGACGAGGCGTTCGTTGTGGCCGTTCGCCACGGTGTTCCAGTGCTGTGTTACGGCCTGCGCGGCGACTTCATGACTCACTCATTCCCTGGCTCGTTGCGCCTGTTGGAGATCGCGCACTCGATCGAGGAGCTCAAGACCATTTGCCGCTGCGGGTCCAAGGCGATCTTCAATGGCAGGGTGATAGGCGGCCAGTTCGTTTCTCATGGCGCGCAGGTAGCGATCGACGGCCAAGACGCCGACTACGAATCGCTGTGCGGTCGCTGCTATTTGGACAAGGTGGGGCCCGTGCAGGGCGCCGGCGCTGCGCCCCTCGACTAGGGTCCGCATGCCCGCGCGCGACGTGCGACGATTAGCCCGTGCGCCGTGACGTGAATTCAACGCTCCTGATGGAGATCTCCGAGCCATCTGACATGGTTGCGTCCATCGCTGTCGCGGCGATGCCCGGCCTCACCATCAACGAGACGCTTAGCTGCGACCCTCGACGGCAAGGCGGTTGAGGTGCACGAGCTGCTTGACGCCCACGGAACGCGGCTTCACCACCTCTCGACCGGCGTCGGCCGCTTGACCATCTCCTACACGGCCAATGTTGAGGGCCGCGCGACCCCCATCGCCCCTGCGGAACTCGACGCTCTGCGATATCTGCGGCCTAGCCGCTACGCGGAGTCGGACGCGCTCGCTGCCACCGCGGCAGGGGAGTTCCCTGGTCTCACGGGACGAGCAGCGCTCGACGCTGTTGTCTCGTGGGTGAGCGGCCGGCTCGAATACGTCTCCGGGCTCGTCTGTCCAACCGACGGCGCGATCTCCACGATGCTTGCGCGCCAAGGCGTGTGCCGTGACTACGCCCACCTCACCGTTGGCCTGCTGCGCGCGCTCAACGTTCCTGCGCGCCTCGTCTCTGTGTACGCGCCCGGGTCTGAGCCCCATGGACTTTCACGCGGTGTGCGAGGCGCTCGTCGACGGCCAATGGTTGGTCGTCGACTCGACTCACCTCGCCCCCCGAGCGTCAATGTTGCGGGTAGCGACTGGCCGCGACGCCGCAGACACCGCCTTCCTCACCACAGAGATGGGCAACCCAACGCTGCTTGAGATGAGCGTGACTGCGGTTGTCGATGAACTCCCTCAAGAGCAGTGGAGCGCCGACATCGCTCTTGGCTGAACCGCTTGCGGTTGACGCGAATCCGTGTGACGATAGCGATATATCGTTCACTATCGCTAGTACAGTCGTTCAGAAGGAGTGCATCATGACCGAGCAATACAAGTTCTCTCCCGACGCCATGTGGGAAGCCATGAGCCAGTTGCGCGCCAACTTTGATAGCAAAGTGGGAACGCGCATGGGCCGCGGCGACGTCCGCGCGGCAATCCTTGCGTTGCTCACCGAGGCGCCCATGCACGGCTACCAGCTCATTCGCGAGATCGAAGAGCGCACGGACGGCCGCTGGAAGCCGAGCGCGGGCTCCGTGTACCCCACGCTGCAGCTCCTCGCAGACGAGGGCCTCGTCACCGCCGAGATGTCCCAAGACCGCAAGACCTACTCGCTTACCGACGCGGGCAAGGAAGCAGCCGCAGAGGCGCTGGACGCCACCCCCTGGGCGAAGGCAGAGGCCGCCGAGAGCGGCAACCACGGCGTGATTCCCAAGGCAGGCATGGAGCTCGCGCAGGCCGTCGGCCAAATCGCCGCGCTCGGGCACCGCAGAGCAGAAGCAACAGGCCGCTGAGATCCTCGACGAGGCGCGACGTAAGATCTATTCGATTCTGGCGCAGTCCTGAACGGAGCGCCGTTCGACCCCACGGTTCCAGGAGTAGCCACATGCCCAAGACCGTGACCGGCCGCGCGCGCTACCGCCGCATCATCCGGTTTGCGGCGTGGAACATCGCCGTTACCTGGTGGTTCGACTTCTTCTTGCCGCGAATTGGGCTCTCGAAGTTGGCCGCGCGCAACCGCTCGGCGCGCATGATCCACTTCGCACGCCGGTTCCGCGCCTTGGCCATCGAGCTTGGCGGCCTGATGATCAAGGTTGGCCAGTACATGTCGTCGCGGCTCGACGTGCTGCCGCCAGAACTCACGAAGGAACTTGAGGGCCTGCAGGACGAGGTGCCGGCGGTGCCCTTTGACGAGATCCGGGAGTTCGCGCAGGCGGAGCTGGGCGTTCCGTTCGAGCGCGTGTTCGCTGGGATCGATGAGACTCCGGTGGCGGCCGCGTCCCTTGGCCAGGTATACCGCGTTCGCCTGAGCGACGCCGACGCCGCAGAGGCCGGGTTTGGCGCCGCAGTGATGAAGGTGCAGCGGCCAGGCATCGACGCCATCGTGGACGATAGACCTGCAGGCGCTACGCCGCATCGCAAAGTGGCTGTCGCGGCTACGCGCGGTGTCTCAGGCGCGCAGACGTTCCTGCGCTCATCGAAGCCTTCGCGGCCACGAGTCTTGAGGAGATTGACTACCTCCACGAGGCGGCCAATGCGGAGCGCTTCGCGGCCATCTTCGAGGACGACGCCCGGGTCAAAGTGCCCGCAGTCGCGTGGGAACGCACCACAAAGCGCGTGCTAACCCTCGAGGACGTCACCGCGATCAAGATCATTGACAAGGCGGGGCTCGAGGCGGCCGGAATTGATCCTTCGGAAGTCGCGATCCAATTCGCCGAGGTCATGTACGACCAACTCTTTGAACACGGCTTCTTTCACGCCGACCCACACCCGGGAAATCTCTTTGTGACGCCCGCGGCCGACCCAAGCGTCGGCCCGCCGTGGCAACTCACCTTCGTTGACTTCGGGATGATGGGCGAGGTACCGCCTAGCCTGCGCGGCAACTTGCGCCAATTGCTCATCGCTGCCGCAGCTCGCGACGGCAAAGGCATTGTCGAGGCCATTCAGGGTGCCGGCGTACTGTTGCCGGGCGCGGACACTCGCGAACTGGTGAAGGTCATGACGCACGTGTTCGACAGGTTCGGAGGCATGGGTTTTGCCGAACTGCGCGACCTGGACCCTCGCGAGTTCGTCGACTTCGCCAACGAGTTCGGCGACATTCTCTTCTCCCAGCCGTTCCAACTGCCGGAAGACTTCTTGCTCATCGGCCGCGCGATGTCGCTGACGTCTGGGCTGTGTAGTTCACTCAACCCTGACTACAACATTTGGGATTCCGTAGAGCCGTACGCGCAGCGACTGCTGCGCAGCGAAAGTGGCAATCTGGTGGCGGATGTCGCCAAGCAGGCGGCCCAGGTCGCGGGTATCGCATGGAAACTTCCGGCACGCGTCGACGTGCTGCTGACGCAGCTCGAAGATGGCACCCTGCCCATCTACGTGCCAAAGGTTGAGGCAACCGTCGAGCGCGTAGAACGCCTCGTAAAACGTGTCTTGGGTGGTGTGCTCTTCGCGGCACTCATCATCGCGGGAGCGATCCTGCACCGTACGGCACCTGGGTGGGGTACGGCGCTGATGGTGGCGTCGGGCATTCCGTTGCTCTACGCGCTGTTTGGCGCCCGACGCTAGTAGCGGGGCTTGCGCGGCTTGCGGTCGTCTCGTGGCGTGTAGGTGCCCGCGGGCTTGCCGCCTGCCGGTGGCCCGGAGCGCCGTTGGCCGCCAGGCCCAGCGTCGAGCCGCAACTCAATGAGCTTGCCGCTGATGCGCGTACCGCTGAGCTTGCGGAACACCTCGGGCGACAGGTCCTTGGGGAGGTCTACGAGCGAGAAGTCCGGCTGGATCTTGATGGCGCCAAAGTCGCCGCGAGAGAGTCCACCCTCATTGGCGAGTGCGCCAACGATCTGGCGCGGCTCCACCTTGTGACGCTTGCCAACGGCAATGCGGTACGTGGCAAAACCCGCTGCAGGTGCCCGACGCTCGCGCGCCTCACGCCCGCTCTCACCCCCGCGAGGCGGCGCTGATTCCTTGACGAAGGTTTGCGGTCTTGGCTCCGCTGCGGCATCGAGCAGTAGGGGAGTGTCACCCTGTGCCACGACCGCGAGAGCTGCCGCAACGTCGGATTCCGGCACGTCGTGATGCTCAACGTAGTGGTCGATGATGTCGCGGAACTTGGAGATGCGATCCGTATTGGTGAGTGCCTGCGTGATCGACTCGTCGAAGCGGGCCAGCCGCGTCGCGTTGACGTCGTCAACGCTTGGCCAGTGCATCTCCGTGAGCGGCTGACGGGTTGCCTTCTCGATCGCTCCGAGCATGCGACGCTCGCGAGGAGTCACGAAGCTGATTGCGTCTCCGGATCGGCCCGCGCGGCCCGTGCGCCCAACGCGGTGAACGTACGACTCTGTGTCGATCGGAATGTCGAAGTTGATGACGTGACTGATGCGATCAACGTCGAGCCCGCGAGCTGCAACGTCGGTGGCAACGAGGATGTCAAGCTTGCCTTCCTTGAGCTGCTTGATGGTGCGCTCTCGCTGCACCTGCGCCACATCGCCGTTGATGGCCATGGCCGCGAACCCGCGCGCGCGCAGCTTCTCCGCGACAACCTCTGTGTCGTTCTTGGTACGCGTGAAGACCAGCATCGCCTCGAAGTTCTCCACCTCAAGGATGCGCGTGAGCGCGTCGATCTTCTGCGGGAAACTGACGATCAAGTAGCGCTGCGAGATGGTCGACGACGTCGTCGTCTTGCGTTCGATCGTGATCTCTTGCGGGTTGTTCAGGTACTTGGCCGCGAGGCGGCGAATCTGCGCCGGCATGGTGGCTGAGAAGAGCGCGACCTGCTTGGTGGCTGGGGTCGACGCGAGGATGGTCTCGACGTCTTCCGCGAAGCCCATCTTGAGCATCTCGTCGGCCTCGTCGAGCACAAGGTACTTGAGCTCAGACAGGTCGAGCGTGCGCTTCTCGAGGTGATCCATGATGCGGCCAGGCGTGCCCACAACCACGTGGACGCCGCGGCGCAGAGCAGACAACTGCACGCCGTAGCCCTGCCCGCCGTATACGGGAAGCACGTGGACACCCTTGTGGTGCGAGGCGTAGCTTTCGAACGCCTCGCACACCTGCAGCGCGAGTTCGCGCGTGGGGGCGAGCACGAGCGCCTGCGGCGCCTTCTGGTGCAGGTCTAGCCGCGCGAGAATCGGGAGCGCAAACGCGGCCGTCTTGCCGGTGCCCGTCTGGGCCAAGCCAACGACGTCGCGCCCGGCGAGCAGCGGGGGAATGGTCGCGGTCTGGATTGCCGAAGGCGTTTCATACCCCACGTCCTTGAGCGCCTTCAAAATGGGGCCCTCAAGCCCTAGGTCCTCAAAGGTTGTTCGGGCGCCCTCGTTGTCCCCGGTGGGCTGTCCATCCACGTCAGTCATGGGACAACGGTAGGCGATAGCGGACCTCAGCGGGCGCAGCCCCCTCCTCAGGACCCCGGTACAAGCGCCGGTTCACGTCCAACAAGGCGCCATCTCGTGCACCACCGCAGGGCGCTGACCACGAGCAGCCCCACGGCGAGCATGACCGCGATAGTGGCGCTGAGAGTGCCCACTCCCAGAGCCGGATCAAGGAACGGGTACGGGACCCACCCCGTGATGGCGTCGTAAGCTGCGAGATAGCCAAGCCACACAATCGGAACCACAAAGACCGTCCACAGCGTGTGCCACGGGAGCCGCTCTCGCTGTCCAACGACCACCCAGTCGGCGACAAGGATCACGCCGGTTCCGCCGTGAATCATGGCGTTCGCCCAGGGAAACGTGGGGTGACCATAGTGCGCAAGCAGGCTCCAGTACACGGCGCCCGTGATCACGGCATACGTTGCGGCGTTCACCCTGAGCAACGCGACCCAGCGCGGTTCATTTGGGCCGGCGAAGGCCGCGGACGCCAACGCCGCGACCGCGGCAACCGCCGCGAGCGGGCGTGAAATACACCGGCAATTGGGCCCACGTGAAGGTGCCGTAGGTGAGGTCAGCCCACGCTTGAAAGCACAGGGCAACGACGATCACCGTTGCTGCGCCGAGTCGTAACCCGGCAATCGCGGCACCTTTGCTCACAGTTCAGCACTTTACGCACACTTGACGAAAGTCGGGCGCTAGTGCGCGGCAAATGTGACGAAATCCCTACCCTTGACCTGGGCTCGCCTCGGCGTCCCGTGCTGTGGCGAAGGCGGCAACGCAACGCGCGATGTCGTCGGGCGAATGTGCCGCGGAAAGCTGGACGCGTATGCGCGCGCGACCCGTGGGAACTACGGGGTACGAAAACGCGACTACGTAGACGCCGAGCGCCAGCATGCGCTCCGCGATACGCGCCGCAAGGCCCGCGTCCCCGAACATCACCGGCACGATGGGGTGCTCACCGGCGAGTAGATCAAAGCCAGCCTCGGCCATAAGCCAGCGGAACAACGCGGCATTCTCCTGCACGCGAGCACGTAGTTCCGCTCCGTTTGCCACCAAGTCGAGCGCCGCCAAGGTGCCGGCAACCACGGCAGGGGCGACGGTGTTGGAGAAGAGGTAAGGGCGCGCACGCTGCCGCAGCATCGCGACGATCTCCGCGTGACTCGCGACGTAGCCCCCGGACGCGCCGCCTAGCGCCTTACCGAACGTCCCGGTGTAGATGTCCACGCGCCGCTCAACGCCCATGAGCTCGGGCGTGCCCCGGCCGTGTTCCCCGATGAAACCCACGGCATGAGAGTCGTCAACCAGCACGAGCGCGCCGTAGCGCTCGGCGAGATCACAGATTCCCTCGAGCGGCGCGAGGTAGCCGTCCATCGAGAACACGCCGTCCGTCACGATGATTCGCTGGCGAGCGTCCGACGCTGCGATCAGTTGGGCTTCCAAGTCGCCAAGGTCTCGGTTGCGATAGCGAAAGCGCCTCGCCTTGGATAGCCGGATGCCGTCGATGAGCGACGCGTGGTTGAGCTCGTCGGAGATGATCGCGTCCTCGGCCCCGAAGAGTGCCTCGAAGACCCCTCCATTCGCGTCGAAGCACGAGGAGAACAGGATGGTGTCCTCCGTACCAAGAAACTCGGAGACGCGTCGCTCGAGCTCCACGTGGAGTTCTTGGGTCCCGCAGATGAAGCGCACGCTCGCGAGGCCGAAGCCCCACTCGTCCATGCGCACGCGCTGCGGCCGCGACGATGCGCGGGTCGTTCGCGAGCCCAAGGTAGTTGTTGGCGCAGAAGTTCAAGACTTCGGCGCCGCCCGTGGTCACGACGGCGGACTGCGCGCCTGCGAGCGGCCGCTCGCCCTTGAGCGTCCCGGCAGCGCGAATGTCCTCAAGCGCGTCGGCGAGTTGCTGCCTGCATCGTTCCGTACATCGTCGTCCCTTCCGTGACGCCGCTAAGCCGACGCCTGTGTCCAGTCGAGCACAACCTTGCCTGCCGAGGCCGTGCGCGCCGTCGCGAAACCCCTCTTCCCACTGCGAGGCGGGCATGCGGTGCGTGATGACCGTGTCGAGCGCCGTGCGCAGCTCGGCGCTGGTCTGCAGCATCGCGCTCATGGCATTCCAGGTCTCGAACATCTCGCGCCCGTAGATTCCCGGTGATCGTGAGCATGTGGGTGACCACCTTGGCCCAGTCCACGTCGATGGGCCCCGTCGGCAGGCCGAGCATCGCGACGCGGCCGCCGTGAGTGAGGTTCTCGATCATCTCCGGCAGCGCGGTCGGGCTGGCCGCACATCTCCAGCCCCACGTCGAAGCCCTCGCGCATGCCCAGCCGTCGCTGCGCGTCGGCCACCGTTTCGCGGGACGACATTGACGGCGAGGTCCGCACCCACGCGGCGAGCGAGCTCCAGTCGCGGCTCCGAGACGTCGGTGACGACGATGAAGCGCGCGCCAACGTGCCGCACCACCGCCGCCGCCATCAGCCCAATCGGCCCCGCGCCAGTGATGAGCACGTCCTCGCCAACGAGCGGAAACTTGAGGGCCGTGTGCACGGCGTTGCCAAGTGGGTCAAAGATCGCGGCGAGGTCGAGGTCGATGCCCGCGGGATGAACCCACACGTTCGACTCGGGCAGCACCACGTACTCGGCGAACGCGCCGTCGCGATTGACGCCAAGGCCTGAGGTGCGATTGCACATGTGCCGGCGGCCCGCGCGGCAGTTGCGGCACGTGCCACACACGATGTGGCCCTCGCCGGAGACGATCGCGCCAACGTGGACGTCGCGCACGGCCGCGCCCACCGCAACGACCTCGCCAGTGAACTCGTGGCCCGGAATGATGGGCGGCACGAGAGTCGACGCCGCCCAGGCATCCCACGACTCGATGTGCAGGTCGGTTCCGCAGATCCCCGTCCGCAACACCCGAATGGTGACGTCGGAGGGTCCGGCGATGGGCTCTGGCACTTCCTCGAGACGCAGGCCAGAGCTGGGATTTGCCTTTACCAAAGCTCGCACGGTGGTCCTTTCGGGGGTTCCGACACACGCCTGGACCCGTCGGCACCAGTATTGCGCGGCGCGGTTGTGCACGTCGCATCGGGCATGATCGAACAAGGTTCGCCGCGCGTGGCGGACAGAATGGAGTCGGCATGGAAGCGTGGCGTACGGCAGTGAGCCGCTTGGCAAGGCGCATCTGGTTCCGTCTCGCTCTGTTCGCTACAGCGGCTGTGCTGCTCGCACTCGCTGCTGGAATCGTGGGCAGCGCCTTGCCGTGGGACGTAACCGTCAACCTTGGCCAAAACTCCGTTAGCAACCTGCTGCAAATCATCGCCACGTCAATGCTCGCGGTGACAACGTTCTCGCTCACAGCGATGATCGCGGCGTACTCTGCGGCGGCCCAAGCGGGGACTCCCCGCGCGTCTCAACTGCTGATCGAGGACAAGACCTCCCAAAATGCGTTGTCCAGCTTTCTCGGGTCATTTGTGTTTGCGATCGTCGGCATCGTTGCGCTATCGACCGGCTATTACACGGACCAAGGCAAGACGATCCTGTTCTTTGGGACGTTGGTGGTTATCGCAATAATCGTTGTCACTTTGCTCAGCTGGATCCACCACCTCACCACGTTCGGTCGAATGGCGGACATTATCGACCGGGTTGAGCATGCGGCGAACTCGACGCTGACCCAGCACGCGCGCCATCCCCATTTGCGCGCATCGCCTCCCGTTGCCATCCCGGACACGGCGACCGCTGTGTACTCGTCAAGAGCTGGTTCGCTGACAGGAATCGACGTTGGCGCGCTTCACCGGCTCGCCGCTGACAACGATCTGACGATCCACGTGGTTGCCATCCCTGGCTCGCCTCTCGACGTCGGAGCCACCCTTTGCATGGTCGAGGGCGCTATCGCAGATGGCACGGTGGACAAGCTCGCAGCGCAGTTTCGAGTCGAGCCACATCGGACATACGAGCAAGATCCCCGGCTTGGATGCGTGGCACTGTCCGAAATCGCGAGCCGGGCGTTGTCGCCGTCGACCAATGACCCGGGCACCGCGGTAGAGGTGCTCAACGCTATTCAGCGGGTGATCACAACGTTGCTGACGACCTCAGCTGAAAGGGATGTCGAGTACGTCGCCGTCCATGTGCCAAGCACAACGTTTGAGGACATTGTCACCGACGCATTCCGTCCCATCGCGCGTGACGGCGCGTCGATTGTCGAGGTGGGCCTGCGATTGCAGCACGTGCTGGGCGCGCTGGTCTCGATGGCAACACTGTCCCAGGCAGAGGTGTTGCGCGAATGTTCGCAGTCGGCAGAGCGACGCGCTTGTGCTGCATTGACTGACCCTGGCGACATCGAATTGATCCGCTCCGCGGCAAGCCACGCTCGAGACGGCGTTTCGTAACGCTCAAGCGATTACCAAGCGGAGAGCTTGTAGTCCTTGAGGAAAACGCCAAAGAGGTCTTCGCCAGCCTCGCCGCGCACCACGGGGTCGTACACCCGTGCAGCGCCGTCCACCAGGTCAAGGGGCGCATGGAACCCCTCTTCTGCGAGCCGGACCTTAGTCGGGTGTGGACGCTCGTCGGTGATCCAACCGGTGTCCACGCTCGTCATGAGAATCGAATCCGTCTCGAACATCTCCCTAGCGGACGTGCGCGTGAGCATGTTCACGGCAGCCTTCGCCATGTTCGTGTGCGGGTGGCCCGGCCCCTTGTAACCGCGATTGAAGACGCCCTCCATGGCCGACACGTTGACGACGTAACTGCGCCCGCTGCGGGCACCTACGGCCGCCGTCGCCAACTGTGGCCTCAGCGTGTTGACGAGGATGAACGGGGCGGTGCTGTTGCACAGCTGCACCTCAAGCAGTTCGAGCGCATCAACGTCGCCAACTGCTTGCACCCACGAATTGGTGTGGTGAAGGTCCGGAATCAGGCCGCCTGCGTCGATCGCGCTGCCGTCTGCCAACTTCGCGAGCGACGAAGACCCAGGGGCAAGAGCTAGCGCCGTGAGGCGCTGCGCGTTGGCCGACGCGAGCAGAGGATGCGGCGCTACCGACTGTTCAAGCGAGAGAGGGTGCTGATCGCTCGTGCGTCCAAGCGTGAGCATCTCTGGGCCCCGCCCCTCCACCCACAAACCGGCCTCAAGCGGCACCGACTCGGCGTCGGCGAGCGGCGAATAGGCGCCGGGGGAGCGTCGGACCGTTTGTGCGGCGTTGTTGATCAGGATGTCCAGAGGACCGTCCGCCGCAACGGATTCCGCTAGCGCGACAACCTGAGAAGGGTCGCGCAGGTCGATGCCAACAACGCGCAGTCGATGGAGCCACTCGCTCGCGTCCTCCATGGCGGCGAATCTCCGCACCGCGTCGCGCGGGAAGCGCGTGGTGATGGTGGTGTGGGCGCCATCGCGCAACAAGCGAAGCGCGATGTGCATGCCGATCTTCGCGCGGCCACCGGTGAGGAGCGCGTGCTTGCCCGTGAGATCGGTGCGTGCGTCGCGCTTGGCGTGGCTCAATGCAGCGCATTCGGGGCAGAGCTGGTGATAGAAGGCGTCGACCGTCGTGTATTTCTGCTTGCAGATGTAGCAGGGCCGCGCCTTCGTGAAGGTGCCCGCAGTTGGCACTGCCACCGAAGCGGTGAGCGTGAGCCCGCGCGTCTCGTCATCTATCCGGTCCGACGCGCCGGTTGCGGTTGCGGCAACCACGGCGCTGTCCGCGGCGTGGATCGCGGCCCTACGGTCACTGCGGCGCGTCTGCTTCACGGCCTTGATCATGTGCGCCGTGCCGTTGCGTACCGCCACGAAGTCCGGATGGTCCTCGCCAACTTCGTGAAGGCTCGAGAGCACGCGCAGCGTCACCGCGAGGTCGTGGGGATCGATTCCGGAGTCAGGGGTGACGGGATCGCTAGGCATTTGGTCAATTCTACGGACAGCGCCCGTGCCCGGTGACCGGCCACCCCGGCATGTGCTGGGGCCTAGGCGGCGAGTGCCGCCTCAAGGTCTGCCGCAATCGACGCCGGCTCGTGATTGGGCGCATAGCGAGCGATGACCTGCCCGTCGCGGCCCACCAAGAACTTGGTGAAGTTCCACTTGATGGACTTGCCGAGTCCGTCCCGCTTTTCGGCCTTGAGCCAACGGAACAAGGGGTGCTGGTGCTTGCCGTTGACGTCGATCTTGGCAAACATGGGAAAACTCACGCCGTAGTTGACGGTGCAGAACTCCTCGATGGCGTCAGCCGAATCTAGCTCTTGGCCCGCAAACTGCCCGCATGGGAATCCAAGCACGGTGAAGCCCTTGTCTCCGTATGCCTCCTGCAGGCTCTGCAATCCCTCGAACTGCGGGGTCAGGCCGCACTTGCTTGCGGTGTTGACGACGAGCACCACTTGGCCCTTGTAGTCGGCGAGAGCTTTGTCGGCGCCCCCGAGGGTCGTGGCCTGAAAGTCGGTGATAGTGGTCATGTTGGTGTCAACACTGCAGATAGCTCCTGGCTTCCCCCGCCCGTCTCGTTAGCGGATGATTGGGCGGTGGACACGGTCGAGGTATCACAAAATGCGCCGAAGCACGCCTTGTGGGAAGACGCCATCGCGTTGCCCGTGGGCGCGTTCCTCGTCTCGTGGGGGCTCTACCTGTTGCACGAGATCGGCGGAGTATCGGGCGGCCTCGCTGGGGTATCGATCCTCACGAGCTACGCCACGGGGTGGCGACTTGGCGTCGTGTTCTTCCTTGTGAACCTGCCGTTCTACTACCTCGCGTGGCGGCGCATGGGTCGCGTGTTTACCGTGAAGTCGCTCATCGCCGTGGCCCTCATTTCCGTGGGCACGGGCGTCCACCGGCTCTACATTGACGTCTCCCACCTCGCGATTCCCTACGCCGCGATATTCGCTGGGCTCGCAGTGGGAATGGGCATGCTCGTGCTCTTTCGCCACGGAGCAAGCGCAGGCGGATTCGGCATTGTCGCCGCGTACGCGCAAGAGCGCCACGGGATACGGGCAGGGTTCGTGCAGGGCGCGCTCGACCTCGTGGTGGTGATCGCGTCCCTTGCCCTCGTGGAACCTACGTTGCTGCTGTGGTCCATCGTGGGGGCGGTGGTGCTCAATCTTGTGCTCGCGATCAATCACAGGCCGGGTCGCTACTACGGCTGAAGGCTCACAGCAGGGCGACTGCGAGCGCGATAAGCGATAACGCTGGCGCCGTGAGTTGGACCAGTGCGGCGCGTGCCTTCGACGGTGAAGAGATCCACAACACGAGCCCTGCGGCCACCATGGAGCCACACCCGGCGACGACAAGCGCGGCACCAACAGCCGTATGCCCGACGGCGATGGTCACCACCCCCGCGACCGTCACGATCGCGAGGAACAGGTTGTAAAAGCCCTGGTTGAAGGCGAGTTCCTTTGTCGCCTCCGCTTGGTCTGGCTTCATGCCGAAGGTCGCGAGTCCCCGGGGCTTGGTCCACGCGAAGGCCTCAAGCCAGAAGATGTACACGTGAATGAGCGCTGCGAGCGATGCGAACACCAAGGCAACTACGGTCATGATCGAACCTTTCTGTAGGCAGCCGCCGCGGCAACGAAGCCGTCCCATAGCTGCGTGAGATCGTCACGCTCTGGGTGCCATTGCACCGCAACACAAAACGTAAGTGAAGGATCCTCAATCGCCTCGACAACCCCGTCGACGCTACGAGCGGTGACGACGAGTCCCTGGCCCACCGCGTCGATCGCCTGGTGGTGATACACCGGCACCTCGCGATTCGAGGGGTGCAGCGAGGCCAACTCGGAGCCTGCGTCGATTGACACGCCGACTCGTCGGTACACCGCGTCACCGCCCTGATATCCGGCATGTCCCACGTGGTCCGGCAGGTGTTGCGTGAGTGTGCCGCCGCGTGCCACGTTGGCGATCTGCGCGCCCCTGCACACGCCGAGCACCGGCAGTCCTAGGGCGCACGCGCCGTTGAAGAGCGCGATCTCCCATGCGTCGCGGTCGGGGCGCGGAGCATCCGTCTCTGCGTGCGCGTCGGCGCCGTAGAGCGCCGGGTCCACGTCGTAGCCCCCGGCGAGGTAGAGCCCGTCGAGCGCACCGAGCACCGCGGCCACGGCGTCGGGCGTGGGCGGTTGGGGAGGCAATACGACAACCGCGCCGCCGGCCGCGATCACAGGAGCCGCGTACACCCAAGGCAGAAACACCGCGTGGGTGTCCCAGACGCCGCTCGTCGTCTGCTCTGCGTAACTCGAGATCCCGATGACAGGCGCCGACACAATGTTCCCTTCCATTCGGTACAACTTACTGGCACGGGTTACCGTGGACCGAGAACTCAGCAAAGCGCGGATTGCCCGCGCGGAACAAGGAGAACCCCGTGATCAGTACCGCACGCACCGAGTGGACCGGCGACCTTATGAGCGGGCACGGCGTCACGACGCTGGCGTCTGGGGTCGGCACTTTCGCTGTGAACTGGAAGGCTCGCGCAGAAGGCGTTGACTCCACGACGACACCTGAAGAGCTCCTCGCCGCTGCGCATGCCTCGTGCTTCTCGATGGCGCTCTCGAACGGCCTAGCGAACGCAGGCACGCCTCCCACGTCGCTCACCACCGACGCTCGAGTGACCTTCAAGCCGGGGGAGGGAATCACGGGCATCGAACTCGCGGTAGTCGCGACCGTTCCCGGGATTGACCAGGACGCGTTCACCGCTGCAGCCACGGACGCGAAGCAGAACTGCCCGGTGTCTGCCGCTCTACGTGCCGTACCCATCTCTCTCGTTGAGGCAACGCTGGCCTAGCGATTAGCGTCCGCGCGGCGGCTTTAGGCTGTGCGGCATGGGCGCGCGAATTCGGGATGTCGTCGAGGGCGTGCGCCTCGTCGGCGCAGGATTCCGCGTATGGCGCTCGTCCCCGCGCCTCATGCTGCTGGGGCTCATTCCAGGCGCGATCGCGGCGTTGCTGCTCGGCGGCGTGTTCGTCGCCATTGCGGTGTGGGTTGACGATTGGGCGGAGGGCATCGTCGAAGCGGTCACGCACGACGCGACGCCAAGTTCCGTGCTCGTCGCTATCGTCGCACTGGCGATCATCGGCGCGGGAGTATTGCTCAGCGTCTTCGTGTTCACCGCGCTCACGCTCCTCATTGGCCAACCGTTCTTCGAGCACATCGCGAATCGTGTGGCGGATGACTGTGGGCCTCGACTTCGCGGGCGAACAAGAGTCGCTGTGGCGATCCACGTGGCGCGGCCTACGCGAAGGCATACGCCTGTTGGCGTTCGGCATCGCCTTTGGGTTCGCGATGTTCCTTGTTGGCCTGATTCCCGCCGTAGGCGCCGGGGTCGCGTTCGTCGGCTCCGCGCTCGTAGGTGGCGCCCTGCTCAGCCTTGAGCTCACCGCTTACCCATTGAGCCGCGTTGGCGTTGTGCGGCTCGCGGACAGGCGTCGCATTGTGCGCGCTCGACGCCCCCTCACGTTGGGCTTTGGCGTCGCCGCGTACTTGTTATGCCTCGTGCCGCTCGGCGCCGTCATTTCGATGCCCGCCCTCGTCGCGGGCGGGACCATGTTGTCTTCGCGCCTCGCACCAACGCAGTCGCTGTCACGCGCCGACGTTGCCTGAGGCACACTGGCATCATGACGGGTGATTCGGCGCCAGGAGTGACCCTCACGGACGCCCAACTGGCTGATAGCGCCGTGGCGCTCGTGCACGACTGGTTGGCGAAAGCAGAGGCGCGTACACCGTCGGCCGCAAGTCGCCGCCTCGCTCGCCTCGTCGCTGATCCCCAAGGACTCGCGTTCGCCGTGGCGTTCGTCGACGGCACCATCCGTCCAGAAGACTCACGGGTGGCCGCGCGCAATCTCGCTGCAGCTGCGCGGATGCCGGCGCCCTTCCTCGCGGGACCCATGCGCACCGCGCTCTCGTTTGGCGGGCGCTTGGCCCCGCTCGCACCGTGGCTCGCTGTACCGCATCACTCGGAGGGTGCTTCAACGGCTAGTCGGGCACCTCGTGTTGGACGCGCGTCCGCGACGGTTAGCGCGCGGACTCTCCAGATTGCATCGCTCCGGAACGGCTCTGAACGTGAACTTGCTGGGCGAGGCGGTGCTGGGCAACGACCAGGCGCGAGCGCGCCGCGACGGCACGATTCGCCTCATCGAGCGTCCAGACGTCGACTACGTATCGCTCAAAGTCTCTTCCGTTGTAGCGCCGCACTCCGCATGGGGATTCGACGCAGCCGCGGACTCAATCGTGTCCGCTCTCGCGCCCGTCTATGACGCCGCGCTCCGCACTGGCACCTTCGTCAACCTCGACATGGAGGAGTATCGCGACCTCGACCTCACCATCGAGGTATTCACGCGACTCCTTGGAGAGGAGCGGTACCGCGGCCTCTACGCAGGCATCGTTCTGCAGGCCTATTTGCCCGACGCCTTGGGCGCGTATGACCGTTTGCTTGCCTTTGCGGAACACCGGATAGAACACGGCGGGGCTCCGATCAAGGTGCGCATAGTGAAGGGCGCAAACCTCTCGATGGAGCGCGTCGATGCGGAGTGGCACGGTTGGCCGCTTGCCACATGGCACTCGAAGGAAGAGACAGACGCGAACTACAAGCGCATTCTCATGCACGCGCTCACGCCTCAGCACACCGCCGCACTTCGCGTTGGTGTCGCGGGGCACAACCTGTTTGACCTGGCATTCGCGTGGTTGCTCGCCAAGGAACGCGGCGTGACGGCGGCCATGGACGTGGAGATGCTGCTTGGGATGGCCGAGCGGGTGGGACCAGTTGTCGCCGAGGATGTCGGCGCCGTGCGTCTGTACACGCCCGTGGTGCCGCGCGACGAGTTCGACGTCGCGATCGCTTATCTCGTCCGGCGGCTCGAGGAGGTCGCAAACCCAAGCAACTTCCTTAGCTCTTTCTTTCGCTTCGACGATGAGCCCGGACTGCTGGCCGCGGAAGAGGCCCGCTTCAGGGCGTCGGTTGCCCGGGTGGGCGACGCCGTGCCCGAGCGTCACCGCGGCACACGCCCGCCCGTGAGCGGAGCGTTTACGAACCAGCCGGACGTTGACCCGTCGAGTGAAGCTGCTCGCGAATGGGCCCGCGAATTCGCGGCGAGTGTCCCGGGCACCGAGCTCGGGGTTCACACGATCGCGGAGGCGTGGACGGAATCGGCCGACGCGGTGGTGGCCAGCGCGCTCGCCTCAACGTGGGGCACAACGCCAGCGGGGGAGCGGGCGCGCCTGCTCGAACGCGCTGGCGACGCCCTTGAGGCCGCTCGTGCGGACTTACTGGCGGTGATGGCAAGCGAGTGCGGCAAGACGCTTGAGCAAGGCGATCCCGAGGTCTCAGAGGCAGTGGACTTCGCTCGCTTTTATGCCGCAAGCGCTCTGGCGTTGGAGCACATGCAAGCGGTGAGGGCCGTGCCGCGCCGCGTCACCCTCGTCACGCCGCCGTGGAACTTCCCGGTCGCGATCCCGGCCGGGGGAGTGCTGGCCGCACTCGCCGCCGGTTCCGCGGTGATCCTGAAGCCCGCACCGGCGGCGAAGCGCTGCTCTGCCGTGCTCGCAGAGACTCTGTGGGCGGCAGGGATACCCAAGGCCGCGCTGCAGCTCGTCGATTGCGATGAGGAACGGGTGGGTTCCGCGCTTGTACGCGACGAGCGCGTTGACCAGATCATCCTCACGGGCGGCTTCGACACCGCGCAATTGTTCGCTCGCCTGCGGCCGGAAGCCCGCTTGCTCGCGGAGACGAGCGGCAAGAACGCGATCATCGTCACGCCGAGCGCGGACCTCGACCTCGCCGTTAAGGATGTGGTCGCATCCGCCTTTGGGCATGCGGGGCAGAAGTGCTCCGCGGCCTCGCTCGTAGTGCTCGTGGGCTCGGTTGGCCGCTCGCGCCGATTCCTCACGCAGTTGCGCGACGCGACGGCAGTCTCTCCATGTTGGCCTCGCCCACGACTTGGGCGCTCAGATGGGGCCAGTGATCGAGCCCCCTCGCGGCAAGTTGCTGCGGGGGCTCACTGAGCTTGAGCGCGGCGAGTCGTGGATGCTCGAGCCCAGCCCGCTCAACGAGGAGCGCACGCTGTGGTCCCCAGGGATCCGCCGAGGGGTGACTTTTGGCAGCCCCGCCCATCTCACTGAGTTCTTCGGTCCGATGTTGTCGGTGATGGAGGTGCCGACCCTCGACGCCGCGATCACAGCCGTAAATGCTGTTGATTACGGGCTCACGTCCGGCCTTCACAGCCTCGATGCTGCAGAGATTGACCATTGGCTAGCGCACATCGACGCGGGGAACCTCTACGTCAACCGCGGGATTACTGGCGCGATTGTGCGCAGGCAACCGTTCGGTGGTTGGAAGCTCTCCGCCGTCGGCCCCGGCGCCAAGGCAGGCGGTCCGCACTATGTGGAACGCCTCACCGACTGGGTAGGGGCCACCGATCCTGGCCTGACCGATGCCGAGTGGCTGGCGGTAAGCGCAGAATCCGACGCCGAGGCAGTGGCCACCACTTTCGCGGCCACTGACGTCACCGCACTCGAATGCGAGCGCAACGTGCTGCGGTTCGTGCCGGCTCGCACCGAGGTGCGTGTGGGGATGGGAGCCCCGGATCGCGACGTGATTCGGGTAGCGAGTGCTGCTGCACTAGCGTCGCCGGGAACTACCGTGACTTTTGCCGCGCCGCCCGACGCCGCGCTCGCCGAGTCGCTGACGGCGAAGGGTCTGCGCGTGGTCACCGAGCCTGACGACGTGTGGTCAAAGCGCATCACGTCGCAGCGCTGGGCTCGGGTACGCGCACTCGGGGACATCCCCGCGAGCGCGCGGTCCGCTTCCGTGACCTTGTTCGCGGATCCAGTGACCGCGGAAGGACGGCTGGAACTCTTTCCGTTCCTCAGAGAGCAGGCGATCTCCATGACCGCGCACCGTTTTGGCACTCCGGCGCAGCTAGCTCAGGACGTTGCCCTTGCTGCCTCTCGCTCTGCGAGCTGAGCCAGCACCAACTTCGCGGTCACGCGGCCCGCCCTGTTCGACGACACCGTGCTCGCTTGCGGGCCGTACCCGGCCATGTAAAGCGCTGGCTCCGTGACTACTTGACCGCGTTGAACGGTGATCGCGCCGCCGATGCCCGCAAGCCCAAGGCCGTCGAGGTGCCTCAGCTCGGCGCGGAAGCCGGTTGCCCAGACGATCGCGTCCACATAGGTGAACGAGCCGTCTTGCTCAAGCACGCCGTCGGGCAAGATACGGCGGAACATGGGGCGGCGCTGCAGTTGGCCGCGGGCCTCGAGCCTATCCACGAGGGGGCTGCGCGCGAGGCCCGTCACCGAGACAATGCTCGGCAGGATCGCTCCCGACCGTGCAGCGGCGTCTTGCAACGACACGGCTCGAGCGCCACGCGTCTCGGATAGCCATGGCTCATCGTCGATGAACACCGGCTCGCGCCGTGTGTACCAAAGCGTGCTGGCACCGACGTTCGCCAGTTCGTCGAGGAATCCGAGCGCTGACGTGCCAGCGCCCACCACTGCCACCTGGCGGCCAGCAAACGGCTCTGCGCTAACCCACTCGGGCGTTGAAACCTGGATGCCGCCAAACTCGCGGCGACCGGCGATCGCGGGAATGCGGGGATTCGTCCACGTGCCGGTGGCGTTCACCACGATTTCTGCATCAAGGACATCAATCGGGCCGCCCGGCGCGAGCCAGAGCCGATATCCCTGCTCGCAGCCGATCGACCCACGATACGGACGCTGGCCGCATCACCGGCAGATCGTAATGACGCTCATAGCGCGCGTAGTACGCCGCCACCACCTCGCGCGCAGGGCGGTCTCTGGGCGCGTCGTCGAAGGTCATGCCCATCTCGTGCATACCCGGCAGATCGTGCACCTTGTGGGTATCCCCAAGACGCAGTGCCTCCCAGCGGTGCTGCCACGCTCCGCCGGAACGCGGCCCTGCGTCAAGCAGCACGAAGCCGTGCGCTGGCTCTAGGCCCGCGCGCCGCAAGTAGTACGCGACAGCCAAGCCGGCCTGGCCAGCACCGATGATCGCAACACGCGTAGAGGCGCGGCGCTCAGATGGGGCGGCGTCGGACATGGGAACCAGACTAAGCCGCGCGGCGCCTCGCAGGGGCAAGCGCGCGGCATTAGCCTGGCATTGCGCGCGAGACCGGAGGAGTCCCTATGACGTACCCCCGCTGGGCCCGCCTTGATTACGGCGGCGTTCTCCTGGGACTCGTGTTTGTTGCCTTCTCGATGACGCCGTCAATGCTCCCGCGTCCTTGGTACTACCAGGGCGCCGTATCGGGGCTCAGTTTTGCCGGCGGATACGCGATCGGCGTGGCGTTGTGGCAAGTGGTGCGTTGGGCGGTGCGCTGGCGCAATGACTGGCTCACCGTATGGGGTTGGGCAATCATCGCGGCGGTGTGGGCCGTGATGTTCGTGATCTTGCTGCACTACGCGGCCAAGTGGCAAAACGGCGTCCGCGAGGCCGTCGGCTGGAGCACCCTGCACAGCTCCCAAGGTTGGCTGTTGTCGGCGATGACGCTTGCGGTTGCGGCCGTGTGCCTCGCGATTGGTCGAGCGATCGCGCTGGCATATCGCAAGTTACGAATACGCACCGGCCGCTGTTTCGCCCGTCGGGGGTGGCAGGCTGGAGGGGCCCTCGCGACGCTTACCGCTACCGGCATTGTCGTCGCCGCCATGCTCGCGGTGTGGCTCGTCTTCTCGTCGTCCGTTGTGCTGTTCCTTGACGCGCGGTGGGAAGTGCGCAACGCCGCAGATGGATCCCGCCCTTCCTGCCCCAACTTCGTCACTCCGTTCCGGCGGTCCCGGATCGCTTGGTGGCCTGGGAGGACGTTGGCTCAAAGGGTCGCTCTGTGGTGGGAACCGGGCCCACCGCGGCGCAGATCACGGCCGTGACCGGCAAGCCGGCGATGGATCCCATTCGCATCTACGTTGGCCTTAAGTCTGCTGAGACCTACGCCGAGCGCGCCGACCTTGCCGTCAAGGAGCTAGAGCGCACAGACGCTCAAGACCGGGAGGTAGTGGTGCTGCCGGGCCTCACCGGCACAGGATGGCTAGAACCGGCCGCGATTGATTCGCTCGAATACCTACACGGCGGCGACACGGCGATGGTCGCCGCACAGTATTCGGTGTCGCCCTCGTGGGTCAGCTCGATCTTCCATCCAGAGCAATCCGTGGCGGGAACGCGAGCGCTGTATGACGCCGTGCATGAGTGGTGGGCCGCGTTGCCTGCGGATCACCGCCCCCAACTGGTCGTGTACGGCGTGAGCCTTGGCGCGCAAGCTTTGCAAGAGACGTTCGGCACGCGGACGCACTGGTCGACGGGGTCGACGGCGCGGTGTTTGCTGGCACGCCGGCTGATCACGCCGCTCGCAGCGCGACCTGCGTGCCCAAGAGACCCTGGCACGCCGGTCACCGCGCCAGTTGTCTCCACGATTCCTGAGGTCCAGTTCTTCGCAACTGCGGACGCCGTTTCCCACTTCGACGGCACGTGGGCCACGCCCCGGTTCGCCTTCCTGGAGCATGGCAATGACCCCGTGGTGTGGATGGACTGGTCGATCTTCTATCGCAAGCCAGAGTGGCTCTCCGCGGGGCAGCGGTCTCCGGCGATCTCCGACGACATGGTGTTCATCCCGCTCGTCACCGGCCTCCAGGGCCTTGCCGACATGGCCATGGCGGAGGGCGTTCCGGATGACGCGGGCCACCGCTACAGCGACGCCACGTTCTTCTCGTGGGTCAAGGTGACAGGCGACGGCGGTTTGGACCAGGCGGCGCTCGGGCGAATCCAGGCCGTGATTGACCAATACGACTCCGACCGCTCGGCAGATTGGGTTGCCAGTGCACGCGGCGTACTCGCGTAGGACTGTGCCAGCGATGACCACAGTGGCAAACGAGCACGAACCTAGCGACGCCATCTGGACATCCCCAACGCGATAAGTGCAGCGCGGATTGTGCCTCATTCGTGGTGTTCGCCGTGCTTCTCGTGACGGAACAACGACGGCTGGGCGATCGCCGCGCTGCCGTTGCTGGCGTCAGTGACTTCCTTGACGGCTACTTGCGCACGCGCTGGAATCAGGTCACAAAACTCGGCCGCATCCTGGATCCAACTGCGGACCGCATGCTGACCATCGCGGTGGTGCTTGGCCTTGGCACTGCGCGGCATCATCCCGTGGTGGCTCGTGGCCGTGCTCTTTGCCCGCGACATCATGTGGGGTTCGCGCTGCTGTACGCGCGCAAGCACCGCATCGCGACGCCGCAGGTCACGTTGCTCGGCAAGTGGGCCACTGGCCTGCTGTACTTCTTCTTGCCCGCTTGCCTACCTCGCCGCGGTTGCATTTGAGGGCGCGCCGTGGCTTCACACGGTCGCGATCGTGGGGTCCGCGCTCAGCCGCTGTCGCTATACTGGGCGTCGGCGCATCGGCTATGTGCGGGACGTCCGCAATCGCGCGGCGCTCGCGCCGGAGCCAGGGCAAAGCCGCCTACACTGGCACCACCGAAGGGAGCCAGCGATGACGTTTGACGAATCTCCACTCGAGCGCACCATGTCCATCGACGCGGCGGGCAGCGGACGAATCCGCGCGCCGGGCGCCTCTCGAGCCGCAGACCAAGCGGCCATCGACGCGCTTGGCCCCGATCACGCTCTGCTGATCGTCCACCACGGCCCCAACCAGGGCGCTCGCTTCCTGCTTGACGTTGACTCCACCACCGCGGGCCGCTCGGTGAACTCCGACATCTTCCTTGACGACGTCACGGTGAGCCGGCAGCACGTCGATTTCGAGCGCAACGGAACCGAGTTCTCGATCACGGACGCGGGCTCGCTCAACGGCACCTACGTGAACCACGAGTCGGTCGCAGAAGCCACGCTCGCCGATGGCGACGAGGTGCAGATCGGCAAGTATCGCCTCACGTTCCACGCGGGCGCACGCCGCTTCATGACGGGAGCGGTCGCGCGCGCAGCGGAGCTAGCGAGCGTCTCCACGCAAGCGATCCGCGCAAACGGCTCCCGCAGCGCGAACTGCTGACCAGGCCGGTGGCCGCACGCGCTGTCCCACGAGCCGCTCCTGAGGTCAGCGACGTGCTCGAACCTGATCCAGAACGAATTCCCCGCGCTCACTCCGTCCAAGCTGCGGTTCTACGACGCGCAGGGGCTCGTGAGCCCCGAGCGCACGGCGTCGGGCTATCGGCAGTATTCGGCCGCCGACGTTGAGCGGCTTGCGGTTTGTGCTTCGGCAACAGCGCGACCACTACCGACCGCTCACCGTGATCGCCGAGCACCTTGACGCCCTCGACAAGGGCACGATGCACGAGCGCGTCTCCCCGCTCGTGGTTGACGGCGCGGACGACGACTACCTGACGGAATCTCAGCTCGCCGCACGCGCGGGCGCAACGGTGCAGGCGATCGCAGACGCTCGCTGAGGCTGGGATCATCCAGCAGTCCGTCCCCGGCGCCTTCGATCGTGCGGTGCTTGACCTCGTGGTCGCGTGCGGCGCGTATCTGGCGGCAGGCGGCGACGTGCGGTCGTTGCGCTCGCTGTGCCTTGCGGCCCGGCGCGAGGCCGACAGGGCCGACGCCGTTGTGGCCCCCGTGCGTGGCAGGGGAGCGGTGGGCGAGGCAGACGAGGCTGCGCGAGAGCTCGGCGAGTCCGCGATCGCCGTATTCGGCGCGTGCGTGCGCGGCACGCTCAGTCCCTGACAAATAGTGCCGATAACCACGGCGGTGAAGCACAGCAATGCGGCGACACGCGGTAACGTGAAAGCGCGCGGTCGTTGACCCGGCCCATCGCGAGCCATAACGTTAAACCACAACGTGAAGGAGAGGCAGTGACGGACACAGCTGGCATTGAACTCTCAGGCTTTGGCGACCAAGGCGTGCTGTTCGACGACGGCCGGCCGGTCTACGACGACAGCGTTGGCTACCGCGGCCCCACCGCGTGCAAGGCCGCCGGCATCACCTACCGCCAGCTCGACTACTGGGCCCGCACCGGCCTCGTCGAGCCCACCGTGCGCGCCGCGACCGGTTCCGGCACGCAGCGCCTCTACGGCTTCCGCGACATTCTCGTGTTGCGCGTCGTGAAGCGCCTGCTCGATTCCGGCGTCTCGCTGCAGCAGATTCGCACCGCCGTTGAGCACTTGCGCGAACGCGGCGTCGAAGACTTGTCCCGCATCACCCTGATGTCCGACGGCGCGTCCGTGTACGAGTGCACGTCCGACGACCAGGTGATCGACCTCGTGCAAGGCGGCCAGGGCGTGTTCGGCATCGCGCTCGGCAAGGTGTGGCGCGAGCTCGAGGGTTCGCTTTCGCAATTGCCTTCCGACCGCGGCGAGGCAGAACCGGCCATCGGCAGCCGGGCGTCGTCGACGAACTCGCCGCGCGCAGAGCGCAGCGTTCCAACGCCTCCTGACGCCCCACGCTGCCACGCGTCGGGCATACTTGCTTCACCTTCCCGCGACGGTGCGGGCGTTTACTGACCTCGTCACGAAACCTGGCAAGATAAAGCCACCGTCGAAGGGAATCCAATGTTCTCCAAAGTCCTCGTGGCCAACCGAGCCGAGATCGCGGTGCGCGCGTTCCGCGCCGCCTACGAACTCGGCGCCAAGACGGTGGCGGTCTTTCCGCTAGAGGACCGGATGTCCGAGCACCGCCTCAAGGCGGACGAGGCGTACCTGATCGGCGTCGAGGGACACCCCATCAAGGCGTACCTCGACATCGACGAGATGATCCGCGTCGCCAAGCTTTCGGGGGCCGACGCTATCTACCCCGGGTACGGATTCCTCAGCGAGAACGTGGACTTCGCGCAGCGCTGCGCCGACGAGGGCATCGTCTTCATCGGCCCGCCGCCCGAGGTTCTCGCGAAGGCCGGCGACAAGGTGGCGGCGCTCAAGGCCGCGCGGGCGGCCGGCGTGCCGGTGCTGCGCTCGTCAGAGCCGTCACGCGACCCGGACGTGCTCATCGCGGCCGCGGACGAAATCGGCTTTCCCGTGTTCGTCAAGGCCGTCGCCGGCGGCGGCGGGCGAGGCATGCGCCGCGTCGAGACACGCGAGGAACTGCCCGAGTTGCTTTCGGCGGCGATGCGCGAGGCCGAGACCGCGTTCGGCGACCCCACGGTCTTCCTCGAGCAGGCCGTGCTCGGGCCCCGCCACATCGAGGTGCAGATCTTCGCCGATGCCGACGGGCAACGATCGTCCACCTGTTCGAGCGCGACTGCTCGGTGCAGCGCCGCCACCAGAAGGTCGTCGAGATCGCGCCCGCGCCCAACCTCGATCCCGCGATCCGGGACGCGCTGTGCGCGGACGCGGTGAAGTTCGCGACGTGCTCGGCTACGTCAACGCGGGCACCGTCGAGTTCCTGCTCGCGACCGAGGGCGAGCGCGCGGGGCAGCACGTCTTCATCGAGATGAACCCGCGCATCCAGGTGGAGCACACGGTGACCGAAGAGGTCACCGACATCGACCTCGTGCGCACCCAGATGCGCATCGCGTCGGGCGAGACCCTCGACGAGATCGGCATCCTCCAAGAGGACGTGCGCGTCAACGGGTTCGCGATCCAGACGCGGATCACCACGGAAGACCCCGCGAACGGCTTCCTGCCCGACACGGGCCGCATCGTCGCGTACCGGTCGCCGGGAGGCGCGGGCGTGCGCCTCGACGGCGCAACCGCCATGGCAGGCAACTCGGTCACGGGCCACTTCGACTCGATGCTCGTGAAGCTCACGTGCCGCGGCCGCGACTTCGACACCGCGGTGCATCGCGCGTCGCGCGCGCTCGCCGAGTTCCGCATTCGCGGAGTCACGAACAACATCCGGTTCTTGCGCGCCGTGCTCGAGGACCCCGAGTTCCGCGCGGGCGGAGTCACCACCGCGTTCATCGAGGAGCGCCCCGACCTGTTGCAGGTGCCGGAGAGCTCCGAGCGCTCCACGAAGCTGCTCGACGTACCTTGGCCACACCACGGTCAACCGGCCCAACGGCGAACCGCGGACGACATCCTCAACCCGTGGGAGAAGTTGCCGCACATCGACCTGCATGCGGCGCCGCCGGCCGGCACGCGGCAGTTGCTGCTCGAGCTGGGCCCGGAGGGCTTCGCGGCGCGCTGCGCGACGCGAAGGCGCTCGCCGTCACCGAGACGACGTTGCGCGACGCCCACCAGATCCTGCTCGCCACGCGCGTGCGCACCTACGACCTGCTCAAGGCGGCGGGACACGTGTCACGCATGACGCCGGAGCTGTTCTCTGTCGAGTGCTGGGGCGGCGCCACGTACGACGTGGCGATGCGGTTCCTCAGCGAGGACCCGTGGCTTCGGCTTGCGCGCCTGCGCGAGGCGCTGCCGAACATCGCGCTGCAGATGCTCTTGCGCGGGCGCAACACCGTTGGCTACACGCCGTATCCCGACGAGGTCGCCGTCGCGTTCGTGCAAGAGGCGACCGAGACCGGCATCGACATCTTCCGCATCTTTGACGCCCTCAACGACGTTGAGCAGATGCGGCCAGCGATCGAAGCCGTGCGCGCAACGGGCCAATCGGTTGCCGAGGTGGCGCTGTGCTACACGGGCAACATGGTCTCGCCCGACGAGGACCTCTACACGCTCGACTACTACCTGCACCTCGCGGACTCGCTCGTCGACGCCGGCGCGCACATTCTGGCGATCAAGGACATGGCGGGCCTATTGCGGCCCGCGGCCGCATACACCCTGGTGTCCGCGCTCCGCGAGCGTTTCGACGTGCCCGTGCACCTTCACACGCACGACACCGCTGGCGGCCAGATTGGCACGCTGCTCGCGGCCGCGGAGGCGGGCGTCGACGCGGTCGACGTGGCGAGCGCCGCGATGGCGGGCACCACGTCGCAGCCGTCGATGAGCGCGCTCGTCGCGGCGCTCGAGCACACCACGCGCGACACCGGCGTCTCGCTCGAGGCCGCGGAGGCACCTCGAGCCGTATTGGGAGGCCGTGCGCCGGCTGTACGCACCCTTCGAGTCCGGCCTTCCCGGGCCCACGGGGCGCGTGTACCACCACGAGATTCCCGGCGGTCAGCTGTCGAACCTGCGCCAGCAGGCGATCTCGCTTGGGCTCGCGGAGAGGTTCGAAGAGATCGAGGACATGTACGCGGCCGCCGACCGGATCCTTGGCCGCCTCGTCAAGGTCACGCCGTCGTCGAAGGTGGTTGGCGACCTCGCGCTGCACCTCGTCGGCATCGGCGCGGACCCCGCGGACTTTGCCGAGAACCCTGGCAAGTACGACATTCCCGACTCGGTCATCGGCTTCCTCCAAGGCGAGCTCGGCGATCCTCCTGGCGGCTGGCCGGAGCCGTTCCGCACCAAGGCGCTTGCCGGGCGAAAGTTTGAACGAAAGATCGCCGAACTGACTGACGACGACCGCGCGGTCTTGTCAGCGTCGGGCCCAGAGAGGCAACGGCGACTCAACCACTTGCTGTTCCCTGGCCCGGCGAAGGACTTCGACGTCGCCGTCGAGACCGTACGGCGACATCTCGGTGATCGACACGTTCCACTACCTCTACGGACTGAGGTCGGCAGCGGGAAGGACGTCGTCGTCGACCTCAGCCCGGCGTGCAGATGATCGCGACGCTTGAGGCGCTCGGCGAGCCCGACGATCACGGCGAGCGCACCGCGATGTTCTCCTACAACGGCTCCATCAGGCCGGTGCAGGTGCGCGACGAGGTCGGCGAAGGTCGACTTCGTCTCTCGCGAGAAGGCCGACGCTAACCAACCGGGATCGATCGCCGCGCCTTTCTCTGGTGCCGTGAGCCCCGTGGTCGCGGTGGGCGACGCTGTTACGGCTGGGCAGACGGTCGCGACCATCGAGGCCATGAAGATGGAGTCCTCCATCACGAGCCCCATTGACGGCACGGTGACTCGCGTCGTGGTGACCGGCGTCGAGACGCTCGGCGGCGGCGACTTGGTGCTCGAAGTCAGCTAGTTCGTCGTGTCGCAGGGACTATCGTCCCCGTCCGTTCGCTGAAGTTCGGCGCAAAATGGCCACATGAAGGTTCTCGTGGCAGTGGGTTCAAAATACGGAGCAACGCGCGAAGTTGGGTCCGCGGTAGCTGAGGTGCTGCGTGAGTACGGCTTCGACGTGGACTTCGCCGATGCGTGCGACATTTCCTCCGTGCGTTTCTATGACGCGATCGTCGTCGGCAGCGCCGTCTACGGAGGGCTGTGGCGCAAGGATGCAGCAGCGCTCGTCCGCGACAACGCTCGCCGCGCTCAGGGGTCGCGACGTGTGGCTGTTTTCTGTTGGCATGACGCAGGTGACGAAGCCGGATCAGCCGCTGGACGAGGCCGAGGCGCTCGCAGTTGAGGCCGGCGCCATCGAACACAAGAGGTTTGGTGGACGCATCGTCGTGGACAAGCTGAACTTCGGCGAGAAGGCGCTCATCAAGGCGATCAATCCTCCGATCGGCGACTTCCGTGACTTCGAGGAGATCCGTGACTGGGCACACGCCGTGGCGCTACGGCTCCAGGAGGACGCGTTCGCCTGAGCGCATGTCAGTGGATCGGCTTACGCTGGATTCATGACAACTCTTCATGACAGGCCAAATGCCGCGCTGCTCGTTGTAGACGTCCAAAAGGGCGTCGTTGGGGGAGCGCACAACCGCGACGCCGTGGTTGCCAACATCGCCACTCTCGTTGACCGCGCCCGCGACGCGGGCACCCCGGTTGTGTGGGTGCAGCACTCCGACGACGAGATCCCCATGGGTAGCGACGGCTGGCAGTACGTCGACGAACTCACGATGGGGGAGAAGGAGCCTGTGGTGCACAAAGTGCACGGCGATTCCTTTGAGGGCACGGACCTCGAGGAGGTGCTTGGTGAGCTGGGAGTGGGCGCGCTGACGGTAGTCGGCGCACAGTCCGACGCGTGCATCCGGTCCACCATCCACGGCGCCTTTGCGCGTGGTTACGACGTGACGCTTGTCAGCGACGCTCACACAACGGAGGATCTCAGTGAGTGGGGTGCGCCAACGCCAGACCTCGTGATCTCGCACACGAATTTGTATTGGGGCTTCCAAAGCGCGGACGGCAAGTCCGCTTCAGTAGAGGCCACGGACGAGGTGAATTTCGCCTAGCTGAATCGCCACCACGCTCGCGATCGTGACGGAGGCGACCGGGTGGTCAGGTCTCTAGTAGCCCGCGGAACGGAGTTCGTAGTGGATGAAACCGTGATTCGTCGCCACGCGGTCGTACAGAGACCTGGCCGTCGTGTTCGAATCCTGAGTGAGCCAATAGACCTTTGACGCGCCGGCCGTAGCAGCCGCGTCCCTCACGTGCGCGATCAGGGAGCGCCCAACGCCCCCGCCACGAGTCACAGGGGAGACGTAGAGGTCCTCGAGGTAGCAGTAGTCCGTCACGGACCACGTAGAGGGGTGGAAGAGCCAGTGCACCAAGCCGAGCGCCTCGCCCTCATCGCTCCAGGCGATCGCGCCGTGCAAGCGTCTCGCCCGCTACCAGGCGAGCGAAGACGTCAGCCGTGACCGCGTCGGGCAATTCTGATTCGTAAAACTCGAGGTAGGCGTCCCACAAGGGCTGCCACGCGGCGCGATCGGCTGCGGAGATTGAGCGAATCTGGGTCATTCAGCCAGGGTAGTGGGGGAGGGGTTCACCTGAGTCGCCGAGCTACAGTCCGTGACGCGCTAAGGCCGCCTGTTCTTGGGCCTTGAACAGGCCGAATCGAGGCAAGAACTTGTCCCAATCGATGAGGTGTGAGTCGATCTCCGGTCCGTCGATACACGCGTGTTTGCGGACCAGTTTGTCGTCAATCACTACAGGCACCATGCAGGCACCGCACATGCCCGTCGCATCGACCATGATCGAGTTCAGTGAGGCTACCGTGTGCACGCCATACGGCTTGGTGAGGTCGGAAACGCCGCGCATCATCATTGGTGGGCCGATAGTGACGATCTCGGCGATCTTGCGGTCCGCCTTGAGCATTTCCTCAAGGGGCTTGGTGACGAAGCCTTCGACGCCATACGAGCCGTCGTTGGTCGCGTAGATCACCTCGAGCCGATCGCCGAACTCCGCCTGGAGCTCCGCCACGCGCTCGCCTGGGTCCGTCCAGAACATGAGGTCCTTGGTCCGGAACCCGGCGATGAGAGTGACGTGATTCCCCAGCCGCAGGTGCTCACGCATGATCGGATACACCGGGGGAAGGCCCAACCCGCCCGCGGTGAAGACCACCGTCTCGTCGTCGGCGTATCGGTGGAGTTCTGAAGGCCGCCCGAGAGGACCCGCGACGCCCGCGAGGATGTCACCCGGCTTCATCGCGTTCATCTCGATCGAGCTGACGCCCATTGCCTGCACCACGAGGCAGATCGTGCCCGCCTCCGCGTCCCAGTCCGCAAGCGTGAGCGGGATGAGCTCGCCGCCAAGCCGGGTGAAGACCCTGACGAATTGACCAGCTTGCGCGGACTTCGCCACGACAGGCGCCCTGACGATGAATTCCTCAATGCCGGGCGAGAGGTTCCGCTTAGCCAGGATCACAGCGTCCGATGCCGCCATGTCCGTGTACACTTTCGCGGCCTTGACCATCCGCTTGACGTCATCAAGGGGCACGTCGACGTCGCCGAGGATCTCGCGCGCCGCAGCCTGGCCGTCACCGGCCGCGTTGATCGCGGTCGATCCGCCGCGAGTGGCATCGCCGCCAGAGTAGACGCCCTCAAGTGTGGTCAGTTGCGAACCTTCCGCAGCGAGATTGAGAGTTCCCCATTTGGAAACGGCGATGCGCGGCTCGGAGTCCTTGATGATGGGGTTCGACGCGTTGCCGAGTGCCATGATCACGAGGTCGGCCTCAACCTGTTCGGTCTTGCCGGTGGGCATAGGGCGTCGACGGCCAGAGGCGTCCGGCTCGCCGAGTTCCATGACCTCTAGCGTCGCCGCTTTGACAAACCCTGTGTTGTTGTCTCCGAGGAACTCTGAAGGCGAACGCAGGGGAGCAGGCCAATGCCTTCCTCCAAAGCGTGTTCGAGCTCCTCGAGACGGGCGGGCATCTCGGCCCTCGTGCGCCGATAGACGATCGTCACGTTCCCGCCGAGGCGTCTGCGATGTTCGCGCCGCGTCCATGGCTGTGTTGCCGCCGCCAATGACAAGGATTTCTTGCCGCGCACGAACGGCAGCGGTGTCTCTTGGTCTTCCCAGTTTGCGTGCATGAGGTTGACGCGGGTGAGGAACTCGTTCGCCGACATGACGTTGAGCAGGTGCTCACCGGGGATATTCATGAACATCGGCAGGCCCGCGCCGGTGCCCACGAAGATCTTCCAGAAGCCCGCATCGCGCAGGTCTTGCAGCGATGCCGTCTTGCCGACGACGAAGTTCGTGACGAAGCGGCCGCCGAGCAAGCGAATCTTGCGCACGACGTCGTCGATCAGCTCGTTGGGGAGACGGAACTCTGGGATGCCGTAACGGAGCACGCCGCCCAGCTCGTGGAATGCCTCGAACACGGTGACGGGGAAGCCCTCTGCGGCCAGGAGGTAGGCGTTGATGAGGCCCGACGGACCGGATCCAACGATCGCCACGGGCGGCTTCGCGGCCATGGTCCAGGGGTTGGGGTAGTGGGCGAATCGCGCCGCATCGCCGCCTGGGTTCACGAGCTTGTCGCGCTGTGGCAGGAACCATTCCAGTTGGCCGATGGCCATTGAGGTCTTGTGCAGGCAGGCCGCTTGGCACTGCAGTTCTTGCGGGCACACGCGGCCGGTGACGTCCGGCAGCGGGTTGCACGACTGCAGAAGCTCGAGCGCCTCCTGGAACCGCCCGGTGCCAATGAGCTCCATCATCACCGGAATGTGGATCTTCACCGGGCAGCCAACGACGGCGGCTTATGGGCTTCGAGGAACACGCCAAGCTCACACGGCGCGTCTGCGCATTGCTTGTCGCGAATGGCCTCGAGCCATACGAGTAGATCTATGTCGCGCCGCGTGAACCCCAGGTCCATGTAGCCAAGAAACCCCTTGTTTACCAGGTCAAAGTCTTCTGCACGGGCGCCGGCGTCACGGACATACGGCGCAATGGTGCTGCCCGCGGGCCAGTCGTTCGAGAGGCCCTTGACCATTGGGTAGCGGTCGGACAAGTGAGCATCGAACCGCCTTGATGAAGATGCGCTTCTTGCCGAGCGGCAGGTCCCAGATGAAGCGCATGAGCACCGTTGACACGTCGTCGTCGCGCAGGAGCATGTCCCACAGCCGCACCACAAAGTCACGGCTGAGTTCTGGCTGCCTGAACTCCCACGCAACGGCAGCCATCCCGTCGGCGATGAACATGTCACGGAACGTGCGGGGATCCGCAACCAGCCGACGCTCGAGCAGGTCGAGTTGGTGCCGGAACGTGGCAACCCCGCCAGTTGCGTCAAGCGCCTCGACCTCGTGTCGGGTTGCGTCGAGTGCGTGGCGCGCCCCGACCCACCGCTGGACGCTCGTCCTTGCCGGTTTCGCGTGCGGGAGTGTCGGTGCTCATTAGTGGATGATCTCCGCGTCGCAGTTTGCCTTGACCCTGGCTATTCGCTTGGCGATCTCTGGGGTGACCTCCAAGCCGTCGAGCGCGCCTTGCTTCATGCGACCGACGACCTGTGCTTCTCCGTCGACGATGATCGTTGCCTTCTCGAACAGTGCAGGGAGCTCTTGGTAGCACGTGCCGCAGTCGTTGCAGAGCGCCTCGTCGGCCGGGTCCAACCAGACGGGCCTGTCGGCCAATGCGGTCGCTGCAGCTGGGGCAGGAGCCGCGGCCGGCGCAGGTCCGGCGCCGCCGCCGCCAAAGGAGAATGCGGGAACGCTCTGCGGGGCGGCTGAGGATGACGCGAGGTCGGCCATCGCCGCGGCGATCTCGTCCAATGTGGTCTCACGGGCAGCGGTCGCCGCCTCGTACTTGGCCGCTATCTCGGCGAGTTCCGCCTTGTGCTCCGCGGACAGCCGCACCTCGCCGAATCCGGCGAGGAACTGCGAGAGTCTGCCAATGGTGCTTGCGGTCCTCAACAAGAGCGACGATCCCCGATGCGCAAGCAACCTTGATGAGGTGCTTGTCGGCGTCCGTCGCGTAAACGAACGGCACCTTGCCGGCCCTTTGGTCGTGGTCGAGTTCAACGTACTCGGCGATCGGCACCAGGTTCGCGTCGTCGGGATCCTTGATCTTCTTGAACTGCTTTGAGAAACGAACCTCTCCAAGCGCGAACTCCGCTGGCGTCAGGGGCGCCTGCATGAGCTGTACGTTTCCACCCTCGTCGACGTACTCGAGGGTCGAGCTGCTCCACAGCTTGTCGATATCCGGATTGCCGTCGAGGTTGAATCGTTCGGGCAATGTGCTGCCCTTGCGTGGGTCGTGCACGAAGATCGGGCTGACCCTGCTTTCGACCGCGAGGCGCGAGCGACGGTTAGAGAGGTCCTCGCGGATCCCGTTCTCGGTGCCGCACGGGGCGTACATCTCCATGACGGCAGTGCCCTCGCTGAACTCGAGCATGCTCATCGCCGCAGCGAGGAAGTGCCCGTGCAGTGCGGTCGAGGTGGTGGCCACGAAGACGTTCGGGTGGAACGCCGCGATGACGCCCATTTCCTTGCGCACCTCGCGCTTGCCAGCGTGAGCGCTGCCGTAGCGGGCGAGGTCGGCGTCCTGACCCGTGAGCGACGCGGTCGAGGCTTGGCCGCCGGTGTTGGAGTAGCCGCCGGTGTCGAGGACGAGCGCCTTTATCGGTGTGCCACTGGCCAGCACGCGTGACAGCGCGCCGAACCCGATGTCGTACGAGGCTCCGTCGCCGCCAATCGTGAGGACGTTCGGAAGGAGCGCAAGCTCCTCGGCCGTGAAGTCATGCCACGTGAGCGTGGACCCCGCCTTGACCTGAACTGCGGGGTCAAAGGCGTCCGCAAGTTCGAGCTTCGCCTCGCGCAACGCACGAACCTCCGCAACTAGCTGCGACGCGAGTCCCTCGAAAATGCCAACGGCCAGAGGTTGAGCGTCCTGGAACAGGCTGTTTACCCAGGGGTCAAGATAGGGCTGGAAAGGCATCGTCGAGGCGTAGACAGACGAGCAACCGGTCGAGTTAGCGATGACAGTCGACGCCGGGCCGTTGCCGGTGGGGCCGCCCTCGTAGAGGTACAGCGCCTTGTCGAGCTCGAACACGATCGACCCGAGGTGCTTGCGCCGGGCCCCGTCCGTGACGGTCTCGAGCTTGCCGGCAAGCTGCTCCATGGTGCGTTCGAGCTCTGCGACGTGAGAACGCTTGCGTTCCGCTCCCATAGCCTTCGAAAGTGAGGTGATGAGCCGGATCGCTGTGACCTCGCCGCAGCCGCGGCAGCCGCCGTGGCCGCCGACCATCGCGTAGTAATTCGCGTGGTCAAGCAGCATCCGCTTGACGTCACCGTCGGGAGTCGCGGCGTCGGCGACGAACCGCTTCGGCGTGTTTGGCAACGCCGCCATGGTCTCGAAGGTCTGCTCAAGCACGTCGAGGATGTTTTCGTCTTGCTCCACCTCGGCCAGTGCGTTGGGACCGCATACGTCGATGCACTGCAGGCAGCCCGTGCACTTCCACGGGTCGATGACTGCGGAGAACAACCCACCGGTACCCGGTGTCTGCTTTTCCATCGCGTCGAAGAACGGGCGCGTGCGCGCCACTGGGAAGGCAGCGAGCGCCTCGACGACAGCGTCGGCGTATCGCGCGATAGCGCGTTCGTCCGTGTCAGGGACTGCTTTGGCTGCAACCGCCGCGAGCGATGTCGCGTCCGGATCCGCCCGGAATTCCTCGCGAATTCGCTCCGACCACGTGTGGGCTACGGCGACCAGCGCCTCGCGCTGCGGTCGGGGTGCGTCCACTTGGCTGATTGCCGAGAGGACAAGGTCATGGATCTCGTGCACGGTGTTCGGGATAGCAGCGTCTGGGCAGACGATCCCACATTCGAGACAGCCCGTGCAGGCGGTCGGGTCGAACACCGGAACGGTGCGCCGGAAGATGCCTTTGTCCTTATTGAGGCCAGTACCCACTGGCATGAACAGGCCGGCACCTGGGAGTACGGGCGACTCGCCCACAGTCCCTTCGCGGAACGGACGCGCGGCGAGGTCCTCGTAGTAGGCCGGGTCAAACAGGGCCGTGGCACGGGGCTCCGCCGCGACCGGACACATGGATGCGGAAAGCGCCACAGTGCGGTAGCGAGCGGCGGCTGGCTCGGCGTCGGCGGCGACGAATTCCTCGTCCTCGTAGGCGATGGGGCTGATCGCCGCGATGGCGTCGGTGATGACCGCCATGTTCGAATTGACGATCGTGTCGCCCTTGCGGCCGAACTTCTTCGTCAGCTCGTGGCGCACCTTCTCGAGGATCACCTCGGAGGTGGCGCCCTTCGAGACGCGGTCGACCCTGCCGACGACGGCGCCGATGAACGCGATGCCCATCATGCGAGTCTCGAGCTGTGGGGTCGGCGCGTGCATCTTGGCGACGCGGAACGCGTCCATCACGAGGAACGTAATCTTCTTCTCGCGAATGGTCCGCCGCGCGTACGCGGGCAGGCTGCGCCACACGTCGAGCGGCGCCAGGTCGGACTGCATGATGAATGTGCCGCCAACCACCAGGCCCTTGAGTGGGTTGGTGTGGATGAACGCCTTGTGGTCTGGGGAGACGACCACCTCGACGTCCTCAAGCTCCGCGTTGGTAAGCAGCACGGGCTCCGGCGACAGGGTGATGTAGTAGTTCGTTGCTGCACCGCTCTTCTCAGAGCCATATTTGGGGGCAGACTTCGAGTACATGCCAAGCACGCCGGCGAGGATGTCCGTCAGCAACTTTCCTGTGGCGATGGTGCCGTAGCCGCCCACAGAGTGGAACCGGATACGCAGCGCGTCTTCTGGGAGCACCTGCGGGTTCGGCTCGGTGGTGAGAGCCATAAGTTCGGTCTCCGGATACGCAGCGCGCAAACGCTCTTCAATGTCGCCGAGGTCTCCGGTGGCATCGTCGCTGAAGAACTGCGAGCCGATGTAGACGAGAGGCGCGCCCGTTGGCGACACCATGTTCTTGAACGCTGCGACCATGTGCCGCGGTTGCACATCGTGGCCGCCTAGGCCAAAGATCGCGGTCGTAAGGCGTGGGCTCTCGGCTACCGCCGGTATACCAGCGAACTCGTTCGCGTTGGACGCGTTGGCGCTTGCCCGGAACATTGACTGCGTCACGAGGCGGGTCAGTGCGGTGTCGTCAGACCGCTCAAGGATCGTCACGGCCTTAGCGTTCTTGAGCGCCTCTACCAGCTCGGCCTCCGGGAACGGCTGCAGCATCTTGACGGAGACGACTCCCACCTTGAGACCCTGCGATCGCAAGTAAGGCAGCACGGCGCGCGCGTCGTCGGTGATCGAGCCGAGCCCGACCATGATGTAGTCGGCGTCGACGCAGTCGTACGCCATGACTGGGGAGTACTCCCTGCCGGTCAGTTTGGCGTACTCGGCCATTGCCTGGCGGGTCAGCGCCGGCACGGCGGAGACAAAGTGCGTGCGGTGGTCCACTGCGCCGGCCTGGAAGTCCGCCTGGTTCTGCACCGGACCGGTGAGGCCGGGGTTGTGCGGGTCCACGAGCGCGGGTACCAGTTGGCGAGTGCCTTTGGCCCACGCGTTGGTCCATGCTCGGCGCCATTGCGCCTGCAAGTCTGCAGGCACCCACACGGCCGTCTCGGCCACGAGCTCGCCCGCATCATCGGCTTCGACCTGCTCGGCCATCGCCTTCAGGTACATGCGCAACGCGGTGCGGTCTAGGGGGTCGAAGTCCACGGCGTGACGGTCGAGGTAGTGCCCCAACTGGAACACGCGACCCTTGGCGCCGAACAGGATGTCTTGGGCAACTGTGGGGGAGGGGATGCGCCCTGCAGGGTCGCCAAGGTACTCCTTGAGGAGTTCGGGCTCTGGAAGCACAACCTCGCTCATCACGTGGCTGGTGGCGAAGCCGTCGAAAGTGTTGGCAACAGGGATGAGCGATAGGGACGACGTCCGATACGCGATGGCCGCGAGGTCGGCGGCCTCTTGTGGGTTGGACCCAAACAGGATCGTGTAGCCCGCAGGTAGTAGCGCGTAGATGTCGTCGTGTCCGGCCATGACGTTGAGGGAGTGCTTGCTCACCACACGTGCCGCAACCTGCAGAACGAAGCCGCCGATCTTCTTGCCCACCGTCACGTAGTGCGACTCGAGGGCGTAGAGGATGCCCTGGCTGGACGACGCGTTGGAGATGAAGTTGCCGCCGGTCAGCGCAGCGCCAAGGGCGCCGCTTTGCGCCGAGTGCTCGCCCTCTGCCTCGACGAAGAACGCGTGTTTGCCCCAGACGTTCAGCTGGCCCTCTGCACGGGCGGCTTCGAACGTCTCGACGATCTCTGTCGAGGGCGTGATCGGGTAACCAATGACGCCGCCGCACACGTGTTTCATCACGTGCGCCACCGCGCCGTTCCCGTTGATTACGTCCGGAATGCCGGGGTACAAAGGCTGATTTGCAGTCACTGCGCGCGTCCTTGGGCGAGAAGTGGACTGGACCGTGCGGACCGGCTCCACGACGGTATCGACTCGGAGCGACGGCGAAGACGTCCCCACGTTCGGGGACTTCAACGAGGTCCTCACTGACCCAGTTGGAACGGTTCCAGCGTAAGTTTGCGTCGGAGCGTTGTTCTGGGACTTAGGGCCCTAAGGATCGCGACCCTCTCGGGTATGTCAGCGGGGGAGTAGGTGGCACCGCCCGACGCTCGCGCCAGTTCCGGCGCCCTACGCAGTTTGCCTGGGGTTATGCCCGTGTTGGCGCCCAGTAGTCGCGTAGTTCAGCGGCGCGTGCCGTACACAACGATGGGCAGTCCCGCGGCGGTGAGAGTCTGCGTCTCGAGCGTCAGCCCCAGACGTTCGGCGACCCTGCGAGAGGGTTCGTTCTCCGGGTTGATGATCGCCGTGATGTGTTTGGCGCCCAGCTCTGAGAAGGCGAATTGTACGCACGCGGCGGCGGCCTCTGTCGCAAAGCCTTCTCCCTGGTATTCAGGCAGAAGGCGATACCCGACCTCGAGCACGGGTTCGCCGTCCACCTGCTGCCACGTGATGCCGCAGTCGCCGATGAACTCTCCGCCGTCCGTAAGGTTTAACATCCACAGGGCGTGGCCGTGTTCGGCGTAACTTCTGAGGGTGGAGTCGATCCAGCGATGCACCTCTTCGTCGGTTTTTGGACGCGGGTAGAAGCGCATCACCTCTGGGTCGGTCAAGAGGGACCGCACCAGTTCAAAGTCGCCGAGCGTCATCTCGCGGAAGGTTAGGCGAAGCGTCGGGGGAGGAAGCATGACGCGCCTAGCTACGTTCCGCGATGGCTTTGACGCTTGTGACGAGGCTGTCCCACATGCCCTGCGAATGCGCTGCTGCCTCGGGGCTCTCGTTGTTGTCTTGCGTCAAGGTCAGTCGCGTCATGCCTGCTTCCGAGTCAAGGGCCCAGGTGAGCGTGTGATAGTTCGCTGGCACATCCTCGTCGCCGCTCAGAGCGCTGTAGTGAGTAGTGACCAGCTGTCTGCCTGGTTCGAACTCAAGGATCTCGCCCTTGTCTTCGTAGTCCTTGCCCTTCCAGGTGCCGCGCCAACGAATAGCACCGCCAACACTCCAGTCAGTCACGACGTCGGTGCCAAACATGAACTCCCTGGTTGCCACGGGATCCGTGATCACGTCCCAGACCCGTTGGGGAGTCGCGTGAATCACGACGGTTGACGTTGCCACATAGCCCTTGTCCATGGACTTCACCCTACGCAATCGCCCACGGCAGGGGAGAGGACTTCATTACTTGTGGAGCGGCGGCGCCTATCGAAGCAAGAACGCGAGTTGCACCACCCAGCGCGTCTTCATGCGCTCCGACCGCGGGTCGGTGACGTAAATCTCGAACCGACCCGCGAACGCCTCGCCGGCAGCCGTGTCCTGCAGGTCGAGCGAGAGACCCTCGTCTCGGACCCAGTTGCGAAGCATGCCGTTAGCGGCCATGGAGGTCTTGCGATATTCGAGCACGGCATATGAGCCCGCGGGCATCACGCCGGATCTCACGCGATCGTCATCAGACACGGCTCCGCTAACGACTCCAACCTCGATGTCCATCATCCCCGCCATATCCACGACGTGCAGACGCAAGAAGAACGGCCCGTCCGGTTCTACCTCGTGCGCCGTCAACCAAGAGATGAGTTCGGCAAGCAGGCGGTCTCTGTTCGAAAGCATCGTGCGGAAAGGGACAGGCTCGCGGATGCCGAGCGTCGGGGTCTGAGCACGCTCTTCGACACGGGGACCATCGACGAGCTCTACTTCCTTCATCGCCAAATTCTAGGACGCACCAGGGCGCGTCCGTAGTTTTGGCAGCACTATCGCGCAGCGCGGCGCGTGAAGATGAGGTGGACCACTCCGGAGGGTGAAGGCGTCGCTTCGATCGCGAAGCGCTCCTCGACGCCTTCGAGTCCGTCCCACAAGCGCTCGCCCCTGCCCAGAATGATGGGCACGAGCACGATATGCATGTGGTCAATCAGATCCGCCGCGAGGAACTGGCGCAACGTGGCCACTCCGCCGCCAATCCTGATGTCGAGGTCACCTGCCAACTCTCGAGCTTTCGCGAGCGCAGTCGCTGGGTCGGCATCTACGAAATGGAAGGTCGTTCCACCTTCCATCTCGAGCGTCGGGCGGGGGTGGTGGGTGAGCACGACGACGGGGGTGTGGAAGACGGGGTCGTCGCCCCACCAGCCTTTCCACTCCTCATCGGCCCACGGGCCGCGCTGTGGCCCAAACTTGTTCCGGCCCTGGATCTCCGCGCCGATACGCGGCGCCCACGCGCTCGCGAATGCCTCGTCGACGCCCAGGGATCCCGCCGTCTCGCCGTGGAGTCCCATGTCGCGGAACGTCTTGGTCTCGAATGCCCATTCCATAAGGCGCATACCTGCGTGGCCGAATGGTGTCTCAAGCGACTGGCCTTCGCCAGCTCCGTAGCCGTCGAGGGAAATCGAGAAGTTGTGCACACGGACTAGGGACATGTCATCTCCTGAACTGCTGGCTCTTTGGCGTTGCCTTCGTGGAATTCACGGTACCGGGGGAGGGGAGTGGGCGTCCAAGGGCGCAATGTGAGCCAGCTCGGCCTGAATGGTGCGAATCGTGGATCCGAGAACACCTGATGCGAGGAGCCCCGGGCCGAGCGGCCCCGCCGAGTCCGCACCAAGCAAAGGCAGGGTTGCGAGAGCGGTGCGGACTTCGAGACTCATGTGTTCAAGCTGCCAGCGGATCTCTTCCTCTTGATCGCTTGGCGTTGCGCCTACCGCCAGGCCAACCGCTTTCACCGCGTATGCGGCAGCACCCAGGGCGTGAGCGCCCATGTGAGCAACACCGGCAGCTTGCGCAGCAGACCGTGCGGCGGCCACGGTTACCGGGGCTTTCACGTCGCTCGCCGCACGACCAGCGACAAACCTCGTGCGGATCTCCCCGGCCGTGTCGAGTTCGCCGCGACCATAGGCTCGAGCTCGAGCGATCGCGTCGCGTGGACGGTCGTCATCGGGCACCACGGACTCAAAGAGATGGAGCACACGTTCGGCACAGTCGGCCGCCCACATCGCCACAATCCGGCGATCAGCCTCACTCAGGGTTTGCGGTGAGACCACGCCAGTCTGCTCACTCCGCGCTTGATTGAGGGCGTTCTGGCAAGCGGTTCACGATGATCGCGCCGACGATGAGGAAGCTACCGAGCGGATAACCCAAAAGGACAGTAATGGACCAGATATGCAAGACCAAGGTTCGCGGACCGGTCCCACCGGAGTTGATCCAGGTGGCCAACCAGTTGTCTGCAAAGCTGATCGCCGCAGCGACCACAATAAGCACCACCCCAACAATGCGCATGGTGCGCGCAACTTCACCGTTGCTACGCGGCTCTCGCGGTCCGTACGTACTCACGCAATACCCCCTTCTTCGGTACGCATTACGTTAGCGGACCCGACACGAAAGTCACCGCGCAGGGCGAGTCGGGCCCGCGAGATCGACCTGGATCTTGCGACGTACACGCGGCAGAGAACCGAACCTCGAAAGCGGGCCACCAGCTCAGCTCCCAGCTAGTTCCGGGATGCCGATCTCCTCTAGAACGGTGATAGTGCAGTCCTCCGACCAGGCTAGGTGGTGGTGGTCGCGCACCAGATCGAGTGCCTCGTCCATGGACGCGGCTTGAATGATCGACATTCCGATGATGTCGGTGTCGCCAGGCGCGATCCCATTCGCGGTGACGCGGCGGGATTGGCCTAAGGGTTTTCCCGGGTCTACAAGTGCGGGGCCGAGCTTTTGCGCCCAGTCGATCCACGCTTGCAGACCCAGCTGGGCCTCTTCAGGTGTGGCCTGCGCGAAGCGTTGGGCTACGGCAAGGGGTGCGTGATAGAGAACGATGTACCTGGTCACAGTAGGTCTTCCTTTTCGATGTGGGGGAGCGCGCCAAGCCGGTCGGCGATGATGCGAAGCGAGGTGGTGGCCTCGGAGAGTCGGGTGTCGCCGATTTGCTCGACGACGGCGTGGGACCAGTCAAGTTGGCGTTCGTAGATCTGTTCCAGCACCGCTCTGCCGTGATTGGTCAGCTCCACAACTTGGGTGCGGCGATCGGTGGGATGCGGCCAGTACTCAAGCAAACCGTCCGCGACGAGAGCATTCGCGATCCGCTGGGTGCTCTGGCGTGCGTGGCCAATGTCACGCGCGATGCTTGCGACGGTCGCAGAGTTAAACGCGCGCCCGAGCACTTGCCACCGGGCGGAGGACTGACCAAGTGGAGCAACGATGCCCTCGCCGGCCTGAATGATCAGCCCGTTGACTGCGAACACGCTCATCACGAAATTCGTCCACGGATCGTGAGGGATCTCCTGCTTTGCCATTCCTGCAGCCTACGCCATTCGACAGCATGCTGTCAATAATGAGTCTGGTGGGAGACGATCGTGAAGGTAAAGAAGAGCGCGTGCGTCGATCAGGACGAGCAGCTCCCGCATGTGGAACCGCAATCGAACCCTTGGGACTGCACGGTCCCGATCAAGCGACTCCGCGTCATAGAGGCCGCTTGCCAAACAGACAATCGGGGAGGGGCGGAAGCCTTATCCGGTCTTGCTCAGTCAGCACTCTCTGCAACGGAGCAATCGCCGTAATGTCATAATGGACATTATCGGCGTTATGCGACACAGTGCGAATAGCGCGGCCGGTCAGTGCAAGGAAGCATCTCCCGGACCCCGACGCCAGCCGCGAAACTCCACTTCAAGCCCGGCTCGCGTAGGTGCACACATGAACGGACCGGCCTCTGCGACAAGCTCCGCGGCGAAAGGCACGAGTCGCAACAACCGGAACTCGGCGCCGTCTACAGCGATGCGCAGCGTGATGGCGTCGTCAGATCTGCTCGCACGCACGGTCACGACGCGTTTGTTCCATTCCGGCACGGGCGCGACCGACCAGTCGGACCTGCCGTCCGTGACCACACACCCTGCCTGCAGCGCGCCGTCTGCGAACTCGACGCCGGCCTTGACCCATCGCTCATCGGTGGCCCGCACAAACAGCCCCGCCTGATCGAACTGCCGATCAAAGGCAGCGACAAAATCCACTTCCATTGCCTCGCCCGGTGCGAATGGAGCCACGAGCGCGTGCTCACTATCGTGGACAAATCCGTACTCGGTATGGCGCCACGCGTCGCTTCCTTCCGCCGCGGTCGCCGCCCATCCGTCGGCCGTCTCGCGCACAGAGGTAGGCGCATGGGTCCAGCGGCCTTGGGTACGCGCGATCTCCATCACGCACCCACATACTCGGCTAGATGCTGCCCGGTCAGCGTGGACTTTGCTGCCACAAGCTCCGCCGGCGTTCCCTCAAACACCACGAGCCCGCCGTCGTGACCCGCACCCGGCCCAAGGTCAATGATCCAGTCCGCATGCGCCATGACCGCCTGGTGATGCTCAATGACGATCACCGACTTGCCGGATTCAACGAGCCGGTCGAGCAACGCCGAGCAGCTTCTGCGACATCGGCCAAATGCAGGCCCGACGTTGGCTCGTCGAGCACGTAAATGTCACCTTTACCAGCCATATTGACCGCCAACTTGAGCCGTTGCCGCTCGCCCGCCAGAGAGCGTGTTGAGCGGCTGGCCCAACTTGACATAATCCAGCCCCACGCTCTCCAACCGCGCCACAGATCGCGTGAGCCGCAGGGAGAGGCGCCGCGCCGTCGGGCGCAAAGAACGCCTCCGCGCCGCCAACCGACAGGTCCAGAACGTCGGCAATGCTGAGCTCGCCAAGCTTGTACTCGAGCACCGCCGCCTGGAACCGCCGCCCCTCGCACTCCTCGCAAACCGATTCCACGGTGTCGAGGAAGCCCAGCTCCGTGAAGATCACGCCCGCGCCGTTGCACACAGGGCACGCGCCCTCGGAATTGGCGCTGAACAGCGCGGGCTTGACCCCGTTGACGCGCGCGAACTCCTTGCGAATGGGCTCCAGCAGCCCCGTGTACGTGGCCGGATTGGACCGGCGCGAACCCCGGATCGCGCTCTGGTCCACGGCAACCACGCCCTCGCGCGGCGCCACGTAGCCGTTAATGAGCGAGCTCTTGCCGGACCCTGCCACTCCCGTGACAACAGCGAGCACCCCAAGCGGCACGTCCACGTCAACGTTTTGCAGGTTGTGCGAGTCGGCTCCCGTCACGCTCATGACGCCCGACGCTGTGCGAACCTCGGCCTTGAGCCTCGCCTTGTCGTCGAGGTGGCGGCCGGTGAGCGTGTCCGCGGCGCGCAACTCCTCAACGGTGCCCTCGAAGACCACCTCTCCCCCACTGCTGCCGGCGCCGGGCCCAAGGTCCACAACGTGGTCGGCGATCACGATCGCCTCTGGCTTGTGCTCAACGACGAGTACGGTGTTTCCCTTGTCTCGTAGGCGCAATAGCAGGGTATTCATGCGCTGAATGTCGTGCGGGTGGAGCCCAATCGTTGGCTCGTCGAACACATAGGTGACGTCCGTCAGCGCGGACCCGAGGTGGCGAATCATCTTGGTGCGCTGCGCCTCGCCGCCGGAGAGCGTCCCAGATGGCCGGTCCAGCGACAAGTACCCGAGCCCTATCTCGACGAACGAATCGAGCAGGTGCGTGAGGCTTGCGAGCACGGGTGCTACCTCGGGCGCGGAGACGGCCCGCGCCCACTGTGCAAGGTCGGTGATCTGCATGGCGCACGCGTCGGCGATGGAAATCCCGTCGACCTTGGACCGTCGTGCGTGCTCGGCGAGCCGCGTGCCTCCGCACTCCGGGCACGTCTGGAAGGTCACCGCCCGTTCCACGAACGCGCGGATGTGCGGCTGCATCGCGTCAACGTCCTTGGAGAGCATCGACTTCTGGATCTTGGGAATCAGCCCCTCGTAAGTGAGGTTCATGTTCTCGATCTTGACCTTTTGCGGCAGCCCGTAAAGGAACAGCTCGCGCTGCTTGGGCGTGAAGTCCTTGATCGGCACGTCGAGCGGCACCACCGCCGCAAACACGCGCACGTACCAGCCGTCCGGCGTGTAACCCGGGACGGTAAGGGCGCCGTCGGCGAGCGACTTTGACTCGTCGAACATCTGCGTGAGGTCCACATCCGAGACCGCACCCATGCCCTCACAGCGCGGGCACATTCCGCCTAGCTGCGCGAACTCGCGCTTCTGCGCAAGCTGCGCGCCCTTTGGCGACCTTGGTCTGACCAACGCCCGTCATGGAAGGCACGTTGAACGAGAACGCCTGCGGCGACCCAACGTGCGGCTGGCCAAGCCGCGAGAAGAGGATGCGCAGCAAGGCATTCGCGTCCGTCACGGTGCCAACGGTGGAGCGCGAGTTCGCGCCCATCCGCTCCTGATCCACCACGATCGCCGTGGTGAGACCCTCAAGCAGGTCAACATCCGGCCGGGACAATGAGCCCATGAACCCTTGCACAAATGCGGGATAGGTCTCGTTGATCATGCGCTGCGACTCTGCGGCGATGGTCGCGAATACCAGCGACGACTTTCCTGAGCCGGACACCCCGGTAAACACCGTGAGCCGCTTCTTTGGTAGCGAAAGGCTCACGCCCTTGAGATTGTTCTCCCGCGCGCCCTCCACGCGGATCACGTCGTGGGTATCGGCGGCCGGGTGCGTCGTCATGCCCGTCATCGTTTCACAGGCATTCGCGCAATGCGGAACAAACCCCCGCCCACACTCGTTCCACCTCCGTGAGCGCACAACGCTTGCGATTATTGGGAGGCTGACATGGCTGATCGGGCACTGCGCGGCATGCGACTGGGAACCCAGAGCATGGAGACCGCCGCACACGCGGAACTCGCCGAGCGAGTCCTATCTCACTACGACTGCCCCAACGGGCACGTCCTCACGATGCCATTCTCTGTAGAGGCCGACATCCCGCTTTCGTGGGAGTGCCACTGCGGCGCCCTCGCGCTTCTCAGGGACGGCGACCAGCCCGAATTGAAGGAAGAGCGCCAGGCTCGCACGCACTGGGACATGCTCCTCGAGCGTCGCACGATCCCCGAGCTCGAAGAGCTTCTGCAAGAGCGCCTCGTGCTGCTTCGCGCCAACCGCGCTGGCTAGGTTACGCGCTGCCTTGCGGGCCCGACGCTCCGCTCCAGTGATCTGCCGCCAGCGCCTTTGAGCGCCCCAGGCCGTGACCTTGACGAGCGCCTCCTTAATGATGTCCCCGCTCATCTTTGACACGCCCAATTCACGTTCCACGAAGGTGATGGGCACCTCGCCAACGCGACCGCCTGCCTGCGATGACTCGCCACGTCATGTCGACCTGGAAGCAATATCCCTGCGACTCGACGCCCGCCAAGTCCAGCCCTGCGAGCGTCGTTGCCCGATACGCGCGGAACCCAGCTGTAGCGTCGTGCACCTTGAGTCCCATGCGCGATGCGCACGTAGCGATTGGCGTTGACGGAAAGAAACTTGCGCCGGCGCGGCCAGTTCACCACGGAGCCGCCGCGGATCCAGCGTGACCCGATCACGAGGTCAGACTCGCCGACTTCTCGCGAGCAGCAGCGGCAGGTCAACCGCCCTGTGCGAGCCGTCCGCGTCCATCTCCACGATGACGTCGTAGCCACGCTCGAGCCCCCACGCGAATCCCTCGAGGTACGCGGCTCCCAGACCCGCCTTGGCGGGGCGGTGGAGCACAAAGACCTGCGCATCGCGAGCGGCGACGTCATCCGCCCACTGCGCCCGTGCCGTCGGGCGAATTGTCATCCGCTACCAAGATGTCGACGTCAGGTGTCGGCGGCGCGTACGGCCGCGACCTGCACCGGCAGCGCCTCCGCCTCGTTGTACGTGGGGATGATGACGAGCGTGCGCATCACCACTCGTACTTATCTGCCAGGCGCTTGCGCATCGCGAAGAACGTGAGCAGGGCGCCCAGGCCAAGGACGGCCCAGCGCTCGAACCACTCAAGGTACAACGCGGGCGTCATTGAGGTGCGCAACGGCACCTCAGCCGCAAACGAAGCCTGCGTGAAGAGCTCGGTTTGATTGCTGACGCGCCCGTCTGGCGTGACGACCGCGCTCACGCCCACGGTGGACGCCTGGATTGCGGTGCGCCCAAATTCGATGGCGCGCAGCTTGGTCATCGCGAGCTGCTGAGTGGACTCCGGCGTGAGGCCAAAGCTCGCGTTGTTCGTCTGCACGATGATGACCTCGCCGCCATCGCGCACGGACTGGCGGACGATCTCGTCGTAGACCACCTCGAAGCAGATGATGGTCGAGATCGTCACGGAGCGGCCCAAGCACTGGGGCGGGCAGGTCCATGACAGCGGGGCCGCTGCCGGGGAGTACGTCCTTTGATACGCGGTCCACGGCCGAAGAGAAGTGCCTGGCAAAGCCGCGGATGGGGATGTATTCGGCGAATGGGCGCCGGGCGCTGCTTGCGGTATTCCCCCAGCACGGTGCCGCTGGCGCTCCACAGCAGAGACATGTTGTAGCGACCGTCCTCAGGCGTTAGGTCTTGCGTGCCGAGCAGCAGCGGGGCCTTCGCCAAGCTGGGCGGCGGTCGTGACCATTTGCGCGGTCGGCTCGTCGACTCTGGGATCGTAGTCAGCGGAGTTTTCCGGCCAGATGAGGATGTCGTACGGACCTGGCACCGCCGCGACAAGATTCTTTGTCTCCGCGAGGTGGTTCTCGGTGACTTGGCGCGCTTGCTGGAACGAGTCGAGCCCGTCGTTCGGCACGTTTCCTTGCACCACACCCACGCTCAGCCTGCCCGTCTCCGGCTGCGCGTTGAGCGGAATGAAGACGCCAGAGAAAGCCAACCCAATCGCCACTACCGGGCAAATCGCAACGAAGACCCAGCGTCGGGCCCTGCCCGCCTCAATGCCCAACGCGATGACTGCCCCCGTCAACACAACTGCCATCGACACGAGCAGCGCGCCGCCTGCCCACGCGAGATTCACGAAAGGCGAGCCGGATTGCGAGAACGCCACGCGGCCCCAAGGAAAGCCCCCGAACGGCACCATCGAGCGCAACTCTTCCATTGCACCCCACAGCAGCGCGAAGCTAACCGGCTGTGCCCACGCGCGCGCATTCATGAGCATCCCGGAACGGCGCACCGACGCCCACGCGGCGCCAAAGAGGCCAAACGCGACTCCCTCGGCGATCGAGAGTGCGATCCACGGGATGAAGCCAACGGAGGTATACGCCCAGATCACGTGCGGCAAGAGGAAGGCGATGCCGAACACCCAACCGATGAGAAAGCCGGACCATGCCCCGCAATGGCCTAGCGCGAACCAGAGAACGCCACGGACGCGATCGCGAGCGGCCACACATTCGCGTCGGGAAATGCGAGCGCCATCAAAATGCCCGCCAGACCGGCGAGCGCGAGGTTCCTCAGCAGTGACACGAGCAAAGCCTACGGTCGCTCACAGCTTTCAGTACGCAACAACGCCCCGGCGCATCGCCTCAATCGCTTGCCGTGCCGCGTTGCGGATGGTGGGCGACGCGGTGGCATCGGCGATCTGGTCGAGCGCGTCGATTACCTGCTTGCACCAACGCACCATGTCGCCCGGTGCGATCTCCGCGCCGCTCAACACGGCGGAGAGGCTGCGGCCCTGTGCCCACCCGTGGATAGGGCCGACGATGCCCCACTGCGGGCTCGGCAGCTCTGGCAGCCCGTATGTCAGTGTGCAGGTCATCGATGCGCGCCCACACGCGCGTCGTCTCGGCTAGCGCCACTCCAAGCACGCCCTGCGGCCCACCTGGGATACGCGGAGTGCGGTTCTCGTCCTCGCGCCTGCCGTTGTAGAGCAGGGTCGATACGGCCGCGGCAAGGGCAGGACCGCTCAACTGCTCCCACACGCCCGTGCGCAGGCATTCCGCGATCACCAGGTCGTTCTCCGCGTAGAGCTTGCGCATGGTCTCCCCCGCCGCCGTTGGCGTGTGTGCTGCCGTGAGGTAACCCTGCTCGATGCAGCACCGCAATGCGCTTGTCGAAGATGCGCGCGATGGACCCCGTGGCACGCTCAATCTCGCCAACTAGCTTGTCCTTTTCTCTGCAGCGTGCGGAAGTACCGCTCGGCCCAGCGCGCGTGTGCTTCCCTGTCGGGGCACGCGTGGCACGGATGATTGCGGAGCTGTTTGTTGAGTTGATCTACACCAGCGTCGCTGGTATTGGACGCTTTTTGGCGATCTCGTTGCAGAGCGCCCGACGCTTCGCTCACCAAAGCCGCAAGTTCTCTCCTTTGGCGGGCGTTCCGTGGGTCGTGGCCCTTGGGTACGCGCACATTGCCGACGACGTCGATCCCGTGGTGAAGCTCGCTCAATGCGAGACGAAACATGCGGGCGGTGTCGGTCACGACTGTTGGGCGCGGCGCCTCTGGGTGGTGGTCCGGCTCCACGACAACCGCGAGGCCGGCGCGTCGGCCGCCGCCCACCCGCACCACGTCTCCCCTGCGCAAGGATGCGAGGGTGGCGGCGGTTGCCTCGCGTCGGGCCCTGCCTGACGCCCTCGACGCGTCCTTTTGCGCGCGAGCGATGCGTTCCCGCAGGGCCGCGTACTCCATGAAGTCGCCCCTGTCGCACGCCGCCGCCTCGCGATAGCCCTTGACAGCGCCGTCGAGCTCGCGAGCGTGTCGCGCCTTGCCCACGACCGACTGATCGGCCTGGTACTGAGCGAAAGACATTTCGAGCACCTCGCGCGCGCGCTCCTCTCCCATCGTCGCCACGAGGTTGATGGTCATGTTGTATGACGGCTGGAACGAACTGATGAGCGGGTACGTGCGGCGCGAGGCGAGCCGCCCAAGTTGGCCAGCGTCGAACCCGGGGTGCTCCATGACCACCGCGTGGCCCTCGATGTCGATGCCGCGCCGCCCCGCGCGGCCCGTGAGCTGCGTGTACTCCCCCGCCGTGAGGTCCTGATGTGCCTTGCCGTCCCACTTCACGAGCTTCTCAAGCACCACGGAACGAGCGGGCATGTTGATGCCGAGCGCGAGCGTCTCGGTCGCGTACACCACCTTGATGAGGCCGCGCGCGAAGAGCTCCTCCACGACCTCCTTGAAGAGCGGAATGAGGCCCGCGTGGTGGGCCGCGAGTCCTGCCTCGAGGTGGTCGCGCCAGCTCGTGTAGCCGAGCGCGCCAAGGTCCTCGGCAGGCATGCCTGCGCACCTCGCGTCCACGATCTCGCGAATGACTGCCCGCTCCTCCTGGTTGGTGAGGCGCAATCCGGCGGCGAAGACCTGGTCCACGGCGTCCTCGCAACCCGCTCGCGAGAACACGAACACGATGGCGGGCAGCAGGGCGTTGGCATCCAGCTGGTCGACGACGGCGAAGCGCGGGGGCGCGCGGCGGGGCCGTGGCCGGCTGCTGCCACGCGCCGGTCGATACCCAGCGCGCCGCAAGTCCGGGAGCACCTCATGTCGCTGGCGGCGGGTCACCGCGACGAGTTCAGGATTGAGCGCGGGTTGGGGCCGGGGTCGCGCGCGTCGACGCCCGGCGAGTAGAGGTCGATAGAGCCCCTCGCGGACCATCACGTGGGGCCACAGCGGTACGGGGCGGCGCTCGCAGACGATGACGCGCGTGTCGCCGCGGACCTCGCGGAGCCACGCGCCAAACTCCTCGGCGTTGGACACCGTTGCGGAGAGCGCCACGATCGCACGTGCGCTCGCTGAGGTGGATGATGACCTCTTCCCACACGGAGCCCCGAAAGCGGTCGGCGAGGTAGTGCACCTCGTCGAGCACCACAACGCCGAGCCGGTCGAGGTCACGAGAATCCGCGTAGATCATGTTGCGGAGCACCTCGGTGGTCATCACGACGATGTCGGCGTGCGGGTTGATTGACGTGTCGCCGGTAAGCAGACCCACGCTGTCCGCGCCGTACACCGCGCGCAGATCCTGGTACTTCTGGTTGCTGAGCGCCTTGATCGGCGTCGTGTAGAACGCCTTCTCGCCGCGTTCGAACGCGTGGCGCACGGCGAACTCGCCAACGAGCGTCTTGCCTGCGCCGGTCGGCGCGGCGACCAGCACCGAGTGTCCGTCCGCGACCGCCTCGCATGCCTCGCGCTGGAACTCGTCGAGCGGAAAGCTGAGGCTCGCAGCGAAATCTTGGAGGTCGGTGCGCTTCTGACGCGACTTCGCGGCGGCGAATCGCTCCGCGGGAGTGGACATGAGTTCAGGTTAGTGGCCTGCGTCGCGTAGTCGCGTCACGCTCCGCGGTCATTGTGTGACGCCTATCGCGCCACTCCGGGCGCGCCGCCAAGCACGGTGAGCGCGCCGGGGACCACCTCAACGTGAAGCGGCTCCGCGCCAACGCGCTCGCCATCCGCGAAAGCGACGGGCAAGGGCGCGCCAACGGTGTGCTGCGCGATCCGCACGCTCGTGCATTGCACTATCCGTACGCGCGGGTCGCCAAGGTGCGATCCCGTGCGCAGCTTGGGGAACAACTTCACGATCTCGGCTCGCGACAGCGGGTCCGTGACCACAAGTTCGAGCAATCCGTCAGTCATCGATGATTCCGGTGAGATGACTAGCCCGCCGCCAAATGAGCGGGTGTTCGCGACCGCTACCAGGGTGCACGTTGTATCGAGTTCTTCTCCGTCGATCGTGACGCTCAACCCGTATGGCCGGTAGCGCGGTATCTCACGCAGCGTTGCGGCCTTGTATTTGAGCGGCCCTCGAGGAAAGGTGAGCAGGGATCCGTACGATGCAACCGCCGCGTCGATTCCGGCGCTCAGGACCGCCACAAAGTAGCGCGGCGATGCGGGGTACTCAATCGCAGGTCCGGTGATGCGACCGGCATCCACGACGGCGACCTCGCCCTGCATCCCTGCGTCGACGCGCGCCGCTCCAGCGCGCATATCGTGCAGCGGCAAGTTAAGCGACGTTGCGACATCGTCCCCGGACCCGGCGGCAATGATGCCCAACGGAATCCGGTGCTCGGCGCACACCTGTGCGCCAAGGTGCACCATCCCGTCCCCGCCAACCACCACGAGGGCGTCGAGCGAGTCGCGATGCTCCATCGCCGCCTCATACGACGCGGCCCATGAGCCCCGCGAAAGGTCTCGCAATCGATACCCAAGCCGCGCGAGTTCGGTAGCGGCCTCCGCGCCCCACTTCGCTCCCCTGCCCGACGCCGCTGTCGGGTTGGTGATGAGGCCAAGTTCGCCCACTAGTCCCCTGCTGCCTCGGCGGCCTCGGCGGCCTCGACCGCGGCAAGCGCGTCCCTGCGGCGGCGCTTCGAGCCTTCAAATAGCCGTGCCACGCCTACCGCGGCGAAGAACAACCCCACCATGGGCATCGCCATGATGATCATGGTCACGGCATCCGGCGTCGGCGTCATGACAGCGGCGAAAACGAAGATGATGAACACCGCCCAGCGCCACGACGTGAGCCACGTGCGCGACTTCACGAGGCCGGCGGCCGACAGCGCAACCATGACAACGGGAAACACGAACGCGAGCCCGAACGCGAGGATCAGGCGCATCGCGAAGCTCATGAAGTTCGCGGCGTCGAGGTAGTTGGATCCACCCTCTGGTGTGAAGTCCAGCAGCACGTGCGCGGCGTGCGGGTACACCCATAGCGAGAGAGCGATGCCGCCAAAGAATAGGGGAATCGAGGCGCCGAGGAACCCGATCGTGTACCGCTTCTCGCGCGCCTTCAGCCCCGGCGCGATGAAGCGCCACAACTGGTAAAGCCACCACGGAGAAGAGATGATGACGCCGATGACGATCGACATCTTCAGCTGCATGTCGAGCGCGGTCGCGAGGCCCGCGAAGTTGACCTTGACGTCTTGCTCTTGCATTGCGGCAGCGTCGAGAATCGGCTGTTGGAGCGCGGCGAAAGCTCGTGGGTAGATGAACCAGCCGGCAATAGCGCCGGCAAAGATGCCAACGGCTACGTAGATCAGCCGCTTACGGAACTCGTTGAGGTGCTCGCGGAGTGGCATGCGACCATCTGGCGCGCGCCGCGAAGCCTTAGTCGTCACGGGCCTCTTTGGCGCGCGTGACCTCGCCCTCGTCGACCGCGGTGGCAGTCTCGGCAGGCTTGCTGTCGGACTTCAGGTTCTGCGTTTCTTCTTTGAGGATGTTGAGCGACTTGCCAATGCTTCGAGCGAACTCCGGCAACTTGGGCGCGCCAAACAGCACCAAGACAACAACAAGCACAAGGACCCAGTGGATCGGCTTCATGGCGACCTCCGTTCGAAACCTGTTAGGTAGTCTACGCGCCGTGCGCGGCGGACACGGCTTTCGCCTGGCGCGACACTTCTGCGCGCAATTGCTCCGGTTCCACCGTGATCAGAGCGGGCGCGATGCTCAGCAGCCGCCCCGCGAGCCAGGCCTCGTTCGTAACGCCGGCACGCGCGGTCACGAGCTCGCCGTCGTCCTCGATCTCGACTCCCGGGATGTCTTCGAGCGCCCAACGGCCGCCGCGACGCAACCGAATAGTCGCGTCGTACTCGCGAGTGAGGGTGAAGCCCTCGGCGCCCGACGCTGGGGTCTGCCGCGGGCTCGTCCGTCACCGTTGCGGTGACGATCCTGTCGACACGCAACGTGCGATAGTCCCCTGCCCTGCGGCACCAACATTCGAGATACGGCGCCCCGTCGATCGAGACGATGCGGTGCGGCTCAACGGCTCGGGATGTGCGCCGATCCGCGGCGTCAACGTAGTCGAGTTCCACCACGACGTGCCGGCTGATCGCCTCGGTGAGAGCCGCGGCGATCTCGGCCCTCGCGTCGGAAGAGCCCACGATGGTCACGGTCTCCTCGCCCAGCGCCGCGACCACCTTGTCGAGCGCACGTTTGTGCGGCGCGCGGTGCCGCGCCCGTGCCCACGATCGCGGACAGCGCGGCAACGAGTGCCACGCCCTCACGCGGCGAGAGCCGAACCTGGCTCGCGCCCTGCGTGTTGGTGATGACGGCGACCCCGGTGTCGAACGCGTCGAAGTCGAAGTCGATCAGGTCGTCGGCGAAGCCTCCTGGCCTGCCAACGATCCACAACTGTTCAATGTCTTTGGCAATCTGCTCTGCGCTGACGCCGAAGTGCTCGGCGAGCTCACCGAAGGGCGTGGCGCCGTTGTCCTCGAGATAGGCAACGATGCCCAGCAAGCGGGCCACGCGCGGGCGTGATCGTTCGGTCATGACTCACCTGCCTGGCGGGTCGCGTTCTCGGCGGCGTGCGCGTACGCCAAGACGCTGTCCACGAGTTCTGGCGGCGCTACGGCGCGCGCCGTGCCGGCTAACGCGAGCACCTCCGCGCGCACGGAATCAAGGTGGCGGTATGGCACTTCGACGAGGTCCCACTCGCCGTCGGTGCCCGTGACGCGTCCCCGCAAGCCGCAGCGCGTTCCCTGCCTCCGGCCGCAGCGCAACGGTGGCGGTCCCGTGGATCTCGCCTGGCGCCAAAGAGTCAAGCGGCACCTCGGCTGGCCGCTCGAACGCGCCCGTCCTCCCCCACCGCCTTCACCGCTCCCAGGATGCGGCTCACGCGAAAGGTGCGTTGGGCGTCGGCACGGTGATCGCGGCCCAGCAAGTACGCGGTGCCGCTCACCATCACGATGCGCCACGGGTCCACGACGCGCGAGGAGGGAGGTGAGGACGACGACGCATAGTCAAAGGCGACGGCCCGACGCTCGTGCATGGCTTCGGCGATCACGCCAAGCGCCCCGCTCGCGCCGGTGGCGCGCGCGCCAAACGGGAGCTCGGGCGTGGCGGCGTGTTGCACGCGGCTAGCGACCTTGATGACGGCCTGCCGCGCGTCCGTACCTAGCGCGGCATCGCGCCAATAGTCCACCGCCAGGCTCAGCACCGCGAGTTCCGCTGGCGTCGACGTCGATGGGCTCCATACTGGCCGCTGTGGCGTCGATCCGGTAGCCAATGTCGCCGCCGTGTGCCGCATCGGTAATCGTTTGGAGGGGCACGCCGAGGCGGCGAAGATCCTCCTTGTCGCGCTCGAACATGCGCTCAAACGCGGCGTCCGCCTTGCGCGTCCTCGCCCTGCAAGGCGCCGTCGTAGCCGTAGACGGTCGAGCGAATCTGTTGCTTGGTCAGGCGCACGCGCGTCGCGCGTGAGTGCGATGAACAGGTTGAGCAGGCGCTCCTCCGGCGCGACGCGCTCCACTAGTCACTCACCATCAGCAGCGCACCATCACACGCGCACCGCGAGCAATTCCGTGGTGAGGATCGCGCGCGCGCCCACGGCGTAGAGGTCATCCATGATGTGGTTCATCTCCGCGCGCGGCACCATGACGCGCACCGCGTGCCATTCCGCGCCGTGCAAAGGCGTCACGGTTGGCGCCTCGAACCCGGGCGTTACGGCGATCGCGGCCTCGAGCGAGTCGTTCGGAACGTCATAGTCCACGAGCACGTACTGGCGCGCCATGAGTACGCCGCGCAAGCGTCCGGTAAGCGCCGCGATCTCGGCGTCTGGTGCGCCTGGCGCGGTGATGAGGATCGCCTCTGACTTGAGGATCGGGTCCCCAAAGACCTCGAGACCCGCCGCGCGCAAGCGTGGAACCGGTCTCCACGACGTCGGCAACGACGTCGGCCACGCCAAGGCGAACCGAGGACTCCACGGCGCCGTCAAGGCGCACCACGGTCGGCCTCGACGCCAAACGACGCGAGGTGGTTCGTCACGAGGTGCGGGTACGACGTCGCGACGCGCTTGCCCTGCACCTGCTCGACGCGTGGTCGCGTGCCAACGGGCGCGGCGTAGCGGAACGTGGACGCCGCGAAACCCAGCTCGAGGTGCTCGAGCGCCGTGGCCGCGGAGTCGAGCAGCAGGTCGCGGCCCGTGATGCCGGCGTGGACGGTGCCCGCGCCCACGTAGACGGCGACGTCGCGCGGCCGCAAGAAGAAGAACTCGACTCCGTTGCGGGCATCGACGAGCACCAACTCGCGGCCCTCGGCGCGCTGCTTGTAGCCGGCCTCCCTGAGAAGCTGGCTCGCGGGCTCGGCGAGCGAGCCCTTGTTCGGAACGGCGATGCGGAGCACGTCTCTCCTGAATTCTGGTTGGGGGGACTGAGTGGTTTCGGCTAGAGGTAGCGGCCGACGTCGTCGAGCGTCAGCCCGCGAGCGATCATCATGACCTGCGCGTGGTAGAGCACCTGAGAGATTTCCTCTGCGGTGGCCTCGTCGGTCTCGTACTCGGCGGCCATCCACGCCTCGGCGGCCTCCTCGACGAGCTTCTTGCCGATCGCATGCACGCCGCCGTCGAGGAGCCGCACGGTCCCCGAGCCCTCGGGGCGCTCGGCAGCGCGCGCGGTGAGCTCGGCAAATAGCTCGTCGAAGGTCTTCACGCGGCAAGCCTACCAAGGCGAGCCGACGGCCGAGACCTTGGTAGGCGCGGCGTCGGCCGGGATGTTGCGTTGGCTTAGCCGAGGCGAGCGCTAGAGCGCGCGCAGCGTGCGCGCCGTGGCGAGCGCCGCCTCGACGGCCTCGGCGCCCTTGTCTTCGCGAGAGCCCGGCAGGCCCGCGCGGTCGAGCGCCTGCGCGTCGTCGTCGCACGTGAGGACGCCAAAGCCGACGGGCACGAGCGTGGGTGCGAGCGACGTCCGTGAGCCCCAGCGTCACGGACTCACACACGTACTCGAAGTGCGGCGTGGCGCCCTTGATGACCACGCCGAGCGCGACGATCGCGTCGGCACCGTTGCGCGCGAGCGCCTCGGCAACGACGGTGAGCTCGAACGGCCCCGGCAACGCGCGTCAGTCGATAGCTCGGCGCCAGCGGCCTCCGCGGCGCGAATGGCGCCGGCGACCAGGCCGTCCATGACCTCGGTGTGCCACTGCGACGCGACGATCTCGATCGTCAGCCCGGTGCCGTCAACGGCGATGCTTCGGTGCGCCCGCGCCGCTCATGCGCCCTCCTCCATGATGTGTCCCATGCGCTCCACCTTGGTGCGGCGGTAGGTCTCGTTCTCGGGGTGCTCGCCCACGTGGTGCGGCACGCGCTCGACGACGTCGATGCCCGACGCGCGCAGCCCCTCGACCTTGGCGGGGTTGTTGGTCAGCAGGCGAACGCTCGTGAATCCAAGGTCGTCGAGAATCGCGGCCGCGGCGCCGTACTCGCGGCGGTCGACGGGCAGGCCGAGGTCCGTGTTGGCGTCGACGGTGTCGCGCCCTTGGTCCTGGAGCGCGTACGCCTTGATCTTGGCGACGATGCCGATGCCGCGACCCTCGTGGCCCGTCAGGTAGATGACGGCGCCGCCTTCGGCGGCAACGCGCTCGATCGCCGCGTCGAGTTGCGGGCCGCAGTCGCAGCGCAGCGAGCCGAAGGCGTCGCCCGTAAGGCACTCGGAGTGCACGCGCACGATAGGCACCATGCCCTCTGCGACGGGCGCCGACGAGCGCAACGTGCTCGTGCGCCCGTGCGCGCGTCGCGGTAGCCGCGCACGGTGACCATTCCGTGCTCGGTGGGGAGGCGCGCCTCGCCTTCGAAGAGCACGCGGTGGGCTGCGGGGCCGACGGCGGCGGGCAGTGTCCTGCGTGGCGCGGCGGTAGGCGATGAGGTCGGCGATCGTCATGAGAACCAGCCCCTCCTTGGAGGCGAGTGCGGAAGCATCGCCCTGGCGCATCATGGTGCCGTCGTCATTGACGAGTTCCGCGATGACTCCGACGGGCTCAAGGCCGGCGAGCCGGCACAGGTCGACGCACGCCTCCGTATGGCCCAGGTCGGTGCAGGACCCCACCTGCAACAGCGCGTAGCGGCAGAACATGCCCGGGACGAATGAATTCGTCAGGCGACGCGTCGGCCTTCGCGAGGATCTGCAGCGTGCGGTGGCGGTCGGCTGCGGAAATTCCCGTGGTCACGCCCGTCGCGGCGTCAACGGACACCGTGTACGCCGTGCGGCGCGGGTCCTGGCTATTGGGGACCATCAGCGGCAGGTTGAGGCTGTCGGCCTTCTCCCCCGGCATCGGCGCGCACAAGTAGCCGCTCGAATGCCGGATGCCCCACGCGACCCACTCCACCGTCGTGGTTTGTGCGGACATGATGAAGTCGGCCTCGTCCTCGCGGTCGTGAGAATCCGCGACGAGCACGGGCTTGCCCATGCGCAGGTCCGCGAGGGCGCGCTCGACGAGCGCCAACGGACTCGGCGATCATGCGCGTGCCTCCAGCATCCGCTCGACGTACTTGGCGATCACGTCGACCTCGACGTTGACCGTGTCGCCGAGCGCGAGCGCGCCGAGGTTGGTCTCTGCGAGCGTCGTGGGGATGAGGGACACCGTCACCACGTCGTCGACAAGCTCGGCAACCGTGAGCGACACGCCGTTGAGCGCGATCGACCCCTTGCGCACGACGTAGCGCGCATAGTCGGGATCTATGCGAAACGTCAGGTCGTCCCAGTCGGGCTGCGAGTCGCGTTGGCCACCAGCGTCGCGACGCCATCGACGTGGCCCTGCATGATGTGCCCGCCCAAGCGAGCGTCGGCCCGCAGGGCGCGCTCGAGGTTCACGCGTCGCGCCCGGCGCGAGCGAACGCCAAGCGTCGTGGTCTCTCGCGTGATGCGCATGACGTCGGCGACCCACTCATCGCCAGGTGCTTGGCCACCGTGAGGCACACGCCGTTGACCGCGATCGACTCGCCATATTCGAGGTCGTCGCCCCACCCGGGCGTGACGATCGTGAGCTGCGACTGCGCGCCGTGGTCGACGATCGCGGTGACCGTGCCGATTGCCTCGACGATGCCGGTAAACATCAGGGTCCTTCCGTGAGGTGGGCAGTGACCAGCGTATCTGACGCCGAGGTGCGTCACGGTCACGTCTGAACCTCTCAACGCCGCCGACATGGTGCCGATTCCCAGGTCGCCGATACCGCCGTGGGCCCCTCGCCAAGGATGGCGGGCGCGATGTAGGCGTGGACCTCGTCGACGAGGCCCGCCGCGAGGAACGCGCGTCGTGACTGTCGGCGCCACCTTCCACGAGGACCACGCGGCACTCTCGCTCCCACGCGTCGTCAAGCGCCGACGCTGGGGTCGTGAGTCGCACGCGCACGCGCGTTGTCGTCTCTCCAGACCTTGGCGCCCGCCGTGTCGCGCCTGCCCACGACGATGCGCAGGGGCTGGTGCGGGTTCGTCGACCGCCGCGGGCCGGGCGCTCAGGCGCGGGATCGTCGATAGCGACGGTGCCCGTGCCGACGATGATCGCGTCCACGCTGAACGCACCTGGTGAGCGTGGTCGCGCGCCTCTTCGCCCGGTGATCCAGAAGCTTGTGCCGTCCGCGGCAGCGGTGCGGCCGTCGAGCGTTGACGCCCACTTGGCGATGACGTACGGCGCTGCCCGGCCATCGCCATGAGCCAGCGGCGGTTGAGCTCGTGCGCGCCGTCGTGGGGTGCGTATTCGACCGCCGACGCCGCTGGTCCGCGAGGTAGTTGGCTCCGCCCGCGCGCGTGGGATTGGGGTCCGGCGACCGCGTAGACGACCCGCGCGATGCCCGCGTCCGCCAGGGCGACAGCGCACGGCCCCGTTCGCCCCGTGTGATTGCACGGCTCGAGCGTCACGTAGGCGGTCGCGCCGGTGACGTCCACGCCCGCGGCCGCGGCGGCCGCGAGCGCCGCGGCCTCCGCGTGGGGCGTGCCCGCGCCGTCGTGATAGCCCTCGGCGAGAGTCGCGCCGTCGGGCCCAACGATCACGCAGCCCACGCGCGGATTCGGCCCGTGCGCGGGCCCCAGCGCCGCCAGCTGAACGGCGCGGTCCATCGGGGTGTCAGTCACGCAGCGCCCGCTCCCCCAGTTCGCGCAGCGCGGCCACCTCGGCGTTGCGATCCTGCGCGCCAAACACGGCCGAACCGGCCACGAGCATGTCCGCGCCGGCCGCGCACCACGGTGGCAATTGTGTCCCTGGCAACCCCGCCGTCGGCCTGCAGCCAGATGTCCGCGCCCGCCGCGTCGACGGCGGACCGCAGCGCCTCGAACTTGGGCATCATGTCGCCCATGAACTCCTGGCCGCCAAAGCCGGGCTCCACGGTCATGACGAGCACCATGTCGACCTCGTCGAGGAGCTCAAGCGCCGCTCCACCGGCGTCCCTGGCTTGATCGCGACCGACGCCCGCACGCCTACCGCGCGCAGGTCGCGGGCCACTTGGCGAGGGTTGCGTGCCGCCTCGTAGTGAAAGGTCACGGACGCGGCGCCGAGCTCCGCGTAGCGAACGGCCCAGTAGTCGGGGTCCTCAATCATGAGGTGGACGTCGACGGGCATCGGCGAGACCTCGCACACTCGCTTGACGACGGGCACGCCGAGCGTGAGGTTGGGCACGAAGTGGCCGTCCATGACGTCGACGTGAAGCCAGTCGGCGTCGCTCACGGCGAGGATGTCGCGCTCGAGGTTGGCGAAGTCGGCAGAAAGGATGGAGGGAGCGATGCGCACCATGGTCTCGACCCTACCGCGCGGGGTCGTTCGAGCAACGCCAGGTACATCGCGTCCGTGCCGTGCATGTGCGGCCACAGTTGCACGTGTGGCCCCGGTCCCCAACTCCTGCGCGCGGTATCCGTCAGCGCCGCCATCGCGGGCCGCGCGTCCACTAGTTCGAGACCGCTGACAGCCGCGACGATGTCGCGCGTTTCGGCGACCACGGGCGAGCACGTCACGTACGCGACGATCCCGCCGGGCTTCACCGCGCCAGCCGCCGCCGCGAGTAGCTCAGTCTGCAGCTCGGCGAGCACCGGCACGTCGGCGGGTGTCCGGCGCCAGCGCGCCTCTGGACGCCTGCGCAAGGCGCCTAGCCCCGTGCACGGCGCGTCGAGCAGGATGCGGTCAAAGCGACGCGGGAGCCAGCTCACGGGAGTCCGTACGCGTGACCGTGACGATTCCTTCCGGAAGCGCCCGAACTGCGCGCTGCACCAAGCCCATCCGGTGCTCGTGGATCTCGTTAGCCTGCACCGTGGCCCCGCGCTGCGCCGCGAGCGCGCCCAACAGGGCAGCCTTGCCGCCTGGGCCCGCGCACATGTCGAGCCACCTCTCGCCCGGCTGCAACCTCGCGGTGCGCCACGAGCGCCCCCGCGACGAGTTGGCTTCCCTCGTCCTGCACCGCCGCGGTGCCCGACGCCACCTCCGGTATCGCGCCAGGGTCACCTCCCGCGAGGATTGCGCCCCACGGCGACAGTTCTGTAGGTGGCCCCGGCAGTGCCTCGCGCTCCGCTAGCCCGGGCCGCGCAACGAGCGTGACGGCGGCGGGCACGTTATCCGCGGCGAGGAGTCGCTCGAGATCCGTTGGCCGCTCATCAGCCAGCAAGGCGTCGGCAAGTGCGGAGGCCACCCACTAGGGGTGCGAGTGCCGAAGAGCCAGATCCTCCCTGCTATTGGACGGCGCAACCATCGCGATCCAGGCATCGGAGTCGCGCTCGACGATGCGACGCATGACGGCATTCACGATGGGCGCCACGCGCGGACCGCCATGCCTGCGGGCCAAGTCCACCGTCTCGGAGACGGCGGCGTGCGCGGGGACGCGCATCGAGAGCGCTTGGTGCGCGCCAAGCCACAGCGACCACCGCACAGGATCGTCGAGCGTCGCCACCTCGCGGCGAGCTGCAACCGCGATGATCGCGTCGTACAGACCCTCATCCGCAGGGTGCCATACGCGAGCTCGGTGGCAAACGCCGCATCGCGCCCACTGAGCCCAAGCGCGGCGAGAATTGCAGGCATCGCAAGGTTCGCGTAGGCGTCCTCCGCGTCCACCGAACGTACGCACCTGAACGCAGCCTCCCTTGCTCGCGTCAATCTTCACGGTTTGGCCTCACGCCTCGCCCAAGGTGGCGGCTTCGCCGAGGCGCGCACCGCGCCACCAATCACGCGCGTCCATGGCCTTGCGTCCGCGGGAGCGATCCACGTCAGCGCGACGGGAGTTGTTCCCGTGCCGACCAGCACGTCGTCGCCTTCTGCGCGCAACTGACCAGGAGGAAGCGCTGTGCCACTGCGTGGCCTTACGGGCCCAATCTTCGCGGCGGTGCCGTCCGGAAGCGTTGTCCACGCACCGGGAGCAGGCGTCACGCCGCGCACTTGGCGGTCCACGATGTGGGCTGGGAGTTCCCATGCGACGTACGCATCCGCCGCGCGTGAGCTTGTGCGCGTAGCTAACGCCGTCATCCGGTTGCGGAATGGGTGCCGCAAACCCGCCGACGAGCGCCTCGAGCGAGTGCACCATGAGCCCACCGCCTACAGCCGCAAGGCGCTCCAGCAACTCGCCTGCGGTATCGAGCGCACGGATCCGTTCGGTAAGCGTCCCAATAACGGGCCCCGTGTCGAGACCCTCGTCGATGAGGAAGGTCGAGGCGCCCGTAACGTCGTCCCCTGCCATGATGGCGCGCTGGACTGGTGCCGCGCCTCGCCATGCAGGCAGCACGGAGAAGTGCAGGTTGACCCACCCGTGCGCGGTGGCGGCGAGTAGCGCGGGCCTCAGGATCTGCCCATAAGCGACAACCGCCGCGACATCCGCGTCGAGACCACGAATGTGATCGACAAACTCAGGGTCCGACGCTTTGGCTGGGCGTGAGCACGTCGAGTTCCAGTTCGCGGGCCGCAACACTCACGGGGCTCGGCGACAGTCACGCGCCCGCGCTTGCCCGGCGCGTCGGGCTGCGTCACCACGGCGACGACCTCATGACCGGCATCGACGATGGCTGCCAAGGTCGGCACGGCAATCTGCGGGGTGCCCGCGAACACGACGCGCATGTTCCCCATCCTACGAGGCGCTTTCGCGCTCGCGGCGCCTCAAAGGTCTAGTGGCCCGTCGACGCGCATGCGGAATCCCTCGTCGCCCTCACGGCTGAGCTCGACCTGGCGAACTCGCAAGGCGTCGATGATGGATTGCGCTGAGCGCCGGCGCACTAACAACAATGCGCCGTCCTTCGTGGGGCTCACCGTGGCCTCGTGATGACGTTCAAGGCGCTCGCCCTCTACGGATACCGAGAGCGCTAGCGTCATGGCCGTCTTGGGGCCCGAGAGTTGGATGCTGCGCCGTGCGGGCGGCAAGTCTCAACTCGTTGCGCTCGGCGAGCGCTTCTTGCGCCGCGGTGAGCGGGTCCCACGTCTCTAGTGCCCTGCGAGCGGCTTCAGGTAGCGCGCCAACAAGGCTCACGCGACCGCCGTCGCCCCGTGGACGCACGAGCGCGGCAACGCGACAGCCACCAGCGCACCGCGCGCACCTCGGCGCCGAGCCCTCCGCTCGCGGGCGCTTCAGCGCCAATCACTACCGCCGCCACGTAGCCTCCTGCCACCGCGGGCACGGCGCCAGGGGTCGCGACCACGAAGCCTTCAGTGACGGCGGCATCCGGCAAGACGCCGGTTGCCCCAGACGAGATCGTGACGTGCGTGTCTTTAGCCATCGCTCGCACCTGCTCGGCGACGCGCTCGACGCCTTGACGCACTTGCTTGACGCGCCGGCCCTGGCAGTGGGAGCAATGCCAGTCCAGCTGGGGCGTGTCGCAGTCGCGGCACACGAGCGGCGCGGTGACGTGATCCTGGCGGAGCGTCCCTCCGCATTCGCGGCACTGCGCCCATGTCGCCGCATTGCGCGCACGCCACCGCTCGCACATAGCCCGCTCGCGGAACCACGATGGCGACGGGGCCGGTCTTGACGGCCTCTCGGACGGCGCGCCACACGCTGCCTGGCATCCAGTGCCAGCCCGACGCCCCCTCCGCCGTGCGCTTGTCGTCACCAATGGCCTCGATCGCCGGGGCAACGGCGCGGACAACCGCGCGAGACGGTATAGCAAGCTCGGCCCAGCCATGCTCGGCGAGCGCGAGAGCCTCGACCGTGGGTGCGTACGACGCGATGAGCATGCCAGCCCCTTCGAGGTCTGCGCGCCACGCGGCGACCGTTCGAGCATTCCAATATGGCGCGTGGGGATCGTCGTACGTGGGCGAACCGTCATCCCATATGGCAACGAAGCCCAGCGACGGCACGGGTTGAAGTGCGACTGGCCTGGTACCGAGCACAATGCGCGCGAGACCGTGCATCGCGGCAAGATAGTTGCCGTAGCGCGCGTTTGCGCCGTCGTCGGCGTCGAGCACCGCCACCTCTCCCCCGGTGCGAACGTTCCAGCGTCGCAGGCCAAGCAACGCAAGTTGCGCTTCCACGGCTGACACGGCTCGCGCGTCGGGCAACGCGAGGATTGCCGACTGACCCTTCGCGGCCGCGGCGATCGCGGCCGCGGCAAGCGCGCGTGCAGGGGTGCCGGCAGACCTGCCCGGCTCGGGCAGCGCCTGCCACACGACCCGCGCGCCGCTTGCCAGCTCGTCGATGTCGAGTGCGGTCGCGACGCCGTCGCTCCCGCGTGAAGATTCCACGGCGGCGTCGGAGTACCGGGCCTCGACGCCAGCGGGACCGCTCCAGTCGCGATCTTCGAGACTTGCCACGCGGGGCGGAGCCATGAGCCGTAGCACGTCCCACAACGAGCCGCCGTAACGTCGCGCGATCGCTTGCGCTAGTTCGATCGCGCGAGGGGTGAAGGACGCTAGCCCCGCCGAGGAATGGATGGGCGTGAGCTTGCCTCCGAACTCGCTGACGTCCACGACCTCCACGACGACGGCACTTACGAGCCGGCCGGCGAAACGCACGCGCACCCGCGAGCCGACCGTTACCACGTTGGCGAGCGAGCCGGGAATCGCGTAGTCGAAGGGCCGGTCGAGGTGTGGCAAGGCGCTGTCGACACACACTCGCGCGACAGAGCGGGGCGACGATTCGGCTATTGCGCTGCGCTCCGGAGCGCATCCGCACGGTCCGTGCGCTCCCACGTGAACTCGGGAAGTTCGCGACCGAAGTGGCCGTACGCCGCCGTGGACCGGTAGATGGGCCGGCGCAGGTCGAGGGCGGCGATGATTGCGGAGGGCCGCAGATCAAAGACCTCGTCGATCGCGCCTGCGATGCGGGCGGGGTCTACCTTTTCGGTGCCGAACGTCTCCACCCACAGTCCGACGGGATGAGCAGTGCCGATCGCGTATGCCACCTGCACCTCGCACCGCGTGGCGAGCCCCGCCGCGACCACATTCTTGGCGACCCAGCGCATCGCGTACGCGGCGGAACGGTCGACCTTTGATGGGTCCTTTCCGGAGAAGGCGCCACCGCCGTGGCGTGCCATGCCGCCATAGGTGTCGACGATGATCTTGCGGCCCGTCAGGCCCGCATCGCCCGCGGGGCCGCCGATCTCGAAGCGGCCCGTGGGGTTGATGAGCGAACGGTGGCCGTGCACGTCGAGGCCGTAGCGCCCAAGAACGGGCGCGATGACCTCGGCCTCGATCGCCTCCCTGAGCGCGCCGATCTCCCATGTCTCCGCGTGCTGGCTCGAAACAACCACGGTGTCCACCTGCACGGGATTGTCGACGTCGTAGGCGATCGTCACCTGTGCCTTGCCGTCGGGACGGAGGCCCTCGACGATGCCCTCGCGGCGCACCTGCGCGAGTCGCCGCGTCAGCGCGTGCGCCATCGAAATGGGAATCGGCATGAGTTCAGGGGTGTCCGAGCACGCGTATCCGAACATGAGGCCCTGGTCGCCGGCGCCGAGCTCTTCTATGTCCGAGTCCGTGGCGTGCCCAACGCCTTGCCAGATGTCCGCGCTTTGCTCGCCGATACTGACGGACACCCCGCACAGCGCGCCATCGAAGCCCACCTTTGACGAGGTATAGCCGATTTCCGTCACAACTTCGCGAATGATGCCTGGTATATCGACATATGACTCAGTCGTGACTTCCCCTGCGACGTGGACCAGACCCGTGGTCACCATGGTCTCAATCGCCACTCGCGAGTGGGGATCTTGGGCGATCATGGCGTCGAGCAGGGCGTCCGAGATCTGGTCACAGACCTTGTCGGGGTGGCCCTCCGTCACCGATTCTGAACTGAAGAGGCGCATGCGGCGAAGTCTAGTAGGCGGCCCCGACGTTCGCCGGTTGCCGAGAGCTGCACCACGACATCGAGCACTGCATGGGCGACGGCGAGTTTGCTGCCGTGCGCGGTAGCCACTTCGACGCCTGTGCGCATCCAGGATCCGCACGTCGTTGGGAACGTCACCAAATCCCTTGTCCACGCCCACCTCGTTGAATACGAGCAGCGCGGCACCCTTGCGGCGGGCCTTTGCCGCTGCGTGTTCGCTCGCCGTCGCGTTGTCATCGCCGGTCTCCGCGGCAAATCCTACGATCGACCGGCACCACTGCGCGCTCGCACTACTCCCGCGAGGATGTCCGGCGTTGGCACCAGCTCAAGCGACACGCCGCCAGCGCCAGACTTCTTGATCTTGTGCTCGCTGACCTCCGCGGGTGCGAAGTCGGCAACCGCCGCCGCCATGATGAGCACGTCCGTGTCCGGTTCGAGTTCGCGAACGGCGCGTTCGAGTTCGGCCCCGGTGCTGACGTCAACTCGCGTGACGCCGTCGGAGACTGGCAACACCACATTTGCGGCGATCACGGTCACGTGCGCCCCGCGCTCGCGAGCGGCTTCGGCCAACGCGAACCCCTGGTGCCCCGAAGAGCGATTGCCCAGGTAGCGCACGGGATCGATCGGCTCTCGCGTGCCTCCTGCCGTCACCACAATCCGCACGCCCGCAAGATCTCCCCACCCAGCGTCGGGCTGGCCCTTTGGGATGCCCGTGCCGCTCGCGACGGCGTACAGGGCGGCGACGATGTCATCCGGCTCCGGAAGCCGGCCGGGTCCGGTATCAGCGCCTGTCAGCCGCCCGACGGCCGGGTCGAGTACGTGCACGCCCCTCGCCTTGAGCGTAGCGACGTTAGCTCGCGTCGCGGGGTGCTCCCACATCTCGGTGTGCATCGCGGGGCACACGAGGACCGGCGCGTGCGTCGCGAGCAGCGCGTTGCCGAGCAGATCGCGCGCCTCGCCAGCGGCGTAGGCTGCAAGAAAGTCCGCGGTCGCGGGGGCGACGAGCACGACGTCGGCGCCCTGGCCAAGCCGCACGTGTTGCACGGAGGGGACGTCGTCAAAGGTCGCCGTTGGTGCGGGATGCCCGCTCAGGGCCTCCCACGTTGCACGCCCAACGAAGTTGAGGGACGCCTGCGTGGGGATGACGCGTACGGAGTGGCCGTCCTCGGTGAGGCGGCGCAACACGAGCGCGACCTTGTACGCGGCAATGCCGCCGGTTACACCCAGCAGCACTCGCATGGCTAGTCCTCGGAGCGTCCGAGCTTCAGGAGGGTGCCAGCTGTTGATCTCACGCAGCGCCACCGAAAGGGGCTTGTCCGTGGAGTCGGCCTCGACGAGCGGGCCAACGTTCTCGAAGTGACCTTCGGACGAGCGCCTCGTAGTACGCGTTGATCTGGCGCGCGCGCTTGGATGCGTAGACCACGAGGGAGTACTTGGACTCCACCTTGGCGAGCAACTCGTCGATCGGCGGGTTGGTGATGCCTTCAGGCTTCGCGATGGTTCCGGCCACGTTCACTCCAATGCTTGGTTCAAACGGTTCAGTCTACCGTGTGTTGCGCGCAGTGGGCGGCACCCGCATCTAGGGGGCTACGTGCGCGTCGCCTCGATGAGCCGCTCGAGCTCCGCCGCCGCCCCGTCAACCGTGTCGTTGACAATCACCGCGTCGAACTCGCTCTCCGCAGCGAGTTCGCTGCGCGCGGTCACGAGCCGCCGTTCGCGCTCCTCAGGACCCTCAGTGCCGCGGCCGACGAGCCGCGACACAAGTTCGTCCCACGAGGGCGGAGCAAGGAACACGAACAGCGCGTCTGGCATGCTCTCTCGCACCTGTCGAGCTCCCTGCAAGTCGATCTCGAGCAACACGGGGACGCCACGCGCGAGGTGCTCTTCCACGGCTGCGCGCGGCGTGCCGTAGCGGTTGACTCCGTGCACCACGGCCCACTCGAGCAGCTCTCCCCCGGCGATCATCTCGTCGAACCGCTCTCGCGTCACGAAGAAATAGTGAACGCCATCGATTTCACCTGGCCGGGGCGCGCGCGTGGTCGCTGAAACGGAAATCCAGATGTCTGGCTCGCGCTCGCGTAGGGCGCGCACCACCGTGCCCTTACCTACGGCTGTCGGCCCGGCGAGGACCGTCAGTCTGCTCATCTGCGACGAATCACCTGCGCTCGCGCTCCACGAGCGCAGCAACCTGGTGTTGGCCGAGCCCCCGCACGCGCCGCGCGTGCGAGATGCCAATCTCGTCCATGATCTGGGTGGCGCGCTTGGGGCCAATGCCTTGCAGACACTGCACCAGATCGTGCACGCGGATGCCCGCTAGCGCGTCGTCGGATTTTGCCTTGTCAATCGCCTCGCCAAGCGTGAAATCGCCCGCCGCAAGCTGCTCCTTGAACACACGGCGAGCGCTACGCACCGCCGTGGCTTTGACCAGTGCGGCGGCCCTCTGCTCGTCTGACAGCTCCGGAGTTGCCATGGTGTTCCCTTCCCCTATTCCTCGTCTGCAGGCGCGAGGATGTATGCGGCGGCCCCTGCGGCCGCCTGGATTGCTCCGCGGAGCTTCTCAACAAATGGGCCAGCTTGCAGCACCCCTCGTGATTGATTGATGAGCACGCGGCTGGTTGCCTCACCAAACAGTTTTGCTACGTCCGCCGGCGTCGCGCCTTGCGCGCCTACCCCCGGCGACAGCAGCGGGCCGTTGACGGCAGCGAGGTCAATTCCGAGTTCGGCGATCGCGTCGCCAACGGTCGCCCCAACAACGAGCCCGACGCTTCCCATCGGCTTGGCGCCCTTGTTCAGTTCGGCGGCGGCGTCAGCGATCACCTTGGCGACTGCGCCGTCAGGCCCCATCGCGTGTTGCACGGACGCGCCCTCCTTGTTGGACGTGAGCGCGAGCACGAACACACCTTTGCCGTGCTCCTCAGCGAGCTCAAGTGCGGGCGCGAGCGACCCAAAGCCGAGGTATGGCGACACGGTGATGGCGTCGGCCTCAAGAGGGGCGCCCGGCCGGAAGTATGCGTCCGCGTATGCCTCCATCGTGGAGCCAATGTCGCCGCGCTTGACGTCAAGGATTGTGAGCACGCCGTTCTCGCGAGCACCCTTAAGCAAACGCTCGAGCGCCGCGATGCCCCGCGATCCGTGCCGCTCAAAGAAGGCGATGTTTGGCTTCACCGCCGCACACGAGCGGAAGGAAGCCTCGATGACCGTCTCGCCAAAAGCGAGCAACGAGTCTGCGTTGTCAGCGAGTCCCCACTGCGCGAGCAATGTGGGATGAGGGTCGATGCCCACGCACAGCGGACCCCATTGGCGCATAGCGCCCGCGAGCCTTTCACCGAACTGCATGGTCACTCCCCATTCACTGCTTTGGAGCCATGTTACCTGCGCCGACGCTTGCTGGCGCGGCGGCGTCCTGCAAACTCAGCACGTCGAAATCGCGATGTTGAATTACCTCGATCGCGAGAACCGCAGCGGAAAGCTGTTGCGTAGTGGTCACGATCGCCGTGTCTGCAGCCGTGGCCGCCGCACGGATCTCGTATCCATCGGCACGCGCGCCTTGCCCGGATGGCGTGTTAATCACCAGCGAAACCTCTCCATTGTTGATCAAGTCCACGATCGTGGGCTCCCCATTGGGGCCGCGGCCTTGAGAGTTCTTGCGCACCACGGTCGACGGGATGCCGTTGCGAGCGAGCACCAACGCGGTGCCTTCCGTCGCGAGGATCTCGAAGCCAAGTTGACGAAGCCGCGCCATGGGGAACGTGATCGAGCGCTTGTCGCGGTCCGCCATCGACACGAAGACCTTCCCGCCCTTTGGCAAGCCGCCGAACGCCGCCGCTTGCGACTTGGCGAAGGCGAGCGGGAACGTGGTGTCGAAACCCATCACCTCGCCCGTACTGCGCATTTCGGGACCGAGCACGGAGTCGACAACCGTGCCCGCCGCGGTGCGGAAGCGCTTGAACGGCAGCACCGCCTCCTTGACTGCAATCCGTTGATGAGGGTCGATGCGGGTCGCGTCGTGATCCGGCAACACTCCCTTCGACGCGGAGCTCCGCGATGGACGCGCCTGCCATGACGAGCGCCGCCGCGCTCGCGAGGGCAACGCCCGTCGCCTTCGCGACGAACGGAACCGTGCGCGACGCGCGCGGATTGGCCTCGAGAACGTATAACACGTCACTTACCAGGGCGTATTGCACGTTCATGAGCCCGCGTACGCCGATCCCCCGCGCGAGCAGCTCGGTGGATTCGCGGATCCGCTCAAGCTCAGCCTTCGAAAGTGTGACCGGCGGCAAGCACGCACGCGGAGTCGCCGGAGTGAATTCCCGCCTCCTCGATGTGCTCCATGACTCCCGCCAAGAACAGCTCGTCGCCGTCGAATAGCGCGTCTACATCGATCTCGATGGCGTCGTCGAGGAAGCGGTCAACCAAAAGGGGTGCGTCCGACGCGTGGTCGCCGATGAGGTGCATGCGCGTGCCGTAGTCCTGGAGCTGCTCGCGGTCGTAGACGATCTCCATCCCGCGCCCGCCGAGGACGTACGAGGGCCGCACCAAGCACGGGGTAGCCGATTCCCTCCGCGATCGCCACGGCCTCGTCGATCCCGTGCGCGGTGCCGTACGCAGGCGCCGGCAGCCCGGCTGCCTCGAGCACACGGCCAAAGGCCGCGCGGTCCTCCGCATTGTCGATCGCCTCTGGCGACGTGCCGAGGATAGGCACGCCGGCGTCGGCCAGTCGTTGAGCGAGGCTCAGCGGCGTCTGCCCGCCCAGTTGCACGAGCACGCCCTTGACCGGCCCCGCGGCCACTTCTGCGTCGTAGACCGCCATGACGTCCTCGAACGTCAGCGGCTCAAAGTAGAGCCGGTTCGCGGTGTCGTAGTCGGTGGAGACGGTCTCCGGATTGCAGTTGACCATGATCGTCTCGTAGACGTCCTTGAGGGCGAGCGCGGCGTGCACGCACGAGTAGTCGAACTCGATGCCCTGGCCAATGCGGTTGGGGCCAGATCCAAGGATGAGGATCGCCTCGCGCGTCGCGCGGCGCCACCTCGTTCTCCGCGTCGTAGGTGCTGTAGTGGTACGGCGTGCTCGCCTCAAACTCGGCGGCGCACGTGTCCACCGTCTTGAAGACCGGCGTCACTCCGGCGGCCCGACGCTGCGTCGAGACGACGTCTCGTCCTCGCAACTCCGCGCAACCCGGCGATTTGCGTGTCCGCGAGGCCGTGCGACTTGGCTTCGCTGCAGCAGCTCTGGCGTGAGTTCTGCTGCGTGCGACACCTCGTGCGCGATTTCGTTCATGAGCAGGATCTGGTCGAGGAACCACGGGTCGATTCCCGTTGCCTCGTAGACAGCTTCGAGGTCGGCGTGGCCGGCGCGCACCGCGCGGAGCACTTGCTGCACCTGCACGAGGCGCTGCTCGGTGGGAATGGCGATCGCCGCCATGAGTGCCTCGAGGTTCGCGCCCGTTGGGAAGTCGCCGTCCCAGTGAAAGTTGGCTGCGCGCTTGTCGATGGACCGCAGCGCCTTGCCAAGCGCCTCGGTGAAGTTGCGGCCGATGGCCATCGCCTCGCCCACGGACTTCATGGTGGTGGTGAGCACGGGATCCGCTGCGGGGAACTTCTCGAACGCGAAGCGCGGCACCTTGACGACCACGTAGTCGAGCGTCGGCTCAAAGCTCGCGGGCGTGGAGCCGGTGATGTCGTTGGGGATCTCGTCGAGCGTGTAGCCGATCGCGAGGCGCGCCGCGATCTTGGCGATCGGGAACCCGGTGGCCTTTGACGCGAGCGCGGACGAGCGCGAGACGCGCGGGTTCATCTCGATAACGATGAGCCGGCCGGTGTCGGGCTCAATCGCGAACTGGACGTTGCAGCCGCCAGTGTCTACGCCCACCTCGCGGATGATCGCGATGCCAACGTCGCGCATGCGCTGGTACTCGCGGTCCGTAAGGGTCAGCGCGGGCGCCACCGTCACCGAGTCTCCGGTGTGCACACCCACGGGATCCACGTTCTCGATCGAGCAGACAACTACGACGTTGTCCGCCTTGTCGCGCATGAGCTCGAGCTCGAACTCCTTCCAACCGAGGATGGACTCCTCGAGGAGCACCTCGGTGGTTGGCGAATAGTGCAGGCCCGCACCTGCGATGCGGCGCAGGTCATCCTCGTTGTAAGCGAATCCAGAGCCGAGCCCACCCATCGTGAAGGAGGGGCGCACCACAACCGGGTACTTGAGGTCCTCCGCCGCGGCCACGCACTCGTCCATCGTGTGGCAAATGTGCGAGCGCGCCGATTCCGCGCCGCAGCGCTCAACGACACCCTTGAACAGCTCCCGGTTCTCGCCGAGGTTGATCGCCTCGAGGTTCGCGCCGATGAGCTCCACGTTGTACTTGCTCGAGGATGCCCGCCTCCGCGACCGCGATCGCCGCATTGAGCGCGGTCTGCCCCCCGAGCGTCGCGAGCATCGCGTCGGGTCGCTCCTTCGCGATGATCGCCTCGATGACCTCGGTGGTGATGGGCTCCACGTAGGTGGCGTCGGCAAACTCGGGGTCCGTCATGATCGTGGCGGGGTTTGAGTTGAGTAGAACTACTCGGATTCCCTCTGCGCGCAGCACGCGGCACGCCTGGGTACCTGAGTAGTCGAACTCGCATGCCTGACCGATGACGATGGGGCCGGAGCCGATGACGAGGACGGACGTAGATGTCCTGGCGACGGGGCATTACTTGGCACTCCTCCATCAGGTCGTCGAATCGGTCAAAGAGGTACGCGGCATCGTGCGGGCCGGCCGCCGCCTCCGGGTGGTACTGCACGGAGAACGCGGGGATGTCGAGGCATTCGAGGCCCTCCACGACGTCGTCGTTGAGGTTCACGTGGCTCACGCGCACCCTGCCAAATCCGGCAGGCGATTCCGATGTCGCCGTCGAGCGGCGCGTCCACCGCGAATCCGTGGTTGTGGGCCGTGATCTCCACCTTGCCGGTGGTGCGGTCCACCACCGGCTGGTTGATGCCGCGGTGGCCAAACTGGAGCTTGTAGGTGCCGTAACCGAGCGCGCGGCCGAGGATCTGGTTGCCGTAGCAAATTCCGAAGAACGGCACCCGCGCCTCGAGCACGCCGCGCAGCGTCGCGACCGACTCGTCGTCGGCGCCGGGGTCGCCGGGACCGTTGCTGAAGAACACGCCGTCGGGCTTCTTCGCGAGGATCTCCGCCGCGGTCATCGTGGCCGGCACCACGGTGACGCGCATGCCGCGCTGCGCCATGAGTTCCGGCGTCATGGCCTTGATCCCGAGGTCCACTGCGACCACGTTGCGCGGCACTGGCGTGCCCGCGGGCGGCTCCACCACGTACTCGCCCTGGCACCGAGACCTCGCGAGCCAGGCTCGCGCCCGCCATGGCGTCGGCCGCTCGCACGCGTTCGAGCAATTCGTCCGTGGTCAGTCGAACACCGCCGCGCGCGAGCGCGTCACCGGAGAAGATGCCTGCGCGCATCACGCCGCGAACTGCGCAGCATCCGCGTCAGCTGGCGCGTGTCGATGCCGCTCAAGCCGACGACGCCTTCCTTCGCGAGCACGTCCTCAAGCGAGCGCTGTGAGCGCCAGTTGCTAGGGCGTCGGGCGGGATCGCGCACGATGTACCCCGCAACCCAGATGCGGCGCGACTCGGGGTCCTCGTCGTTCATGCCGGTGTTGCCGATGTGCGGCGCCGTCATCACGACGATCTGCTTGTGATAACTGGGATCGGTGAGCGTCTCCTGGTAACCGGTCATGCCGGTGTTGAAGACGATCTCGCCGAGGGTCTCGCCGAGCGCGCCATACGCGCTGCCCGTCGAACGTCTGTGCCGTCCTCGAGGACCAGATACGCGCTCGTCCGTCGTCATGCAAACAGCCCTTCGAATCGTTCGTCCAAGTATGTGGGGGCGCCGCGCAAGAAGGTCGCCACGGCCCTCCCGGGAAGCTCGATGCCGCCGAACGGCGAGTTGTTGCTGCGGCTCGCGGTTTTGGTTGGGTCAACGGTCCAGGCCGCAGACGGGTCCACGAGCGTGATGTTGGCGGCCTCGCCTTCGTTCAGCGCTAGCCCGTGCTCACCCGTGTCGCCCCCGATCACGGCGGGCAAGTGGGACATGCGCCAGCGCCACGTCGCGCCAGGTCATGGCGCCCGTGTCGACCATCGCCTTCTGCACAATGCCGAGCGCGGTCTCGAGGCCGATCATGCCCATCGCGGCCGCGCCCCACTCGCAGTCCTTGTCCTCGTCCGGGTGCGGCGCGTGGTCGGTGGCGACGATGTCGATCGTGCCGTCGGCGAGTCCGGCTCGCACGGCGTCGACGTCCGCCTGGGTGCGCAGCGGCGGGTTCACCTTGAAGCGCGCGTCGTAGCCGCGCACCGACTCGTCGGTGAGCAAGAGGTGGTGCGGCATGACCTCTGCCGTCACGTTGATGCCGCGCGACTTTGCCCAGCGGATGATCTCGACGGAACCCGCTGTGGAGACGTGGCACACGTGGAGGCGCGAGCCCACGTGCTCGGCGAGCAGCACGTCGCGCGCGATGATCGACTCCTCGGCGACCGCGGGCCAGCCCGTGAGGCCCAGTTCGGCGCTCACGATGCCCTCGTGCATCTGGGCGCCCTCGGTGAGGCGCGGGTCCTGCGAGTGCTGCGCGACCACGCCGCCGAACGTCTTCACGTATTCGAGCGCGCGGCGCATGATGACGGGGTCGTGACACGCACTTGCCGTCGTCGCTGAACACGCGCACCCGGGCACGCGACATCGCCATGGCGCCCATCTCAGACAGCTGCGTGCCGCCGAGGCCAACGGTCACGGCGCCCACGGGGTAGACGTCGACGAGGCCAACCTCGCGACCGCGCGACCACACCTGCTCCACCACGCCGGCGGTGTCCGCGACGGGCGTGGTGTTCGCCATGGCGTGGATCGCGACGAACCCGCCCCGCGCGGCGGAGCGTGAGCCGGTCTCGATGGTCTCCGCGTCCTCGCGACCGGGCTCGCGCAGGTGCGTGTGGAGGTCAACGAGGCCTGGGAGGGCAACGAGGCCCGTGCGCGTCGATGCGGATCGCGTCCTGCGGCGCGTCGATGCGGCGCAGCCTGCACGCGCGAGATCTCGCCGTCCACGATCAGCAGGTGCGCGTCCGTATCGCCAAAGAGCGACACGTTCTCGATCAGGATGGGCGCTGCGTCACGCGTCGGCCTCCTCTCCGGCTAGCAGCAGATAGAGGGCGGCCATGCGCACGGCGACGCCGTTCGCGACCTGCTCGACGATGACGGAGTTCGGCGCATCCGCGGCCTCGGCGCTGATCTCGAGCCCACGGTTCATGGGGCCAGGGTGCATGATGATCGCTTGCTCGGGCAGCCGCGCCATGCGGGCCGCGTCGAGGCCGTACATGCGCGTGTACTCCTCCGGGCTGGGGAAGAAGGCCGCGCCCGGTCATCCGCTCGCGCTGGACGCGCAGCATCATGATCGCGTCGAAGTCGTGCGCGTCGAGCGCCTCGTCGAGCGTGTAGAACACCTCGAGCTCTGGGCGAGCGCGAGATGCCAACCGGCAAGAGCGTCGGCGGGGCTACAAGGCTCACCTTCGCGCCGAGCGTGTTGAGCAGGTAGCCGTTCGATCCGCGCCACGCGCGAGTGCAGGATGTCGCCAACGATCGCCACGCGGAGGCCGTCGAGCCCTGCACCGTCTGGAGCACCGACAAGGTGCTTGCGGATCGTGTAGGCGTCAAGCAGGGCCTGGGTGGGGTGCTGGTGGGTGCCGTCGCCTGCGTTGAGCACGGAACCGTGGATCCAGCCCGACGTTGCGAGCAGTTCCGCTGCACCGCTCGCCCAGTGCCGCACAACTACGGCGTCGGCGCCCATTGCCTGGAGCGTAAGGGCGGTGTCCTTGAGGGACTCGCCCTTGGAGACGGACGAGCCCTTGGCGGAGAAGTTGATGACGTCGGCGCTCAGGCGCTTCGCCGCCGCCTCGAAGGAGATGCGGGTCCGGGTGGAGTCCTCGAAGAAGAGGTTCACGACCGTCTTGCCGCGCAGCGTGGGCAGCTTGCGGATCTCGCGTTCCTGGGTGGCTTCCATCTGCGCTGCGGTGTCGAGGATGCGAATCGCGTCGGCGCGGGTCATGCCCGCCGTGGTGAGGAGGTGCTTCATGACGCGTCTCCCCCACTCGCTTCGCCGCGGCGCAGAACAACCGAATCGTCTCCGTCAATCTCCGCGAGCCGGACGTCGACGCGCTCGTCGCGCGAGGTGGGGATGTTCTTGCCCACAAAGTCCGCGCGAATCGGCAGTTCGCGGTGGCCCCGGTCAACAAGCACCGCGAGCTGCACGGCGCGAGGGCGCCCAAGGTCGCTGATCGCGTCAAGGGCGGCGCGAATGGTGCGGCCCGTGTGGAAGACGTCGTCGACAAGCACCACCATGGCGCCGTCGATGCCGGCGCACGGCAGCGTCGTCACGCCGATCGACCGCGTGGGCTGGCGTGTGGAGGTCATCGCGATACATCGTGATGTCGAGCGCGCCGCAACTCACCGCAGGGTTGAACGTGGGCTCGATCCCAGCAAGAGCGTCGGCCAGACGCACCGCAAGTGGCAGGCCGCGCGTGGGAATTCCCAGGAGAACCAAGCCGGCCGCGCCGCCGTTGCGTTCCACGATCTCGTGAGCGATGCGAGTGATGGCCCGGGAGATGTCGGGCGCGCTCAGAATGGTGCCAGTCACCTGGCTACCCCCTTCCCCGCCTCTCTGGACGGATTTAAAGGATGGTCGTTTGGGACAGCGTACCGGAGTCAGGACTCCGGCGTTGATGGCAACGCAGGGGCGTCTCGCGCGATGGTGCCGAGGATGCCGTTAATGAACGCCTGGCGAGTCGTCCGTCGACAGGTCGCGAGCGAGCTCGACGGCCTCATCGATCGCGACGGCCGTAGCCACCTCGTCATTCGCGAGGATCTCCCACGCGCCGATGCGCAAAATGGCGCGGTCTACGGCGGGCATGCGCTGCAGGGTCCACTCCGGGGATGCCTCTTGGATCAGCGAGTTGAGCTCGATCCAGCGCTCGACCACGCCGCGGACGATCTGCGCGGAGTATTCGGGGATCGGCATCTCGCCGACCTGAGTCCGCGATGCGGGCCTCGAGGACGTCAAGGATGTTTTCGCCGCGCTGGTCCGCCTCGAAGAGGATGTCAAGCGCTCGCTTGCGTGCTTTGGTGCGGGCGGCCACTAGTCGTTGACGCGCCCAAGGTAGTCGCCGGTCTCGGTGTTGACCTTGACCTTGACGCCAGCCTCAAGGAACAGCGGCACCTGGATCTCGCGCGCCCGTCTCGAGCGTCGCGGGCTTGGTGCCACCGCTTGAGCGGTCGCCCTGCAGGCCAGGCTCTGTGTACGTGACCTCGAGAACAACGGACTGCGGCAGCTCAAGGAAGATGGGGTTGCCGTTGTTGGAGCCGATGATCGCGCTCTCGTTCTCCAGCAAGAAGTCCGTGGCCTCGCCCATGACTGCCGGCGATACGGTGATCTGGTCAAACGTGTCCGGGTCCATGAACACGTAGCTGACGCCGTCGTTGTACAGGTACTGCATGTTGCGACGGTCGACCGTCTCAAACTCCACCTTGGTGCCCGCGTTGAAGGTCTTGTCGACGACCTTGCCGGTCATGACGTTCTTCATCTTGGTGCGCACGAACGCCCCGCCCTTGCCGGGCTTCACGTGCTGGAAGTCGATGATGGTCCACAGGTTGCCGTCGAGGTTGAGCACGGACCCGTTCTTGATGTCGTTTGAGGTAGCCACGGTCGTTAATTCTAGCCGACGCGCGTGGCGATGGCCTCGAGGGCCAGCCGGTAGCCGTCAACCCCAAAGCCAGCGATGGTGCCCGACGCCACGGCTGAGATCACCGACGTGTGGCGGAATTCCTCGCGAGCGTTGGGATTCGAGAGGTGAACCTCGACGAGAGTGAGCCCCGCGCCGCCCACGAGCGCGCACGCGTCTCGCAGCGCGTACGAGTAGTGGGTGAACGCTGCGGGGTTGAGAATCACGTGCCACTCGTTGTCGACAGCCTCGTGGATCCAGTGCACAAGGTCGGTCTCCGAATCCGACTGCCGCACGCTCGCCTCGAGCCCAAGGCCCGCGCCCCACTCGGCAATGAGAGCGACGAGCTCGTCGTGCGTGGTCGCGCCGTACGTTTCGGGCTCGCGCGTGCCGAGGCGGCCAAGGTTGGGGCCGTTGAGGACCAGGACTGTGCTCATGCGGTCAGCCTACTGCCCAGGCTCCCACGGAATCGTGAGTGTCGCGTTGCGGTGCATAAGGCCCCGCGCGGACTAATCTGCGAACGTGGAGATCACCTCTGACCAGAGCGCGACTGACCAAGCACGTAGCGCACTGCAAGCAATACGCGCGTGTGGGCGCTCGTCGCAGCGGCCGTGATTGTGCACCTGCTGATCGCTGCGCGATCCGTTGGACCCATGTACGCATACGACGAGGTCGGATACCTTGCGGGCGCCAATGTGATCTCCGGCAACGGCGTGGCGTGGTCGCTGTGCGGATCGAGTTACTCGGTGGGTTACTCAGTGATGCTCGCGCCGCTCTGGTGGCTGCCATGTGGCGCCGATCGTCGTCTATCAGATCGCGGCGTCTCATTAGCGCTGCGCTAGGGGCGCTGGCGATCTGGCCCGCGACCGCGCTAGCGCGTCGGTTTGGAGCGCACGGCGCGGCCGCATCGCGATTGGCGCGCTCGTGACGCTCGTCCCTGCACGGGCGCTGATGGACAACTACGTCATCGCCGAGAACCCATTGACGCTGCTCGTGCTGTGTTCGCCGTTGCTCGCCCTTCGCATCGCGGAACGTGGCCGCCGGCTCGACGCGATAGCGCTTGGCCTCACGGTCGGTCTCGCTGCGGTGGTCCACGCGCGCGCACTGCCGCTGGTAGCGGTCACACTTGCATGGCTCGTGGTCCGAGCCATCCTCAAGCGGACGCCGTGGCTCGACGCAATCCTTGGCGTCGTCGCCGCGTGCATGCTCACGGTCGGCTGGACTTGTCGCTCAGGCTGACGCTTGGTTCGCAGATCTTCGCCGACGACACGCGTGTTGGCGATCTCGTCGGTCACTTGAGCCTCGACCGCGTCGGCCAAGTGATCCTGGGCCAGGGATTCACCCAAGTGGTGTCGTGGTCGCTGCTCACCGTGCTCGGCCTGCTCGCGTGCGCCAGCAAGCGCGCGCGCCGCGGTGCGCAAGGCCGGCACGCAGGGGCTCGCGTCTGCCTGGTGGTGGCTCGGGCTCGGCTTTCGTTGGCCAAGCGGCGTTCTTTGTGTGGGTGCTCGCCAGTTCCGCTGACTTCGGCGACGCGATTGATCTCCCGATCTTTGGCCGCTACCTGGACCCGTTCGCAGTACCTATCGCCGTCCTCGGCGCCACCACCTTGTGGGTTGGGGTGCGCAAGCGGCTCACGAACGTTGCGTTCGTGGCCTCGGCTACGGCCGTCGTGGCCTACGTTGCGCTCGTGCTTCCTCGCATTGCCGCTTGACGGCGTGTGGATCCCGTTCGCTATCCCTGGCCTCACGCCATTCCTGACCCTCACCACCGGAGACGACCGGCCCGCGCTTGCCGTCGCCGGGCTCGTGGCCGTCGCCGGCTGCTTCTTGCTGTGGCTCTCGCGCGGCAAGGCAAAGGTTGGCTTGGCGGTGCGCTCGCCGTCGCGACCCTCGATGACCTTGGGCACCGACGCGCTGCGCGTCGACCCACTAGAGGAAGGCGTCCGCGCGAGCTCAACTATCGTGACGTTCGCGAACGCGAATCCGGACCATCCGGCGACGCTCGCGGCCGACCTCTTGCCGTGCGCGGACCGCAACAAATTGCAGTTCGAACTCGCGGGGCGCGCTCCGATCGTGCCTACCGGCGGCGACTACGGCGATGGCGCCATTGTCGGGCCCAAAGATTGGCCAGACGCCGAGCACAGCGGCCTCACGAAGGTGCCCTTCACTGTACGTGGGAGAGTCGCCGCGGTGTGGGCCCGTATTCATCGGCACAGACTGAACATGCCGCCGTGCGCGCTGCCCGCCGTATCGAATGGCGCGGCTTACGCGCTGATCTCGTCGTATGCGGCCGTGAGCAAGCGCGGGATCTGGGCCCTCAAGGCGCACCGGGTTGCCGATGCCCTGCAGGATCACGAACCGCAATACGTCTCCGCGCGTCTTCTTGTCCCTGCGCATCGCGGTCAGCAACGCATCCCAGCGCCCGTCCTGATACGTGGTTGGCAGGCCAAGCCCATCGAGGATGCGGCGGTGGCGATCTAGTCCGTCGGCGTCAAGCTTCCCTGCCAAGTGGGACAGCTCGGCGGCAAACACCATGCCTACAGATACGGCGGCGCCGTGACGCCATTGGTACCGCTCCGTGTACTCGATCGCGTGGCCAAAAGTGTGGCCGTAGTTGAGGATTTCCCTCTCAAACGACTCCTTGAGATCCGCCGCCACAACGTCGGCCTTCACCTGCACCTTGCGGCGAATGAGCTCCGCGAACACGTCGAGGTTGTTGCTCGGTAGCCCCTTGCGACAGGGACTTGAGGTTCGCTTCGACGATGTCCAGGATCTCGACGTCGCGAATGAACCCGCCCTTGACCACCTCGGCGAGCCCCGCCATCTGGTCGTTGCGCGGCAAGGTCAGCAGGTCGTCGAGGTCGCACCACACAGCGCTCGGCTCGTGGAACGAGCCGACGAGGTTCTTTCCCTCGTCGGTGTTGACACCGGTCTTGCCGCCAACGGCGGCGTCGACCATGGCGGCAAGGCTCGTCGGCACCTGGACCACCTGCACGCCGCGCAGCCAGTTTGCCGCGACAAAGCCAGCGAGGTCGGTCACCGCTCCCCCGCCGAGCCCAAGGATCACGTCGGTCCGCGTGAAGTCGCTCTTGCCCAAAACTTGCCAACAGAACGCGGCGACACTGATCGTCTTGCCAGCCTCTGCGTCGGGCACCTCTGCCTCAACAACCTCACGGCCCGACGCTTCTACGGCCGCGCGCATGGCCTCGCCGCGCGCCGCTAGCCGCGCCGAGCGAATGATCAGCACCCGCTTGGCGGTGTCAGGGAGCCCGGTCCACGATCGCGTCCGTGAGGCCCGAGCCAATCGTGACGTCGTACGGGCTCGCGGTCGCAACGTGAACTACGTCTGTCATCAGATTCCCTTTTCAACGAGCTCGCGCGCCACGCGATCTGCACGTATGTGGTCAGTGTTCACGGTGTCGGTCGCGAGGCCTTCGTAGATGGGACGTCGCGCCTCCATGAGGTCCGCCCACTGGCGCCGCGGATTGCCGATGCAGCAGCGGACGGGCGGCATTGAGGCCCACGCGCGGCGCGGCGGCGTGCGACGGAGACGTCAAGAAAGACGATGCGGCCGCCATGCGCGCCGTAGGCGCGCAAGAGTCTCTTGCGTCGCCTCGTCGAGAATCGCGCCGCCGCCGAGCGAGAGCACGCCGTCGTGCTCCGCCATCGCGAGCGCCACCGCGTCGCGCTCGAGCGCACGGAAGACGGGCTCGCCGTCGTCGAGGAAGATCTCGGAGACGGGCTTGCCCGCTGCGCGCTCCACGTCGGCGTCGGTGTCTCGCCGCGAGACGCCGAGCACCTTGGCAAGCGCCCGGCCAACGGAGGATCTTGCCGGAGCCGGGCGGGCCGATGAGGACAACGCGCGGGGACACCATCAGCGCAAGTGGCCAGGGATCGCCGCGACGTACGCGTCGAGGTTGCTGCGCACCTCTGCCACGGAGTCGCCGCCAAACTTCTCGAGCACCGCATCGGCGAGCGTAAGCGCGACCATGGCCTGCGCGACAACTGCCGCCGGGGCGACCGCGCACACGTCGGAGCGCTGGTGGTTGGCCTTCGCGGCCTCTCCCGTCGCGGTGTCGATCGTGTCGAGCGCCCGGGGAACAGTGGAGATGGGCTTCATCGCCGCGCGCACGCGCAGCGGCTCGCCGTTCGTCATGCCGCCCTCGATGCCGCCCGCGCGATTGGTGCGGCGCGTGACCTTGCCGTCGAAGTACTCGATCTCGTCGTGCGCCTCGGAGCCGCGCCGTGCCGCCGTGCGCAGGCCGTCGCCTACCTCCACGCCCTTGATCGCCTGAATGCCCATCAGCGCGCCAGCGAGGCGAGAGTCGAGCCGCCGGTCCCAGTGCACGTGACTGCCGAGGCCAACCGGCACGCCGTAGGCGATGACTTCAACGACGCCGCCGAGCGTGTCGCCGTCCTTCTGGCACGCATCGATCTCGGCCACCATCGCGGCAGAGGTTTCCGCGTGGAAGCAGCGGATGGGATCGTCGTCCAGCGCCTTCGTGGCGCTTGCCGGCGGCAAGGGGGCGTCGTCTGGAACAACGATCGGTGCCCACCTGGACCGTGTGCGCCACAAGTTCAATGCCCGCGGCCTCGCGCAAGAACGCCTCCGCGACGGCGCCCAGCGCGACCCGTGCTGCAGTTTCCCTTGCCGACGCGCGCTCGAGTACGGGACGCGCGTCATCAAAGCCGTATTTGGTCATTCCGACGAGGTCCGCGTGGCCGGGACGCGGCCGAGTGAGCGCCGCGCCTCGCGCGCCCACGAGTTCCTCCGGCGCCACAGGATCCGCGGACATCACGGTCTCCCACTTTGGCCATTCGGTGTTGCCCACCATGATCGCGACCGGTCCGCCCTGGGTGAGCCCGTGCCGCACTCCGCCAAGGAAGGTGACCTCGTCTTGCTCGAACGCCATCCGCGCGCCACGTCCATAGCCGAGCCGACGGCGCGCGAGCGCCTCACGCACAGCGTCGGACGTGATGGGCACGCCAGCGGGCAGACCCTCGAGCGTGCCAACGAGGGCAGGGCCGTGCGATTCACCTGCAGTAAGCCACCGGAGCATGACCGTCATTCTTTCAGATGAGCCGCGACTGCCGGGACAGTCGCGGCTGCCGCGAGAACTACGGGGTTGGCGAGGGCGACGGAGAGGGACTGATTCCGTCAGGGTTTGGGTTGGCTTCCGTGGGAGTAGAGCTCGTGAGGACGAACACCGACCCCGCATACACGCCGGTGGTGTCTGCGTCGGCGACTCCGCTGCTCGCGCCCACGTTCGTCACGATGTCACGCGTCAGAGTCACGTCGGTAACAAGCACCAAACGCCCAGTACCGGTCTGCAACTCCTTGAGCGCGCTCATGACATTGTCGTAGGCACCCAGCATGGTCACGCTCACCGGGATGGCGTACAAGCCCTGCGTCGCGACAGCTCCTCCACCAGGCGTGCCATTCCCAGGGTCAGCAGTCGCCGTGGGGTCCGGCGTAGCCGACGGTGCCGGGGTGGCGCCATCGGTCGGTGCCGTCTCGTCAACTGGCGGCGCGGCGGTCAATGTGCCTGCAATGCCAAACTGGAGTGTCGTGATGACCACGCCGTACTTGGCCGCAACGTCCGAGAACATCTTCTGCAGGTCGGCGTACAGCGGCGCAGTGGGAATCTGGATCTGCAACGCGTCGAGCTCGGCCTGATACTCGTCGAGGTGCGCGTACTGCTGACGAAGCTTGTCCACCTGAACTTGGGTGTCCGCATTGTTCTGCTCTTGCTCAGCCGCACTCGCGTTTGCCTCCGCCGCGCCCGTGAGCACTGGAGACAAGAGTAGGAACCACGAGGCCAGGAGGATGAAGCACGGAGACGAGAACCGCCATGAGGACCAAAGAACGAGATTTGCTGTTGTTGCCACCCATGTTGTCAGCTCCCGTCCTCTGCCGTGTCGCCCGTTACCGTTTGGTCGGGGAACGTCCTGTTGGCGAGCGCGTCTTCTGTCACCTGCACCGTGGCAGTGACCAAGTAACTCGCCTCACCTGCGTCGTCTTGCAAAACGGAACTCTGCAGATTCGCATCTGCCAAGCCGGGCACGGACTGGAGAGCTTCGATCCATACCGACGCGTCGGGCAGTGTCAGCGACGTCGCGGAGAAGGTGATGACCGCGATACCCGACTGGGTCAAGTCGTCCGCGCCCGGCGCCAATTCTTCGCCAGGACCGATGCCCGCAACCTGGAGGGCGTTGATCGTCACGCCTGCCGGAAGCACGTTCTGGATTGAGTAGACGTAGCTGTTCCAGTCCACCTCGGTGCTCAGCGCAAACGTGCGAGCATTCGTGGTCTTCGTGATGTCACTTTGCACCTGAATCACCGGAGAATATTGCCGCTTCTGTGCCGTGAGCGTGTCGGCATCCGCAAGCGACGTCTCGTAACGCGATTCAGCGGACATCCGCAAGAAGTACGCGCCACCAAAGGCGACAAGCACCACCAGTAGCAGCGCTGCGACCGCCCACACGAGTTGACGCTTGAGGATCCGCGAGATGGCGTCCCTCGATGATTTCCGGGGGCATCAGGTTTACCTGAGGACGCGGCGGAATGTTGAACTTCCCCGTCTTGGGCGCGGTGTCCTTCGCCTTGCTCCCACCGCCGATCTGGCGCTTCAATAGCGACGGCTTTGGCTCTTTCGTTGCCTGCTCTTCCATACTCATGCCGCCACCGCCATTCCGAGTCCGATAGGCATCGCGAGGGTGGCTTCCCTGCCCCGCAGATACTCGGATTCCTTCACGGAGCGCGCGAGCGTCACTCCATCGAGCGGATTGCCGAGCACCGTGCGCATACGCGTGGTCGACGCGAGAGCTTGGCCCAGTCCTGGCACGAAGGCGCCGCCGCCGGAGAGCACCACAGTGGTCACGGGGGCAGTCGGGTTGGACGTCGCGTAGAAGGCGATCGAATTGCGCACGCCGTCTACGAGGTTTCGTACCGACGTCGTAAACGGGCCCGACGCGTTTTGGAACTCTGGAGCCTCGGTTGCCGCGAGCCCGCGGGTGCGGAGCACGTTGGCCGCGTCGTCTAGTGAAACCCCGGTGGCGCGAGCGAACGAATCCACGAGGTCTTGGGCGCCGGAGGCGAGCGAACGAACGAACTGAGGCATCCCGTCCACAGCAACCACAACGGTGGTTCCTCGTGAGCCGATGTCAACAAACGCGACGGTGCCTGCGGCAAGTGCGCCGCGACCCATGATGCGCAGCAGCGCAAATCCGGAAAGATCCACGATCACTGGCCGCAGTCCGGCGGCCTCTACGGCTTGCAGATTGGTGAGTACCGTTTCACGCGCCGCCGCGACAAGCATCCCGTCAAACGCGGGAGAGCCATCGGCCGCCGCTGTGCTCGCGGTTGGGTAGAAGCCAAGGAGGGCCTCCTCGACGGGCATGGGAAGCAAATCCTGCACCTGGAACGGGAGAGCGGCCTGCAATTGTTCCATGGGCATTTGAGGCATGGTCAGTGAGCGAACAGCTACTCGTTGGTTGCCTACACCGACGATGACATCCTTCGACGCGAAGCCGCCCTTTGCCCACAGCGCCTTGAGGCCCTGCACCACCGTCGCGGCGTCAATGACCTCACCGTCCCGCACCGCGTTGAGCGGCAGTTGAATCTCCGCGTAGCGTTGCAATTCAACGTTCTTGCCCCGCGCATCGCTCGCGACTTCCGCCGCACGCAACGCGGTCGCCCCGATATCGAGGCCGATCGCAATCTTCTTAGCCACGGCTGCCTTCCTCCTGTGGGGCGTTAACCCCACACCCGTCTACTAGGCCTGACATCGACATCGGGCGCTCACAACTTGAATTAACTGTCACGACCAGGTCCCCACGTACAGGTCCCAAATCGGGGCGCCGAACGCTATTCCAAGCGCCGCGCCCCCGAACATGAATGGCCCAAAGGGGATGCCGCTGCGCCGGCCCGCTTTCTTGGTGGCGAGCAGGATGATGCCCACCAGTCCGCCAAGCAGGAACGCGGAGAACGCGCCAATCACGAGTGGCCCCCAACCCAGCCACCCCAAGGCAAAGCCGAGAACGCCAGCGAGCTTGACGTCGCCAAATCCCATGCCGCCCGGATAGATAAGGGCGGCGACAAAATAGATCGCAAACAGAATCGCGCCACCGATCGCGGCCGTCACCAGCGGCCACCACTCCCCTGTGATCGCGCACTCGATCGCAAACAACGCCGCCAAGATGGGGTACGCGGGCAGCACAAGTACGTCGGGAAGCCGGTGCACGGCAAGGTCGATGCGCGTCAGCACCACGGCCAGCGCCGCGAGATACGCGTAAGCGATCAACTCCACGCCCAACCCGAACATCCAGAACACCAGCACGAAGAGCACGCCGGTAACCGCCTCGGTGATCGGGTAAGTCTTGGAGATGGGCGCCGCGCAGTCCCTGCACTTGCCACGCAGAACTAGCCACGAAACGACAGGAATGTTGTCGCGGCGCCTGATTTCGTGCCCACACTGCGGGCACGCGCTTGGCGGGCGAACGATCGACTGACCATTCGGCACCCGCCACGCGACCACGTTCAGGAACGAGCCGACCACGAGGCCAACAATTCCGACGAAGGCTGTTACTACCCACCAGAGCGCACCGAGTTCTCCGGACTCCGCGAACGCCATCAGCCGCGTCCGGTCACTTCCTCATACCCGCCAACAGACGCGGCCGAAGGAGTGTCTGGCACGTTCCACTTCTGGTCATCGGAACCGTTGCATGTTCGCCACTGTGACGGAGTTCCAGGCCTTTGCGCCGGACGTGTCTTCGGGGTCGATCTTGGGCCCGCCAGCGTCAAGGCATCGGCCATTGCTGTCAACGAACGTGTACGACAACTTGACGTCGGCGTTGTAGCCGTTGCGCGTCCACTTGGTCGTGGCGCTCGTGCAGTCGGAGCCGCCGCCTGCCCGTGACGAACTTGGGGTAATAGACATTGATCGCGGGTGTGCCAACGGTCCCGTGAGTGCCGTTACCGGGGTTGCCCACGATACCGACGGTGCCGCTCGTGATGAGGCAGTACTTGGAGCCGTTGTTGACCGAGATCTGTGTAGCGATGGAGTTGGAGCCCTCAGGCGGCTCTGAATACGTCCACTTGTGGTTCCAGTCGAACGCTCCCGCGCCGCTCGGGTCCTGCTTGCACGGGTACGTGATCATGTACGAGTAGTTGATGTTCGCGTTGGTCACGTCGAGGCAACGGCCAAAGTAGGTCTGATTGACGACCTGCTTCGTCGCGAACGAAGCATTGCCCTTGCCCACGGCGCCCAAGGGCGTCAGCGACCTATTCGTGGGGCGTGTTGGACACCGACAGGTAGTCTCCGGCATCGACGACGGCATCTTGATTCACGATGTACGTATTGGCGTACGCGGTGTTCGTCGGCGTTCTGCCCGCGCCACGTGTAATCACCCGTCCACGACCAGCGTTGACCCAAGGGATCCTGCGTGCCCGTGTCGCACTTCTGCAGCGTCATCGCAAGCGGCGTCGCGGACACGGCGCGCCCGCTAAGGCACATGGGATCGGCGCCATCCTGGTCGGTTGATGTCAGGTGAATCATGTAGTCGTCGCGCCAGCTCCAAGAGTTAACGTCCGTTTGCGTCGCGCACGCGGCATCGCTCGCAAGCTGGTACTGGATCTTGGCACCTACCGCCGTACGCCGGTTGCGACGAGGCAATAGGCGTTTCCAGCGTCAAGGATCATGCCGCCGCTGACCTTTTGAGTCGTCAACTGGAAGGTGTAGGTGGCCTCGAGGACGCGGTCCGCACGGTTGACAACGACTACTGCCGTGTCGTCGAATCCCTCCGAATTGATCATCGCGAAGTGGGGTACGGAACGCACGCCACCGTTGGTGCCCGTGCCCGTGTAGCAATTGAGCGCGTTGGTGTTGCGCCAGGCCGTGTCCTTGCCCTTGGGGTCCGCGACGAAGTATTGAACAGAGGCGCTGTAGTGTGCGGACCCGCCCGTGCCATCGACAGTTCCGGTGACTGTGCAAGGCAATTTGTGGATGTCTCCCATCGACAAGCCAGTGCCGTCTATCGACTCCGCATTGCGTAGTTGGCCAATGGCGGCGTCGAGGCCGGCCTGCGCGGCACTTTGGGTGCGGCTGCTCTTGTTCGTAAGCAGCGTAGGCGCCGTTTGTGCAAGCACGAGCCCAAGGAGGGTGACCGCGAAGAGCGTCACCATCGTCATCAATAGGATGACTGAGAGCAACGCAAAACCGTCTTCACGTTTGTTCGGGAGTTCGCGGAATCTACTCATGGCCGTTGTACCGATCCTGTAAGGCACACTTTCGTGACGCCAGCGTTTGTGACCGACGCAGTGGAAGAGTTCTGCGCGACGAACGAAGAGTCGAGTTCACTGCCCCGCGAGTCACTCGTGTCCGCGCCCAACCCAGCCGACAGGTAGACATCAAGTCGCTGGTGTAGGTAAACCTTGCTTCCAATGGCGCCCGCACGATGAACCACGAACGGCTGTTCGGCGGGCAACGACATGTTGTTGCGCAGATCAGTCGCCAACGTCATCCAACCCGTGACGGTGCCGGGAGCTCCGTACGTCCAGGTGCGACGCTGCAGGATGTCCGTAGCAAGCACGTAGCGCCACTGCACGCACATGCTGGCTCCGGTTCCGGCATTCTCGGGCACCCAGTACTCCATGTACACGGCACCGTTCGCGGTGCCGGGCGTGTTGATGTCGCTCGCGTAGCGGACTTCTTTGTCCATGCGGAGGAACACGTTGCGAAGTTGATCAGCAGAATCGGAGGTTGCTTGGCTCTTCACCGTCGTCTTGGCCATGGTGGCGACAGCCGACATGAAGACGACAAGCACGATCGAGAAGATGCCCATCGCCACGATAAGTTCAAGTAGCGACATGCCCTTGTCGCCGCCCTGCTTCGTGGCGCTCGTGCGCGCTCGCATCCACGTAATCATCTGTGAGTCGCCGTGACGGTCGCGGTTGACGATGTCAACACTGGGGCAATTCCTACACTCTGCAACGAATACGTGAACTGGCAACTCTTGTTAGTTCCGGTGTACTTGATGTTCACGTTGAGGCCACTCGTAGAGACGATGGTGCACGTGGAACCCACGGGAGTTACCGCCGTGACCTGCACGGCACTGCTGTTGGGCGCGATCGCGGCGCTCGCAATGTTCACAGTCTGAGTCACGTTGCTGCCCTGGGAGGATATCCGCGGAACTGTGTAGTCAGCGGCCAGAGGTAGCACCGTGACAGTGATGGTGCCGGTTGTCGCTGACTGCGAGCCGCCCGAGGCTACCGTCTTGTAGCTGACGACGTAAGTGCCCATGGAATCTTTGTTCTTGAGGAATGAGAGCGCGGTGCCTGTGTTGCCACTCGAAGACGTGTACTTGGCTCCGTCTAGGAACACGTTGGCGTCATATGTGCCTGCAGTTCCGTTGAGCGTCACGCCAGTAATCTTGATGCGCGTGCCGGCAGGGTTCGCAGTAAGAGTCCGCCAGTCGTAGACATCGGTGGTGTACGCGGACGTAGCCGGAACCGTGTACTGAACCGCAAGCGGCTTTGTCGTCGGTGTGTTCTCGGTGGTGATGGTCACCTTCACGGGAGCGGCGCTTGGGTAGCGCAAGCCACCCGCAGCTACCGAGTCGTCCACGAGGTAGTAGTAGAAGGTGGTGCTCTTCACTGTGCTCGGGGCCGCGAACGTCACGTTGCCACCCGACACCGTGATGCCAGCAGCTGCCAGGTTCGCCGCGTCTGCCGAACGCGCGGCCAACATGGCCGACGTTGGGGTCGTGTTGAACATGTCCGTCGCGGTGCTCCACACGGGAACGACAGAGGTCTTGCGTGCACCGGACACGTTGGTCACGCCAAGGTCATTGCCAGTCAACAACGAGTTGATCACTTGGTTGCTGCTGGTGCCGACAACAATGCTGTCGATGACCGGAACCGGCAGGATGTGCACCGTCACGGTGCCTGCGCTCGCGGAGATCTCACCGGACGAGCCCTGCACGTAATACGTGAACGTGACCTGGCCCGAGGAGCCAGGTGGCGCGGTAAATTGCACGCCATTGAGACCAAGCGCGGTGTTTACCGAGACAGATCCAGTGCTGGGCTGTGTCAACGTCTTTACCGGGCTCACGCTGCCGGCCGTGTTGTAGTTGACGGAGTCGTTAGCGACGATCGCGATAAACGTGGTGGAGCCAGCATTAACGCTCACCTCATCGTCATACGCGAACGGCTTGATCTCCGTGTTCCAGGTGGCGTCTTCACTCGGGTCTACGAGTGAACTCAAACGGTAGGTAAGCGGATTCGCGCCATCCGAGCCCTCATCCCAACGCACCACAACGCGCACTCGATACATCTCAATGTAGGTGCCGGCGCTCGGCGCGGGGTTGACCGCAACGCAGTCCTCGCTCGTAAGCGATGCCGCCTTCAGTCGATAGCACGTGCCGATGAGCGTGTCGATTGTGTACGTCTCGTTGTCGACCTTCGCAGTGGTTGTCACGGGGACCCACTCGTCAGCGGTCACGAGGCCGGCCTCAGGGTCCCAGACGATCGTCATGTCTGCGGTGTCAGAGAGCTTTACAGCTTTGGCGGCGTTCCACGTTGTGGTCACGGCGGCCTGAGAGCGGCCTTTGATAAGGCCTGAGGTTCCGGTTGCGTTCACGGAACCGCCCGACACGGAGCGGGCGAGGTCCATCGCGGAGTTCGCGAGACTCACCGCCGCTTGCTGGCGCTGCACGTGGGCAACGCTCTTCATGCCGTTAATAAAGAGCCCAAGTGAGCCCATAGCCAAGAGGCCAAGAAGGAAGAGCGCCCAGATGACCTCAACCAGTGTGAAGCCTTCGTCGCGCGCCGGAGTCTCCTGCGGCTCGGTCTGTGATTCATCGTTTGCCATCAGTCAACTCCTCTCCCGTATCAAAACGCTGGCAAATTGGTTGATCGGTGGCGGGGGGCGAGCGCCCCCCGCCACCAATCAGTCAGATCCCTAGCAAGCAGCTGCGGTACCTGTGGGGTCCAGGCCACCGCCGTCAGACTTGTAGCAGTAGAACTTGCCAGAACCAGAAGTGGCGTTCACACCGCTGAGCTTGTAAGCGCTCGTGGCAAGCGTGTAGACAATCGCGGTCTGGATGTTGGACTTGGTGACCGAGCCACCACCGGTGCCGATGGTCATCGTCTTGGTGCCAGCGGCACCACCGGTGATCGCCGCCGGGTATGCCTGAGCGTCGACGTAGTAGCTTTCGAGCTCGTTGGCGACCGAACGGAGGTCGGACTTGATACCGGCGTCAACAGCCTTCTTGCGCTGGTTGAGGAACACCGGGATCGCGATAGCGGCAAGGATGCCGATGATGATGATGACCACGAGAAGCTCGATAAGGGTGAAGCCCTTGTCCTTCTTCTCCATGGACTTGTGAATGCGAGCGATCATGCTCGTTCTCCTTTTTATTCCGTGTGTAATAGGTGGCGGACGCCACCTGATTAACCGCCGCAAGCGGCGGAGTGAACCACTGCCCGTCATGGGTAGTGACTCCACTTCTTGTGTCGCACCGACAGGGGCCGGTACCTTCACCGAAGTGAAACTTGAGTAACTGCTATTGAGTTGTGACGACCAGGGTTAACTGATCTGGTTGTAGATCGAGAACATCGGCAAGTACATCGAGATCACCATGCCGCCGATCAGGACGCCAACGAAGAGGATCATTAGCGGCTCGATGAGGCTTGTCAACTGGTCTGTGGTGGATTCGATTTCTTCGTCGTAGAAGTCCGCGATCTTCTCGAGCATGTCGTCGAGCGCACCGGTGTCTTCACCGACGGCCATCATTTGCGCCATCATGGGCGGGAACACGGGACTAGCTTGCAGCGGAGCCGTGATCGAACGACCCTTGCGGACCGCGTCCATGATGTCTTTGGTGGCTCCCTCGACGACAGTGTTGCCGCTCGCCTCACCGACGATGTCGAGCGCCTGCAGGATCGGCACACCGGCATGGAGCATGGCGCTGAGGTTCCGCGAAAAGCGCGAGAGGGCGATCTTCTTGTTCAGGTTGCCGAACACCGGCATCTTGAGCTTGAAAGGATCCAACTTCTCGCGGATCGCACGGTCGTTCTTGTGCCGACGCCACCACCAGTTGAAGCACGATGAGCGCCATGATCAGCGGGATGATGAAGATCTTGAGCATGTCGGACAGCCACATCAGGAACCTGGTGGGCGCCGGCAGGCTCGCGCCGCTGAGGGTCTTAAACATGTCGCCGAACACCGGAATGATGAACAACAGCATTGCCGTGGCCGCGACGATTGCGATCACGAACACGACGATGGGGTACGCCATTGCCGACTTGATCTTGCCGCGCAGCGCAACTTCCTTCTCGAAGTTGTCCGCGAGCGAGACGAGCGCCTGATCCAAGAAACCGCCGACCTCGCCCGCCTTGACCATGTTGATCATGATGGGAGGGAACACCTTGGGGTGCTTGCCAAGGGCCGCGGAGAACGCGCGGCCGGTTTCCACCTCGCCGCGCACCTCTGTCAGAACCGCCGCGAGCGCCTTGTTCTCTGTCTGCTCAACAAGGATCATGAGCGCGCGGAGCAAGGAAAGGCCCGCGCTGATCATCGTCGCTAGCTGGCGCGACATGACCGCGACGTCCTTGAGACCGATCTTGTCCCCCATGCCGGGGATCTTGATCTCCATGTTCATGCCGGTGGGAGTGGCATCAACAACGTTCACAGGGGTGAGCCCACGCTCGCGGAGCCGCGACGCGACGGATTGCGACGACACCGCGGTCATCGAGTCCTTGACGGTGTTACCGCTCGCGTCGCGAGCGATGAAGTTGAAGGTCTTGGTAGCTGCAGCCATGATCACGCCGTCCCGTATCGGCCGCAGAGCCGGTTGAATTCTTCAACCGAGCGGCATACTTCGCGAGCGGAGTCGTAGCCGACCACACCCTGCTTGACAAGATCGGCGAGGTTCTGGTCCATGGACTGCATGCCAAGGGCAGCGCCGCCTGGAGCGCGGTGTAGATCTGGTGGGTCTTGCCCTCGCGAATCAGGTTGCGGATGGCGGGAGTGGCCACCATGACCTCCACGGCGACGGCGCGACCGGGTCCGTCGGCCCTGCGGAGCAGCGCCTGACACACGACGCCCTGGATCGCCGTTGCGAGCTGGGTACGGACCTGGCCCTGCTGCTCGGCGGGGAACACGTCGATGATGCGGTCAATGGTCTGCGCGGCGTCTTGCGTGTGGAGCGTCGCGAAGACGAGGTGGCCGGTCTCGGCGGCGGTGAGTGCCACGGAGATCGTCTCGAGGTCCCGCATCTCACCGATCAGGATGATGTCGGGGTCTTGGCGCAGCACGTGGCGGAGCGCGTTTCCGAACGAGTGCGTGTCCGTGCCGACCTCGCGCTGGTTGACGAGCGACCGCTTGTGGCGGTGCAGGAACTCGATGGGGTCCTCGACCGTGACGATGTGGGCCGCGCGAGAACGGTTCGCGAGGTCGACGAGCGAGGCCAGCGTGGTGGACTTGCCGGAACCGGTGGGGCCCGTGACGAGCACGAGTCCGCGCGCGAGCGACGCGAAGTTGTCCACCGCTGACGGGATGCCGAGGTCCTCGAGCGACTTGATCTCGTACGGAATCATGCGGAAGACGGCGCCAACGGCGTCACGCTGCTGGTAGATGTTGACGCGGAAGCGGGACTCCCCGACGAGCGCGTGAGAGAAGTCGAGTTCAAGGTCTTCCTCGAACTTCTCACGCTGTGCTTGCGTGATGCATCGAGTACAGCGACCGCTGCAGACCGTCCGGCATGAGGCGGTCATAGCCCGCGAGTGGGGCGAGCTCGCCGTCGAGGCGCACCATCGGCGGCGAGCCTGCGGTGAGGTGGAGGTCCGAAGCGCCAAGCGAAACCATGTGACGCAGCGCAACGTTGATGTCGACGTCAGAGTCGTGGTGCTCTTGCGTCATGCCGATGCGGCCGCTCGTTGGCGGGCGAATCGCCTTGCGGCGCGGCCGCAGGTGGTGCAGCAGGAGCCGCGGCAGCCGGCGCAGGCGCGGGGGCCGCCGCTACGGGAGCAGCTGCCGGCGCGGGTACGTGATCCGCGACTGGCGCCCACTGGCCGCCCTGCGGGCTTGAGGGGCTTGCGTCGCTTGCGGAGCTGAGGTGCTTGCGGGGCGACGCCGGGGCGCGCGCCAAACGGTTCAGGATTGAATGTCATGGGCGCGGCCCTCCAGAGGCTCGTGACGGGACGCACCATCTATCGGCGCAAACACGGGACGGCTGAAGATCGTCGTCATCACTTCACCACCCTCAGGAGTTCCTCGAGCGACGTGGTGCCATCGACGACTTTCTCCCACCCGTCCTCGATGAGCGTCTCCATGCCATTGGCCTGCGCGGCGCGCAAGATCTCCGCCGATGACGCGCGCGCAACGGCGAGTCGCTCGATCTCCTCGTCGACGAGCATGATTTCGTGCAGCGCGACACGGCCGCGGTAGCCGGTGTTCGAACACCGGTTGCAACCGCCCGCGCGCCTGCAGCGTGGGGATCACGGTGTCTTCGGGCAAGCCAAGCGACTTGGGCAGCTGGTCCGCCGTGACACCCGTGTGTTCAACCGAACAGTGCGAGCACAGCCGGCGAGCAAGGCGCTGAGCGACCACGCAGTCAACCGCGGAGCCCACGAGGAACGGCTCGATGCCCATCTCGATGAGTCGGGTGATCGCGGATGGCGCGTCGTTCGTGTGGAGCGTCGAGAGCACGAGGTGGCCGGTAAGTGCGGCCTCGATGGCGATCTGGGCGGTCTCGTGGTCGCGGATCTCACCAAGCAGCACCACGTCGGGGTCGGAACGCAAGATTGACCGCAGCGCCGACGCGAACGTCAGCCCCGCCTTGAGGTTCACCTGCACCTGGTTGATGCCGGGGATGCGGTACTCGACGGGGTCCTCGACCGTGATGACGTTGATTTCGGGCCGCGCCACCTGGTTGAGCGTCGCGTACAGCGTGGTCGACTTACCGGAACCGGTGGGCCCGGTCACCAGGATCATGCCGTAGGGCTTGGTGTAGGACTCCTTGAAGGCGTCCTGGTTGCGCTGGCGCAGGCCCAAGGTCCTTGAGGTCCATCGTCGCGGTCGAGTTGTCGAGAATACGCATGACGACCTTCTCGCCCCACACCGTGGGCAAGGTCGCGACACGAAGGTCGATCTTGCGCCCCTGGTGGTTGACCGAGAGGCGGCCGTCCTGGGGCTTGCGACGCTCAGCGATGTCGATGTCAGACATGATCTTGAGCCGCGAGATGACGCCGTTCGGCGATCGCCTTGGGCGCGCGCTGCATCTCGTGGAGCACGCCGTCAATGCGATAGCGGACCATGCAGTTCGTTCTCGCCAGGCTCGATGTGAATATCGGACGCACGGTCCTGGATCGCCTGCGAGATGAGCAGGTTCACGAAGCGCACGATGGGCGCGTCGTCCTCGACTGCGGCTCCGAAGTCGATCGTCTCGAGGTCCATCGACCCCGAGTCCTGCTTCATCTCCTCTTGCAGATCCTCGAGCTCGGCGTCGGAGCGGCAATAGCGATCGATCGCCGCGACCACGTCGTCGAGCGTCGCGACCACGGGCTCAACGGGCATGCGCGTCAGGGTGCGGATGTCGTCAACCGCCACCACGTTGCCCGGGTTCGACATCGCGATACGCATGACGCCGTCAGTAAGGCCAACGGGGAGCGCGGTGTGCCTGCGGCACACAGCGGCGGGCACCAGCGCACACGGCGATCGCGGTCAACCGGGTACTCGCCAAGTTCGACGAACTCCATGCCGACTTGGCTGCCAAAGCGCGCGCACCAGCTGGGTCTCGCTGATGATCATGCCAAGTTCGACGAGGGTGCGGCCCAAGGTCTGCCCGCGGGCTGCTGCTCGTCGATGGCGTCCATCAACTGGTCCTCAGTGAGCACGCCGCTCTCCGAGCAGGATGGAACCCAGTTGCTTCACGATGACTCCCTCAGCCACTACCAAAACGTGCCATATCGGCACGGGCTGGACGCTATCAGCGCACTTAGCCTCACGTCATCGCAGTGTTAGGAATTCAACACCGCGCGCATTGCGGCATCCATGTCCTCTATCGGCGCATTGCGCCCCGTCATGAGCCGCACCTGTTCGGCCGCCTGGTGAAGCAGCATGCGCTCTCCCCCAACGCGTTTGCCACCCAGCGGCTTCCCAGGCCAGGCCGAGCGGCGTGACAAGCGGCGAGTAGACGACGTCAAGCAAGGTGCCCGACGCTGCGGTGAGCCTTTCGCCAGCGCGCGCCCCGCGTCGGCCGGGATCGTGGACACCACAACGTCGGCCTGGCGCGCGCGAGGGCAGCCGCGTCGTCGATAGCCGCGAAGCGCGGCGTTACGCCCATCTTGGTGGCCGCGCGCATCAGCGCGCCCGCTCGCGCGCGATCGCGCACGGCGACGCACGGGCGCGGTCACGCCCAGCTGGCCAAGCGCCGCCAGCGCGGACGTCGCGGTAGCGCCGCCGCCGATGATCGACTCCCGTGCGCGCATGCTCGACGCCGGCCTCGCGCAGCGCCGCAACGATGCCGTGACGTCCGTGTTGGCGCCCACCAGGTGCCGTTAGTCGGCGAAGGGCTGGATCAGCACGGTGTTGACGGCGCCGACGATCTTCGCCATGGGTTCCACGAAGTCCATGAGCGGTACCGCCTCGACCTTGAGCGGCATCGTGAGCGATAAGCCTGCCCACTCGGGGCCAAGGTGGCGAGGAACGCCTCAAGCCCACCAGCGTCGACGTCGACGGCGTCGTAGTGCCAGGCAGGCCAACGCCGCGTAGGCGGCCCGTGCAGCACTGGCGATAGCGAATGAGCGATGGGGTGGCCGAGCACCGCCGCACGTCGCACCTCAAGCACTGTGGGCCTCGATCATACGAACGTCAGCTGTTCGCCTTGATCCACGCCTTGAGCTCCTTGACGTTCTTCTGGTGTCCGGGGTAGTCGGTCGCGTACTTGGTCTCGCCGGTGTCGAGGTTGACTGTCACGAAGAACAGGTAGTTCGTGTCCGCCGGGTGCCACCGCAGCCAGGATCGAGGCCTCGCCGGCGCTCGCGATGGGCGCAGGCGGCAGTCCCGTATTCATGTACGTGTTGTACGGCGACTCCGTTCGCGTTCTCTTCCGCGGTCATGAAGACACCCTTGGACTCTGGCGCTGATGTACTTGATCGTCGAGTCGAGTCCAAGCGGCATGTCCTGAGCCAGCGCGGTTGTAGATCACCCCCGCGATCAGCGGGCGGTCCTCATCGAGCTTGGCCTCCTTCTCGACGAGCGAGGCAACCGTGAGAATCTTCTCCCTGTCCTTCGGGGCGACGCCAGCTGCGTCGAGCTTTTGCACCGTCGTGGCGACCATCGCGGTGAGCACCTCGGTGGGTGTCACGCCCGGGTTGAACTCGTAGTGCGACGGGAACAGCCAGCCCTCGAGGTTGCCGCCTGCCTCGGCAGGAAGCCCCAGCGCCTCGGTGTCCGCCGCCGCGGCCTTGACCTCATCGGCGGTGGCGCCGGTGATGGCGGCGATGCGCTCGTAGAACACGGCGAGAGTCGAGCCCTCGGGAACGGTGATGGTGCGCAGCTCGCGGTTGTCGGGGTCGAGGAGCGACTGGAGCGCGTACTCGGCCTTCATCTCCCGCTGCATCAAGTAGTACCCGGGCACGATGCTCTGCGAATCGGGGTTTGCGTTCCACTCCTCGAGGAATGCCTGCCGCGAAGCGATGACGCCCGCGTCGTGCAAGCGTCGTCGCGATGTCGGAGCCGGTGTCGCCCGAGTTAACGATGACCTGCGTCTGGCCCTGGCCCGCACCCTCGTAGTCCGCGACCTCGCTGGTTGTGGTCTTGAAGGTGCCGACGAAGTTGTACGCCGATGGACGCGCCGAGCGCGAAGATCACGATGGCGCACCGCAACTCACTACGAGCGTCCACTTGCGCCGCGTAGCGCGTCGCTTGTTGCGCTGCGAGCGTCGCAGATCGAGGGTCGTGGTCGTGGCAGTTTCTGCCTCAAACAGGTCAGTCATCGTTCCCCTCGCGTGGAATCCTCTTGGTCACTGTACCGAGATTCCCGTTTCTGTCTATGTCCAGTGCAGTCTCGAGAATCACCACCGCAGCCGCCTGATCAATGATCTGACGCTGGTTGCGGGCAGCTTCCCCGCGCCTGTGCAGGGCGCGCGAAGCAGACGCAGTCGAGAACCGTTCGTCGACCAAACGAACGTCGGCTGCGCGTGAGTTCCGCGACTCTCCTTGCAAAGGCTTCTGCCATCGACGGCGCTCGCGCCCTCCTCACCCTTGAGCGTGCGGGGAAGCCCAATGAAGATGGTCGATGGCTCGCCTGTCCGACGCGATGGCGGCGACGCGCGCCGCGTCACCTTCGCCGTTGGCACCGTCTCCACGGGAAACGCCATGATGCCGTCGGGGTCGCTCGCGGCGACGCCGACCGCACGGTGCCGACGTCGACGCCGAGGCGCACGCCCCTATCCATGCGCACGCCGGATGGCGTCCTCTGATCGCAACGAGCGCATCGGGAATCGCGGCAGGGTCGGTGCCGCCACCTTGGGCGAGGTCTGGCTTGCCGCCTCCGCCTCCGCCGAGCACCGTGGAGGCCGCCTTCACGAGGTCGCCCGCGCGACAGCCCCGCGTCTCGCGCGGCGGCGTTGGTCGCCACCACCACGGAGGGCCGCTCCCCCGCCGCAAACAGCGCGACGACAACGGGCGCCGCGTCGCCGAGTCGCGCCCGGACGTCGAGCGCGAAGCGTCGCAGGTCGTCGCCGACGGCGCCCTCTGCGACGGCGGCGACAACGCGCGCCGTACCGACGCTGTGTACTGACTTGGCCAGAGCGTCGGCCGCTTGCAGTGCCTGACCTTGCTCAAGGCTCGCGAGGCGCTTTTCAGCAGCCGCGAGGCGGCTCGACCAGGCTCTCGACGCGGCCAACGAGTTCGCCTGGCTGGGTCTTGAGGTTGCCGCTGAGTTCGCTCACGATGGCGCGCTCCGCCGCAAGGTGCTTGAAGGCGTCGGCGCCGACGAGCGCCTCGATGCGGCGCGCACCCGAGCCGACGGATCCCTCGGACGTCACGGAGAGCAGGCCGATCTGACTGGAGTGTGCCAACGTGCGTTCCCGCGCACAGTTCGCGCGAGAACGGGCCGCCGATCTCCACCACGCGCACGCGATCGCCGTACTTCTCGCCGAACAGCGCCATGGCGCCCAGCGCCTTGGCCTCGTCGAGCGTACATGATCGTCGTGTCTGCACGGGCAGGTCCTCGCGGATCGCGCGGTTGGCGATGTCCTCGATCTCGCTCGCGCGCGCCGGCGCTACACGCCCTGGCGTCCACGAGAAGTCGAGCCGCATGTAGCCGGGCTTGTTGTACGAGCCCGCCTGGTTGGCGTGCCTGCCGAGCACCTGGTGGAGCGCGGCGTGAATGAGGTGCGTGGCGGAGTGCGCCTCGCGAGGCGTCGCGGCGGTTCACGGCGTCGACCTCCGCCGAGACCTCGTCGCCCGACGGCGATCTCGCCCTCGTCCACCGTGCACGGTGTGCACGATGAGGTCCTTGACGGGCTTCTGCACGTCGAGCACCTCGAGGGTGCCGTGCGCGCCCCTGATCACGCCGGTGTCGGCGTCCTGGCCACCGGACTTCCGCGTAGAACGGGGTCTCCGCCGAGCATGACCTCGACCGTCTCGCCTGCCGGTGCGACCGGGCACGGACACGCCGTCCTTGATGATCGCGTGCGACCTTGCTGAGGCGACCTGCAGCTCGTCGTAGCCGCGGAACACCGTGGCGCCCGTGGCGCTTGCGACCTCCTGGTAGACCTCGATGTCGCGCGTGGCCGCCCTTCTTGGCCTTAGCGTCGGCGCGCGCGCGGTCCTTCTGCTCCTGCATGAGCGAGCGGAACGCCTCCTCGTCGACCGTGAGGCCCTGCTCCGCCGCCATCTCGAGCGTCAGGTCGATCGGGAAGCCGTAGGTGTCGTGCAAGCGCGAAGGCGTCGGTGCCGCCGAGCAGCGCGTTGGCGCCCTGCGGCCTTGGCCGTCGCGACGGCGGTGTCGAAGATCGTGGTGCCGTTGCGCGAGGGTGCGGCGGAACGCGTCCTCCTCCGTGTAGGCGATCGGCGCAGATGTGGTCGAAGTTCTCGTGCAAGCTCCGGGTACGAGGCGCTCATCGCGTCGCGGCTGCGTCGGTGAGCAGCTCCGAGCATCACGTGGTCGTCGACGCCAAGCAAGCGCATCGCGCGCACGGCTGCGTCGGAACAGGCGGCGCAGCACGTAGCCGCGACCCTCGTTGCCAGGGACGACGCCGTCGCCGATGAGCATGAGCGCGGAACGCACGTGGTCGGCGACCACGCGCATGCGGACGTCGTCCGTCGTGGTTGGCGCCGTACGTGCGGCCGGAGATCTGCTCGCGCCTTGCGAATGACGGGGATGACCTCGTCGATCTCGTACATGTTCGCGACGCCCTGCTTGAGGAACGCGACGCGCTCGAGCCCAAGCGCCGGTGTCGATGTCCTTCTGGCGAGCTCGCCGAGGATGAGCGGAAGTCTTCCTTCTCCGCCCGCGCCGCGCTGGTACTGCATGAACACGAGGTTCCAGATCTCGAGGTAGCGGTCCTCGTCGACGACGGGGCCGCCATCCTTGCCGAACTCGCGGGCCGCGGTCGATGTAGATCTCGGAGCACGGGCCGGCGGGGCCGGGCTGGCCCGTGTGACCAGAAGTTGTCCTTCATGCCGCGGCGCTGAATGCGCTCGTCGGGTAACGCCCGCGATCTCGCGCCAGAGACGCGAAAGCCTCGTCGTCGTCGTGATAGACGGTGACCCACACGTCGTCGGGGTCGAAGCCGTACTTGCCTTCGCGACTCGGATCCCGTGACGAGGTCCCACGCGTACGTGATCGCGCCCTCTTTGAAGTAGTCGCCAAACGAGAAGTTGCCGTTCATCTGGAAGAACGTGCCGTGGCGGGTGGTCTTGCCGACCTCTTCGATGTCCTGGGTGCGGATGCACTTCTGGACGCTCGTTGCGCGCGGCCACGGCGGCGTCTGCTGACCCGATCATGTACGGGATGAACGGCACCATGCCCGCGACGGTGAACAGCAGGGAGGGGTCGGGAGAGATCAAGCGACGCCGAGGGCACGACGGCGTGGCCGTTGGACTCGAAGTAGTCGAGCCAGCGTTGGCGAATGTCCGCGGTTCGCATCTGAGCCTTACCTCCATAGACAGCAACGCCGCCGGACCCCGACGTATGCCAAGGGCCGAGCGGCGGTTGCGTACGAGTCGTTAAGAGCTAGTACGCCTTAGCGGGCGTAGTACTCGACGACGAGCTGGACGTCGCACGTCACGGGCACCTCGGCGCGCTTGGGGCGGCGCACGAGCTTCGCCGTGAGCTTCTCGAGCTCAACGTCAAGGTAGTCGGGAACCTCAGGCAGCACGTCGCGGTGCGCACCAGCGGCGGCGGCCATGTAGGGCTCCATCGTGACGGCCTTGGGCTTGACCTGGATGGTCTGGCCGGGGGTCACGCGGAACGACGGGCGGTCGACGATCTTGCCGTCAACGAGGATGTGGCGGTGCAGCACCGTCTGGCGCGCCTGCAGGATGGTGCGGGCGAAGCCGGCGCGCAGCACGAGGGCGTCGAGGCGCATCTCGAGCAGCTCGACGAAGCTCTCACCGGTCAGGCCCGGCTCCTTGCTTGCCTCGGCGTAGGTGCGCGTCATCTGCTTCTCGCGCAGGCCGTACTGGGCGCGCAAACGCTGCTTCTCGCGCAGACGAACGGCGTAGTCGCTTTCCTTGCGGCGCGCCGTGCGGCCGTGCTCACCTGGCGGGTAGGGGCGCTTCTCGAAGTGCTTGACGGCCTTGGGCGTCAGGGCGAGGCCCAGGCGCGCGACAGGCGAACCTGGCGGCGCGCACTCTGTACTGAAGTCAAGGTGTTCCTTAAGAGTGATGGAACGCGCGCATGCGTGTCCGTATGCCATAAATTCTGAGGGAGTCGCGGCGACAGCAGCCAACCGCCCGCGAGGGCCGTCGTCAATGGTACCAAAGCCCAGCCCTACGGCCAGCACGTGATTCCCAGGTCGTGTCGCGTGTCGCTGGTGATCGTCGTCCCTAGGCAGCGTCCCTGCCAAGCATGCACTCGTGATGTCGCGGCCGAGCCGACGCTCGCCCAAGCGTCTTCTCGAAGCCGTGGTCCGTGGGTTCGTAGTAGCGTCGCCCCTGCAGCAGCGTCGGGCAGGTATTGCTGGGCGGCCACGGCGTGGGGGGCGTCGTGGGCGTACTGGTAGCCCTTGCCGTGGCCGATGCGCTCGGCGCCCGCGTAGTGCGCGTCGCGCAGGTGGTCGGGGACCACGCCGGCCTTGCCCGCCCTGACGTCCGCGATCGCGCGGTCGATCGCGACGTAGGAGCGGTTGGACTTGGGCGCGAGCGCGAGGTAGGCGGTCGCCTCCGCGAGCACGATGCGGCCCTCTGGCATGCCGATGAAGCTCACGGCGTCCGCGGCGGCCTGGGCGACGACGAGGCCCTGCGGATCCGCGAGACCGATGTCCTCGCCGCGAGGATCACGAGCCGGCGCGCGATGAAGCGCGGGTCCTCCCCCGCCACCACCATGCGCGCCAAATAGTGCAGCGACGCGTCGACGTCGGAACCGCGCACCGACTTGATGAACGCGCTGATGACGTCGTAGTGCTGGTCGCCCTGGCGGTCGTACGCGACGAGCGCCGCGTCCATCGCCTGTTCGGCGAGCGCGGTCGTGACCGTTCCCCCGGCGCCGGCCGCATCCGCGATCGCCTCCAGCAGCGTGAGGGCCTTGCGCGCGTCGGCGCCCGCGACGCGCACGATGTGGGTCTTGCGCGTCCGGCGTCGACGGTCACCGCGCCCGCGAGGCCGCGCTCGTCGGCGACCGCCCTGTCCACGAGCGCGACGCATGTCTGCCTCCGTGAGCGGCTTGAGCGTGAGCAGCAGCGACCGCGACAGCAGCGGGCCGACTACGGAGAAGGACGGGTTCTCTGTGGTCGCGCCGATGAGCGTTACCCAACGGTTCTCGACCGCGGGCAGCAGCACGTCCTGCTGGCGTGCGCGTGAAGCGGTGGATCTCGTCGATGAAGAGGACGGTCTCGCGCTCGCCCGTGGCGACGCGGCGCTTGGAGTCCTCGATGACAGCGCGCACGTCCTTGATGCCAGCCGTGACCGCGCTGAGCTCGACGAAGCGCCGATTACCAGCGACGAGGTACGCGAGGGTGGTCTTTCCCGTGCCGGGAGGACCCCACAGGATGAGCGACGTCGCCGCGGCGTCGGGCCCAATCAGGCGCGCGAGCGGCGAGCCGTCGGCGAGCAGGTGGGACTGCCCAACGACCTCGCCGAGCGTGCGCGGGCGCATGCGCACGGCGAGCGGGGCGTTTGCCGCGAGCTCTGGGACGCCAGAGGCCGTAGTCGCCTGCGCGTCGAAGAGGTCCACGGGGTCAGCCTAGGCGCGCGCCAGCTACTCCTCGACTGCCTCGGGGACGAAGTCCACGCCCGCCTCTGCACGCTGCTCTGGCGTAATGGGGGCCGGAGCGTCGGTCAGGGGGTCGTAGCCGCCGCCGGACTTGGGGAACGCGATCACCTCGCGAATCGATGGCGTGCCAACGAGCAGCGCGACGACGCGGTCCCAACCAAGCGCAATACCGCCGTGCGGGGGCGCGCCGTACTGGAACGCATCGAGCAAGAAGCCAAATTTCTCTTGCGCCTCTTCCTCGCCAATCCCCATGACGGAGAACACTCGCTGCTGGACGTCCCTGCGGTGGATACGGATTGATCCGCCGCCGATCTCGTTGCCGTTGCACACGATGTCGTAGGCATAGGCGTTTGCCGAGCCGGGGTCGGTGTCGAACGTGTCCATGAACTCAGGCTTTGGGCTGGTAAATGCGTGGTGCACCGCGGTCCACGAACTGTGGCCAAGCGCCACGTCGTCGTCCTCGCCGTCAACGGGCTTGAACATGGGCGCGTCAACCACCCACACAAACTCGAACCGGCTCTCGTCGATCAGGCCAACCCTGCGGGCGATCTCGTTGCGCGCCGCGCCAAGCAGAGCCCGCGAGGGTCCAACGCCCCCGGCGGCGAAGAAGATACAGTCGCCCGGCTCCGCGCCAACCGTGGCGGCAAGCCCGGCAAGCTCGGACTCCGACAGGTTCTTCGCTACCGGGCCGCCAAGTTCGCCATCTTCGCCAATGAGCACGTAGGCCAGGCCCCGCGCGCCGCGCTGCTTGGCCCAGTCTTGCCACGCGTCGAGCGCCTTGCGGGGCTGCGAAGCGCCGCCCGGCATGACCACGGCGCCAACGTACGGCGCCTGGAAGACGCGGAACGGCGTCTCGGCAAAGTACTCGGTGAGTTCCGTGAGCTCAAGCCCAAAGCGGAGGTCTGGCTTGTCGGATCCAAAGCGCGCCATCGATTCGGCGAATGTGATGCGCGGGATCGGCGTAGAAACCTCGTACCCGATGAGGCTCCACAGTTCCTTGACGATCTCCTCGCCAAGCGCGATCACGTCATCCTGGTCTACGAACGACATCTCGACATCGAGCTGGGTGAACTCCGGCTGGCGGTCCGCGCGGAAGTCCTCGTCGCGATAGCAGCGAGCAATTTGGTAGTAGCGCTCCATGCCAGCAACCATGAGCAACTGCTTGAACAGTTGCGGTGATTGTGGCAACGCGTACCACGACCCGGGCGCGAGGCGAGCGGGCACAAGGAAGTCGCGCGCGCCCTCTGGCGTCGAGCGGGTGAGCGTTGGCGTCTCGATCTCAAGGAAGTCGTGGCGGTCAAGCACGCGGCGCGCGGCGGCGTTCGCCTTCGAGCGCATGACCATCGCGGCGCGCGGGGCGGGACGGCGCAGGTCAAGGTAACGGTGCTTGAGGCGCGCCTCGTCACCTACGGTGACGTGCTCATCGATCGGGAACGGGGTTGGCGCGGAGGTGTTGAGGATGACGACCTCTACCCCCACCACCTCGATCTCGCCGGACGACAGGTTGGCGTTCGCGGAGCCTTGCGGGCGCAGCCGCACCTCGCCCGTCACCTGGATCACGAACTCGTTGCGAAGCTCGTGCGCGATGTCCTCGCGCAGCACTACCTGGGCGAGCCCGGACGCGTCACGCAAGTCGATGAACGCCACGCCGCCGTGATCGCGGCGCCGCGCTACCCAGCCGGCGAGCGTCACGGTGGAGCCTGCGTCGGCGGCACGGAGGGAACCTGCAAGGTGGGTGCGGAGCACGGAAGAAGCCTTTCGGAACAACGTGGAGAGTACGGAAGAGTCTAGCCGCGCGCGTTTTTACGAGCGCACAGCGCGCGGCCAACGATCCTCTGCGGGCGGCTCCCACACGTTGGCGTCCGCCACGGCTTGATCGCCAGAACGAATGTCCTTGACCTCGCCAGCGTCAGGGAACCACACGAACGGGATGCCTCGCCGTTCCGCGTGCTGGATCTGCTTGCCGAACTTGGCGGCGCTCGGCGCCACCTCCGCAGGAATGCCGCGCGCGCGCAACGCGTCAGCCACGGCATTTGACGCGCCTCGCGTGTCTTCGTCCGTCACGGCGACCAATACGGCCGACGGCACGGCACGGCTGCCGCTCGCTAGCCCAGCGGTCAACATGCGGCTTACCAGTCTCGACACGCCAATCGACAAACCGACGCCCGGGAATCCTCCGCCGGCAACGAGCGAGTCGTAGCGCCCGCCCGAGCAGATCGAGCCGAGGTCCTCGTGGCCCTCGAGAACGGTCTCGTACACGGCGCCCGTGTAGTAGTCGAGTCCGCGCGCAATACGCAGGTCTGCCACGGCGGTGCCAGGCACCGCCTCGTTGACCGCGTTGACGAGCGCAGCGAGTTCTGCGACGCCGTCTGCGAAAGCCTTCTCTGCGACCGGGTCGCCATTTGTGAACGACGTCTGCCACAAGTCGTCCACCGCCGCGATGAACGAGGAATCTCTCGAGTGGATCTTGGCGAGTTCGAGCACAGCGTCGGCGGCCGAGGTGCTGACGCCCTTGGCGGTGAGCTCAGCGCGCACGCCGTCAGAGCCGATCTTGTCCAACTTGTCTACGGAGCGCAGCGCTCCTGGCACGTCGACGATGCCAACGGACGTGTAGAAACCCTCAACGAGCCTGCGGTTATTGATGTGCATCGTGGCGCGCGGAATCGGCAGCGCAGCGAGGGCGCGAGCCATGACGACCGCGACCTCGGCCTCGATGTGCGAGGGCAAGACGTCGCGAGCAACGACGTCGATGTCCGCTTGGTAGAACTCGCGGTAGCGGCCCTCTTGGGGACGCTCGCCGCGCCACACCTTCTGAATCTGGAACCGCCGAAACGGAAAGGCGAGCGAGGGGGCAAACTCCTCAACGTAGCGAGCGAACGGAACGGTGAGGTCAAAGTGGAGGCCCAACTTGGCGTCGGAACCCGGCTCCGCCGCAAGGCGAGAAACCGCGTAGATCTCCTTGGCGGCGTCGGAATCCCCCGCGAGGCGCGCTACCGGCTCGACTGCGCGAGTCTCGATCTCCGCGAATCCGTGGAGCGCAAACACCTCGCGCAACGTGGCGATGACGGAGGCCTCGACGACCCGTTCGGCTGGGCTCCACTCCGGGAAACCAGAGAGGGGTGAGAGGCGCGACATGCCGCTATTGTTCCATCCCGCGCGGCGGTGCTCCTTCGCGCGCGGCCGAGCGGGTAGGCAAGGTCACCGGCGGCCTGAGTATTGTTGGTGCATTGCCCAGGCTGGTACGACCACCGGAGAACCCGGCAGTTGGCCAACCCTTTCCGCCATCACAACGAGGTAACCATCCAATGAGCTCGCCAGACATCAGCGAGACCACGCCCGACGCTCCTGCAGAAGTTGCGCCCGCGGCCACTCCCAAGCCCCGTCCAGTTCCTAAGCCTGGCTCGTTCCGCGCGCCTAGCCCGGCCGCCATCGCTGCGCACGTCACGCATCCCGTGCGCGTGCCCGTGGCCTCCGCCATTGATCCGGCGGATCTGGCCGCGGCGCAGGCATTTGGCTCGGTTGCAGACGGCGTGGTGAGCGTCATGGACGGCGACACCGCTCGCGAGGTGGGCCCCGCAGAGGGCGACGAGCCGCTCGCGGCATACGCGCGCGCCTACTTTGAACTCAAGACGTCAGTTGATCGCCTCGCGGCTCGGCTCACGGCCGCTGAACTGTCGCCGAAGGACATCGACGACGCACTAGCGTCCATCCGCGGAGCGCTCGAAGGGCCAACAGTCGTCGGCGATCTCGCGGCACTGCGCGAAGCCTTTGCTCCCGTCGAGGCTGACGCCGTAGCTGCGCGCGAGGCACTCGCAGAGGAGCGCCGCAAGGCCCGCGCGGAGTCACTCGAGCGCCGCGAGGCGTTGGTGACGCGCGCGGAGGCCATTGCCGCGGCGCCCGTAGCTTCCATCCACTGGAAGAACGACACCACGGAACTGCGCGCCCTTCTCGACAGCTGGAAGGAAGCGCAGCGCTCCGACGCCCGGATCCCCAAGGACACGGAGCGCGAACTGTGGAAGCGCTTCACGCATGCGCGCACGAGTTTCGAGAAGGCACGCAAGCACCACTTTGCGGAAGTCGACGGCGCCAACACTGCGGTCGCGTCGCGCAAAGAGGCGCTCGTTGCCCGTGCCGAGGCGCTCACTGCTACCGACGACTTTGAGCGCGGGGCGCGCGAGTTCCGCGACCTCATGACCGAGTGGCGCACAGCCGGCCGGGGCCGTCGCAGCGTTGACGACGCGCTGTGGAAGCGATTCCAGACCGCACAAGACGCGTTCTTTGAAGCCAAGCGCACCCAGGCTGACGCTGCGGAGGCCGCGCTAGCGCCCAACATCGAGGCCGCCACGGCCGCCGTGAAGGCCGCTGAGGGATCCTTGCCCGTTAAGGACCTCGCGGCCGCTAAGGCGTCGCTGCGGGCCGCTCAGGACGCGTTTGAGGCCGCGGGTCGGTTGCCGCGCGCAGAGTCGCAGTCGCTTTCCAAGCGCCTCGGCGCCGTTGAGCGCGCCGTGCGCGATGCAGAGTCGTCCGCGTGGAGCTCTCGAAATCCAGAGGTCGAGGCGCGCGTGTCCGGCATGGCCGCGCAATTGCACGCAGCGATCGCCGACCTCGAGGCAAAGCTCTCCGCGGCCAAGACGCCAGCTGAGAAGAAGTCTCTCAAGGAGTCGCTCGACGCGCGTAAGGCCTGGCTCAAGCAAATCGAGGGCTGAGCCGCGCACTTTTCCACAGGTGTTGCGCGCCGCAGCCAAGCGGTGCCGATACTTGGCGGCATGTTGCTTGTGCTTCGCGATCGCGTTGGCGCCACCGCGTTCTCGCGCCTGGCTCGCGACGGCCTGATCCACGATGTGCTCGGTGGCGTAGCGATCGCGAACGACGTGCCTTCGACGCGCGCGCTGCGATTCCACATCATCGCTCCCTTGGTACCGGAACACATGTGGCTCACTGGCTTGGCCGCGTTGTGGCTCGAAGGAGTGGCTGGGGCACCTGACGTTATTGACCTCGCGGGTCCGCGCGGCGCGCACCGCACCACTCCTTGTGCCGGTTCCCCTCCGCTGTCGTTTCACTCCGGTTGGCTTGGCGGCTTGCCCGACGCTCCCGCACCTCGGGTGGCGACAGTTACCAGGGCGTGCATCGACGCGTTGTCGCACTCGCGCGCCGGCCTGCGCCTTGCCAGCCGTAGCGTCGGCCCTGCGCGCTGGAGCCACGAGTAGCGCAGAACTGCTCGCTGGGGTGCGCGAGATAGAAAGCCATACTCACTACCGAGCGCGCGTGCTGTCGCTCGCCGACGCGCTCGCGGTGCTCGAGGGGGCCTAGAAGCGCTTGCCGCCGCTTACGCGCCGCGCGTCGTACACGCCGTCGATGCGCCGCACAGCGGCGAGTACGGCGCCCAGGTGCGAAGGGTCCGCCATCTCGAAGGAGAAGCTGGACCACGCGACGCGGTCCCTTGTGGTGGCGACCTGAGCGGACAAGATGTTGACGTGATAGTCGGAAAGCACCTTGGTCACATCGCTGAGGAGGCGGTTGCGGTCGAGCGCCTCGACCTCGATCTGCACCAGGAAGGTCGTCTCGGCCTGCCCCGTCCACTGGACGTCGATGAGACGCTCGCTTTGGTCTTCGAGTCGCGCAAGGTTGTCGCAATCCGACGCGGTGCACGGACACCCCAGAGCCGCGCGTCACGAAGCCTTGGATCGGGTCCCCGGGAACCGGCGTGCAGCACCGCGCGAGCTTGACCACCACGTCGGTAAGGCCCGTGACGGAGACGCCAGGATCGCCCCTGCGGGCGCGCTGCGGCAGGCCGGGCCGCGTGATCTCGGTGACGTCCTCGTCCGCGCCCTCGGCCCCGCCAACGGCCTCGGTCATCCTCGCGACGACGTCGGACGCCTGCTCCTTGTGCTCGCCGATGGCCGCGTAGAGCGAGTCGACGTCCTCGTATTGCATTTCCTTTGCGAGGGCGAGCAGCGTGGACTTGCTCATGAGGCGCTGCATCGGCAGGTGCTGGCGGCGGATGGCGCGCGCGAGCATGTCGCGCCCTGTCTCGATGGACTCCTCGCGGCGCTCGCGCGTGAACCATTGGCGAATCTTGTTGCGCGCTCTCGTTGACTGCGACAAACTCGAGCCAGTCGCGCTTGGGGTGCGCGTTCTCGTCCGAACTCGTGAGCACCTCCACGGTGTCGCCGTTGTCGAGCGTGGAGTCGAGCGGAACGAGGCGTCCGTTGACGCGCGCGCCGATGGTCTTGTGGCCCACCTCGGTGTGCACCGCGTACGCGAAGTCGACGGGAGTGGCGCCCTGCGGCAGCGCGAGCAGCTTGCCCCGCGGCGTGAACACGTAGACCTCGGCGTCGCGAGATCTCGCCGCGCAGCGAGTCGAGGAACTCGCTCGGGTCCGCGGTCTCTTGCTGCCAGTCCGCGATCTGGCGCAGCCAGCCCATGTCCGCGTGGTGCTTCGCTGGCCGTGACGCCGCCGCGCGCCGCGTCCTTGTAGCGCCAGTGCGCGGCGAGGCCGTACTCCGCTCGGCGGTGCATGTCCCACGTGCGAATCTGCAGCTCCACTGGCTTGCCCGTGGGCCCGATCACCGTGGTGTGCAGCGACTGGTAGAGGTTGAACTTGGGCATCGCGATGTAGTCCTTGAACCGGCCGGGAACCGGCTGGTACCGCGCGTGCATCGCGCCAAGCACCGCGTAACAGTCGCGCACCGAGTCCACGAGGATGCGCACGCCTACGAGGTCGTAGATGTCGCCGAGGTCGCGGCCGCGCACGATCATCTTCTGGTAGACCGAGTAGTAGTGCTTTGGGCGGCCCGTGATCTCGGCCTTGATCTTCATGGACTTGAGGTCCTTGTCGATCTCCACGCGCACTTGCGTCGAGGTACTTCTCGCGCTCGGGCGCGCGATCCGTGACGACGTCGACGATCTCTTGGTAGATCTTGGGATAGAGCGTCTTGAACGACAGGTCCTCGAGTTCCCACTTGATCGCGTTGAGGCCCATGCGGTGCGCGAGCGGCGCGTAGATCTCGAGCGTCTCTTGGGCCTTGCGGCGCGCGCTCTCTGGCGCCACGAATTCCCAGGTGCGCGCGTTGTGGAGCCGGTCGCAGAGCTTGAGCAGCAGCACGCGAATGTCCTTGGCCATCGCGACGACCATCTTGCGCACCGTCTCCGCCTGCGCCGCGTCGCCGTACTTGACCTTGTCGAGCTTGGTGACGCCGTCCACGATCATCGCGACCTCGTCGCCAAACTGCTCGCGAATCTGGTCGAGCGAGTGCTCGGTGTCCTCGACAACGTCGTGGAGCAGCGCGGCCGCGATCACGGAGTCCGGAAGGCCAAGGTCGGCGATGATCTGCGCCACCGCGATGGGGTGGGTGATGTACGGCTCGCCGCTCTTGCGCAGCTGGCCCTCGTGCGCAGCCTTTGCCACGGCGTAGGCCTGCTCGATGAGCGCGGTCTTCGCCTTGGGGTACATCCGGTGATACGTCTCGAGCACGCCGTCAATGGCGGTGGGCTCGCGCGTGGGCCGGCGCAAGAACGAGCGTCCGGGCGAGGCGGAAGCGCGAGTCTCAGTCACTGGCGCCTCCTCGCCCTTAGGGGAAACGCCAGTCTACTTGCGGCCCTTGCGCTTGGGTTGCGCCGCTTGGCCCTTGTGCGTGCCCGGTTGCAGCGCTCCAACCCGCACGTAGCCGTCCTCGTCAACCACGACGTCGGACTTGCCGGAGGCGCGCATGTCAAGCACCTGCCGCGTGTGCGCCTGGATGCGCTTCTCGCGGTCGCGCAGCGTCACCTCGAGCGGCGTCGCCACGAAGATCGACGAGTACGTGCCCACGGCCATACCGACGAACAGCGCGAGCGAGATGTCCTTGAGCGTTCCCGCGCCGAGCACGAAGGCGCCGATGAAGAGGATCGAGGCCACGGGCAGCAAGCGCCACCACAGACGTGTTGATTGAGCGCACGAGCGTCTGGTTGAGCGCCAGGTTCGCGAGCTCGTCGTACGTGTAGCGGTGCTGCGTGGTGAGGTTGTCGGTGTTCTCTCGAACCTTGTCGAACACCACCACGGTGTCGTAGAGCGAATAGCCCAGGATCGTCAGGAACCCGATCACCGACGCGGGCGTCACCTCGAAGCCGATGAGCGCGTAGATGCCCACCGTGAACACGAGGTCGTGGAAGAGCGCGACGATGCCAGCGACTGCCATGCGCCACGCGCGGAAGTACACGGTCATGACGAGCGCGACGAGGACCAGGAAGACCACGAGCGACTGGATGGCCTTCTTGCCGACCTCTGCGCCAAACGTGGGGCCGATCTGGTCGAGAACTCACGCTCTCGGCCGGCACGTTGTACGCCGTCGGCGAGCCCCGCCTCGATCTGCCGCGACACCTCGATGTCGACGACGCCGATCTGCACGCGGATGTCGCTCGTGCCGAGCACCGAGATGCGCGGCTCTTCGTTCGGGCGCGTACTGCGCCACTACGTCTTCGGCGATCTGGGGATCTGGGTTCGCCACGTCGGACACCTGGTACACGGTGCCGCCGGTGAAGTCGACGCCGAAGTTGAGGCCCTTGGTGAAGAGGATGATGACGCACAGCAGCATCGCGGCGGCGGAGATCGTGAGCCACATGCGGCGCTTGGGGACGATCGCGTAGGTGCGCTCGCCGGAGTGCAACTGGTTACCCCACTGGGCAAGTCCTAGCTTCACTTGTCCTCTCCCTTCGCTGCGGCAGCCTTGCGTTCGGCAAGCGTGAGGCTCGACGCTTGGCCCGGTCTCCGGTTCGCCAGGGCGCTGGTGCCCGCGGCGCGCCGACGCCGCCCGCGGCCCTTGTACATCGCGGACTTGCCCAGTTGACGCGGGTCGAGGCCAGAGAACCGGTGTCCCTCGCCAAAGAACTTGGTGCGGCTCAGCAAGACCAAGCACGGGGTGCGTGAACAGGATCACGACCAAGACGTCGACGAGCGTGGTGAGGCCAAGCGTGAAGGCGAACCCTCGCACCGAGCCGATGGCGAGCACGTAGAGCACGACGGCGGCGAGGAAGCTCACCGCGTCGGAGGCCAGGATGGTGCGCCGCGCGCGCGTCCACGCGTGGTCGATCGACGCCTGCAGCGATCTGCCTTCTCTGAGTTCGTCTTTGACGCGTTCGAAGTAGACGATGAACGAGTCCGCCGTAATACCGATCGCGATGATGAGACCGGCGACGCCCGCGAGCGACAGCCGGTAGCCGATGCCCCACGACAACAGCGCGATCATGCGCGTAGACGATGATGCGCCGGCGATCGCGAGCGAGCCGATGGTCACGGCGGCAAGAGCGCGGTACTGGAACAACGTGTAGATCACCACGAGCAGCAGGCCGATCGCGCCGGCGATGAGGCCCTTCTGGAGTTGCTCCGCGCCAAGCGATGGGCGTCACGGTGTTCTTGGACTGCAGCGTCAGCGTCGAGCGGGATGGCGCCGAACTTGAGCTGGTTGGCGAGTTCCTCCGCCTCTGTGCTGCGTGAAGTTACCGGTGATCGTCGCGGTGCCGCCGGTGATGTGCGCCTGGACCGTCGGGTGCGAGATCACGACGCCGTCGAGCAGGATCGCGAACTGCGCGCGGACGTCGGTCTGGTCCACCTTGTAGAACCCGTAGAGCCGCTCGGTCGATGTCGGCGAACTTCTTGGAACCAGCAGAGTTGAATTCGAGCTGGACCTCGTAGTCGCCCGTGAGGGTGCCTGCCAGCGCCGTACGCGGGGCCAGAGGTCGCGGTCTTGACGTCGGAACCGTCAAGCTCCACCGGGCCCATCGCGATCTTCTCGTTCGGGTTTGGCGGCGTGCCCTTGGCGCACGCGACGTGCCCCGCGTTGGGGTCGCCCAAGGTCGACGCCGCTATAGTTCGACTTCGCGTTGCAGTCGAGCGCTTGGTACTGCGCCAAGAGCGCATCCGTGAGCCAGTCGAAGGACGACGGGATCCGTCTCGCCCGGTACGGGGCTGGGGTTGGGCGACGGGCTCGCGCTTGGATCGGCAGACGCCGTGGCGTCCGGTGTCGCTTGAGGCGGTTGCGGTGGGGCCGGTGATGGCGTCGCCGCTCGCGGTTGGCTGAGGCGCTGGGGGACGCGCTTGGGTCTGCGGCTCGGCGACACGGAAGGCGACGGCGTTGGCGTCGCGCTCACCGGTGGCCTCTGGGCTACCGACGAGCAGCACGGGCCGGAACTGCAACTGGGCGCTCTGGCGAATCAGGTCAATGGTGCGGTCCGAAGGGTGGCCGGCAAGCGCAATCACGATGGTGTCGGAGCCCTGCGTGGTGATCTCCGCCTCGGCGACGCCGGTCGCGTCGATGCGGCGACGAATCACCTCGACGGCCTGGTTCAGGTCCGCCAGCGTCGATGGTGACGTCAGCGTTCGGTCGACTTCGGCCTTGAGGATCAGCGTGTGTGCCACCCGCGAGGTCCAGTCCGAGTCCGGGCGTGAAGGTGGTCTTGCCCGTCACAACGCCAAGCGTCAGGACCGAGTACAGGACGACGACGATGACGCCCAGCCAGATGAGGGCGCGCTTTGCACCCTTGACGACAGTAGACACTCAGCATTCCTTTACGATCCACGGGCCCACCAGGGCCCCGACGATTCTAGGCGGTACGCGATGCGAAGGCGACCAACCTAAGGGCACGACCTAATCGAACAACCTCGACGCGGTGCCGCCTTGCTTGCTCGCGCCTACGTGCGCGAACGCCTCGGGCGTCGCCACCCGGCCGCGGGCGGTACGCGTCACGAGTCCCTCACGCACAAGGAATGGCTCCACAACGGACTCCACGGTCTCGGCTTCTTCGCCAACTGCCACCGCGAGCGTCGATAGTCCAACGGGCCCGCCCCCGAATCTGTTGCACAGCGCCACGAGCACGGCCCTGTCGAGGCGATCGAGTCCACGCTCGTCAACCTCATACATCTCAAGCGCCGCCCTGGCGGCGGGCAACGTTCCCTCGCCGTCGCCGTGGACCTCGGCCCAGTCGCGCACGCGCCGCAACAGGCGGTTGGAGATGCGCGGCGTACCCCGTGAGCGAGACGCGATCTCTGCGGCGGCGTCGGCCGCGATGGCGAAGTCGAGCTTGCCCGCGGACCGGTGCACGATGCGCAGCAACTCCTCCGTGGAGTAGAAGTCGAGGTGCGCGGTGAAGCCAAAGCGGTCGCGCAGCGGCGCAGGCAACAGCCCGGCGCGCGTGGTGGCGCCCACCACCGTGAAGCCGGGCAGGGTGAGCGGAATCGACGTGGCACCAGGGCCTTTGCCCACCACGACGTCCACGCGGAAGTCCTCCATCGCGAGATAGAGCATCTCCTCGACCGGTCGCGCAAGGCGATGGATCTCGTCGATGAACAGCACGTCGCCCTCTTCAAGCGACGACAGGATGGCAGCCAAGTCACCCGCGTGCTGGATCGCCGGGCCCGACGTCACGCGCAAGGCGGCGCCCAACTCGCCGGCGACGATCATCGCCAGGGTGGTCTTGCCGAGCCCTGGTGGGCCGGACAACAAGACGTGGTCCGCCGCCGCGCCGCGCGCCGCTGCGGCGGTCAGCACCAACGACAGTTGTGCACGCACGGCGTTCTGACCAACAAACTCCTCGAGGCTCGTTGGCCGCAGCGCGGCCTCGGTAGAGCGCTCGATCGCATCCGCGTCGCCTCGCACGACGCGTTCGGCGCCTTCAGTGGACCAGTTCTCATCGACGCTGCGCACCGTCGTCATCCACGGCCGCCTCCAAGGCGTTGCAGGGCCGCCCGCAGGGTCGCCGCGACGTCGTCTTGGGCCACCGGGCCGTCGACAACCGCGTCAACCGCGCTCGACGCTGCCTTGGCGTTCCAGCCAAGGCTCACCAAAGCGTCGACCACCTGGCCGCGCTCGTCGCCTGCGACCGCGCGGCGCGGCAGTGTCGATGACGAGCTTGCCGCCGAGTTCCAGCAAGCAGTCGCGCGGCAACCTTGGCCCCCACGCCAGGAACGCGCTCGAGCGCGGCCCTGTCCCCCGCCGCTACCGCAGCGGCGAGTTGCTGGGGCGGATGCACCGCGAGCATCGCGAGCGCCAGTTTTGGGCCCACGCCCTGCACGGATTGGAGGGTCTCAAAGGAGTTGCGCTCCTCGATCGTCGAGAAGCCAAACAGCGTGAGCGAGTCCTCTCGCACCACCAGGTGCGTGTGCAACGATCACCGGCTGACCCGTGCGGATGCCGGCGAGGGTGCCGGGCGTGCACTGGACGAACATCCCGACGCCGTTGACGTCCACCACGGCCGAGGTGGTGCCGACGTGCGCTGCCGTGCCCGTGAGCTGTGCGATCACCCGCTGTCCCTTTCGAACGTATGTACGAATACCGTACGGGCTGGGCGCTGTTTACGAGCGGCGACTCGCCGCGCCTTTCGCCGCGCGCTCGGCCGCTACCCATCGCTCTTGGGCGGCCGTCGCCGCACCCACCGCCTTGCCGCGCCACCCGTGCGTGATGGCGATCGCCAAAGCGTCGGCAGCGTCGGCCGGTTTGGGCGGCTCAGCGAGCCCCAGGATCTTGGCGACCATGAAGCCAACCTGCGGCTTTGCCGCGCGGCCGTCGCCCGTGACCGCTGCCTTCACCTCGCTCGGCGTGTAGAGGTTGAGGCTGAGACCCGCGCGCTCGGCGGCGAGCATGACGACTCCCGACGCCTGCGCGGTCCCCATCACCGTGCGCACGTTGTGCTGGGCGAAGACGCGCTCGAGCGCCACCGCGTCCGGCGTGAACTCCGCGATCACGGCGTCCAGCGCGTCCGCGATCGCAGCGAGGCGCTGGGGGGTTTCCCACGTGCTGGGAGTGGCGGCGACGCTCACAGAAACGAGCCTCGCGCGCCGCCCCTCGACGTCGACAACGCCGATCCCACAGCGGGTGAGGCCAGGGTCAACGCCAAGGATGCGCACCGACTTACTCGCTGGCCGCCTCGAGCACCTCGTCAGAGGCGTCGAAGTTCGCCCACACGTTCTGCACGTCGTCGGAATCCTCGAGCGCGTCGATCAGGCGCAACACCTTGCGCGCACCCTCAACGTCCACCTCGATCTTGACCGAAGGCAAGAAGGTCGCCTCCGCCTGCTCGTAGTCGATTCCCGCGGTTTGCAGCGCGGTGCGCACGGCAACGAAGTCCGTGGCCTCGGAGATGATCTCGAAGTAGTCGCCAAGGTCGTTGATCTCCTCGGCGCCCGCGTCGAGCGCAGCCTCCATGAGGTCGTCTTCGGTAACGCCGCTCGCCTTGTCGACGATGACCTGGCCCTTGCGGCTGAACAGATAGCCAACGGAGCCGGGATCGGCGAGCGAACCGCCGTTGCGCGTAAGGCCGATGCGGACGTCGGCCGCGGCACGGTTGCGGTTGTCCGTAAGGCACTCGATGAGCACCGCCACGCCGTTGGGTCCGTAGCCCTCGTACATGATGGTTTCGTAGTCCGCGCCGCCGCTCTCGAGGCCGCTTCCACGCTTGACCGCGCGGTTGATGTTGTCGATCGGAACTGAGGACTTCTTCGCCTTCTGAACCGCGTCGAACAGGGTGGGGTTGCCCGCGAGGTCTCCCCCGCCACCGCGCGCCGCAACCTCGATGTTCTTGATGAGCTTCGCGAACAGCTTTGCGCGCTTGCCGTCGATGACGGCCTTCTTGTGCTTGGTGGTTGCCCACTTGGAATGGCCGGACACGATGCTCCTCAAACGTTTCTATCGGGATCGGCTCATTCTAGGACAGCCGTCGCAGGGGGCGCGGCACGGGTTGCGAGCCCCGCAGCGCGCTTCTCCAGCGCGGCCAGGCCCGCGATCACCTCGGGGTCTCCTCGTCGCCAACCCTCCGCGATGTCAAGCCTCAGACTCGAGAGCTCGTTGAGTGGGCGTCGGGCAAGCGCGCGAAGCGCAAGGAGATCGTCGCCGCCAGGATTCGCGGCGATCGCACGAACGCGAGTGGCGCTAATCGCGAACCTCACGCGTGGAATCAGCCAGAAGGCGAGCGTCGCCAGTATGGGTGCAATGACGAGGCCTATCGCTACGAGCCATGCGAGGTTGTTGACGAACTCCTGCTGATCCTGGCCGGCCTGCACGATGTTCTGGGCGCCCTCGCTCGCTGAATCGAACGGCGCGCGGATCCCATCACCGATAAGCGGTACGGACCCAAGTGTGTCCCCCATGTCCGTGAGGTTCTGCGAAAGAGAGCCGCCTACGGACACCATCTGCTCCCCGACAGCGCCCAACTCATTGATGCCGTGATACACCGTGGCGCCAAGCCAGATCCAGAAGCAGATCAGCGCCAGGCCAACGAGGTCCCACAGGATCTGACGTGTGCGGCGCGCGGGGAGGTCTGCGTAGAGCTTCATGCGCCTATCGTCTCGCGTCGGTCCGCTCGCGAACGCTCGCCAACATCGCCTCGGCGTGTCGCCCGGCGTGTCGCAGGTCCGGATGCTCAGCAACCGGCGTGTCGCACGTGTCGTCGTTGCGGAGTGTTCGGGCTAGCCGGGCGAGGGGCCGACGCCGGGGGTGGGTGTTGCCCGATCCTGCGCTCGGTTAGGAAATACCGAGGATGAGCGCGCGTGCGCCAACGCCAATCGCGGCGGCAACGAGAAAGCTGGTCAAGGTGCCGATGATGAATCGTTCGGCGACGCCGCCGCGTAAATCTGACTCGGTTTCTCGTAGTTCTGGGTAGCGACCAAGGCCTTTCACTGCGATCACCACCGCGACCACTTCCGGCATGCCGACGAGGATGCCCCCCGTGATCAGCACGCGCTCAAGGATGCCGATCCACGTCCCTCCCCGCAGCACGCCAGGGGTAGCGGCAGGGCTGATATGGCGAAATATCCCCTTGACCAGGATCCAGCCGAGCGCGGCAGAAAGTGCCAGGGCGCCAAGGCCGATTATGGCAATCACGAACGGCACTGCTACCTCCCTGATGCGTCGACGAGGCGCACGGCGACTGGCCTTGCACGGCGTTCTTCGTCGATCATGGCAGATGCCACCCGCTGACTCACCGCTTGCTGCGAGATTTTGAGGCGAGCCGCGACTTCCCGTTGGGTCGCGCCTTCCCTGAGCATGTCGGCCACCTCCCAGCCGGCCTCCGAGCGCCGCCGAGCAACGCTTGTCAGCAATTGCAAGATTGCCGTTGCCGCCTCAGCGCCGCCTTCGTGAGTCCCTGCGACGACAACGGGAACGGGCTCGGTCTTCAGTTTGGCGCGCTCAACCGCCTTGCGCGCGAGCACGAACGCAGCGCCGGAACTGGCGCGCGCGCTGGCGCCGAGCGGCTCGTTAGCGCCGCCACACCCGATGCCAACCGCCCATTCACGCGCCCTGGCGAGAGTTAATGCCAAGTCAACCGCAGCGTCGGGCGTGCTGAGGACGATTTGCACCTCGTCGCCAACGGTGCGTTCGAGCGGGAGAACGATGTCCGCGTGCCACGCCGCCTGCCACGGGCGCAGCAGGTCAAGCAGGCTCTCCACGCGGTCTCCCGTGCGGGTGCTGGACCTCTGATCCGCTGTGACGACGAACATAAATCAATGCTAAAGCCTTGATTGTCGGAAATCAAGGCCTGCGGCTTGTTGCGCCACGTTCGGCTCCGGCGTTGGCTCAGGCGAGCGACATGAGGAGTGCGTGCACGCGATCGTCGGGAACCGCGCCCGGTGCGTGGATCTCAGGATGAAAGCTCGTTGCTATCGCGTTCCGTGCCGCGACGGCAACAACCGCTCGAACCGTGCGCCTCGTCCACGTGCGAGCACCTCAACCGAATCGTCGAATGCCTCGACCCACGGGGCGCGGATGAAGGTCGCGTGCATCGGAGTGCCATCGGGAAGCCACGTGAGCTCCACCTCGGACGAGTCGACCTGCCGGCCAAAGGCGTTGCGCCGCACCGTCATAGGTATTCCGCCAAGGGTCTGCTGGCCGTCGATCGCGCCAATGATGTCTCGCGCGAGCAGGATCATCCCTGCACACGATCCAAGCACGGGCAACCCTGCCTGAATTCGCGCCTGGAGCGGCTCAAACAGGTCAAACGCGCGTAGCAGCTTGTCGATCGTCGTCGACTCCCCGCCCGGGATGATGAGGGCGTCAACGGCGTCCAGTTCCGCAAGCCTACGAACACGCATCGGGGCAGCACCAACGCGCTCCAGGGCGGCCGCATGCTCGCGCACGTCGCCCTGCAGCGCCAGCACTCCGATGACAGTCATTCCGGTTGCACTCCAAGGTTTCTGGTCACGCCATCCCACTGCGTGAAGACGGACCACGATTCTCTCAGGATGTCGGGGAACACTTCCAGGCGCTCCCCCGCCACCTGGGCCTGCGACATCCACGCAAACTCGTCAAGTGCCTCGTGCTCGTCTTCCGTGAAGACAGCGTCGCTCCGGGGCCGACGCTCCGCATCGGCGAGGCGACCAACGAAGATCTCCTCATGCTGCGTGTAGGGACGAGAGGCGAAGTCGAACACGGCGGTGCGGCGCCACACAGGCCCAACGAGTTCGTCGAGAGTGAGCACGTATCCCGTCTCCTCCGCGAGCTCGCGAACAGCGGCCTCCGGAAACGTCTCGGAGCCCTCTATGCCACCGCCTGGCGTGAACCAGAACGACCTCTCTGGCAAGTGCGGGTCATGCCCGCGCACGAGCAGCAGCCGCTCCTCGTCATCCAAAAGGAGCACGCGCGCGCCGTACCGCTCGATGCGCGAGGATGCCCCGGCGTCGGGCGTATTACCAGCCACGCTCTGCGAGGCGGTGCGGCTCCGGCACCTCTTCGACGTTGATGCCAACCATCGCCTCGCCAAGCCCGCGCGAGACGTCGGCAATGACCGCAGGGTCGTCGTAGAAGGTGGTCGCCTTGACGATCGCTGCCGCGCGCTGCGCGGGGTTTCCGGACTTGAAGATGCCGGAACCAACGAACACGCCCTCTGCGCCAAGCTGCATCATCATCGCGGCGTCCGCGGGAGTAGCAATGCCGCCAGCGACGAACAGCACAACCGGCAGCTTGCCCGTCTCTGCGATCTCTTGAACGAGTTGAATTGGCGCCTGCAGCTCCTTGGCGGCCACGTACAGCTCGTCCTTCGAGAGCGTCGTGAGGCGAGCGATCTCCGCGCGAATGGTGCGGATGTGGGTGGTCGCGTTGGAAACGTCACCAGTGCCGGCCTCGCCCTTAGAGCGGATCATGGCCGCGCCCTCGGAGATGCGGCGAAGCGCCTCGCCAAGGTTCGTCGCGCCACACACGAACGGCACCGTGAACTGCCACTTGTCGATGTGGTTCGCGTAGTCAGCTGGCGTGAGCACCTCGGACTCGTCGACGTAGTCAACGCCAAGGCTTTGCAGCACTTGCGCCTCAACAAAGTGGCCGATGCGAGCCTTGGCCATCACGGGGATGGACACCGTGTCGATGATGCCCTGAACGAGGTCGGGGTCGCTCATGCGCGCCACGCCGCCCTGCGCGCGAATGTCGGCGGGGACGCGCTCGAGCGCCATGACGGCAACCGCGCCAGCGTCTTCTGCGATGCGCGCCTGCTCTGGCGTGACGACGTCCATGATGACGCCGCCCTTGAGCATCTGCGCCATGCCACGCTTAACCAAATCGGTGCCAACCTGCACGGACTGGGGAGTGACGTCGTCGGTCATGCAACTTCCTTTGGTGGGTGGGGATGGAACTCGGCATCCATCCTAATCGCGTCGCGGTAGGTGGCCTCCACACGGGGAGCCACATTTGACCAGTCAAACGCGGCGGCAACTTTGCGTCCGCGTTCCGCCAATTCTGCCCGACGCTTGGGATCAGCGAGCAGTCCCGTCACCGCTCGCGCGAGGTCGTCCGCATCGCCAACCTTGTGAAGCTCGACGGCGTATCCCCCACCCTTCGCGGTGGCGACGTCCTTGAAGGCTGTGAGGTCGCTCGCCGTGACCGCGGCGCCTGCAGCCATGGCCTCGACAAGCACGATGCCAAAGCTCTCGCCGCCGAGGTTAGGCGCGCAGTAGACATCGACCGAACTCATGAAGCTCGCCTTCGCGCCCTCGTCGAGTTCTCCGATCACCTCGGCGCCCGCTCGGGCCGCGCGCGCGGCAACGCGATCGCTGAATCGTCCAGCAACGAGGAAGCGTGCATGGGGAAATTGCTCGCGTGCCAGGGGGATCATCGCGAGGAACTCGTCGAGGCCCTTGCGTGGTTCATCCATGCGGCCGAGGATGCCAACCGTGGGCGCGTCCGCGGTTCCGCACCAGCGAGACGTTGGGGTCGCGTTCACGAATGCGCTGGTATCCACCCCATTGGGGATGATGTGAGTTGCCTCAATGCGCAAGTGCTCGCGGATCGTCGCTGCCGCGGAGGGCGAGACGGCGATCCGCGCATCGAGTTCCTCGTAGCCAGGCTTGATCCATGGCTTCCCTAGCCGCATGATGCGCGAGTCATCGTTCGAGGTGTGGAACGTCGCGACGGTTGGCCCCACGCGTGCCCACATCGCGATCAGCGCGAGCGATGCCGCCCCAGGCTCGTGGAGATGCACGATGTCGAAGTCGCCTTCTCCGAGCCACAAGCGCACGCGAGCGGCGGACACGAGGCCAAACGTCACGCGCGCTGTTGACCCGTTGAAGCGGATCGGCACGGAGCGTCCCGCGGAGAACACGTAGTCCGGCACGTCGGTGTCGTCACCGGCTGGCGCGAGCACGGAGACCTCGTGGCCGCGCCCAATCAGCGCCTCCGCGAGCTCAAGCACGTGCAGCTGAACTCCGCCCGGGCGGTCGAGCGAGTATGGGCACACGATGCCGATTCTCACGTCGTCCACCCAAAGCGTTGCAGCATGTGCCAATCCTGCGGGTTCGCGGCGATCGCGTCAGCGATCCACGCCGCCCAATCCTGACTAAGACGGTCAACCGCTCCGTCCCCTGCGTAGCTCGCGGTGTCGAGCACAGGTCCAAATGACATCACGGTGCCCCAACGGGACCTCGCCGCGCGCCTTCGCTCGCCGTGCAGGCGTTCGTAGTGCACCATCAGCGGAATCAGCGGAGCCTTGCCGGCAAGTGCCAGCGCGGCGGGGCCGGGAGCCACCCGTACGCCGTGTCCCCACATGGTGACCGGTACGCCGCGGCCGGTCATGTCTCGATCGGCGACAAGGGCGACCAACCGCTTCTCACTCGACGCGGCCTCTCGCAACAAGTTGCGAAACGTCCCGGAGTCGGAGTGACCGTAAATGCGAATGCCGACCTTGTCGCGCAACTCGACGAATTGAGCAAAGACCTCCGGGGGTTCGAGCACCTCGGCAACAGCGGTCACCGGCCCAAGCTCGAGCACCGCCTTGGCCCCCACGAGATCCCAATTGCCAGAGTGACTAAGCACCACAACCGCGCCGTTGTGGTCGTCGATGCACGCGAGCGGCCGATCCTCGTTCTCCATGCGCACGCGCGCCTTGATCTCCGTGGCTGTCATGCGCGGGAGTTCGAGCACCTCGGCGTAGTACCGCGCCGCGCTCAGTAGTCCCTCACGGGTCAGGCGCGCGAGCGGCTTGCCTTGCAAGCCTGTGACGAGCGCAAGGTTGGCTTCAAGACGTCGGCGGGCCTTGCTGTTGCGCACGTATCCCACGTTGGCGGTAGCCCACGCTGCCGTCCGCATTACCGACCGCGGTGCGTAGCGCGCGACCCGCATCGCGACTAGCAGCGAGTTCATGAATGCGGCTCGTGCTCCACGCGAATGTCGAGGTCCTTGTTCCATTCTGGGTCGGTGCGCGCGGCCTTGACCACTGAGTAGATGCGCTGCACAAACGTGATCAGCAGCGAGCAGCGACAAGCAGCCACAGCGTCCAGGTGAGCACGCCTACCGGCAGCCCTAGGCCAACGAGCCCGGTCGCCGTGAGTCCCAGCACGAGCCGGTCAGAACGCTGGGCGAATCCGCCCTTGGCCTCCACGCCCGATGGACTCCGCTTTTGCGCGCGAGTAGGGAACGAGGAAGCCAAGGATCAAGCACACGAGCGCCGCGGCTGCCGTCACCCGAGAGACGTCAACAAAGCTCCACACGAGCGCGCCATAGATCGCGGCATCTCCGACGCGGTCCAAGGTGGAGTCGAGGAACGCACCGAGCCGCGACGACTTGTTGCCGAGGCGGGCCATGGTGCCGTCGAGCATGTCGGTGATCACAAAGAACGTGACAACCATGACACCCCAGAACAGCCAGATGTCGCCCTTGGGGAAGAAGAAAAGCGCGCCGAAGAGCACGCCTGCGGTGCCGATGATCGTCATCGCATTGGGGTGGATGCCAAGCGCCAAGAGGCCCGCGCGCTGGCGCCTTCCACAGCGCACCCATCAACGGTCGGAGTTTGCCGAACACTTACGCCGTCTCTTTCCAGGCGGCGCTCACGCGCAACCACGTGTCGTCAAGCAATTCGGGAACCGCCTTCGTGTGCGCGATGATCGGCAAGAAATTGGAATCGCCTACCCACCGCGGCACCACGTGCTGGTGCAAGTGCTCGGAGATGCCGGCACCGCCAGTCACGCCCTGGTTCATGCCGATGTTGAAACCTTTGGTGCCGCTCACCCGCTTGCAGGACCTGCATCGCACGCTGCGTCAGCACGCCCATTTCGTCGCGCTCAGCGTCGCTCGCCTCTGTGTACCAGCCGATGTGGCGGTACGGGCACACCATGAGGTGCCCTGGGTTGTAGGGAAACAGGTTGAGCACCACGTAACACGTGTCGCCGCGGTGCACCACGAGGTGCGCGCGGTCGTCGTCGCCCTGCTTCTTACACAGTGGGCACTGGTCCTCGCCCTCGATGGGCGCGCGATCCGACGCGTTGCGCACGTATGCCATGCGGTGTGGCGTCCAGAGGCGCTCAAACCCGTCCGGGTTGCCGCCCATCCACTCCGAATCCACGATTTCCGGGTCCCCACTCTGGGAGCTCATGGGGCTATACCTGCGCCTTCGTGGCGATCGCCTCGACGATTCGCTTCACGGCGTCCGGCAACCGGCACGCCGTTGTCTTGGCTGCCATCGCGGAACCGGAAAGAGACAGCGCCCTGCCTCCGCGTCCTCGCCGCCAGCGATGAGCACATACGGCACCTTGCTCTTTGGAGCCATTCCGGATCTTCTTGGGGAAGCGCTCGTCCGAGTCGTCAAGCTCCACTCGCACGCCTTGCGCGCGCAACTGTGCCGCGACGTCGGCCAAGTAGGCGTTGAACGGCTCGGCGACGGGCACCAGCAACACCTGCACCGGCGCAAGCCACACAGGGAAGGCGCCTGCGTAGTGCTCGGTGAGGATCGCGAAGAACCGCTCGATAGACCCAAACAAAGCGCGGTGGATCATCACCGGGCGCTGACGAGTGCCGTCCGCGGCCATGTATTCAAGCTCGAACCGTTCCGGCAGGTTGAAGTCAAGCTGAATCGTCGAGATCTGCCACGTGCGCCCGATAGCGTCGCGGGCCTGTACGGAAATCTTGGGTCCGTAGAACGCCGCGCCTTCGGGATCGGGCACCAATTCAAGGCCCGACGCTACTGCCACTTCGCGCAAGCGTGTCCGTTGCTTCTTCCCAGATTTCGTCCGTTCCGACGGACTTCTCCGGATTGCGCGTGGACAGCTCGAGATAGAAGTCGTCGAGACCGTAATCCTTGAGGAGGTCAAGCACGAAGGTCAGGAGGGACGTGAGTTCGTCCTTCATCTGGTCCTTGGTGCAGTAGATGTGAGCGTCGTCCTGTGTGAACCCACGCGCTCGCGCAAGTCCGTGCACTACGCCCGACTTCTCATTGCGATACACGGTGCCAAACTCGAAAAGCCGCAACGGCAGCTCCCGATACGAACGCCCCCTGGCGTCGAAAATAAGGTTGTGCATGGGGCAATTCATCGGCTTCAGGTAGTAGTCGACGCCCTGCTTGGTGACGTTGCCCTCTGCGTCGCGCTCCTCGTCCATGCGCATGGGCGGGTACATGCCGTCGGCGTACCAGTCCAGGTGGCCGGAGGTCTGGAATAGCTGCGCCTTTGTCGCGTGTGGTGTGTACACGAACTCGTAGCCAGCCTCGATGTGGCGCTTGCGCGAGTACTCCTCCATCTCGTGACGGATGATGCCGCCCTTTGGATGGAATACCGCGAGACCCGAACCGATCTGATCCGGGAAGGAGAACAGGTCAAGCTCGGAGCCAAGCTTGCGGTGATCGCGGCGCTCTGCCTCGGCGAGCCGCTCCTTGTACGCGACGAGCTCCTCCTTGGAGGGCCACGCCGTGCCGTACACGCGTTGCAACTGGGGGTTCTTCTCGGAGCCCTTCCAATACGCGGCAGCCGAGCGCATCAGCGACCAGCCAATCCCGAGCACCTTGGTGCTCTGAACGTGCGGACCGCGGCAGAGGTCCTTCCAGGCCACCTCCCCGCCACGACGCAGATTGTCGTAGATGGTGATGTCGCCATCGCCGATCTCAACGGACGCGCCCTCCGCCCCATCCGCCTCGTGGCTCAGCAGTTCGCACTTGTACGGTTCGTGAGCCAATTCAAGGAGGGCCTCCTCGCGAGTGACCTCGCGGCGGGAAAACGCCTGGCCTTCTCGCTGGATGCGCTGCATGTACTTCTCGATCTCTTTGAGATCTTCTGGGGTGAACGGCGTCTCCACGTCGAAGTCGTAGTAGAAGCCATTTTCGATCGGCGGGCCAACACCCAATTTCGCGGCAGGGTTGATCGCCTGCACCGCTTGCGCGAGCACGTGGGCGGTCGAGTGGCGAAGCACCATGAGCCCATCTGGTTCGCTGATGGCGACGGCCTCAACGACGGCCTCAGCTGGCAAGACCCGCGCCAGGTCCCACAGCGCGCCATTAACCCGCGCAACCACAACGTCGGGCCGCTCGGAAAAAAGGTCCGCCGACGTCGTGCCCTGCTCAACCGATCGCTCGACTCCGTCGACGGTCAAGGTCAAACTGGGCACGATCTCTCCTAGGGTCCCGGCGCGCGGGCGCGCGGCCACCCCTGATCGTACCGACACCGCGGGCGCCCCCCGGCGCGAGCTACTTGTCGTTCATGCCCTCGAGGAAGTCTGCGGCCTTGTCGACGAGCCCGTCGACTTGGTCTGGGGTCTTGCCCTTGAGCATTTCCGCTCCGTCCTCGATCTGCTCGTCTGAGACGTTCTTGAGGGCGTTCTGGGCTTGCTTCATCATGTCATCCATGTCCATGGGACCCAGGGTAGAGAAAACCCTCGCGGCGCGCTCGGCGACCGCGCTCAATCTTCCGGCACGAGTGGGAGTTGGCGACCGCTGCGGAACGCGCGCGGCGAGCCGTCCACGGGGTCGGTGAAGGCCAGCGCGCCTGCGAGCAGCTGCAAGGGGCGGCTGAAATCGTCTATCTCGACGTCCACGACGTCCGGGTACAGCGGGTCGTTGACGATGGGGATGCCGAGCCCCGCGAGATGAACGCGAAGTTGGTGTGTACGGCCGGTGGTGGGGCTCAAACGATAGATGCCATGGTCTTTGACTATCGATTCGAGTTCGATTCGCGTCTCGGCGTTCACCGGCGCGCCGGGAATGACTTCCGCTCGGAACACGCCGCGATCTTTCTTGATGTGGTTGCGGACCACCAAAGGGAAGGTCAGGTCGTCCCGTAATGGAGCGAGCGCCCAGTACGTCTTGTTGACCTTGCGGCTCTCGAACATCGATTGATACGGACCGCGCCATCGCCGCTCGGTGGTGAGCATCAACAATCCCGAGGTGTTCCGATCCAAACGGTGAATTGGCGACAGCTCCGGCAGATCTAGCTCTGCGCGCATGCGTACAACGACGCTCTGCATCACGTGGCGGCCTCGCGGAATGGTCGAGAGGAACGGCGGCTTGTCCACAACGACCAAGCGTTCGTCTCGGTGCACTACCTGCACGCGCGCGGTCACCTCGCGCTCCTGGCGCAAATCGCGGTGGAACCACACAAAGCGATTGTGAGCGAAGGGATCCTCGGCGCGGACTACGCGTCCATCGTCGTCAACGAAACTCCCTCGCGCGAGCATCTCTGTGGAGTCAACGTATGCCGGCAGCTTGTCGCGCAGCCATTCGCCCATCGTGAGCCAAGTATCGGTGCGCGCTGGATCGCGATCGGGCGTGCGCAATCTCGCGGCGCTCAGGCCGTTGCGCGCAGGAAGCGGCGATTGCGGGGTCACGAAGCGATGGTACGGGCACGGCGGCGGGTGAAAGTGGGAGCATGATCACCACCCGACAAGGAGCCTTCGTATGCCACGTCAGATCATCACCACTCCGCTCGCGCCAAGCTCTCCCTTCTTCAGCCAAGGGACAAAGGTTGGCGCTCATGTGTTCGTATCTGGGACCACAGGAATCGACCCTGCGACGGGAGACTTCGCGGGAGCTGACATTGAGTCGCAGACCCGCCAAGCGCTGACGAACTGCGAGGCCATCCTGCACGCGGGTGGCGCGACCCTCGACGACGTGGTCGAGGTGGGCATCTTGCTCGCAAATCCAGCGGACTTCGCGGGCATGAACAACGAGTACGCGACGTGGTTCCCTGCGGGTCCTCCAACGCGCTACGCGGCGAAGCTTGGAGCCGAGATCCCTGGCTTGCTCGTGTCGATCCGTATGACGGCAATCATCAGTTGAGGTGAACGCCCACTGAAGCGAAAACCCGCCCTGGTGAGGGGCGGGCTGTCGATACTCGTGGGCGATACTGGGATCGAACCAGTGACCTCTTCCGTGTCAGGGAAGCGCGCTACCGCTGCGCCAATCGCCCGAGGTGGGTACGGGATTCGAACCCGTGTATACGGCTTTGCAGGCCGCTGCCTCGCCTCTCGGCCAACCCACCGTAATACCAATACCCGGTAGGCATTGGCCCTCCGAGCGGACAACGGGGTTCGAACCCGCGACCTCAACCTTGGCAAGGTTGCGCTCTACCAGCTGAGCTATGTCCGCACTGCGGGACACCGTCCCGACCAGGGATTTACATTAGCCGACTCCACGCGTAAAAACCAATCCGCGAGCGGCCCTCGGCGCGTCGCCCGGTACCGTGGTCGCGTGGATGCGCACGCCGCCTTTAGGGCCGTCAGCGCGCGGCGGTGCGTTGAGCACATCGACGCGGCTCGTGATGGCCATCGCCTTGCGCAGGGCGGGTTCTGGGTGCTGGTTGGCACCTTCGAGGGCCAGCTCGACGCGTGGCGGTTTGAGGACGTTACGTGGCACGAAGGCACTCCAGAGTCGCTAAGCGCCCGACGCTGGGAGGGGCCTGCGCTTGCGTCCTGGCAGTCGTCGCTCAACAGGGCGCAGTACGAGGCAGGCGTGGAGCGCATTCGCTCCGACATCCGCGAAGGCGACGTTTACCAGGTGAATTTGTGTCGCGTGTTGTCCGCGCCCCTGCCTGCAGGTACCGATGGCCCAGATGCGGTAGCGCTTTCGCAACGCCTCTCCGTGCGAAACCCCGCCCGATACGCGGCGCGCGTGGCCATACCGGCGTCGGGCGCCATGCCTGGGTCGTGGGTGGTGTCAGCGAGCCCGGAGCGATACCTGAGCGTCGATGGCGACACTGTCACCAGCAGCCCCATCAAGGGAACCGCCGCGCCGGGCGAGGCGATGCTGCCAAAGGACGAGGCGGAGAACGTGATGATCACGGACCTGATCCGCAACGACTTGTCTCACGTCGCCATGCCGGGCTCGGTTGGCGTGCCGGAGTTCCTCGCACTCCACCACCATCCGGGGCTCTCGCATCTGCAATCCACCGTGCGCGCGGAGCTCGCCGACGAATATGCGTGGACGCCGCAGATGTGGCCCCGGCTATTCGAGGGAACGTTCCCACCCGGCTCCGTTTCTGGCGCGCCAAAGGAAGCCGCGCTGCGGATCATTGCGCGGGAGGAGACCGCTCCACGCGGCCCCTATTGCGGTGCCGTCGGGTGGGTCGACGCGGAATCGCGGCGCGCAGAGCTCGCGGTAGGAATTCGCACGTTTTGGTGGGATGACGCTCACGGCGGCACCCTCAGATTTGGCACAGGCGCAGGGATTACGTGGGGTTCTGACCCGTTTGCGGAGTGGCAAGAGACGGAACTCAAGGCAAGACGGTTGATAACGCTCGCATCCGCCGACACAATGGGCCCATGAGCGACGTCCTCTGGGTGAATGGCTCGCTTCGCGCGTCGAACGATTACGCGATCTCTCCGCTCGACCACGGCTTCACAGTGGGCGACGGCGTTTTTGAGACAATGGAGGCGACCAACGGCGTGGCCTTTGCGCTTACGCGCCACCTGATGCGCCTCGAATACTCTGCGTCTCGCATGGGCCTCACGGGAGTCGATCTCGCCCACGTGCGCTCTGGCGTTGAGGCGGTACTCGCCGAAGGCGGGGAGGCCATGACGCGCGTGCGGATCACGATGTCATCCGGCTCAGGGCCGCACAGCTCAGTGCGCGGGAATGCGGCGCCGACCGTTGTGGTGGTGGCCTCCGCGTCGCCGCCGCTTACTGAATGCCGCGCGGTGCGGGCGCCGTGGAAGCGCAACGAGCGCTCCCCCATTGCCGGCGTGAAGTCGACCTCCTACGCGGAGAACGTGGTGATCGTGCAGTTCGCGCGCGCCAAGGGAGCGGACGAGGCGCTGATCGCCAACACCCACGGATACTTGTGCGAGGGCACCGGTTCGAACGTGTTCATCGAACGCGGCGGCGAGATAGTGACGCCACCTCTCGCCTCCGGTTGCCTACCAGGCATTACTCGCGCACTCGCGCTCGAGTGGGGAGCTAGGGCGAGCCTGCCCGTCCGCGTCGCCGCTCCCGGAGAGCTTGAGATGGCGGTACTCGACGAGGTAATCGCGGGAAGCGCATTCGCCGCAGTGACGTCGTCTACGCGGCATGTGCAGCCCCTCGCTGCCCTTGATGGGCACGCTCTCGAGCCTGGTCCGTTGCTGACGCGGCTCGCAGCCGAGTTCGATCGCCGTGCCCTCCGCGACGCCGACCCTGCACCCCCGCGGGACTCCTAAGAGCGTCGGTCGATTAGCCCGAAATCCGCTACCATGGAGCCTGCTCGCGGGCGATTGGCGCAGGGGTAGCGCGCTTCCTTCACACGGAAGAGGTCACTGGTTCGATCCCAGTATCGCCCACGTAAGGCGGCAGGTTCCTAGCGGACGTGGCCGCCTTTTTGCATCCCACGCGGCCAGTCGGCTGTCATGGGGCGACGTGTAGCAAAGTCGGTGCGTCGCGGAGCATCACAGCCGATCGGTCCGTCGCCCGCCATCGGAGCGGACCTTCCAATCCGGGAGACTCTGATGTGCTGATGTCCTACCAGGCGGGCAGGATGGGCGCGGGAGGTGCAGATGAGCGACATCGCGGACGTTCCACCCGCCGTTGTGGGCCGGCTCCGGGTGATCTGCGGGGAACTGCCCGAGGCGTACGAGGAGCCGGCGTGGATCGGCCTGCGGTGGCGGATTCGCCGGCGGACGTTCCTGCACGTCTACACCACCGACACGAGGGGATCGGCGTACATCGATACAGACGATCCGGCCGTCCTCATGACCTTCCGGGTGCCGCACGAGGAGCTGGCGGCACTGGCGCACGCCGGCCCTCCGTTTTTCCGAGCCGACTGGGGAGTGAATGTCGTGGGAATGGTGCTCGACGACGAGACGGACTGGGTCGAGGTTGCCGAGCTGGTGACGGAAAGCTATCGCGTGCAGGCGCCCCGCCGCCTCGCGGCCCGGTTGAAGGCAGGTGGATGATCCGGACGCTGTGAGCACCGCCGACGGTGTTCCACGGACCTGGCGACCAGGGCTCTCATGACTGACACGGAAGAGGTCGCTGGTTCGATCCCAGTATCGCCCACCACATCATTCCTTGGGGAAGGCGTACTGGATCACGATTGCGCGGTGGTCAGAGCCGGGCAACACCACCGTTTTCAACTGCAAGGCGGTGAGTGCCGTATCCCGCACTAAGGCGTGATCGATAGCGACCAGCGGCCACGGCGTGCGTTCTTGTGGGAACGTCATCGCGAAACCGGCCCCTGCCTGGTCCGCAGCGTCGTCGTAGCCCAGTCGCTCAAGTTCCCTGAACTCCGAGTGGTCCCGCGTCGCGTTGAAGTCGCCGAGCACCAAGGTGGGGCCAATATTTGCAGCCAGCACAGTGTTCAAGCGCGCGAAGTCCTCGCTCCATAGGGTGTGGTCAAGGACTCCGGGCGCCGCCGGATGCACGGCATCGACGAGCAACATCCCGTCAGGGGTACTGACCTGCCCAGAGATCGCGTTGGCGCTGAAACCTTGCAGGGCCTCTGCGGTCATGGGGTAACGCGACCATAGGCCGATCCCCGCCACACCGTCGGCCGGGCGTGTCATCGAAAAAGTCAGTTCGTCGTCGAGCCCAGCCGCCGCAAGTCCATCCACCGCGTCCGGCGTAAGTTCCTGGATCGCGAGGATGTCCACTTGTCGGGCCTTCACAAGGTCGACCACGGCTTGGGGGTCTACTTCGCCAAACGTGGCGTTCACCGAGGCAACCCTCAGCACGGGCGGCCCCCCGCCGTCAGTCGTGAAGAGCGGCGCTTGCCACCAAATGACGAGCGCAAGGAGCGCGAATGCGGCCATGGACAGCCACCCTGCGCGAGCCAGCAGCCCGAACACAATTGGTACAAAACAGGCGATCAGTACCCAAGGCATGAACGCAACGACAATTGCCAGCGGGCCCGCCTCTTGTTGGAACAAGCGCGCCGCGACGGCGACCGCCACAGCGATGAGCGACACCACACTTATCCACCAGAAGATCACGCGACTCATGCCGCCAGTGTGCCAGACGACGTCTGACATGATGGAGACACCCTGAAAAGGCGACATCAATGGCAGACGAACGCACCTATCGACTCGGTCACAGGGCAGACGCGCTCTGTACCCACCTCTACGTATCGCTTGCAGTTGTCGAGCGACTTCACCCTGGCCGACGCTGCCGCTCGCCTCGATTACTTTGCGGCGTTGGGCGTCTCGCATCTCTACCTGAGCCCGCTGCTCACAGCCTCGCCCGGCTCGACTCACTACTACGACGTCGTGGACCACTGGTCAGATTGACGCGTCGCTAGGTGGCGAGGCGGCGCTGCGTGATCTCGCGTGGCGCGCGGGCGAGCACGGTATCGGACTGATTGCTGACGTAGTGCCCAATCACATGGCGGTGCCCACTCCCGCCTATTACAATCGCGCGCTGTGGTCGGTGCTCCGCGAAGGTGAATCTTCAGCCGTTCCAACATTGGTTCGACGTGGATTGGGCTCGCGGAGCCCCCGTGCTCATGCCGGTCTTGGGGCAGCGCATCGGCACCGTGCTTGCCGCCGACGAGCTCCAGCTCGAGACGATGGTGGTGCCCGGTTTCGAGGACGCAGGCGCGGTGCCCGTACTGCAGGTACTTCGAACACGTCTTCCCCGTCCGCGAGGGCACAGAGAACCTCCCCATGGCGCGTCTGGTCGAGGAGCAGCACTACCGGCTCGCGTACTGGCGTGTCGCGAATGAGGAGCTCAACTACCGCCGCTTCTTCGATGTGGGCTCGCTCGTCGCCGTGCGCGTTGAGGATCCGGAGGTCTTCGACGCGACCCACCGATTGTTGGTCTCGCTCGTCAACGACGGCACGTTGCAGGGGCTACGCGTTGACCACCCGGATGGGCTCGCCGACCCAGCAGGCTACCTCGCAGCGACTCTCCGAGGTGACGAACGGTGCCTGGATCGTGGTCGAGAAGATTCTCGAGGGCGAGGAGCGCCTGCCAACCTCGTGGAAGACGGCGGGGACCACGGGGTATGACGCCTCGTGGCGCATTGGCGCCGCGCTCCGCGACTCGAGCGGCGCGTCGAGCCTCGCCGCGACCATGTTCCGGGTCACAGGGGACGCGATGGGATCGCTCCCCGCCATCATCGACGAGGCGAAGTGGGAAATCGTTGGCCAGTCGCTCTCGTCCGAGATGCGCAGGCTCGCGTCCATCGCCCACGGAATCTGCACAACCGACGTGCGCTTGAGGGACCACACGTGGACCGCGCTCTACGACTGCTTGACGACGCTCATCGTGACGTTCGATCGCTATCGCGCATACGTGGTTGCTGGCACCCAACCAAAACCCATGTCCCTCGAAGCCATCGTCTCCGCGGCGGAGCGAGCTCGCGAGCGGCTCGATCCCGAACGCCATGAGACGCTCGATGTGGTCGTGGACCTCTTGCGTGGCGCGGAAGTGGGCAGCGCAGGCAAGCGCCACGATGCGGATCGTCGCGAGCTCGTCACACGATTCCAGCAGGCGTGCGGCGCGGTCATGGCGAAGGGCGTGGAAGACACCGCCTACTACCGCTGGACCCACCTGCTCGCGCTGTGCGAGGTGGGCTCCCCCGCAGCTAACTTCAATATCTCGGCGGCGACTCTGCATGCGTGGGCGAGCGAGCGTCAGCAAACGTATCCACATGCCATGACCTGCCTCACTACCCACGACACCAAGAGGTCGGAGGATGTGCGGGCACGGCTCGGCGTGCTCGGCGAGTACGCCACTGACTGGGATGACCTGGTGATGCGCCTACAGACCACGACGGCGCCGATCAGGCCAACGGAACTCGACGGCCGCATGGAGAACCTCTGGTGGCAGACCCTCGTGGGCACGTCGGACGCTGACGCGCTTATGGCATGGGAACGGCTGGAGGGCTACCTCGTCAAGGCCATGCGCGAGTCGAAGAGCCACACCTCATGGACCACGGTGAACCACCATTACGAGAACCAGGTGTTGTTCTTTGCGCAGAGTACCCACGCAGACCCCACCGTTCGCGAAAGCATCCTCGGGTGGCACGCGAGTAGGGCCGCGGCCGAACGGGCCGCGATCCTCTCTCAGAAATTGTTGAGCCTCACCCTTCCCGGCGTTCCGGACATCTACCAAGGAACGGAGTCCGTCGCAATGTCGCTCGTTGACCCGGACAACCGGCGCGCGGTGGATTACGCGGACCTCGCAGCGCGACTCACGCGGCTCAAAGGCAGGGCAAAACCACGCACCCTTGACGATGAGAAGCTGCTTGTGACGGCGCGAGCGCTGTCGTTGCGCCGGAGCCAGCCCGAGGCCTTTGTCGGCGAGAGCGCCGGGTACCACCCGCTCGCCTCGTCCTCTGGGCACGTGGTCGTATTTTCCCGGTCGGTTGACAACTCGGATCGCGTGGTCACGATCGCAACGCGCGTCGCCGGCGAACTCGAACGGCTCGGCGGTTGGCACGACCACACCGTGCAACTGCCGCCGGGAGCCTGGAAGGACGTGCTGACTGGCGGTGCTGTGGCTGGCGGCACGGTCGCGATAGCTACCGTTCTGCGCGCGTTGCCTGTAGCCCTTTTGGTGAGGGCTTGACGGCATGAGGGCCGACGTCTGGGCCCCGTTCGCACAGCAGCTCCACTGCCGTACAGGCGGGGAGGACGTGCCGATGATGCGCGGCGACGACGGCTGGTGGCAGGGCCCGGCTCTCGCCGACGGCGACGGACTACGCGTTTCTGGTCGACGGACAGGGGCCTTTCCCTGACCCACGTTCGCCGCGCCAGCCGCACGGAGTACACGGGTCATCTCGCGCGTTCGACGCGACGGCGTTCGCCTGGAGCGACGACGGTTGGGCAGGGCGGGACGCGCGCGGCGCGGTCTTGTATGAGCTCCACGTTGGCACGTTCACGCCCGGACGGCACGCTCGACTCCGCGATTGACGAGTTGCCGCGACTCGCACGCATCGGCATCGACGATCGTTGAGTTCATGCCGCTCGCGCCCGATGCCCGGGCGACGCGCGGTTGGGGGTACGACGGCGTCTCACTGTTTGCCGTCTACGAGCAGTACGGGGGCCCGGCGGCCCTGCAACGGTTCGTTAACGCCGCCCACGCAGCACGGCCTCGGGTGGCGCTCGACGTCGTCTACAACCACATGGGTCCCGACGGCAACTACCTGTGGCGCAGTTCGGGCCGTACTTCACGACGCTCATCACAACGCCGTGGGGCGAAGCAGTCAACCTTGACCAGCCCCGGTCCGCGCAGGTGCGTCGCTTTCTCGCCGACAACGCGCTGCGCTGGTTCCGCGACTTCCACGTCGACATGTTGCGGCTTGACGCCGTGCACGCCTTTCGCGACGACTCCCCCACTCATTTCCTTGCCCAGCTGAGTAAGGAGACGGCAACGCTCGCCGCGGAACTGGGACGGCCGCTGTCGCTCGTCGCGGAGAGCGATCTCAACGACCCCGCCATGGTCACGCCGCTCGCCGAGGGCGGCCTTGGGCAAACCGCGCAATGGGCCGACGATGTACACCACGCGCTCGCACGCTACCTCACGGGCGATCGCGACCGGCCTATTCGCGGACTTTGGCAGCCGTCGAGACGCTCGACAAGGCGTTTCGCGCACGTCTTTGTCCACGACGGCGGGTGGTCAAGTTTCCGCGGCCGCGACTGGGGAATCCCCGTTCCGGACGCCTCGATCGTCGCCGCTTCGTTGTCTTCGCCACGAATCACGACCAGGTGGGTAACCGCGCTCTTGGGCGATCGGCCGAGCGCGACGCCTCACGCCGGGCGCGCAAGCCGCGGCGCTCGCCCTGATCCTGCTGTCGCCCTTCACGCCGCTGCTCTTCCAGGGCGAGGAGTACGGCGAGACGCGCCCCTTCGCGTTCTTTTCCGACCACGCTGAGCCGCTCGGGACCGCGATCGTCAACGCGGGCGGCTCGAAGAATTCGCACGTCACGGCTGGGGCCTCACGACGTCGCCGTGCCCGATCCCCAAGACCAGGCAACCTTTGCCGCGCTCGCGCGTTGGACCGCGTCGGCGCACGGCCCGTCCAACGAGCATCCGCGCGTGGCTACGCGAGGTCATGGCCGCGCGGCCGCGCACGCTTGGTGCCCGACGCTTGGGTCCGGCATCCCGGTCGGCGTCACCGAGCGCGCGCCGCGCCAAGTGACGATGATGGGGCCGGTGACGGTCCACGCCAACTTGTCGCCGCAGCCGGTAGCGTACGAAGGGCAGCCAGTTGGCCGTCTTCGGCGACGTCGCCGCCTGACGGTCGATGGCTTCGTCCTTGAGCCCGACGCTGTGGCCCTGGTGCCCACAGAACTCTGAATACGCGGAGGCTAAAGTGAGCAAGTGGAAGCACGACGCGGCGGAGGTGCTGCGAGCGGGCGCCGAGTGGTCGGTGGATTCGCCGAACGCGGCGACACGCCCGGATGGAAGGGCGACCGCAAGGACGCGGAGAAGCACATGGCGCGCCAAGGCGAGCGGCTCTCCCAGCTCCAAGAGAAGCTCTTCGCGGAGGGGCGCACCGGCGGCACTCGCGCGGTGTTGCTGGTGCTCCAGGGCATGGACACGTCGGGCAAAGGCGGCATCGTGCGTCACGTGCTTGGCATGGTGGACCCCCAGGGCGTCGCTCTTCGTTCGTTTGGCGTGCCCACGGAGGAAGAGCGCGCGCACCACTACCTGTGGCGCATTCGCAACGCGTTGCCGCCTGCCGGCCGCATCGGCGTATTCGATCGCTCGCACTACGAAGACGTGCTCGTGGTACGAGTGCACGACCTCGTCCCGGGCGACCCGTGGGAGGAGCGCTACGCAGAGATCAACGCGTTCGAGAAGGAAGTAGCCGACGCGGGAACCGTCGATCGTCAAGTGCGCTCTCATGGTGTCGCCGGAGGAGCAGTTCGCCCGGCTGCGCGAGCGCCTTGAGCGTCCAGACAAGTACTGGAAGTTCAACCCGAGCGACATCGACGAACGTGCGCACTGGACCGAGTACATGGACGCGTACCGGGCGGCGATCCTCGCGACGAACACTGACGTGGCGCCTTGGTATGTGATTCCCGCCGACAACAAGTGGTACGCGCGCCTTGCGATCACCGAGTTGTTGCTAGGCGCGCTTGAGTCGCTCGACCTTGGCTGGCCGCCTGCCGACTTCAACGTCGCAGAGCAGATGGCGCGCCTCGACGAGATGGGCGAAGCTGCCCACGGAGCCGCCTGCCTAGTCGGTGCCTGCGGTCAACGCGGTGAGGCGCGACAGCGCGCGCAGATACTTCTTGCGGTAGCCGCCCGCGAGCATCTCCGCGGGAAACACGGCGCTCCACGGCACGCCGGCCGCCGCGATGCGCACGTCCGCGTCGTACAGCCGGTCAACGAGCATCACGAGCCGCAGGGCCTTGTTCTGGTCCGCGAGCGGGGCCACGCCCGTGATGCCGAGCACCTGCACGCCCTCGATATACGCCGCATACCTCGATGGATGCACGTGCGCGAGGTCCGCAATGAGCTCGTCCCACGGCTCCACAACGCCGCCGTCAACGTGCGCTGCGGCCACCGCCTCAGCCTGGGATAGCGGGGCTACATCCGGCGAGCGCGTCACGATGGCGATAGTCGGGTCCATCGATGCTCTGCACCGCAAACCGCGCGGATAGCGACTGAATCTCGCGCCGAAAGTCGTCCGCAGCGAACCGGCCCTCGCCCAGGGCGCTCGGTGGCGTGTTGGAGGTGGCCGCGATCGCAACCCCAGCGTCGGCCAGTTCGCGCATGAGGCGCGCCATGAGGAGCGTGTCTCCGGGATCGTCAAGCTCGAACTCGTCGATGCAGACCAGACGGAACTGTGAGAGCGCGTCACGCGCGGGAGCAAAGCCCAGCGCGCCTACGAGGCTCGTGTACTCGAGGAACGTGCCGAACGCCGCCCGCGCGCCCACCTCGTGCGCCATCGCGGCGAGCAAGTGAGTCTTGCCCACGCCGAAGCCGCCATCGAGGTACAGCCCGTCCGCCGCGTCGGGCCTTGCCTGCCGCTCCCCTAGCGAATTCTTGAGCCGCGCTCAGGCTCGAGGACTGCGACGGGTAGGCGGGATCTGGCACATACGATGCGAAGGTCGCGTGCGCGAAGTGAGGGGGCGGCGCGAGGCTCGCCACGAGTTCCTTGGGCGCGAGTACCGGCCTGCGGCCAACGAGGCGTGTCTGCACGATGGCCTAGCCTAATTGCGCACGGCAAGGGAGGAACACATGGAGCAAGGGAGCCTCGTCACTGACGACGGCGAAGTCATCGCGCCCGACCCAGCGGAGTCGCGCCTGCGCGAGCTCTATGCGGTCGACGACGAGCATGGCGATGCGGCTCTCCATGATCCAAGCGGCGGACCGCGAGCGCGGTTGGTCTCGACGGCACGTCGCGCTCGCTCAACGGGCCTGAAGACCTGCGGATTCTGCGCGTCACGCGTTCGCTGGCCGACGTGGTGATCGTGGGCGCGCGCACCGCGCGAGTTGAGGACTACGGTGACATCCGAATCGGTGCCGAACTGCGCGCGGCGCAGTGCCGCAGACGGTCAGGACGACCTCCCCGACCTCGCGATCGTTACACGCAACGGCAAGGTGCCTGAGGGGCTTGATCCCGCAGCGCACCTGGATCTTTACGACCGAGTGGGGCCGCGCGCTGACCATCGACGGGCCGCTCGCCCAGCCGCACCCTCGCGGTGGGCAAGAACGAGATCGAGGTGGCGCGCCTTATCGGCTATCTTGTGGATGGCGGGCCACCGCCGCATGCTGTGCGAAGGCGGGCCAGAACTTGCACGCGATCGTCATGGGCCAGCACTTCGTCAATGACTTCTGCCTCACCACGTCGCCACAGGCCCTCGAGCCGCGGCCCCAAGGTGCCGCACGTGCCGGCGCGCATGTGGCTTGACCACACGCTCGCAGGCGGCGGCTACACGATGGAGCGGTGGCAGGGCCTCAGCTGAAGCAGCGAGACTACGCGTCGACCTCGGTGTGGTCCCCGGACCACAGCGTGTGGAACGTGCCCTCAGCGTCAACGCGCTTGTAGGTGTGCGCGCCAAAGAAGTCACGCTGGCCCTGAATCAGCGCTGCGGGCAACCGCTCGGCGCGCAACGAGTCGTAGTACGACAGCGACGAGCCGAACGCAGGTACTGGCACGCCAGACAGTGCCGCCTGCGAGACGACGCGACGCCACGCTGCAACACCCTTGGCAACCTCCTCGGCGAAGTAGGGGTCTACCAGCAGCGACGCAAGTTCCGCGTCCCGCTCATACGCCTCGGTGATGCGGTTGAGGAAGCGCGCGCGGATGATGCAGCCACCGCGCCAGATGCGCGCCATGGCGCCGCGATCGATGTTCCAGTCGTACTCGTCGGACGCCGCCTGAATCTGGTCAAAGCCCTGCGCGTACGCGACCACCTTGGAGGCGTACAGCGCGAGCCGCACATCCTCGATGAAGGCGTCGCGATCGACGATGTTCCACTCTCGCGTCTCGCCCGCGAGCACGCCACGCGCCGCCTCGCGCTGCGCCACCTGGGAAGAGATCGCACGCGCAAACGTTGCCTCGGCGATCCCGGTCACCGGCACGCCAAGGTCGAGCGCGTTCTGCACCGTCCAGCGACCCGTGCCCTTCTGGCCCGCCTGGTCAACGATGACGTCGACGAGGGCCTTTCCGGTCTTGGCGTCCACCTGCGCGAGCACCTCTGCCGTGATCTCGATGAGGAACGACTCGAGGTCGCCCTTGTTCCACTCGGCGAAGATGCTCAGCAGATCTCTGCAGGCGTAAGGCCAAGCCCTGCGCGCAACAGGTCATATGCCTCGCCGATGAGCTGCATGTCCGCGTACTCGATGCCGTTGTGCACCATCTTGACGAAGTGGCCCGCGCCGTCCGGACCGACGTGGGTGCAGCACGGCACGCCGTCGACCTTCGCGGAAATCTTCTCGAGGATGGGGCCAAGCGTCACGTACGACTCGGCGGGTCCACCCGGCATGATCGACGGCCCTAAGCAGCGCGCCCTCTTCCCCGCCGGAGACGCCGGAGCCAACAAAGAGGAGCCCCTTGCTCGCGCAGCGCGGCCTCGCGCCTGCGCGTGTCCGGGTAGTGCGCGTTGCCAGCATCGACGATGATGTCGCCCTCATCGAGCAGCGGCACGAGCGCGTCGATCACCGCGTCCGTAGGAGCCACCCGCCTGCACCATGATCACGATCTTGCGCGGCTTCTCGAGCGCGGCAACGAAGTCCTCGAGGCTCTCGCAGCCGATGAACTCGCCCTCGTCGCCGTGGTCGGCAATCAGCGAATGCATCTTCTCTGCAGAGCGGTTGTGCACGGCAACGGTGTAGCCGTTGCGAGCGAAGTTCCGGGCCAGGTTGCGGCCCATAACCGCGAGTCCTGTAACACCAATTTGAGCGTGCGACATGTTCATCCTTGCGGGTTGTTCGGGGATACCACGTCAAGCCTAGGGGCAGTGGTGCCGCGTGGCGTAACCGGCCCCAGCGTCGGGCCCGCCTACGCTCAAAGCATGGCGCAAGACCCAGAACTCGGCGCCTCCCGCGTTCCAGGAGGCACTGCGGTCGCTTGCCCACGCGCGCACGCAGGCGCGACGTCGTGCTCACGGAGACGCCCGCGCCGCACCGAATCGCGCCGTACGCGATCGCGATCAACGGCGAGATCGACAGACGCGACCGGGCCGCTTTGTGCTGCTTCATGACCCCGACGGCCAGACGGCCTGGGATGGCGACGTTCCGCGTGGTCGCGCTCGTCAAGGCCCAGGTAGAGGCCGAGATCGGCACGGACGACATGTGGGCGGACGTCGCGTGGTCGTGGCTTGCGGACGCGCTTGATGGCCTGCCGCACCACAGCGCGGGCGGTACGCGTGACAAAGACGGTCTCTCGTTCTTTTGGCGTGCTCGCGGAAAGAGCGGACGAGGTCTTGGTCGAAATGCGCGTCTCGTGGACGCCGGAAGGAACGGACATGGAGCCGCACATCATCGCGTGGACGGAGCTCATGGCGTTCAGCGCAGGCATCCCGCCCGCGCCAGAGGGCGTCGCCGTGCTCCACGGGCGGTCGCGCGTGACCGAAGTAGCAGAGGAGGCACTGCCTCCCGAGCGCGTGCTCACCGCCCCTGTTCCGTGCCGGAGGGTGGGGTACCTGCCATCATCGACACGCCCGACGCCCTCGCGGAGGCGTGCGCACGGTTCGCCGCCGCGACCGGCCCGGTAGCTGCCGACGCCGAGCGAGCGTCAGGCTTTCGCTACGGACAGGCCACTTACCTTGCCCAGTTCAAGCGCGAAGGCGCTGGTATTGCGCTGATTGACACGGCAGCCTTGCCCGACCTGCGAACCTTTGGCGAGGCCGTTGGCGACGCAGAGTACGTCTTCCACGCCGCGTCCCAGGACCTTCCAGGCATGCACGATCTTGGCTTGGAACCAGCGTCGATTTTCGACACAGAACTCGCAGCGCGCCTGCTCGGGTGGCCCAAGGTTGGTCTCGCGGCGGTGGTGGAGCAGGAGCTGGGCTTGGTGCTCGCGAAGGAGCATTCCGCGCAGGACTGGTCCACGCGGCCACTCCCCGACGACTGGCTCGCCTACGCGGCGCTTGACGTTGAGGTGCTGCTCGAGCTGCGGGAGCGCGTTGGCGAGCATCTCGACGCCGCGGGCAAGACGGAGTGGGCGCGCCAAGAATTCGAGGCGGTTCGGCTTGCGCCGCCTGCCGGAGCCGCGCGTCGACCCGTGGCGCCGCACCGCAGGCACGCACTTGCTGCGCGACGCTCGCGCACTCGCCATCGTGAAGTCCCTGTGGGAGGCGCGCGACGCAGAGGCCCGTGAGCGCGACACCTCGCCAGGGCGGGTACTGCGGGACGCGGCGATCACCGCCGCCGCCCAGGCGAAGCCCGCCTCTCTGGACGCCCTCGTCGAGGTGCAAGAGTGGCGGTCCCGAGGGACGAAGCGCCGCGCCGCGTTTTGGTACCCGGCCATAGCGTCGGCCATGGCGCTGCCAGATAACGCGTTGCCACCAAAGCGTGGCCCCGCGACCGAGGGCCCGCCGCAGCAGCGCATGTGGAAGGAGAAGCGGCCCGAGGCTAACGAGCGCCTCAACGCGGCTCGCGCCGGGCTCGCCGTGCTCGTTGACGTCCTCGCGGTGCCTGCAGAGAACCTGTTGCAGCCGGACACGCTCCGCCGCGCATGTTGGGACTATGCAGGCGGCGGCGAGGCCTGGATTAGCGGAGATTCTCGCGGCCCGAGGGGCTCGCGCGTGGCAGATCGACTTCTGTGCGCCGATTCTGGCTGCGGCTTTCGACACTCCGGCGCCCGCAGAGCCTGGCGCGACCGACGTGGCCGCCGCCGAGTAGTTCCGGGCCGAACACTCTCCCACAACGCCTCGGCGTGTCGCTCGGCGTGTCGCGCTGCGGAACACCTAGCCACCGGCGAGTCGCGCGTGTCGCTGTGGCTGAGTGTTCGGCAAAGAAGCTGGGTGCGGCCCGACGCCGTGGCGGGGTGCGGCGTCAGGCGTTGAGGGACGCGGTCGCCGAGTCGGCGATCGCCGCGGCGTCGAGGCCAATTTCGCCATGATCTGCGCGCGCGACGCGTGGTCGAGGAATCGGCGCGGCACGCCGAAGTGCCGGAACTCCGCCTCGACTCCCATCTCTCGCGCGTAGGAGGCCCACTCTTCGCCAATGCCCGCGTCGACCAGCCCGTCCTCGACGGTGATCACGAGCCGGGCACCGTCGATCAGCTCTGCGAGGCCCTCGGGAACTGGGTGCACCCACGTTGCGGTCGCGGCAAGCACATCGAAGCCCTCCGCCGCGAGCTTGCCCGCCACCTCAACCGCGGTTGCCGCCATCGGTCCGAGCCCAAGCACCACAGCGTCGCGGCCAGTGCCGTGCTCCGCAAGGACGTCGAGCCCGCCCTCTCGGCCGCAATCGCGGGAATCGGCAGCGCCGAGGGCGCCCTTCGGGTACCGCACAACGGTGGGCGCGTCGGCAATATCGATCGCCTCTCGGAAAGCGGAACGCAAGCGTCGGCTTCGTCTCGCGGCGCGGCAATCCGCAAGCCGGGAACGTGCCGCAGCAGCGCCATGTCCCACATGCCGTTGTGGCTTGCGCCGTCGTCGCCCGTGATTCCCGCGCGGTCGAGCATGAACGTCACGCCTGCGCGATGTAGTGCCACGTCCATCAGTACCTGGTCGAAGGCGCGATTGAGGAACGTCGCGTACACCGCGACCACGGGGTGCATCCCGGCAAAGGCGAGCCCAGCTGCAGACGTCACCGCATGCTGCTCCGCGATGCCAACGTCGATGACGCGATCGGGATATTCGCGCGCGAATGGCCCAAGCCCAACCGGCTCGAGCATCGCGGCGGTGATCGCCACGATGTCGTCGCGCTCGGCGCCAACGGTCACCATCTCGTCGGCGAAAACTGAGGTCCAGCCAAAGCGCGACGGCTCGATGGGAAGGCCGGTCTCTGGGTGAATCTTGCCCACCGCGTGGAAGCGATCGGCATCATCCTGCTCCGCGGGCGAGTACCCGCGGCCCTTGTCGGTGAGCACGTGGACGATCACGGGGCTCCGTACACCTTCGCCTGGCGCAGTGCCTCTTCCACCTGCGGAAGGTTGTGCCCGTCGACGGGGCCCATGTATTTGAGGCCGAGGTCGGTGAAGACACCGTCTGGCCCGATAAGTCCCTTGAGCGCCCGCTTGCCGTGCATCACCGTCTCGTAGGTGAACGCGCGTACCTTGCCGCGGTCCTCGAACGTGCGCTTTCCCCAGCCAAGGAACTGCTCGTAGCGTGGGTCCGTGCGGATCACGTCGAGACGGCGCGCGAGCCCACCGGCAGTGGGCGCGTAGGAGCGGCCGTTGTCGTTGATGACGATGACAACGCGATCGTCCGACGCCGCGAGCGCGTTGAGCGCCTCCCACGCCATGCCGCCGGTGAGGGCGCCGTCGCCGATCACCGCAACAGTGTGGCGGTCGCTCTCTCCCCGCAGGGTGCGGCCGCGGCCGATGCCCGCCGCCCACGACAGCGCGGTCGACGCGTGGGAGTTCTCCACGACGTCGTGCTCGCTCTCGCTCGAGCCGGGTAGCCGGAGATCCCGCCGCGCGATTCGCAACGTGGAGAAATCGGTGCGACCAGTCAGCAGCTTGTGGACGTATGCCTGGTGGCCAGTGTCGAAGACGATCGTGTCGCGCGGAGACTCGAAGACGCGGTGAAGGGCGATCGTGAGTTCCACCACGCCGAGGTTGGGCCCAAGGTGGCCGCCAGTGCGCGACACCGAGTCCACGAGGTAGTCGCGGATCTCGGTCGCGAGTTCGCCGCATTGCCCAGGCGTGAGCGCCCGCACATCGCGCGGGGACTTGATGCGCTCCAGCAACGTCGCTCCTTTCGGCAGACAACTACTGTACGTGGTGGCCAGCGTTCCCCGTGGCGCACGGGACCCACACGCGGGTCGCTAGGCGACGAGCGAGCGCAACACGTACTGGAGGATGCCGCCGTTGCGGAAGTAATCCGCTTCGCCAGGAGTATCGATGCGGACATTCGCGATGAACTCCGTTGTGCTGCCGTCGGCCCTGGTCGACCTTCACGGGTAGCGCCTTGGGGTGCTCGCCATCACTAAACGAAGAGACGCCGACGATGTCGAAGGTTTCCGTGCCGTCGAGCCCAAGCGTCGCTGCACTCTCCCCCTCTGGGAACTGCAACGGAAGCACGCCCATGCCGATCAGGTTGGAGCGGTGGATGCGCTCAAAGCTCTCGGTTATCACCGCGCGCACGCCAAGCAGGCTCGTACCCTTTGCCGCCCAGTCTCGCGACGACCCAGAGCCGTACTCCTTGCCGCCCAGGATCACGAGCGGAATCCCTGCCGCTTGATACGCCGCGGACGCGTCGAAGATCGTGTCCACCTCGCCCGTGAGCAGGTTGCGCGTGAAGCCGCCCTCGATGCCAGCCCCGTCGTTCTCGTCCGCGAGCAACTGGTTGCGCAAGCGGATGTTGGCGAACGTGCCGCGAATCATTACCTCGTGGTTGCCGCGGCGCGAGCCGTAGGAGTTGAAGTCCTTGCGATCGACGCCGTGTTCCGCAAGATACCGCCCTGCAGGGCTGTCCGCCTTGATGGAGCCTGCAGGAGAGATGTGGTCGGTCGTCACCGAGTCGCCAAGCAGCGCAAGCACGCGAGCACCTGCGATGTCACGGACTCGATCCGGCGTCATCGTCATGCCGTCAAAGTAGGGAGCCTTGCGCACGTACGTTGAGGCCTCGTCCCACTCAAACACCTTGCCGTCAGGAGTGTCGAGTCCGCGCCAGCGCTCGTCACCATCGAACACCGCAGCGTAGTTGGACCCGAACATGTCCTCGGTAATCGATGACCGCACAACGCTTTCGACCTCATTCGGGTCGGGCCATATGTCCCTCAGGTAGACGTCCACGCCGTCAGGGTCCTTACCGAGTGACTCGGTTGCGAAGTCGTGATCCATCGTGCCGGCAAGCGCATACGCGATCACCAAGCGGCGGCGAAGCGAGGTAGTTCATCTTGACGTCGGGGTTGATGCGGCCCTCAAAGTTGCGGTTTCCGCTCAGCACCGACACCACCGTGAGGTCGTGCGCGTTAACGGCCGCAGAGACTGGCGCCGGAAGCGGGCCCGAGTTGCCAATGCACGTGGTGCAGCCGTAGCCGACGAGGTGGAAACCGAGCGCCTCGAGATCGGGCCACAGGCCCGCCTTCTCGTAGTAGTCGGTCACCACTTGCGACCCGGGCGCCATGGACGTCTTGACCCACGGCTTGGTCGTCAAGCCGCGCGCGTTCGCGTTGCGCGCGAGCAGTGCCGCGGCGAGCATGACTGATGGGTTGGACGTGTTGGTGCACGAGGTGATCGAGGCGATCACCACGTCGCCGTCCTTCAGCGGAACGTGTGAGCCGTCGGCGTCCACGTACGTCGTGTCGCGGGCATCGCCGACGCGCACTTGCGAGATCGCCTTTTCGAACGCGGGCTTTGACTCCGTGAGGGCAACGCGGTCCTGCGGGCGCTTGGGCCCTGCGATCGACGGCACCACGGTTGCAAGGTCCAGTTCGAGGTACTCGGAGAAACGCGGCTCCACGTACGTAGCGGCGGAAGGATCGTGCCACAGCCCCTGCTCGCGGCAATACGCCTCGACGAGCGCAACCTGGTGGGCGGGACGGCCCGTGAGCCGCAAGTAGTCGATAGTCACTGCGTCGATCGGGAACATCGCGGCCGTTGAGCCAAACTCCGGGCTCATGTTGCCGATGGTCGCCCTATTCGCGAGCGGCACCGCGCCAACGCCGTCACCGTAGAACTCCACGAACTTGCCGACCACCCCGTGCTTGCGAAGCATCTCGGTGATCGTGAGTACAACGTCGGTCGCTGTGGCACCAGCGGGAATGGCGCCGAGTAACTTGAAGCCAACCACGCGCGGAATGAGCATCGACACGGGCTGGCCCAGCATGGCCGCCTCTGCCTCGATCCCGCCCACGCCCCAGCCAAGCACGCCAAGCCCGTTGATCATCGTGGTGTGTGAGTCCGTGCCAACGCACGAGTCTGGATACGCCTGGGTCACGGGGTTGCCGGCCGCATCAACGAGATCCTTTGTCATGACCGCGCGCGCGAGGTACTCAAGGTTGACCTGGTGGACGATGCCCGTTCCCGGCGGCACCACCTTGAAGTTGTCGAAGGCCGTCTGGCCCCAGCGGAGGAACTGGTACCGCTCGCGATTGCGCTGGTATTCGAGGTCTGTGTTGAGCTGCAGTGCGTCGCGGCGGCCAAAAACGTCGATCACCACAGAGTGGTCAATGACCATCTCCGCTGGCGCGAGCGGGTTGATGGTTGCCGGGTCGCCGCCCAGTTCGGCGACGGCTTCGCGCATGGTCGCGAGGTCGACGATGCACGGCACACCGGTGAAGTCCTGCATGACGACGCGCGCTGGCGTGAACTGGATCTCGGTGTCTGGCTCGGCGTCCGCATCCCATTCAGCGAGCGCGAGCACGTGGTCGGCGGTGATATTGGCGCCGTCTTCCGTGCGCAATAGCGCCTCGGCGAGAATCTTCAGTGAGTACGGGAGTTTCTCGAGGCCGGGAACGGCGTCCAGGCGGTAGATCTCGTAACTGGCTCCATCAACCTCAAGAGTGGCCTTGGCCCCTAGGGAATTTGCGCTCATCGCCGCTCCTCTTCGCTTATAAAGCCCCATTCTATCGGCCGTCGAGCGCCGTGAAATCGACCAGAAACGTGCGCCGCCGGTACGACTGCCCCGTCCAGCGCCAGGCGGCACATGCTGGTACTTTTCGGACATGGTGGGGAACTCGGATTACGGGCCGGTACGCGTGCCAGACGGCACCATCGAGTTGCGTGTCCACGGTGTATCTGGAACGCCTCCAGAGTCACTGCTCAAGGCAACCCCGATCCTCATCGCAGGCACCCCTATTGCCGGCTTCCACCGCCATCAGCCCACCACCGAGCCCATGACGCAGACATCGCCCGGTGTGCGTGAGGCCTACGCGTGGGGAGGGCTTACCTCGGGCTCTCGGTTCGCGTCGGCGCTGCGGTTGTTGTTGCTGCCCTTCAGCCTTGTCAACGTCGCGGGATGGATGGTGCCAGGCGTCACGGACCCTACAGACGACGGCCCGACGCGCCCTTCCGACGTGGACGCTGCCGCCCGCCGCGCCGCGGCTCACGCCCTCCTCACGCGACTGCTCGCCGTGTGTCTCACTGCCTACGTGACTTTGGGTGCCACGTGGGTCGCGACCGTAGCCATCGAGAGGGTGTCCGCTAGGTACGACCTGCCGCTGCTCCACGGCACCGACGCACAGGCGCGGCTCACACTGCTTGCCGTCCTGGTGCTCATCGGCACCTGGGTGTTTGCTTCTCAGCGACGCGCCCTGACTCCTCTGTCGCCAACCGCGTCCGCGGCGAACTCCGCGCTCGTTGCCCGCGCGCCCGTGGCCGCGCCCGCGCATCACGGCCTCGACGTCTCCACGCTGTGGGACGGGTCCGTGGTCACCAGTCGCCTCTCCGGAATTCACGCGGCTGTCGCGATCGCCTGTGCCGCACTGCTCACCAACGCCGCGCTTGGCTCCGACACCACATGGTCCACCGTTGGCTCGTCGCTTGCATGGCTCGCCCTGGCCATCGCCGCGCTCGGGCTCGTGGGTCTGCTCGGCAAGGACCCCTGGGGACGACGCGTCGCATCCGCAGTGCGTGCGACCGCGATCCCGATGGCGCTTGTCGCCGCCGCATTCAGCCTCGCGCCTCACGGCGACGCCCTGTCGCAGAGCGCGATGCTCGGCCGCGTTGGCCACGCGCTCACGCTCGGCATGACCGGACTCGCGGTTGCGGTCTTCGTGCTCATCGTCGCGCAGGTGTCCGCGGGGCCACGCGGCGGGCCGCTCGCTGGCAGGCTCTACGCAAGCTCCTTCACCGTCATCGGCTTCGGCGCGGCGATTACGGGCATTAGCGGTCTCGCCGTGCTCATCACGTGGCTGCTTTCCGGCCACGATCCGGCCGCGTTTGTCGCCGGCATGGCGCAGACGATCGCGATCATCGGCATGGTGGCGTGCTCGGTAGCTGCGATCATCGTGTTGCTGCGGCTCAACGCGGCGTCGCAGCTCGCGAGCGTCGCATGGTTCACTCGCCTGCACGACACCATTGCCCACGCTCGCGGCGCGATCGTGGCTGGCGCGTGCGTCTTCGCGGTTGGCGCGAATGTGGTCGCCGTGATGTACCTCACGCGGCGCGACGTCATTGCCCCCGCCGGGCTGGCCGACGGCGAACGGGGCTGGGCGTCGTGGGGCTGGTTCGTAATCGCCGCCGTTGCTGCCTCAGTGATGGCGGCGCGCCTCAAGTCCTGGGCGGCGCGCATCGTCGCTACAGTCGTTGGCGCCGTCGTGGTGACGCTTGGCGCGCTCATCGCCGCCGCGGGCGTTGCCGCGGTGATCGCGCATGGCTCCTTTTCGCCCTACGTGTCGACGATTGTTGCGGCGAGCGACCAGTGGTTCGTCATGACCGCGGTGATCATCGCCCTCGTGGCACCCATGGCGGCCGTTCTCGCGTACATGTGGCGCGGCTCCAAAGACGAGAGCACGCGCAGGTCCGTTGGCGTTGTCTGGGACCTCGTGAGCTTCTGGCCCCGGCAGTTCCATCCCTGGGCGCCACCGCCGTACACGGACACCACCATTCCGGAGCTCGCGGAAAGGGTCCGCAGCCTTTCTCGCGACTCTGGTGCTAAGGCCATTGTCGTGAGCGCCCACAGTCAAGGTGCGATTATCGCCTTCGCGGCGCTAAGCAGGCTCGGCTCGAACCCGGACGCGGCGAGCGCCAGCGACGCCAGGATCACCCTGCTGACTTACGGCCAATTGCTCGACGCGCACTATCGCTGGCTGTTCCCTTGGCTCTTCAATCCCAGGTCGTTTCGCGAGCTCGATACCCAGCTGGGCGGTGGGTGGATAAACCTGCATCGCACCACGGACCCGCTAGGTCATCCCATCCGCGCGCTCGCCGAAGCCGATGCGACGCGCGACATCGAGATCGCCACCGGCCTGCAGCTTGATCTGGGGCCCACCTCGCCACCAAAGACACTCAACCACGGCGACTACTGGTACAGCCAGGCGGTCTTCCAAGCCGCGCTCGATCGCCTCGCGAGCGACGAACACTAAGCGCGTTCGAAGACCGCGATCGCTTCAACGTGGTGGGTCATCGGGAAGAGGTCCCAGCCCTCCGCGTGGGTCAGCGAGTATCCGTGCCCGGCGAGCAGCGCCGTGTCGCGTGCGAGCGCCACGGGGTCGCATGCCACGTACACGACCTTTTGCGCTCCCAGCTCTACAAGCGTGTCGATGGTCTCGCGCCCGGCACCCGATCGCGGTGGGTCAAGCACCACAACGTCAGGGTGCCCGACGCCGTACTCGCCAAAACCAGCGCGCAGGCTCTTGCGCACGTCGCCTTGGGCGACGCGGACGTGATCGCGCCCGGCGAGGTTGCGGCGCGCGGCACGCACCGCATCCGCGTCAGATTCCACGCTCACGACGGTGGCAAACCCCTCCGCGAGGGCGACGGTCAACAGGCCCGCCCCCGCGTAGAGGTCGATCGCTGCCTCCGCCCGTTCCCGCGAGTTCGGAGACTCGACAGGCAAGCAACGATGGCGCCTCCACGTGAACCTGCCAGAACCCCGTGGCATCCACCACCATCGGGTGCTCCGCGGCACCAATGCGGACCAACTCACGCACCCGGCGCGGAGCGTTATCCCTGGTATCGCGCCTGCCCGCGTTCCAGCGGTCCCCGTTTACGGTGACGAAGGCCTCACCCTCCGAGGGTGCGGCTACCGCAATCGCAGCGCCAGCTGGGAACCTTTGACCCAACAGCGCTTCCTCAGCGGCCGCGGTAGCGAGGGGCATGGCGGTCAGTGTCTTGGCCTCATGCGAGTGGAACACACGCATCGCGGCCCTGCCCTCGGCGTCGGCAATCGCGCCAATGCGCGTGCGATAACGAAGGCCGCCGCGAGCGTCGTCGCCCGGTGCGGCACCCACGATCCCTGGGTACTCCATGTGCGCAAATCTCGAAAACGCGTCTTGCAACACAGCAAGTTTCCACTCGCGCTGAGCGGGAAGCGCAACGTGACCCAACTCGGCCCCGCCTACTCCCCCGGCGCCGGCCTCTGGCCACGGATGCTCCACGCGGTCTGGGGAGGCCTCGAGCACGGCGACGGCGTCGGCCCTCCAAAAGCGAGCGTCCGGCGCGTCGTCCGTCAGGCGCGCAACGACCGTCTCCCCCGGCAAGGCGTGTCGAACAAAAACGACCCTGCCGTCATGGCGCGCAACGCAGTGCCCGCCGTGCGCGACGGCGCCAACCGTCACGGTGATGTCGGCAGATCCGGCATCAGACATTCGGCTGCCCCGGCTCAAATCCGAGCACCTGATTCGCCGCGGATTCGAGATGCCATGGCACCGCCGCAACCACCACGCCAGGCGTACGCAACAACAACGATCGCAGTCGCGAAGTGGAACGGTTGTGCAAGAACTGCTCCCACCAGCGCCCAACGATGTATTCGGGTACGTACATCACCACGACGTCTCGAGGGCTCTCGCGGTGTATCGACTTCACGTACTCCATCACGGGCCCGACGATATCCCGGTATGGCGAGTCGAGAATCACGAGCGGCACGCCGATGGCGAGCTCGGTCCAACGCCTTTGCAATTCGCGAGCGGCAGGCGCCTCGACCTTCACGCCAACTGCCGTCAAGGTGGTGTGGCGGCTTGCCTTGGCGTAGGCGATCGCGCGCAGAGCCGGCCGGTGGAGCTGCGCGACGAGCACAACGCCATGCGTAGCTGACGGGAGCGCAGCCGCGGGGTCATTCGGCTGAATCCGCAGCTCTTCGCGCACCTTCGTGTAGTGCACCTGCACCGCGCGCATGCCGATCACCAGGATCACCATCAGCCCAATCGCGATCCAGGCGCCGTTGAGGAAGTTGAACACCGCAACGATCAGCCACACGCACGCAGCAGCGCCAGCGGCGACAATGTGCAAGAGGCGCAGCGCGATGAGCCTGCGCATCTCGCGCGGTGCGGTCTCGAGCGCGATCTTCGCCGTCATGAGGCGCACCATCGCCACCTGGCTGAGCACTATGGAGGTGAAGACCCCAATGACGTACATGTGGATCAGTTGCTGGAGATTCGCCCTCGAGCCAAGCACAACAGCGGCCGACGCGATGGCGACGGTGAGCACTCCGCCCCGGTAGACGAGGCGGTCGTTGCGCATCGCGAGTTGGCGCGGCAGGTAGCTATCGGCAGCGAGCAGCGACGTCAGCCCAGCAAATCGCCGGAATACGGCGATCGCCGCGGCGTAGAGGATCGACACGCATGCGATCGCGATGATCCAGGTAGGCACGGGCGAGGAGAACATCTCATCCGAGACCTGCAGCACGGCGGGCCCGTCTCGCCAGCCAGAGATCGAGAAGTGCCACACGAGCCAGCTGAGCGCGAAGAACACCGCGGCGGCGACACGACACCGCGATGAGCAGTGTGCGGCCCGCGCGCACGCCTTGGGGCGCCTGGTGGTACGGGCCGGATGCGGCTAGCGACTCGATTCCGGTCATCATCACGGAACCGGCCGCAATCGCGCCCGCGAACGCGATGATGACGGGCCAAATCGAGGTCTGCGCGACCGGCGCCGCGGACGGAATCTCCGGCCCGCTGAGCGTGCCGAACACCACCAGCGCGGCGATGACGACAAGGAATGTCACCGCCACGGCCATCAGGACGCGCGCCCTCGTCCGCACCCCGCGCAAACTCGCGAGGGTCATCACCGCGATCACCACGAGCCCAACGGCCGTCTCTTCACCTGTCGTGATCGGCACCATGTAGCCAACGAACTGCGCGAGTGCCGCAACGGACACCGCGACCGTGAAGAGATAGTCGACCAGCAATGAAGCACCCGTGACGAGTGCCGCGGTGGCGCCAAGTTTCTCGCGCACAAGCCCGTAGTCCGCACGTTCGTCGTGGCGCTGGCGCACGTTGTCCCTATACGCGAAGCCGAGCAGCAACATGAGCAGCACGACGCCGCCCGCGATGAGCGGCATTGCGGCCGAGAGGCCGCCTTTGCGCAAGGCGTCCAGCATCGCGTCAGGGGCGTACGCGACCGTGGACAACATCCCGAGGCCGAACACCGCGAGCGCCACTCGCGTGCGCATCGCGATCGGGCGCGCAGACGTCGTGGCGATCGGCGCCCCGAGAACCGCCGTCTTGAGCCGTTTCAGAAACGTCCGCACGTCGCACCATCCTAGGCGGAGGGGGGTATAGCGTGGTGCCCGTGCACATCGTGATCATGGGTTGCGGCCGCACGGGCGCAACCCTGGCCGGGTCAATTCGAGGCTCGTGGTCACACCGTGGCGATCATCGACCTGGTCGCCGACGCTTTCCGGCGCCTCCCTAGCGGCTTCCAGGGACTGCGCATTACTGGCGTCGGCTTCGACCGCGACACTCTGCAAGCTGCAGGTGTAGAAAATGCCTACGCATTTGCCGCGGTGTCCGACGGCGATAATTCCAACATCCTTGCCGCTCGCGTGGTGCGCGAGACCTACGGCGTGGAGAACGTCGTCGCTCGCATCGCCGACCCCGGCCGCGCTGAGGTGTATCGCAGGCTAGGAATCCCCACGGTGGCCCCCGTGCCGTGGACGAGCCAGCAGATCCTTGCTCGCGTGCTTGCCCGCAGACCTGGGCGCCGAATACGAGGACACGTCAACGGGGGTCGCGATGCGCCGGCTCAAGTTCTCTGACCGCGTGGATTGGGCAGCCTGTCGTCGGCCGTCGAGGCCGCGACGGGAACCCGTGTCGCGTACTTGGTGAGGTTTGGCAGCGCGCTCTTGCCGGCGTCGGACACGCTTGTGCAAGACGGCGACGACGTGCACGCAATCGTGCCCGCTTGATGCCACCTCTGGCGTGGAGCGCATGCTGTCGAAGCCACCGAAGGCAGCGCTCATGAAGGTCATGATCGCGGGCGCCGGCTCCGTGGGCAGATCCATCGCCAAGGACCTGCTTGAGCACGGCCACGAGGTGCTGCTCATGGATTCGTCGCCAACCGCGATGCGCGTGTCACAAGTGCCAGAGGCCGAGTGGATGCTCGCGGACGCGTGCGAGGTGTCAGCGCTGCGAGAGGCGGGCATCGACGAGATGGAGGTCGTGGTCGCGGCCACGGGAGACGACAAGGCAAACCTCGTCATCTCGTTCCTCGCCAAGACGGAGTTTGCCGTGCCGCGCACGGTTGCGCGCGTCAATAATCCGCGCAACGAGTGGCTCTACGACGCGCAGTGGGGCGTCGACGTTGCCGTGTCGACGCCGCGCATCATGACCGCGATGGTCGAGGAGGCCGTGGCGATCGGCGACCTCGTCAAGGTGTTCACGTTCCACCACTCAGGCGCGTCGTTGGTGGAGGTAACTCTCCCTGCGTCGTCGCCAAAGGTCGGGACGCTGTTGCGCGACGTGCAGTGGCCACCGGACGTGGTGCTCTCGTGCATTATCCGCGGCGATCGAACGATTGCGCCGAGCCCGGAGGACACCCTCGAGGCGCACGACGAACTGCTGTTCGTCATGGCTGCAGAGGCTGATCCTCAGGCTCTCGATGCCGTCCTACGTTCCTGACGATCAGCCACGTCACCCACAGCGTCAGCGCGAAGAGCGGCGTTCCCATGACGAGTTTCACGGTGCCAAGCGCCGCGGTCTGACCCGCGAGCAGCAAGCGGCAAGCTGCACCGCGATGCCGCAAAGCGAACATCGCCGCGAGCACCGCCGTTCCCCACATCGCACGCCGAAACTCGTCGCTTTCCTTCCGCCACTGCGGTGCCCGTTCCGTGCACCAAACCCATCACGACGCCAGCAACGGGCCACCGCACCGCCATGGAAATCAACAGCCCGGCGAGATAGGCGGCGTATGATCCACACCCCAGGCGCGAAATAGTTCGATCGCGTTTCCCGAGCGCCACGCCCACACGGCGCCGATCGCGACGCCGACGACGCCCGACAGGGACTGGGTGATGGGGCCGCGCTGGATGAGCCGGATCGTGACCAGGATTGCCACCATGACAAGAGCAGCGATGACCGGCGCTTCCACTCATCCGTGATGAGGAAGGCGACGACGTAAACGAAGCCGGGTAGCGAGGACTCGACAAGCCCTCGCCAGCCCCCAATGGCGTCGGCGAAGGAAAACCTCTCGGCGCCGAGCAACTTTCCTACGCCAGTTTGCGCAGGCGCTCGCGGCTCAGGCTCCGTCATGCCGGGGCGAGGAGCTCATAGCTGGGGTTGAAGATGCGCGGCAGCGACTGCGAGTCACACACCGTGCCCTCGAGAGCAAGTTGGGCGCCCGGTTCGATCCCCGGCACCGACCTGCGACCCATGAAGATGGCGTCGAGGCGACCGCTACCGTCGTCAAGCTGCACCGAGAACTGCGGAGGCGCATCCTGAGGCTCAATGCGCACCGCGACAATGCGCCCGGCGACGTGTGCGCGCTGACGCGGGCGCACGTCCACGATTCGATCCAGTTGAGCCGTCACTTAGGCGCCGTCGCCGTCGTTGTCATTGTCAGCCTGCAACGCGCGAGCGCGCTCGGCGTCCATGCCGCCAGGTGGGTCCGACAAGGGGACAACGAGCCCCGGCTCCAGGTCCGCAACGGCGGCAGGGTCAACCGCGCACTGACTCACAAAGGCGTCGACCTTCGCCACGACGGCGTCGTGCGTCACCGACGGGCCGGAGGACACCGCGCGGATCATCCAGGTGTCGCCCTCGACGCCTTGAAAGCGCATCGTCGCGTCCACGAGGATGCCCTCGGTTGTGCGCCCCGTGAGCACCCCAATGACCTCGGCGCCAAACCGGCCCTCGACCACCTGTTGGTGGCCCGGCCGCTTGCGCAGATTGGCGATCAGGTCCTTGCGCGTGTCAGTCCATTGACTCACGCCACGCTGCTTGGTGATGACCTGCAACTGCAGCGCGCAATCGGCAATGCGTACCGTGACCGCACCGATCTCTTGACGCGCGGGATCAATCTCGAGCCGCGCCCGCATGCCAGGAAGCGCGGGCAGCTTGAGGGCACCGAAGTCGTAGAACTCGGCCGTCTCTGGGGCATGGTCCGCATCCCAGGGACCATCGGCTGCGGTGAGGATTCCGAGGCCGTCGTCGACAGCGTCGGGCGCCACATTCGCGCCCTCCGTGATTTCATCGCCTGTGTCGCTCATGCGCCGCCGACTCCCGTCGATCCAAACCCGCCACTCGCCGCGATGCGAGCCGGGCAATGCGTCCACCATAACGAACGCCGCGTGCTCGACACGCTGAATGACGAGTTGCGCGATGCGATCTCCCGCGGCAAGCCGCACGGTTTCGTTCGCGTCGGTGTTGAGGAGCGTCACCGCGATTTCGCCGCGGTATCCGGCGTCAACCGTGCCCGGCGCGTTGACAATCGTCACCCCGTGCTTCGACGCGAGCCCAGAGCGTGGGTGCACGAGCGCCACGTAACCGGCGGGCAGCGCGATGCATACACCCGTCGGGACCGTGGCCCGCTCCCCCGGCGCGAGTTCTACGTCAACGCGAGTGGTGATGTCGGCGCCCGCGTCTCCAGGGTGCGCGTAAGTAGGGATCGGCACCTCCGGCGAGGTGGTGCTGATCAGCACCTCGAGGTCGGCCATGGCATTAGGCCGCGCACTCCGAGCAGATGGGCTGGTTGTTCTTGAAGGTCGCGAGCTGGCTGCGGTGGTGCACAAGGAAGCACGACGAGCACGTGAACTCGTCTTGCTGCGGCGGCAATACGCGCACGGAGAGCTCTTCGCCAGAGAGGTCGGCGCCGGGCAACTCAAATCCCTCCGCGGCCTCCGCCTCGTCCTCGTCAACTACTCCGGACGACTTGTCGGCGCGGCGCGCCTTGAGCTCCTCGATCGAGTCGGCCGAAATCTCATCGTCCGTCTTGCGTGGAGCGTCATAATCCGTTGCCATGCGGCGTGGGTCCCTTCACCAGTGTGTGTGAGTACTCAATGCGCTTTGCACCCGGTTTGTTCCCTGGGCCACCGCATTGTGCACCACTTATTGCGGTTTTGCCACCCCCGGCGGCGTGTGCGCGGCGACGCGCCGCGCGGTGCAAGGTGCCCGACGCTCGCTACAGGGCGTCGAAAGGGTGGTCGGCGCCCGCGGTCACGAGGGCGTCTCGCAGCTCATCCCAGAGGTCAGGGTGAGCGGCAATTGTGAGGTGTTCATCCGGCGGCCCGCCGTCGATGCCAGCCACGCGCACGCCCGCCTCGGATGCAATGAGCGCGCCCGCGGCGAGGTCCCATGCGTTGAGCCCGTGCTCGTAGTAGGCGTCGAGCTGGCCCGCCGCGACGAGGCACAGGTCTAGCGCTGCCGCGCCAAAGCGACGAATGTCGCGTACCTGCGGAAGCATCGCAGTGACGATCGCGCCCTGGATAGCCCGCCGCTCGGCGACGTACTGAAAGCCCGGTGCCAAGCAGGGTCTGCGCGAGCGTCGGCGCCGCTTTGGCGCGCTCGAGCGGTGCGCCGTCCAGCCACGCGCCACGGCCAGCAGCCGCAGACCACAGCCTGCCCGAGCCGTCGAAGACCGCGCCGGCGAGCGTGGTCCACTCATGAGTTCGTGGCGTGCCAGCCACCGCCGCCACAGACACGCCAGTAGTTCGGCAGCCCGTAGAGGTAGTTGACAGTGCCGTCGATGGGATCCACGACCCAGGTGATGCCCGAAGTACCGTGCGTGTCCTCACCTTCCTCGCCAAGCACACCGTCGCTGGGGGCGCAGCTTGCGAGATGCGCTCGCGGAGAAGATGCTCTGACGCGAGGTCCATCTGCGTGACGATGTCCACGCCGGACGACTTCGTCCCCGTGACGTGCGCGACGCGCCGCCCTTCGTTGACGAATTCTCCTGCCTCGCGCGCCACCTGTTGCGCCGTTTCCAGTAGTTCGGTGACCAGGGCGGCGTCGTGACTCATGCACTCATCGTGCCGCACCGATCACGGCAGCCACGCCGCGTAGGTGTCGCGCGTTGGCGCGCCGTGCCGCACATTGCGCCGCTTGGCGTGGCACGCTGACTGCATGACGCGTGTGAACCTCGTGGGGCCCGCGGACGACGGTCTGCATCTCGTTGTGGAGACCGACGGCGGGGACCAGTATTCCCTTGCTATTACCGACGAACTCCGGCACGCGGTGCGCTACGCCCGCCCAAAGCCGTCGCTCGACGACGGCGACCCGAGTGACACCCTCACTCCCAAAGAGATTCAGCAGCGCATCCGCGCGGGCCTTACGGCCGCGGAACTCGCCGAACTCACCGGCGCCCCTGTGGAGGCGCTAGAGAAGTTTGAACCGCCTGTAATCGCCGAGCGCGCGTATATCGCCGAACTCGCGCGCACCACGCGCATTGGCCGCGACCCGAGCGCACCCGTGCTTGGCGAACTCGTTGTTGATCGCCTCGCGGGTCGCGGCGTGGACCCGGACGAGATCGTGTGGGACGCGTGGCGCGAGGTGGACGAGCCGTGGCAGGTCGCGGTTGACTTCCGTTCGGATGCGCGCACGGTGCGCGCCCAATGGACGTTCGATCACTCCTCGCGCACCCTTACCGCTGAGGACGACGAGGCGCGTTGGCTCACCGAGACGGAGCTTCTCGATGTGCCAATCCCCCGCCGTCACCTTGCCGCCGTGCCCTCTTCTGCGGACGACGTGACGCCGCTGCCAGAGACTCGCCCGGCCATGCCGGCCGCTGTGGAGGTACATGACGACGAGACCGACGACGAGATTGCGGAGACAGACCCCACAGAGTCGCTCCTCGATGGCCTCGACGCCCGGCGCGGCAGTCGCGAGACGCTGTTCGACGAGGACGATGACGACGCCGAGGAGTTCGAAGGATTTGGCCCCACGGGGCGGCGCGCCACGGACACCCCGCGCACGGCCGAGGTCGGCTTTGGTAGCTCGATGCCCCACCCCGCTGGCTCGGCTCTTCGCGCCGTGACACCGGAACCGGCCCCAGCGTCGCCGCCCGCACCGGCCTCCGCAAGCGCCACGGAAGATGCTGACCCACCTACGCGTGAGGTGGAGGCCGTCGACAAGCCGTCTCGCCGTGGCCGCGCGTCCGTGCCGAGCTGGGACGAGATCGTCTTTGGCGCTCGGCACGACGAGGGCTAGTTCGACGCCCTGCTAGGCCACGAGAATTTAGGCCAAGATCAGCAGCGGCACGTACAACTCCTCAGGAGTGAGCGAGCCGTGCATGCCCACGAGGTTAAGCGACGCTGGCGTCTGAGTGCGCGAATCCACGACCGTCGCGCGCCCGGTCATCGCGACCACAACGTCGCCGATTCGCGGCATCACATGGTCCGCGACCGGCCCAAAGACGCCCGCCGCGATCCACTGCTCGCGAGAACCAACGACAGCGTGCTCACCCAGCTCTGCGCTCCACCGTGCAACGACGTCGGCCACATCCACTCCGGGTTCAGTGTGCACGTGGAGAGCACGCGGCTCGCCCGCCACCAGTTCTACGCCCGACGCTAGGGCCGGGTTCTCGCCAACGTCCCAGCGTGGCTCGCCCGTCACATCGATCATTCCGTGGTCCGCAGTGACGACCATGACCGCGCCCGGCGCCAAGCCGACGGGCGAGGCGAGCGAGCTGCCCGTCCGCCTCCTCGAGCGCCCCAACCCAATCGTTGGACTCCCACCCTTTCGAATGGCCAGCGGCGTCGATCTCGCTCCAATACAGGTAACTCATCCCGGGACGGAACGATGCGGCGATGGCCGCGTCAACACCGTCATGCAGGTGTGCGACCCCAACGAAGTTGCCGCCCTCAAGTACGGCGCGGGTGAGCCCAGAGCCGTGGAAGCGCGGCTTGCCGAAGTTCGTCACCTCGATGCCGAAGTTGGCGGCCAGCGCCATGAGGCGCGGCTCTCGCTGCCAATCTGAAGGCTCTTCCGCGCCCGTGCCACGACACGAGGTTGGCGAGCTCGCCGGTGTGCGGGTTGCGGGCGGTGTAACCCGTCATGCCGGTGAGACCGGCGGCCTTGCCGGTTCCGAACAGGGCGAGCGATGTGGCGGTCGTCGTGGGGAAGGCGGCGCTGATGATCGCGGACTCCGCGCCCCGGAGGAAGGGCGCATGGCCCTTGCGCGCGTCGAGCTGATAGTGGCCAAGGCCGTCGAGCAACACCACCACCACGTGGTGGGCGGAAGGCAAACCAAGCAGCTGCCTCGCCGCAGGCGCCGTCGATGCCAGGAATGTCGGCGCCGAGCGCGTCGAACGCCGCAGGAAGGAGGCGTCCAAGGTGAGGGCCGTGCAGATCCGGGGAAACAAGGCCCGCGTCACGCAAGGCTCGAAGGATCGGTCACCCTGCGGGCCCCGATGACCTCCTGCAGCACCCCCGCGAAGTCGACGAGGGCGCGCACGGATTCGTCGCCGTCGGCGATAAGGCTCACGCGAACGAGCGAGTCGTCACCCGTGATGGCGCCGGAGTAGCCGTGGTCTGCCTCGCAGATTCTCGTCGCCGCAGCGTGGCCGGCTCGAGTTCGATGCGCGAGTGAATGCCCCACCCAACGGCGAGCACCAGCTCGCTCGGCAGGTCGCCCTCGCGGAAGTTCTCCGGGTGGTGCACCACGTGCGTGAGCGCCATGTTCTGAATTGACGCGAGAGTCGCGGATTCCACGGTGGCGGATGCCTCGTGCAGCGAGTGCTCGTCGCTACCGGTCGTGTCCAACGCCGTCGTCCACGTGGAGGCGCAGCAACCGGCGATCCGTGATGACGAGCACGGTCATGTGGCGGCGCACCTCGTCGGCGTCGAACGTGGTCTCCGCGTGCACAAAGTGCGCCCTGCACTCGCTCGGAGCCGATTGCGGTGCGCAAGACGTGGGCCGCGAGGGCCGGGTAATAGCCGGCGGTGGCGACGGCCTGCTCAAGGGTGCGTTGCATGGTTCGTCATCCTTCCACGCACGGCGCGGCCGAGCCATTCGCCTGTCCACAGGACAGCGCGCCTGTGCCACCACGCGCGCCCGGCGCGAGAGAATACGGGCAGTCCACTTGACCCCTAGGAGACCCATGCCCACCGACGGCCAGATCGTCGACATCGACGTCAGCGCCGAGATGGAGAGCTCGTTCCTCGAGTACGCGTACTCCGTCATCTATGCCCGCGCCCTTCCCGACGCTCGCGACGGGCTCAAGCCCGTGCAGCGCCGCATCATCTACACGATGGGCGACATGGGCCTGCGCCCCGACCGGCCCTACGTGAAGTCCTCGCGCGTCGTCGGCGAGGTGATGGGCAAGCTCCACCCCCACGGCGACCAGGCGATTTATGACGCGCTGGTGCGCATGTCGCAAGACTTCTCGCTGCGGCTGCCTCTCGTGGACGGTCACGGAAACTTCGGTTCGCTCGACGACGGGCCCGCCGCCTCGCGATACACGGAGGCGCGCCTAGCGTCCGCGGCAATGGCGATGATCGGCGATCTCGACGAGGACGTCGTCGACCTGGTCCCCAACTACGACAACAAGCTCACGCAGCCGTCGGTGCTGCCGTCGGCGATCCCCAATCTGCTCGTCAATGGCGCCACGGGCATCGCGGTGGGCATGGCGACCAACATGGCGCCGCACAACCTCATCGAGGTCATCTCCGCGGCGCGCCACCTGCTCGCGAATCCCCACGCCTCGCTCGACGAACTCATGCGCTTTGTGCCTGGTCCCGACCTCCCAACGGGCGGCAAGATCGTCGGCCTTGACGGGGTACGCGAGGCGTACGAGACGGGGCGGGGAAAGTTCGTCACGCGCGCCACGGTGCGGGTGGAGAAGGTGACGGCCCGACGCGAGGGCCTGGTATTCACCGAGTTGCCGTATCTCGTGGGTCCGGAAAGGGTCATCGAGAAGATCAAGGAAGCGGTCTCGGCGAAGAAGCTCGAGGGCGTCAGCGGGGTCGTCGACCTGACGGACCGCCACCACGGCTTGCGCCTCGTCGTCGAGGTAAAGAACGGGTTCAATCCCGATGCGGTGCTTGAGCAGCTCTACCGCTTCACGCCGCTTGAAGAGTCGTTCGCGATCAACAACGTTGCGCTCGTCGACGGCGAGCCGCGCACCATGGGGCTGCGGGAACTCCTGCGCGTGTGGGTGGATCACCGCGTTGACGTGGTGCGTCGCCGTTCCACGTATCGCTTGGCCGCGCGGCGCGATCGCCTGCACCTCGTTGACGGGCTACTCGTCGCGATTCTCGACATCGACGACGTCATCCAGATCATTCGCTCGTCGGAGGACGTCCCCGAGGCGCGCGAGCGGCTCAAGACGGCGTTCGATCTCAGCGACTTGCAAGCCGAGTACATCCTCGAACTGCGGCTGCGCAGGCTCACGCGCCTCTCGCGCATGGAGCTCGAGACGGAGAAGGCGCAGCTGCTCGCGGAGATCGCCGAACTCGAGGACATCCTTGGTTCTCGCGAGGCGCTCAACTCCGTCGTCGCGCGCGAAATGGACGCGGTCGCCGCCACTCACGGCACGCCTCGGCGCACCATCTTGCTTGCCGACGGCGGCTCCGCGGTGACCTCTGCCGCGGCCGCACGCGCGTCCGCGAAGACGCCTGCCTTGGCGATGGAGATCGTGGATAGCCCCGTGCTTCGCGCTGCTGTCGGTGACGGGCCTCGTGGCGCGCACCGCGGATGACACTCCCCCAACACGCGACGGCCGACGCTCTGCCCACGACGTGCTGCGCTCCGTGGTGGCCGCCTCGGCGCGAGCGGATGTTGGGGTCGTCACCTCAGCCGGGCGCATCTTGCGGCTCTCGCTGCTCGACGTGCCCGTCGCTCGCGCCCACGAGCGAGCCGCCGTCGCTTGGGGGTGGCTCGCCGCTTGCCGAGTTGGTGCAGCTGGACCGCGGCGAGGAGGCGATAGCCCTCGTGCCGCTCGATTCCCCGGACCCGATCGCCCTCGGCACCGCCTTTGGCGTGGTCAAGCGCGTGACCCCTGGCGACGTGCCGGCGAAGGACGCGTGGGACGTCATCTCGCTCAAGGAAGGCGACCGCGTCATCGGCGCGGCACCCGCCCCAGACGGCGCCGAGCTGGTCTTTATCGCCGAGGACGCGAGCCTGCTTCACTTTGAGGCGACTCAGAGCTCCGCTCGCCCGCAGGGCCGCGCGGGTGGAGGTATCGCGGGCATCAAGCTCTCCCCCGGCGTCAAGGCCCTGTTCTTTGGCGTCGTGACGGCACCCGACGCCGTGGTTGCGACCATCGCGGGGCCCGCCGACGCTCTGCCAGGAACAACGCCAGGCGCGGCGAAGTGGACGCGCGTTCAGCGAATACCCGGCAAAGGGCCGCGCCACGGGCGGCGTGCGCGCCCAGCGCTTCCTCAAGGGCGAAGACACGTTGCTGCACGCGTGGGTGGGCCCGGGCCCGGTTCGCGCGACCTCGGGCGCTGGCCAGGCAGTTGACCTTCCCGCAGAGCCTGGCCGACGCGACGGTTCCGGTTCGCCGCTCAGTTCGCCGGTGCTCGGGCTCGGGTGAGCATCCGCTACTCCACAGACGAGCGCCCGACGGCGGCGCAGTACATCGCCTTGCTCGAGGCCGCGGGAATCGCGCACCGGCGCCCTGTGGACCGGCCAGAGGTGATTCAGGCGGCGCTTGACGGCTCACAGGTGGTGGTCACGGCGTGGGACGGCGACGCGTTGGTGGGCGCGCTGCGGGCCATCACGGACTTCCACCTGCACTGCTACGTGGGCGAGATCGCGGTGCGATCCAGGCAACCAGCGAGGCGGCATCGGCCTCGAAATGCAACGCGTGTTGCGGGATCTGCTCGGCCCCGAGTGCAAGATCAAACTGTCATCGACTGCCAGAGGCGGCCACCTACTACCCGCGCATCGGCTACGCGCCGTCCGAAGTTCTTCTGGGAACTGTCGCCCGGCGCGCCCGCTCGGCTAAGGGGCCCGTCCCGGCAGCTATGCCCTGTCGAACGCCCACTTGGGTCGGTGACGAGCTTTGCCGCGACGAGACCCACCATGATCGCGAGCACCACGAGCGTCACCTGCAGAATGCCCGCAGTGGCGGCAGGTAGTCGCCGCCGTTAAGGCTCACGAGCGCCTCGTGCGCGGCGACCCCGGGAATCATCACCAGCACGGCGGGAACGGAAAGCGTGATGACGGGCCACCGCCCTCCTCTTGCCATGAATGCCGCGAGGCAACCGACGCCAAGGCAAGCGATCCCCGTCGCGGCCTGAACCGGCATGCCGTTGTCGATAGCGATGAGGCGCGCCGTATTCGCGACCATGCCAATGACGCCGGCGGTGAGTGCCAGCCGCCACGGGCTGTTGAACAAGACGGCGAACCCCGCAACGCCGATCCCGCTCGCCACTGCCCAGATGGCGACCTGCACGCCAAACCCAAGCCCAGCGTCGGACCGAGGGGCGGTGTCGAGGTTCGCGGAAGCGGACACGGCCCACACGCTGACCCCCGCGGCCATGGTGAGCATGGTGCCGTAGGCGATGCGCTCAATGCCTGCGCGGAGGTCGAACTTTGCCATGTCGAGTGCGCCCGTGATGAGCGCGAACCCTGGAAGCAGGAACAGCACCGAAGAGATGTAACCGGCCGCGTGCGTCTCGAGCCCCTCTCCCGTCACGTTCACGAGCGCGATTCCCGCAAGGTACGCGAGGGAGGCGACGGCGGCCGCGACCATCACGGTGCCGAACGCGTTGAAATGGCGGTGCGCGAGTTGGCGACGCACGAACTGGCCGAGCGCCGCGGCGATGAACACCACGATGACTTCCCACGGCAGAGCGTGGTTCAGCACCGCGAAGGCGGCACACGCAATGCCGGCTGCGGCGGCATTGATCCAGCCTGGATAGAGGGGTCCGCGCGCCTCGATTGCGTCGAGCGCCCCGTGCACCTCGGCGGCGGTCATGTGTGCGGGCAGATCCCTACGGAATCGGTCAAGGCGCGCGATACGGTCCGTATTGACGGCGAATTCGCGATTCTCCGCGACCTCGGTCCGGAAGATGCGGCCACGGTGGCTTGTGGAAGCGATGTCCGTGAACGACACGTGGTGACGGGCGCGATCGATCCCCAGCACCCGTGCCACGTCGGTCATCGCCTCTTTGACGCGATAGCTCGCGGTTCCCGAGGCGAGCATGAGCAGTCCCGTGCGCACTACGGCGCCGGATTGCTCGATGAGGGCGACGGGCTCGAGTGCCTCTTCTTGTACACGAACTTCGCGGGTACTTGGCGTTTGCTCGTCCGTCACGTCACCATCTTCGCGCACAATGCCCGACGCCGTTGCGGCCTACGGTCCTACAGTTCCGTCCGCGAGCCGCGATGGCGGCGAGACGCCTGCTTACTTCGGTCAGCCACGGCGTGACTCCTGGAGCACCGGCCCGGGCGCGCAACCGGTGTTGGAAGGCGAGCAGGGCGTCGACGTCCTCACTGTCCACGATGGCAAGCCTGTCTACTTCGGTCATGATCCGAATGTCGGTTGCCAACGAAGACGGGGGCAGGCAAACCCGCGACCTCATAGACAGCGGTCACGTTGGGATCGCGAGGGCCATGAAGTTCACCGCGCTTGATCGCCTCAACCCGGGAACCCGATCGCGGCAAACCATCCTCGAAAGTCTTTCGCCTTCGCGTCTCGGCGCGAGAAATGCGCACGTTCACGGCGTACGCGGGCACGAGCAATGCCAACGACGATGAAGACCGCAGGGCGTGGGCCGTTGAGCGCGAGTATCGCGACGGCTCGTTCCCGCCAAAACGACGATCGCAACCACGGACAGAAAGCAGATGCCTCGGAGAGTCGGCGCATGGTGAATCGCGCGAGAAGTTGCTGAGCAAACGCGGCGAGCTGGGCGGAGTCGTCTGTGCGGCCGAGAATCCCCCTATCTCCTTCGGTGATCTCGCGCACGCCATCCGCGGGTCATCATCAGCGGCCATCCGCGCGAGCTCCGACTGCACAGGCTGTTCCTGCGGCGTCGGCGTCTCGGACGCGCCGTCGTCCACCACCGCCTCAGCCTTTGGCGGCGAGCTGCTGGAGGCGGAAGTTGATGGTGCCGGCCCACCCTGCGATCCTTATTGCGCGGTCGCGAGCGCGCTTCTGAAGTAGGGAACTGAGCGCGAAGAACGCAATCAGGACCACCACGGCAGCGATGATCGCCACCGTATTCGCCATGGTGATGATGAGGACGCCCGTGATAATGCCCATGGCCCCTATCCCGAGCGCCACCGTGCGGCGCCACGGCACCGCATGTGCGGCGACAAGCTCCAATCGCAACTCCAGCAGTGCATCAACATCGTCACACGCCCGGATCGCGTCGCGATCGACTTCGCCCATCGCTCTCACGTCTTTGTTCACAACGGCTGGCGCCGACAATCCCCGTACAAGTGCCACGTGAGGTTCCCTCGCTAATTTTCCGACGCCTACGCGTCAATCCGATTGACGTCGAGGCCCGCTGCACCAGCGACGATGAAGTCGCGCCGCGGCCCAACGTCGTTGCCCATGAGCATCTCGAATACGTGCTCGGCGCGCTCGGCATCGGCCGCCGTGATGCGGCGCAACGTGCGGTGCTCGGGATCCATCGTGGTCTCCGCGAGCTGATCCGCATCCATCTCGCCAAGGCCCTTGTACCGCTGAATATCGTCCTTGAACTTGCGCCCGGCCCTGCGGAGACCCGCGAGCGTCTCGTGCAGTTCGGCCTCCGAGTAGGTGTAGATGTACTCGCGGTCTTTGCGCGCGGATCCCATCACCTCCACACGGTGGAGCGGCGGCACGGCCGCGTACACGCGCCCAGCGTCGACAAGCGGGCGCATGTAGCGGAAGAACAGCGTGAGCAGCAGTGTGCGGATGTGCGCGCCGTCGACGTCGGCGTCGGTCATCAGAATGACCTTGCCGTAGCGCGCTGACTCGAGATCGAAGGTGCGTCCGGAGCCGGCGCCGATCACCTGGATGATCGCCGCGCACTCGGCGTTGTGGAGCATGTCGGTGAGCGACGCGCGCTGCACGTTGAGGATCTTGCCGCGAATGGGCAGAAGCGCCTGGAAGTCGCTGCGCCTGGCCAGTTTGGCCGTGCCGAGCGCGCGAGTCGCCCTCGACGATGAACAGCTCCGACTGCTCGACGTCATTCGAGCGGCAGTCGGCGAGCTTTGCCGGCAGCGACGAGGTCTCGAGCGCGTTCTTTCGGCGCGAGATCTCCTTCTGCTTGCGCGCCGAGACGCGCGCGCGCATCTCGTTCACGATCTTCTCGAGCACGATAGCCGACTGCGCCTTGGTGTCGCGCTTGGTGGAATTCAGAAGCGCGGCAAGCTCGGTCTCCACCACGCGAGCCACGATCGCGCGCACGGGACCGGTGCCGAGCACCTCCTTGGTCTGGCCCTCGAACTGCGGCTCGGAGATGCGCACCGTGACGACGGCCGTGAGCCCCGCGAGGATGTCGTCCTTCTCGATGCGCTCGGCGCCGTCCTCGTGCCGTGATCTTGAGGCGCCGCGCGTTGGCCTCGATGGTCTTGCGCAGCACCTTCACGAGGCCCTGTTCGAAGCCCGCGAGGTGCGTGCCGCCCTTTGGCGTGGAGATGATGTTGACGAAGCTGCGCACGTCGGTCTCGTAGCCGGTGCCCCAGCGCAGCGCCACGTCCACCTGGCACTCGCGCTGCACCTCCTCCGAAACGAGCTGGCCGTTGCCCTTGAGCACGGGCACTGTCTCCGAGTATGCGCCCGTGCCGGTCAGTTCCCACGTGTCTGTCACCGCGTTGTCCTTGGCGATGAAGTCAACGAAGTCCTTGGCGCCGCCCTGATAGTGGAAGCGCTCCTTCACGGGTTCCGGCCCGCGCCGGTCCTCCACGACGAGCGTCAGTCCGGGCACGAGGAACGCCGTCTGGCGCGCGCGAGTAATCAGCTCGTCGTACGCGAACTGCGCACCTTTGGAGAAGATCTGGCGGTCCGCCCAGTAGCGGGTCCGCGTGCCGGTGACGCCGCGCGCGACCTTGCCCGCCTTGGTGAGCTCGGATCCGGTGACGAAGGGCGTGAACGGCGCGTCCGGCGTCGGGCCCTGCGCGGGGTCGGCAAAGTAGCCGGGCTCGCCCCTGCGGAACGCCATGTGGTGGGTCATGCCGCCGCGATCGACCCACACGTCGAGCCGCTCGCTGAGCGCGTTGACCACGGACGCGCCCACGCCGTGGAGGCCGCCCGACGCGGCGTACGAGCCGCCGCCGAACTTGCCGCCCGCGTGGAGCTTGGTCATGACGACCTCGACGCCGCTCAGTCCCGTCTTGGGCTCGATGTCCACGGGAATGCCGCGGCCGCGGTCGCGCACCTCAACGGAATCGTCCGCGTGGAGGATGATCTCGATCTCCTTGCCGTACCCGCCAAGCGCCTCGTCGACGGAGTTGTCGATGACTTCCCACAGGCAGTGCATGAGCCCGCGCGAGTCGGTGGTGCCGATGTACATGCCCGGGCGCTTGCGCACTGCCTCGAGTCCCTCGAGGACGGAGAGGTGGCGGGCGGAGTAGTTTTCGGCGGTCACGCGGTGAGTCTATGCGGGGTCCAGGACACTCGAGTCGGGGCGCGCCGCACCGTTGCGGCCGCGGCGTGAAATGCCTGGCATCTCACTCGCGTTGTCCCCAACGGAGGTGGAAAACATGTCACAAGGACCACATTCGGCAGATCACCGTAGCCGTTGGCGCTGCGGTCGCGATCGCTGGCGCGGCGTGGGGTTCCGGGGCCTTCGGCGGTACCCCTATCGCGCAAGCTGCCGATGGCGCGCTGGCTTCCGATGCGACCTTGCTCGCGCCCGCGACGCCGGCGTTCGCCATCTGGAGCGCGATCTACGGCCTGCTTGCTGCTCTTCGCCGTGGTGCAGGCGCTGCCCTCGCGCGCCGCGGACCCGCGTTACCGCGCGGTCTCGTGGTGGTTGCTCGCGTCGATGATCCTCAACGCGGCATGGATCGCGGTAGTTCAAGCAGGCTGGATCGTCGGCGTCGGTGGCCGTCTTGCTCGGGATCGTCGCGATTCTCGTGGTCGTCTCCGTGTCGGCTCGACGCGATGAAGCGGCCCGGGTTCGTGGACGCGCTCGCGACAGAGGCGAGCACCGGCCTCTACCTGGGTTGGGCCGCAGTAGCGTCCGCAGCCAACATCGCGGCCGCGGCTGGACGGCGTGTCCACCGCGTGGGCATTGGTGCTGATTGTTGTGGTTGCGGCTCGCGGCGCTTGCCTTCGTTTGGCGACTGCGTCATCGCACCCTCGCCGTGACGGTCGCGCTCGCCGTGGCATGGGGCTAGCGCGTGGATTGGCGTGGCAAGGCTTGACGATCCCCGCAATGCGATCGTCGCCGTCGCCGCGTTCGTCGCCGCAGCAGCGCTTGGCGCTCGACGGCGGCGTTCAAGTCTACGCGAGCCTCAGCGTCGGCCCTTTCTTGACCCTTGCGCGCGCTCGCTGAGCGGCACTGCCACGCAGTGCCTGCATGGCGACGTTGTCGGTCTTCACGAAGAAGTCGAGTTCGTCGTAGAGGTGGCGGCCTCGCTCGGTGGCGTGCAACTCGACAACCTCGATACCGCGCCGGTCGGTCTCCTCGAGCAGCGCCGCCATGATGGCGCGCGCATAGCCCTTGCGGAAGTGCTGCGGCGCTGTAGAGACCCACTGGACGTAGCCCACGAGTGGCGAGTGGCGGCCCGGGCGCGGCAGGCGGGGCTCAATGTTGACGAGCCCGCACGAGGCGAGCCCGCCCTCCGGAGCGTCGATCACGTACCCGATCAGGTCGCGACCAATGCGTTCCTTGACGATGCGCGTCGATTCGAGCGCCCACTGCGGGCGTCGGCTTGGCACCAACGGACTTATACATGAGGGCACCGAGGTGCACGATCTCGGCGGCGTCTGCCTCAACCGCATCGCGAACCGTCAGCCACGCTCAGTGCCAGAACACCGCGACGGTGATGTTGACAAGCGAGAGCCCGAACACCGCCCAGAACGCCCACGCGACCGCACCCTTCTTGCGGGTCGCCTCGCAGATGCCGACGATCGCGAGCGCGACGAGCAACTTGGTGGCGATCCACGCTGGGCTGCAGGTCGTTGTCGCCAGCCGAGATCACACCCACCAGCGCCAACCCGGTGAGAATCTGCGCCCGAGCACCCCACACCATCACCATGGTGATGTGCTTGGTGTCCGACTTCAATTGCCCAACGTCGGGCCCGACGATCGCCGCGACGCCAATCGAAGTGCAGTACGAGTAGCAGCGTGTTCAAGGAAGTTCACGGCGCCTCCAAAGGCATCGGTGTGCAGTGATGTCGATGCTAGCGCGCTCGCACCAACGCCAACCGCAGCGTCGGGTGCACGGTCACGCGGAGTCAGGGTTCGAGAGCAGTGCCTGGAACTGGTCGAGAACACCCCGCTGGATGTCCGCGAACGACCTCGAGTCCCCTTCCGCGATCCAGGTGGCGAACGAGCGACGGAACACGCTGACGCCTGCCTCGGCGGCGAGCGCCGCAGCTATGGGGTCGACGCCCCTGCTCACCAGCGCCCCCGCAAGGGCATCTACCAGCGAGGACATCTTGTGAAGCTCGCGTTCCTGGAGTGGAGAATTCGCAGCGACTACCGCATGCCTGGCCCGCGACCAACGGAGCCGGTCATCGGCGAAGAATCCCGCAGCGTGCTCCAGCGCCGCGGTGATGAGCTCCATCGGTTGGGACGCGCTCGAGGACTCGAGCCCGTCGAGGAAGACCCTCTCAAACTCCTCCTGACCCGCGAACAGCACCTCGGGCTTATCCGCGAAATAGCGAAAGAACGTGCGCTCGGTAAGCCCGGCATCCGCGGCGATTTCGGCGACGGTGGTGCGCTCGAACCCCTGAGAGGCAAACAACCGCAGCGCCGACTCTGCTAGTCGCTCGCGCGTGCCCGCCTGCCATCTGACCATGACCCGATCATAGTGATGACAGTGACTGCCATGCAATGCTACAGTTGATGTCAGTCACTGTCATCCGGGCAGTCAACACGAGGAGGTCACCGCCATGCGGGTCTTTGTCACAGGAGCACACGGTTGGATCGGGTCTGCCGTCGTCGACGAGTTGCTCGCGGCGGGTCATGGCGTCGTTGGCCTTGTTCGCTCGGACGCATCCGCGGCAAGCGTGGAGGCAAAAGGTGCCCTCACGCTGCGCGGCGACCTTGACGACCTCGACTCCCTGCGCAGAGGGGCCGCAGACGCCGACGCGACCGTTCACCTCGCGAATAAGCACGACTGGGCCAACCCTGCTGAGTCTAACCGTGCAGAACGCGCGGCCGTCGAGGCGATTGGCGAGGCACTTAAGGGCACCGACCGCCCGTTCCTGCTCGCCTCCGGGGTGGTGGCCGCAGAGACCGAGCTCTCGCCCTTCGTTGGCCCCGACTCTCTTCGCGGCGGCAGCGAAAGGCGCGCGTTCGACTTCATCGACGACGGCGTCAGGGCCGTCGCTGTTCGCTTCGCGCCCACCGTGCATGGCGCGCGCGACCATGGCTTCATCGCGGCGATCACCGACGCCGCGCGGCGCAATGGCGTCTCCGCGTACATTGGCGACGGCACCAACGCGTGGGCCGCAGTACACCGTTCCGACGCCGCGCGACTGGTCCGTTTGGGCCTCGAGCAGGCGACGGCAGGGGCGCGACTGCACGCGGTTGGTGAAGACGCGATCTCGACGAGGGACATCGCCGAGGCCATCGGCGCCCGCTACGCGCTGCCGGTCGTGTCCGTAGCGCCGGCAGGACGCCGTCGCGCACTTCGGCTCCACCGGCCATTTCTTCGGTATGAACATGTCCTCGGCTAGCGCGCTGACCCGGGCGACCTACGGCTGGGAACCCACCGGCCCTACCCTCGTGGAGGACATCGCCGCCGGGGCATACGACCCCGCATAGGCCCCGGTCCGCGCAGGGACGCGGGCGCGTGGGGCCCTCGCGCCGCCCGTAGGCTAAACGCCGTGACCGTGCCAGCCCGACGCTCCCCCACCAAAGGCGCGATCTTCGCCTTGTGCGGAGCATTGCTCTTTGGCATCAATGGCTCTGTCGCCAAAGTCGTCATCGGAGCGGGTGTTTCCGCGACGCAGCTCACGTTTTTGCGCACGCTCTTCACCGCCGTCATCGCGGGCGCAATCTTGCTCGTGAGCGCGCGCGAGCAGTTCCGCATCTCTCGGCGAGACGCGGCTGGCCTTGCCGCGCTCGGCATCGCAGGGGTTGCCATGATCCAGTGGCTCTATGCAGTGGCGATCTCGCGCCTACCCGTAGGCATCGCGCTCCTCATCGAGTACACCGCGGTGATTCTGGTGGCACTCGCCGCGTGGCTGCTCTTCAAGGAGAAGGTGCACGCGCGCCTGTGGTGGGCGATAGCAGCCGTGGTGATCGGCCTGTCCATCGTGGCGGAGGTGTGGCACATCACGCTCGACTGGATCGGCACGTTCGCGGCCCTCGCCGCCGCAGTCGCGTATGCCTTCTACTTCCTTGCAGGCGAGCGCGGCGTCGCCCGCCGGCCCGCCATGGCCGTCACGTTCTGGGCCTCTGCCTTCGCAACCGCGTTCTGGGCACTCTTCAGCGGGTGGTGGCACATGGACCCGGCACTGTTCACCAGCACTGTGTCGCTCACGGGACATCTTGACCACGTGCAGGTACCCCTGTGGGTGCCGACGCTGTGGGTGGTCACGCTAGGCGCCTTCGCGCCGTTCGTGCTGTCGTTCGCGGCACTGCGTCACCTCTCGGCAACGGCCGTAGGGATCCTTGCGTCGTCGGAGGTGCTATTCGCGTTCGTCGTGGCGTGGCTGTGGTTGGGCGAGACCCTTGTCGCCGTCCAGATCGCAGGCGCCGCGCTCGTGCTCGCGGGCATCGTGATCGCCCAGACAGCACGAGAGCGGCGAACCGATACCGCACAGGCATCGGATTCCGCCGCTCTCACCGTGCCACCTGAAGTGGCTTAACGGGCTAGTCGAGGTAGTCGCGCAGTAGGGACGCCTGAACGCTGTGCATGACACCCATACTCGCAAACGAGGCCGGAGCGCTATGGGGCGTAATATCCTCGACTAGTCCGTGGCGGGGGCGACAAGCGATAGCGCACCGGATACTTTGCCTGGACCGCTACAGACCTACTTGGCGAACGCGCTCGCGAACGCGCGAGGCTCCAACGAACTGCGCCACAAGCGCCAGTACAACGGCTGGCAATGAGAAATGCCATACCCAATAGGAAAATGCAAGCAAGTAAAACGGCTCCAACGTCCCTGGCGGAGTGGGCACGGCCAGTGCACCAACGGCGCTCTCCCAATAGTCGCCTCTGCTCGCGATAGCAATCCCCGCTTCACAAGCGCAAGCGAACGCGAGGAAAACGGTCGGACCGACGGGCCGCTTGTGCCGCTGACCTACATAGGCGAAAACGGTGAATGCAATGGGCACGAGTGGCACGAGCAGGAGCAGCGGAACGACATAAACCGCCGACGCCATGATCCATAGCGACCCGAGGATCTGGACGCATAGCGCAATGGACGTCCAGAGTGTCGTGCGTGTGGGCCGAAGTGGCCGCGCGATGGCCTGATCGGTCATCACCCTGCTCCGTGCTGCCACAAAGCGGCGAGCGGGCCCCCGACGATCACGCCGCTGAGTGCCCATGCGCCGCTACTCATGGGCGTCAGCGTAGCGCGGACCCTCTGTCAGCCCGCGCCCGTACCGTCACGCCCGTGACCGAACCCCTCCGCATCGAACGCCGATCTGCCGGCAGCACGATTCTTTAGCGAGGCACGGAGCTCTTTGGGTGGGCAACGCTCACACGCACCGACGGGCGCCTCACCTGGTCCGTGTCGCCGCTGCACTCACCAGGACGCCCAACGCCTGCCATACGAGCGTCAAGCGCACAGGCGGTGTCGCCAGCGTGTCGAATGGCTCCAACTGCCTGATTACCTGCAGTTTTAACCGTGCCACCTGAAGTGGCTTAGCGGGCTAGTCGAGGTAGTCGCGCAGCACCTGTGAACGCGACGGGTGGCGCAGCTTCGACATCGTCTTGGACTCGATCTGGCGGATGCGCTCGCGGGTCACGCCAAACACGCGGCCGATCTCGTCGAGCGTCTTGGGCTGACCGTCGGTGAGGCCAAAGCGCATGCCGACGACGCCGGCCTCGCGATCGCTCAGGGTGTCCATGACCTTGCTGAGCTCCTCCTGGAGCAGCGTGAAGCCAACGGCGTCGGCGGGAACGACGGCCTCGGAGTCCTCGATGAGGTCACCGAACTCGCTGTCGCCGTCTTCGCCAAGCGGTGTGTGGAGCGAGATGGGCTCGCGGCCGTACTTCTGCACCTCGACGACCTTCTCAGGCGTCATGTCGAGCTCGGCGGCGAGCTCTTCTGGCGTGGGCTCGCGGCCAAGGTCCTGGAGCATCTGGCGCTGCACGCGGGCAAGCTTGTTGATGACCTCGACCATGTGCACGGGGATGCGGATGGTGCGCGCCTGGTCGGCCATGGCACGCGTGATCGCCTGACGGATCCACCACGTGGCGTACGTCGAGAACTTGTAGCCCTTGGTGTAGTCGAACTTCTCGACGGCACGGATCAGGCCAAGGTTTCCCTCTTGGATGAGGTCAAGGAACAGCATTCCGCGGCCCGTGTAGCGCTTGGCGAGCGACACCACGAGGCGCAGGTTGGCCTCGAGCAGGTGATTCTTGGCGTGGCGGCCGTCGTTCGCGATCCACTCGTATTCGCGGCGCAACTTGGGCGTCATCTTGTTGCCGGAGGCGAGCTTCTCTTCCGCGAACAGTCCGGCCTCGATGCGCTTGGCGAGGTCAACCTCTTGCTCGGCGTTGAGGAGCGCGACCTTACCGATCTGCTTGAGGTAGTCCTTGACGGGGTCGGCGGTGGCGCCAGCCGTCATGACCTGCTGAACCGGAGCGTCGTCGTCGGCGGAACCGATGACGAAGCCGGACGAATCCTCGTCCGACTCTTCGTCGTCCTCGTCATCGTCGTCGTCCTCTTCGCCATCCTTTGCGGCAGCGGCGACGACGACGATCTCGGCTACAGGCTCGCTCGCCTCTACTTCTTTGGGCTCGTCAACGACAACCTCGACGACAACGTCGTCAGTGGCGGTCGTGGCGGACTTTGCCTTACGTGGCGTGGCGGGTGCCTTTGCGGGGGTCGTGGCGTGCTCCTCAGTGCATTGGGGCGAGGGTCCCGCGCATGGCGGGACAACGCTGGAGGCTTGGGTGATGTAGCGCTGCGGACTTGGTAAACGGCTAGGTCGCCGCGCGCAAATCCATTAAATTGTAACGCCATTGTCAAGCGATTCGTTCCGCGCCGCGCCTGCATTTTGGCGTCGACCGCCCTCTAATGCGCCGTTTGCCCCACCTTGCGCATCCAGCCAGGACCAATCCCACGCGAGGCCGCGAGCCCAACGAGCGCAGCCAGACGGTAGTCGCCGTCGTTGTCGAGCGCCGCCTCGCAGCGTTCGCTTGCGTGCGTAAGGTTACCCTCCCACCAATCGAGCACCGCGGCGAGCGTTAGCGTTGCAGCCTTGCGCCGTCGCCCTCGCGCCGCCCGCACCACGCGATTGACGACGCCTCGCGCACGCTCGGTCAGGAGTGCATCGGGGGCAGTGGTGCCCGCAAGCGCAGAATCGAGCGCGGATGCGACGGCGCTCGATTCGCATCCCTCTAGCGCGTCTATCGCCGCATCCGCGGCGGCTCCAAGAATCGTCAGCACCACAAAGTCTCGAACGCACAGGTCGTCGAGTTCGGCGGCGAGACGACGCGCCGTCGCGGCGTCAGGGACCGAGCCGTCCGCGATCGCCTCGCCCCACGCTTGGGCCGCCGCTGCGCGAGATTGGCGCCGGCTCGCCGTAGCGAGCCCACCGGCCGATGCCACGCGCGGCCCACGCGCTCTCGCTCGCGCAGCAGCGATAATCCCTGGCAGGTCCTTGGGTACCGGGTGCATGTCGCGGCCTTCCACAGGGCAGCAGCTGGGGTCAAAGCATCCCGGCCGGAACCACTTGCCCGCGCGAACTCCGAGTACTTCAACATTCGGGACGGCGTATTCGACCTCCAGCCGCAGGGCGTCGAGTGCAGCACACCCGCCGCGAATGTCTGCGTCCGTGTAGCTCACGATGACGGCGCTCTGAGCGTGCTCCCTCGCGAACTCCTCGGCGATCGCGGCGGCAGTCACGCTCGCCGAGTGAGTCTCGAGCAGCGTTGCCCTTGCGACGGAGAGCGCGCACGTCGGCAACCCGTCGGAGTTGATGCTGAGCGCAACGACAGTCTCGCGCGGCGTGCGGTCCAGAAGGAGGGGAATCGCGGCGATGAGCTCGCCGACGCTGATGCGTTGTGTGGTCATGCGGCCACGGTGACGCGAGCGCGGTCCGTACGCGAGCGTCGGGCAATCGAACGGTGGATAACTGCAGCCGACGCTCCGCCTGGGGACGCGCCTCTAGGCTGTTGCCGTGCCCGCCATCGACAACAGCGTCAACGCCGCCATCGAGGACGCGATCGCAGCGACCATTGCGGAAACGCGCGCCACGGTCGCCCCTACCGGCGAGATCGGCGCGGAGCTCGTTGACGCGGTTGCCGACGCCACTCGCGGCGGGAAGCGCATGCGCGCGACCCTCATCGTTGCGAGCTATCTCGCGCACGGCGGCGAGGATATCGCGTCGGTGGTGCCCGTCGCCGCCGCGCTTGAGCTCTTTCAGGCAGCCGCGCTCGTCCACGATGACGTTCTGGACGGCTCGATGACGAGGCGGGGCCGCCCCACGGCGCACGTCGCCTTCGCGGCGCAGCACGGCGCGCGCGCCGACCTAGGAGACGCTTCACGTTTTGGCCTCGCAGGTGCGGTACTCGCGGGCGACCTAAGCCTCGTGGCCGCGACCCGTGCCATCGCTCGGGCACCTCTGGGCTCGCACGCGGCGGCAACAATGCGGCTGTTCACGGAAATGACAGAGCTCGTCACGGTTGGCCAGTACCTCGACATGCGTATCGCCGCAACGCCGCTGAGCTCTCTCGACGGCCAATTAGACCAAATACGTGCCACGATGCGCGCCAAGACCGCGTCCTACACGGCGGAGTTCCCGCTCGCGCTTGGTGCGGGCGCCGCTCGCGGTGACGGCGCTCAAGTGGAGCGCGCTCGCGAGGCGGGCCTCCCCGCGGGCATCGCGTTCCAGCTGCGCGACGACCTGCTTGGGATCGTCGGCGAAGCAGCCGTGACGGGCAAGCCTGTAGGTGGGGACATTCGCGAAGGCAAACGCACGGTGCCGCTCTGGCACGCGTGGACACGGTCCGACGCTGCCGGCAAGGCCGCGATTGCCGTGGCACTTGGCAATGAGGCGGCTTCCGATCGCGAGATCGACGCGGCGATCAACGTGATTCGGGACTCCGGCGCGATAGAGGCCGTGGAACGAGAAATCGCGGAATTGGCGAGCACCGCGGACGCGCTCATCGCCGCCCTCGACATCGATTCGGCCGGGCGGGACTCGCTAGCCAACCTGTTGCGCATGTGGGGCGTGCGAGCCGCCTAGCCGAGCAGCGGACTACAGCAGAGCTTGCGCGAGCCTGCGCACGTGGGCACGTTGGCCAAGGCGCAGCGACGCGAGCGGGCTCATGCCGAGTTCCGGCTCATCCGCAAGCAGCCACTCGATCGCCGTCTCATCGTCCATGCGCGCGTCGCGCAACAGCGTGAGCGTGCCCTTGAGAGTTGGCAGGATGACCAGCTTCCCGTCCAGCTCAACCACGAACGCGCCGGGAATCTGCACCGTGTTGCGCTCTCCCCTGCGGACCGAGGCCAGCGCGCCGTCGCGCAAGCAGGTCGCGCACCTCCGAGGCGGTGATGCCAAGGCGGTCGGCGAAGTCAGGAACGGTGAGCCAGTCTGCGTCGGTCATGCCTCAACCCTAGCGATGGGCACCGGCGCCGGTGCCCGCGCGGCTGGCAGGGGTTGCCTCCACGAGCGGCTCGGGCTAAAGTCACATGAGTCACTTGTGTCACATCTGTCACATGGAAAACGAGGAGGTCACCATGGCGCCCTTCACCACCGGAACCACCGCCGCGCGCACTGGCGCGATTAGCGTCACCGCCGTTTTGTCCGCGACGGGACTTCTCGCAACGCCAGCACACGCTGGCGAACACCACTCTCACACCATGACGGAGGCTGCTCCCGTGACGTCCTCTCTCGCCCTCATCCCTGCCTCGATCGAGCGCGCCCTTGCCCCAGCGGCCGCCCCGGTTGTCATCGCCGCGGCGGCGCCCGCCGCGGCCGCGGCAAGTGCGCAGGTCACCCATACAGTGGTGCGCGGCGACACCGTGTGGGACCTTGCGCGCCACTACGGCTCCACAGTCACCGCGATCATCGACGCGAATTCGCTCGACAGCCGCGCAACAATCCACCTTGGCGACGTGCTGGTGATCCCTGGCGCCGCCACGGGCGCAGCGACCAAGGCGAGTTCAGCCAAGGCAACTAAGCCAGCAAGCACGGCAACCACCACCTATACCGTCGCCGCCGGCGACACGGTGTGGGACATCTCCAAGCGTTACGCGACCTCGGTTGCCGCGATCGTCTCGGCGAACGGCCTTGGGTCCGACGCTGTGATCCACGTTGGCGAGCAACTCACGATCCCCGGCGCCAGCGCCTCCGCTATCCAGGCGACGACGACGACAAAGGTCACCACGGCGTCGGGCAAAACCAGTTCCACCACGGCCTCCTCGCGCTACACCGTCAAAGCCGGCGACACGCTCAGCGCGATCGCAAGCCGGTTCGGCACCACCGTCGCCAAGATTGCCGCCGCGAAATGGCATCGACGACCCCTCACGTATTCGCGTTGGTCAAACGCTAACGATCTCTGGTGACGTGCCATCTGGCCTGGTAGGTGACACTTTCGCGGGACGCACGTACTCGAGCGACGTGGTGAGCGCCGCGAACACGAACAAGCAGATCCTCAACAACAACGACGCCCCCACTCGTGCGCAGATGCGCGCGCTCGTGGAGCAGACGGCTCGGAAGTACGACGTCGACGTGTCCCTCGCGCTCGCGATCGCGTACCAAGAGTCAGGCTTCAACATGCGAGCGGTCTCCCCCGCGAACGCGGTAGGCGTCATGCAGGTCATCCCCTCGACCGGCGCGTGGATCTCGTCCGTCGTTGGCCGCGACCTCAACCTGCTTGACCCCCAAGACAACGTCACGGCTGGCGTGGCTCTGCTGAGCTATCTCACGCGCAACGCCGACAACCTTGACCAGGCGATCGCGGGCTACTACCAAGGGTTGTCGCGGCGTCAGGAAGAACGGCATGAATTCCGACACCAAGCAGTACGTGGCGTCGGTACGTGCGCTCATGAAGAAGTTCAACTGACCCTCCGCCTCGCCCGGCGCCCTTCACTGATCGCACCGCGTCGCCTGCCTAGAATGAAGCCGTGCCAGAGACGTTGACAGACCCGCTGCTCGGCCGCGTTGTTGACGGCCGGTATGAGATCCGCGTCTCACGTCGCGTCCGGCGGAATGGCGAGCGTGTACGTCGCGTTCGACAAGCGCCTTGAGCGCGAGGTCGCGCTCAAGGCAATGCACCAGCCTCTTGTAGACGACGAGGCGTCCCGCGAGTTCGTTGCCCGGTTCCGGCGCGAAGCGAAGTCTTCCGCCCGCCTCACGCACCCCGGCATCGTCCACGTCTACGACCAAGGCGTTGATGGCGAACTGTCGTACCTCACCATGGAATACGTGCGCGGCGAGAACTTGCGCGCGCGGATTGCCCATGAGGGCACGCTGACCATTGGCGAGGCGCTTGGGCTCACCGATGCGATCCTCGATGCCCTTGCCGCGGCGCACCGGCTTGGGCTCGTCCACCGCGATATCAAGCCAGCGAACGTCCTTATCGACACCGACGGCCGCGCGCGCATCACCGACTTTGGGCTTGCTCGCGCGGTCACCGAGGCGGGGTCAAATCCCGACACGGTCATCATGGGCAGCCCCGGGTATCTCGCGCCTGAGTTGCTTACGCGAGGCGAAGCCGCTCCCACCATGGACGTCTACGCCGCGGGCGTCATGCTTTTCGAGATGGTCACGGGCCGCCACCCCTTCACGGGCGAATCGGCTATCGACATCGCCTCGCAGCACGTACACGAGGACGTGCCCGCGCCGTCCACCTTCGCGCCGTGGCTCCCCACCGAGTTTGACGACCTCGTTGCCGCGCTCGCCACTCGCGAGCCCCTCGAGAGCGCCCAGCCGACGCCGCGGCCGCGCTCGTGCTCGTTCGGTCAACGCGCGCGCTCATGGACGACCCCACGCTCGATCGCCGAGCGGATCCGCCAAGCGGCTCGCTCGCGATCATGGGCGACCCTGACGCGACAACCGTGCTCGAGACTCCCGCGGCCGGCGCAACCGTTGCTCTTCCCATTGGGATTGGGCGGCCGTTCGCCGCGGTTGGCGTCTTCGACGGCGCTCTGCTCGATGCCGATCCGGAGGCTCGCGATGCCGAGCCCGCTCAGCGACGCGGCTGGTGGTGGGTAGGAGCCATTCTCGCGGTGCTCATTGTCTTGGGCGGTTCGGCGCTGTGGTGGTACAACGCGGTCGGCCCTGGCGCCTACACGACCGTGCCTCCGGTGGTCGACAAGACCGCGGAGGCCGCGACGCGCTCGCTCGAGAGTGTGGGGTTCGTCGTGTCGCAAGAGCTCCGCAACGACGACGTTGTCGTTGAAGGCTCCGCGATCGGCACCGATCCTGGGGCGCAGCAGCGGGCCCAACGCGGGTCCAACAGTGACGCTTTTCGTGTCGCTCGGCCCCAAGATGACGAAGGTTCCCTCGGTGGTGGGTGGCACCGAAGCGGAGGCGAACGCGACGCTCAAGGACGCCGGCTTCACCATCGGCGACGCCAATCGCACCAACAGCGACACGATCCCCAAGGGCCAGGTCATGAGTTCCGACCCGCCGGCAGGCGAAACTGTGCGGCACGACTCCGTCATCACCTTGAGGTGTCCGACGGCCCAGCGCCCATCAAGATCCCCAAGGTGATCGGGTTGACTCTTGACGGACGCGCAAGCCGCACTTGAAGCCGACGCGCTCGACGTCACCGTTGAGCACGAGCGCACAGACAGAGGCGCCAGCGGGCATCGTCTTCAAGCAAGACCCCGCGCCGACGCGGACGGCCTCCGCACGGATCCCATGACGATCAGGGTCTCCGACGGCCCGCCGCTCGTCACCGTCGGCGACTACGTGGGCATGAGTTACAAGGACGGCGTCGACGGCCGCCGAAGACGGACGGGCTTCAACGTCAGCATGTACGGCAAGTTCGGCCGTTGCTCAGCAAGAAGAACACGATCGTCGACCAGATCACTCGCGCCCAACCAGCAGGTGGAAAAGGGCACGCACCACTCGTGCTGGTCGTACAACTAGATCGGTTCTACGCGCGGAACTCGCCTTGCGCGAGCAGCTCGGACACGAGGAACGCGAGCTCCAGCGACTGCTGGTGATTGAGCCGCGGGTCCACCTTGGTCTCGTAGCGCAGCGCGAGGCCCTGCGTCGTCGATCTCCTCGGTGCCGCCCATCATCTCGGTGACGTCGTCGCCCGTGAGTTCCACGTGGATGCCGCCGGGCACGGTGCCGAGCGCCGCGGTGCACCTCAAAGAAGCCCGTGACCTCGTCGAGGATCGTGTCGAAGCGGCGCGTCTTGTAGCCGGACTCCGACGTGAAGGTGTTGCCGTGCATCGGGTCGCGAGAGCCACGTGACGAACACGCCCGCGTCGCGCACCGCCTCGACGAGCTGCGGCAAGCACGTCGCGCACCTTGTCGGCACCCATGCGCGCCACGAACGTGAGGCGGCCAGGAATGTTGTCGGGGTTGAGCCGCTCGCGCAAGCGCGATGGCCTCCGCCGCCGTCGAGGTGGGGCCCAGCTTCACGCCGATGGGGTTGTGAATCTTGGACATGAACTCCACGTGCGCGCCGTCGAGCTGGCGCGTGCGCTCGCCGATCCACAGGAAGTGGGCGGAGCAGTCGTACGGCAGGTCCGATGCGCGAGTCGATGCGCGTGAGCGCGCGCTCGTAGTCGAGCAGCAGCGCCTCGTGGCTCGAGAACAACTCCACGGTCTTGAGCGCGTCAAAGTCGCCGCCCGCCGCGCCCATGAAGCGCACGGCGCGGTCGATCTCGCGCCGCCATCTGCTCGTACGCGGCGTACGCGGGGTTGGCCGCGAAGCCCCTGTTCCACTGCGTGGACGCGGCGCAGGTCGGCGAAACCACCGTGCGTGAACGCGCGGATGAGATTCAGGGTGGACGCGGACACGTGGTACGCGTCGACGCATGCGCTGCGGGTTCGGGATCCGCGCCTCCGGCGGTGAACGCCGAGGAGTTGATGATGTCGCCGCGGTAGGCGGGCAGGGTCACGCCGTCGCGCGTCTCCAGTGTCGGACGACCGCGGCTTGGCGTACTGCCCCGCCATGCGGCCGATCTTGACGACGGGCGTCGACGCGCCGTACGTGAGGATGACCGCCATCTGCAGGATCGTCTTGATCTTGTTGCGGATGCGGTCGGCGGTCGCCTCGGCGAAGATCTCCGCGCAATCGCCGCCCTGCAGCACGAAGGCCTCTCCCCTGCCCGCGGCCGCGAGGTGGCTCGCGCAACACGTCGGCCTCGCCCGCAAAGACGAGCGGCGGCACCTGCTCGAGGCGATCGCGTCGACGCGCGCGAGCGCGTCGGCGTCGGGCCAGTGCGGCTGCTGCCTCGCCTCGCACGCGAGGTACCCGTCGACGCCTGCGGCGGCGAGAGCCTCGTCCGTCGGTCGCTCATGGCTGCCCGATATCTGCCAGGAGCTCGGTGTACCACGGCGGTGGTCGTGTCGAAGGCCTTGTGGCCCGCGATGCGCGGGAACGCGATCGCCTTGAGGCGGTCGCCGTCCTCCTCGTCGTGGCCGATGACGCCGGCCTCGCCGCGCAGGGCGCACTCGACGGCGCAGGTCGGTCATCGACTTGATGAGGCGCAGGTCCTCGCGCGTTGGCCTTGGCGGAACGCGAGAAGTAGCCCGACTTCTGGACCATGACCTTCTCGGCGCCCAGGCGCTCGGCGAACTGCTTGGCGAACCAGTTACCAGGGTTGATGGAGTCGAGGCGCACGTGACCGAAGGGGTCGCGCGCCACCTCGCCGCCCGCCTCTTCGATCTCCTTGATGATCTCGGGCACGCCCGCGCCCTCGGACAGGAAGATGTTGACGTTGCCCTGCGCGTCCATGATCGCCTTGAGGCGCTCGGCCTCGGCGTCAAGGTCGATCGTCGCCTCGGGAATGTACACGCGCGTGAATGTCCCAGCGGTCCTTCGTGAGGCCGATCTCGGGCAGGCACTCGCTGCGTGTCGAGCCACTCGCGGTACTTCATCGCCGACGCCGCCGTCAGCCAGCCGCACGCGCGGCCCATGACCTCGTGGACGATGAGCATGCGCGGGCCCGAGCGGTGCTCGCCGATGACGTTCTGGGCGAAGACGGAGGCCTGCTCGGCCGCGGTCCAGGCGCCGAGCGACTGCTTGATCGGCACGATGTCGTTGTCGATCGTCTTGGGCAGGCCGACGACGGTGAGGTCGTAGTCGTTGCTCGTGCAGGTACGCGGCGAGGTCGGCCGCCGTCGTGTTGGTGTCGTCGCCGCCGATCGTGTGGAGCACGTCGACGCCGTCCGCCTTCGAGCTGCTCCGCGGCGACCTGAAGCGGGTCCTGGCCCTCCTTGACGAGGCCGCGCTTGACGCAGTCGGCCGACGTTGGTGAGCTTCACGCGCGAGTTGCCGATGGGCGAGCCGCCGAAGTCGTGCAGCAGCGCCGGCCTTCTCGCGCACCGACGTCGGAGATGACGATCTTCTTGCCCTGCAGCAGGCCCCAGTAGCCGTGCTGGTACGCGATGATCTCGATCTCGGGCGCGATCTCGGTGTAGCGGCCAATCAGGCCGCCGACGGCGGACGACAGGCAGGGGGCAAAGCCACCTGCGGTGAGCAGGGCAACACGACGAACGGACATGCGAGAAGCCTTTCGGATGGGGAGTTTCCCGCTCATTCTAGGGGCGAGCGGTCGTGACGCGGCGCGACGCTGGTCCCGCAGCGGCGCTAGGCGTCGCCCGTGGCGCGCTGCGTCGCGTTCGGCGACTGCGAGCGCGCGCTTGTACTGCGCCGCAGTCCCGGTCGACGTACTCCTGGCCGGAGAGCGCCTGGATGGCGACCATGACCTTGTCGGTCAGCCTCGCGCAGCGCCTCGCGGTCCTCCTGGCGGCCCGCGTATTCGCGAGATGTCGATCGGCTCGCCGATGCGCACGCCGATCTTGACGCGCGATTGGGAACCTTCTGGCCGACCGGCTGCGCCACGTCGGTGCCGATCATCGCGACGGGAATCACGGGCACGCCCGCCTCGATCGCCATGCCGCGCCACGCCCGTCTTGCCGCGATAGAGCCGGCCGTCGGGGCTCCTGCGTGCCCTCGGGGTAGATGCCGAGAGCTCGCCGGCGTCGAGCACCTGCATGCCCGTGCGCATCGCCGCCTCGGAGGCACGCCCGCCGCCGCGGTGCACGGGAATGGTGCCGACGCCCTCCATGAACGCGCGCGTCGCCGCACCCTTGACGCCCTTGCCCGTGAAGTACTCGGCCTTGCCGAGGAACACGACCTTGCGCTTCATCACGAGCGGCAAGAAGATCGAGTCGGAGAACGACAGGTGGTTCGACGCGAGAATCGCGCGCGCCCTCCGCGGGCATGTTCTCGAGGCCCTCGGCCACGGGTGGTAGTACGACCTTGAGTCCAGGGCCAAGCAAGCACGTGCTTGAAGAGCTTGTAGTACATCGGTCCTCACATCCTCATCTGGGAAGGGTTCAGAATTCGAGCGGACGGCCTCGCGCGAGCGCGGCCGCCCCACGATGCCCGCATCGTTGCCCATGTCGGCCGCGACGATCGGCGCCAGGGGCCGGTGCCCGCTCGCGGTCAGGTGCTTGGCGAACGCTTCGCGCGCCGGTCCGAGCATAAGATCGCCCGCGGCGATCACGCCTCCCGCCAATGACAAACACCTCGGGGTCGAGAACGGCGGCGAGCGACGCGCAGCCCTCGCCGATCCACGCGCCCAAGCTCCGCGAGCAGCTCGATCGCGAGCTCGTCGCCCTCCACCGCCAGCCTGCGGTCACGTGCGGGCCCTTGATCGCGTCGGCGTCGCCGCCCGCCGGCTCCAAGGAGCGCGGCCGCGCGCTACGGGTGCGGTCCGCGGCCTGCGCGCGCGCCTCGCGCGTCAGCGCGGATCCGGACGCGTATTGCTCCCAGCAGCCGCGCTGCCCGCAACCGCACGGCAAGCCGTCCGGCACCACGCGCACGTGGCCGAGTTCGGCGGCAAATCCGTACGCGCCACGCACCAGGTCGCCGTCGACGACCATGGCGGCGCCCAGGCCCGGTGCCGATCGTGAGCATCACCATGGTTGTCGTGCCTCTGCGCCGGCGCCGTACGCGTACTCGGCCCAGCCGGCGGCGTTGGCGTCGTTCTCCACCACCACGGTGACGTCGTCCCTGGCCAATTGCGCGCGCGCACGTTGCGCGCGAGCGGGTAGTCGCGCCACGCGATGTTGGGCGCGAACAGTCATGTGCTCGCGGTCCGAGCGCGCGAAGCCCGCGGCCGCGAGCCCGACGGCCGTGAAGTCGTACGCGCGCGCCAAGCTCGGCGACCGCGTCGGCGATCGCCGCGTCGATACTCGCCGGGTCCTCGCGGCCGCGTGTGACGCCGGGCCTTGGCGAGGATGCGCCCGCCGTCGTCGACAACTCCCACGGCGATCTTGGTTCCGCCAATATCGACTCCTACTGCGTGCACTTACTCGCCTTCTTGTCCGTCTGAACGTCTCCATGAGGGTATCGTGTCCGTCACCGCTCGCCTTGCCAATGGAGTCAACGATGGTACTCAGACTGAGCCCCTAGCGCGCAACATCATGGCGCTCGTGACGAGGCGGGTGGGCCGCGCGACGCGAGCCAAGTGGTCTTGCGTTACACCGACGACGACGACCAGTGGATCGACGTCACGCGGCGCCGAGGCGCCGAGCATGGTGTCGCAGGGCGGCGCTAGGGCCTCATCGCGCGGGGCGTCGCACCAGGAGACGATCGCGTCGGCATCATGGCGCGCACCCGCTACGAGTGGACCATCCTCGACTTCGCCATCTGGTCCGCGGGCGCCATTCCGGTGCCCATCTACGACACCTCTTCGCAAGACCAGATCGACTGGATCACCTCGGACGCCGACGTCAGCCGCGTGTTTGTGGAGACCGAGGAGCACGCCGAGCTGGCGCGCGCGGTCGCCGCGCGACTCCGAGTCGCCCCTTACCGACGATCGTACGTCATCGACGAGGGCGCGCTCGCCGACCTCGTCAAGCCTGGTGCAGGCGGCGACGAGGCAGAGATCGCGACGGCGCACGGCCGAGCGTCAGCCCGACGACCTCGCGACCATCATCTACACGTCGGGCACCACCGGCCGGCCAAAGGGCGTGCGGCTCACCCACTACCACTTTGTGAGCCACGTCGCGCGGCATCCAGGCAGCGTTGCCTGAGGTCCTGTTCCAGGAGGGCGCGAGCACCGTGCTGTTCCTGACGCTCGCGCACTCTCTCGCGCGGCTCGTCGAGTGTGCTGCTCGCGACTCGGGGTCGTCGTCGGCTTCTGCCCGGACTCCAAGAAGCTCGTGCCCTACATCGGCACCTTCAAGCCGACGCTCGTTGCTGGCGGTGCCGCGCGTCTTCGAGAAGGTCTACAACGGCGCCGAGCAGACGCGCTGCGGCGGGCGGCAAGGTCAAGATCTTCCGCTGGGCCGCCAAGCAGGCCATCGACTACTCCGAGGCGCTCGACACGCCCGCGGGCCCCGGCGACGGCGCTCGAATTGCGCCACACGATCGCGCACACGCCTCGTACTTCACCAAGATTGTGGCCGTGCTCGGCGGCAGCGCGCGCTGGGCCGTTTCCGGATCGGCGCCGCTCGGCGCGCGGCTCGGCCACTTCTACCGCGGCCTCGGCATCACGGTGCTCGAGGGCTACGGGCTGACCGAGACGAACGCCGCGTCGCACGTCAATCCGCACGACGCTGTCCAAGATCGGCACCGTCGGCTTGCCGCATCCCGGGCATCGAGGTCAAGATCGCGGACGACGGCGAGATCCTGCATGCGCGGCGATCAGCTGTTCGAGGGCTATCACCACAATCCCGAGGCCACCGCGGCGGCGATCGTGGACGGGTGGTTCCACAGCGGCGACATCGGCTACGCAGGACGCGGACGGCTACCTGACCATCACCGGACGCAAGAAGGAAATCATCGTGACGGCGGGCGGCAAGAACGTCGCGCCCGCGGTGCTCGAGGATCGCCTGCGCGGCTTACCCGCTCGTGTCCCAAGTGCGTCGTCGTGGGCGACGGCAAGCCGTTCATCGGCGCGCTCATCACGATCGACGCCGAGGCGCTCCCCGGCTGGCTCAAGAGCCAAAGGTGTCTGCCCGGATGACGTCGAGGAGGCGGTCAAGAGCACACGTTCTTGCGCGCACCTCGACAAGGCGGTGGCGCGCGCCAACAAGGCGGTGTCGCGCGCGGAGTCGATCCGCAAGTACGACTCCTGACGGACGACTTCACTGTCGAGAACGGCTACCTGACGCCCTCGCTCAAGGTCAAGCGCGACCTCGTTCTTAGGGACTACGCGAATCAGGTCGAGGAGCTCTACCGCGACACGCGCGACAACGGAAACCACTAACCAGCTGCCTCGCGTACGGCTGCCTCAAGGTCCGATGCCATAGCGTCGTCGTGTCGCGAGAGAGCCCAGTCGAGCGCCGTTCGGCCCCTTGCATCCCGATAGCTCGTGTCCGCACCTGCGGCGAGTAGCGCGAGTTCCGCGTCCCGGCGGCCGAACCACGAGGTGAGAAGTAACGGCGTGGAGCCGTTTGCGTCTCGAACATTGGGATCTACACCGAAGTCAAGCAACGCTCGGACCGCGTCTGCATTGCCTGCGGCCGCTGCGTCATGGAGCGCATTCTGTGTTGGCAACGCGTAGGAGCTGATCGTGGGGTCCGCCCCATGCGCGAGCAACCACGTCACCGTGTCGTAACTCGCGGACGTCGACGCGAGCAGTAGGGGCGTCTGACCCGCGTCCGTTCGCACATTGACGTTCGCGCCGTTTTCAACCAACAACGCGACGATTTCGCGATGGTCTCGTGCGGCGGCCCAGTGCACCGCCGTGACGCCAGCGCCCCAATCCGATGTTGGATCGGCGCCAGCGTCGAGTAGCGCGGCGACAGCAGCAACGTCGCCCGCGACAATCGCGTCGCGCATCGGCAACTCCCCCGGCACGTCGTTGTCCGTGCCGACCGCTGGCGACCCCACTTGCAGGTTAGTTGGCGCCGCGGAGGGTTCTTGCGGGCCAGCAGTGCTGCAGCCCGCGCACAGCACGGCGAGCACCACCACGCCGCTGAACCGCCCGGGCAGGGACCACGTCATGGCACAACGATTGGCCGTGTGAGCACTGTCCGCTCGACCTTTCGCACATCGTGACGCATTCGTGACCGATTCAGCCCGCCCGATACTCGCTGACGAGGCGGAGCGGAGGGACGAGGCCGCCGTCGGATAGAGCCAGCACCGCTGCGCTCACGTCCGGGTCGAGTTCAACGACGGGCTCCGCCGGCCGCACGCCGATGGTCAAGAACGAGACGACGCAATCCGTGCACGCGTCGCCGCGGACCTCACAGGTATCGCAATCAATGATCATGTTTTCACCGTAACTCCAGGGTCTGACACAGCCCTTGTCGGTGGGGTGACGTAGGTTCCAGTCATGGCCCTCACTCCGTCGTCAACCGTCGAGGAGCTGCTGCACCTGCAGCGGCGACTCGACGACTTTGGGGAGCCGCTATCGAAGACCACGTTCGTGACGGTTGACCTCGAGACCACGGGCGGAAGTCACACGCTCGAGCGCAATCACGGAGATCGGCGCGGTCAAGACACGCGGCGGCGAAGTGATCGGCGAATTCCAGACGCTCGTGAACCCTGGACTCGCGATCCCGCCCATGATCGTGGCTCTCACGGGCATCACGGATGCCATGGTGATCGGCGCCCCGCCCATCGAAGAGGTGTTGCCAGCGTTCCTCGAGTTCCTTGGCGACGCGGTGCTCGTGGCTCACAACGCGCCTTTCGACACGGGGTTTCTTAAGGCAGCGTGCCGCACACACGGATACCAGTGGCCGGGTAACGAGGTCGTCGACACCGTGACGCTCGCGCGGCGGGCCACCACCAAGGAAGAGGCTCCAAACAAGAAGCTCTCCACGCTCGCGCGCGTCTTCGGCACCGAGGTCACGCCCAACCACCGGGCACTGGAAGACGCGCGCGCGACCGCCGAGATCATGCACAGGATGTTCGAACGCCTCGCGGCCTTCGGCATCACGCACCGCGAAGACCTCGACGCGCTGCGCAATCCCGTGCCAGAGCGCGTGCGCAAGAAGGCGCGCATGGCAGACGCGGTGCCGTCCAAGCCCGGCGTGTACATGTTTCGCGGGCCGCGCGGCGAGCGCCTGTACGTTGGCACCTCCAAGAACCTGCGCTCTCGCGTGAAGTCGTACTTCACGCGCGGCGAGCAGCGCCGGGAGATCCGCGACATGCTCGAGCTCGCCGTCGACGGTCGACACCATCGTGTGCGCAACCGAGCTCGAGGCGAACGTGCTCGAGGTGCGCCTCATCGACGAGTATCGGCCGCGCTACAACCGCCGCTCCGCGCGGCCCGAGCGCACCGCGTGGGTGCGGCTCACGGACGAGCGCTACCCGCGGCTCACGGTGTCTCGCTCAATAGGTAAGGCGGGCGCGGCCCTGGGGCCCATGCGCAACGCGGCCGACGCTCGCTTGGCCATCGAGGCGACCCAAGTGGCGCTCGGCGTGCGTACGTGCACCCCCCGGCTGCCGAACGCCACGCGCGGGTGCCCGTGCGTGCCTGCTCAAGGACCTTGGCGCGTGCTAGCGCGCCGTGTGTGCGCGGCGTCGGATTCCGGCTACGACGCGGTGATCGCGCAAGCGCGCGACGCGCTCACCGCTCGACCCAAGCGCCATGGTGTCCGTGCTCGAGCGCGCCATTCTCGAGCACGCCGAAGGCCTCAACTTTGAGCGGGCCGCCCAATTGCGCGACGGCGTGAGCGCGTTCATCGAGGGGGCCATGCGCGCGCAACGGCTCGACGCACTTGCGCGCTGTCGCGATCGTGGCCGCGCGGCGCGTCGGCGAAGGCTGGGATGTCGCGGGATTCGCCGAGGGCGCGCTCGTGGGTTCCGAGCACGTCAGCAATGGCGTGTGGGCTGCGGCGGATCGGCTGCGCAGCCGCACGCAGTCGCTCGACACCGAGTCCGCCGAAAAGCTCCGAGAAGTGCTCGTCGAGGAACGCGAGATTGCGTCGCGCTGGCTCGAGGCCCCGGGCACGCGCCTGCTGTACGTCGACGGCGAGTGGTCGATGCCGGTTGGCGGTGCGGGGCGTCACCGACGCTGGGTCACGGCACGAGAAGACGACCGCGCCAGCGTCGGAAGTACGCCGCGCTGAACTCGGCGTCGCTGCCTAGAGCCGGAGGCGGCAACCCAGCGGTCGAGGACGTCGGCGGCCGCACCAGAGTCGATCGCGTAGGCTGCGTGCTCGAGCCCGGCAGCGAATCGCTCAACGATGGTGCCGCTCGCGGTGCCGGGAAGCGTGCCGTCGGCCACGAGTCCGGCCGCCGCGTTGAGCAAGACCGTCTCCCGCGCGGGCCCGCCGCGGCCCGCGAGCACCTCGCGCACGACGTCCGCGTTCTGCCGCGGCCTCGCCGCCGCGAATGTCGTCGATCGTGATGCGCGCGAGCCCAAGATCCGCGACCGGGTCGAGGCGCAGCTCGGTCACTCCCCCGCCGCGCACCTCCCACACCGTCGCGGCGCCGGTGGGCGCCAGCTCGTCGAGCCCGTCGTCGCCGTGGAAGACGAGTCCCTCGCGGCCCTGCGTCGCGAGAACGCCCGCCATGACCGGCGACACGCGCAGGCTCGACGAGCCGATCGCGCTCGCCGCGGGCTGCGCGGGGTTGGTGAGCGGGCCCAAGATGTTGAGAGTCGTCGGGATGCCGAGTTCTTGCCGCATCGGCATCGCGTGTCGCATCGCGGGGTGGAAGACCTGGGCGAAGCAGAAGGTGATGCCCACCTCGGTGGCGAGCTCGGCGACCCGCTCGGGCGCGAGGTCGAGGCGCACGCCCAACTGCCGAGCACGTCGGCGGTCCCGACTTCGACGTCGCGGCCCTGTTGCCGTGCTTCACCACGGTGAGGCCCGCGCCCGCGGCAACGAGCGACGCCATCGTCGAGATGTTGACGGTGTTCTGGCCGTCGCCGCCCGTGCCGACGATGTCGAGGCGCGGCCGGGCACCTCGATGCGGATCGCGTGAGCGAGCATCGCGCTCGCGAGGCCCGCGACCTCGTCCGGCGTCTCGCGCTTGACGCGCAACGCAGCGAGGAACGCGCCCATCACCACGGGCGACGCGTTGTCGGTGAGGACCTGGTCCATGACCGCCGCGGTCTCTTCTGTCGTCAGGTCATCGTGCTCCACGAGCCGCGACAACAGCTCTTGCAAGGTTGCCATCGTGCGCGGTCCTAGTAGCGCGGCCGCGGGCGCGAAGAACTCGTCGACTGGCCTCGCGCACCACGAAGGGGTCGAGCGGGTGCGCCACCGCAGCGTCGGCCTCCGACCACGTGGCGAGCCACGCGTCTCCTGGCCGGCCAACGAGCAGCAGCACCGGCGGGCACGTGTAGAGCTCGTGCTTGATCTGGCGGCAGATGCCCATGCCGCCCGACTTCGCCGCCTCGCCGTCGAGGATCACCAGGTCAAAGTCCTCGTCGTCGAGCGCATCGATGACGGCCGCGTGCGTCGCCGTCTCGGTCCACGCACACGGGGCGCCCGTGCGTCGCAGAACCCACCGCGAAGCGCACCTTTTCGCGCACATTGCGATCGTCGCTGTAGAGAAGAATGCGCGCGGGCCGGGGCGCCGGCGCCGACGCTTCGTGCGTCACCACATCGCTCATGCGGGCCATTCTCGCACGGCCGCAAGTGCCCTGTCGGCGGCGTCCAAAACTTGGCTCGCCCAGGCGTCGGATAATGGCGCCCACCAGGGCACTCGTACGCAATAATGGGACCATGTCCCAGGCAACGACCATGGCGTCGCCCCTCCACGCGACGCGACCCAACCAGGTCGCGGTTGGCACCATCGTCTGGCTCAGCTCCGAACTCATGTTCTTCGCGGGCCTCTTCGCGATGTACTTCACGCTTGCGCGACGAAGGCGCCAGACCGAGTGGGCAAAGTGGACGCCCCATCTCAACGTGCCCTTCGCCGCTCGTGAACACCTCGGTGCTTGTGCTGTCGTCGTTCACGGCGCAGGCCGGCGTGTGGGCGCCGAGCGCTACCAGCGCCGACGCACGGCTCGCTCTTCAACTTCCGCCGCTGGGGCATGCAGGAGTGGTTCGTCCTCACCTACATCATGGGCTCCGTCTTCATCGCGGGCCAGGTCTTCGAGTACGCGGGACTGGTCTCACGAGGGCCTCACGATCTCGTCGAGCTCCGTACGGCTCCGTCTTCTACCTGACCACCGGCTTCCACGGCCTCCACGTGCATCGGCGGCCTCATCGCGATGCTGTTCGTGCTTGGCCGCTCGTTCGCCGCCAAGAAGTTCGGCACGCACGAGGCGACCACCGACCATCGTCGTCTCGTACTACTGGCACTTCGTTGACGTCGTGTGGGTCGCCCTGTTCACCGTCATCTACCTGATTAATAGGGAGAATGATGAACGCCCTCGCTCGCCGGCGCTACCACCGAGTCGGCCCCCGTCTCCTGGTCCTCTTTCTCGCTCGCCGGCATCACCACGATCGGCGTTCGTCCGCGCACGGCTCCCCCGCGGACGCGACCACCGCCGCATCGGCCGACGACATCGCTCGAGGGTCAGAAGCTCTTCGCGGCCAACTGCGCGACGTGCCACGGCCTGAACGCGCAGGGCACAGGACGGCGTCGCGCCCTCGCTCGTCGGCGTCGGCGCGGCGGCCGTCGACTTCCAGGTGGGCACGGGCCGCATGCCGATGCAGGCCTCCGGCCCGCAGGCATCGCCAGAGAAGCGTCCGCAGTTCAACGAGGCGCAGATCGACCAGCTCGCCGCGTACGTCGCCTCGCTCGGCGCCGGCCCCGCGGTTCCCGACGCCGAGATGGTGGACCCCGCGCTCGGCGACCCGGCCATCGGCATGCAGCTGTTCCGCACCAACTGCGCGATGTGCCACGGCTCCGTCGGCGGCGGCGGCGCGCTCACCCAGGGCAAGTTCGCGCCCACGCTCGTGGAGACCACGTCCAACACGCACATCTACGAGGCCATGCTCGTTGGCCCGCAGTCGATGCCCGTGTTCAACAACGCGAACATCACGCCCGAGAACAAGCGCGACATCATCGCCTACCTTGACGCAGCAGCGAGGGCTCGCCTGGCGGGCTCGAGCTCGGCACGCATCGGCCCCGTGGCCGAGGGCCTGTGGGGCTGGCTGCTCGGGCTGGGCCTCATCATCGCCATCACCGTCTGGGTTGGAGCCCGCTCCTCATGAGCACCGACGAGAGCAGCACGGACGCCCTCGCCACGACGCAAGGCGTAGTCGACGGCGAAGTTCGTCGACCCCGGCGTTCCCGCCGACCACCGGCCGCGCCGTGCGGACATGGACCCCAAGGCCGCCGAAGCGCGCCGAACGCCAGGCCGCCGCGCTGTTCGGCATCTCGGTCCTCGGCACCGTATCGCCATCTGAGGTCTACTTCGACGCAGGACCAGCGGAAGAGGTCGCCGTCGATCCGCGCGATCAACCATGCTCATGGGCGTCGGCATCGTGCTTCGCGATGTTCGGCATCGGCACTGGGCGCCATCCACTGGGCCAAGACGCTCATGCGCGACCACGAGATGGTCGAGGAGCGCCACGCGCTGCGCTCGTCGCGACGAGGCGCGCGCGGGCGCCATCCAGATCCTCAAGGACGGCGCGAAGGACTCGGGCGTCGGCGTCGGCCGCCGCGCGCTCCTCAAGGGCTCGCTCATCACCGCCCTGGCTCATCGCCCCTCTCGCCGTGCTCGTGCCCGCAGATCGGCAACCTGGGCGGCGACTGGAACGTCGCGCAGTTCCGCACACGATGTGGCGAAGGGCATGCGGCTCACCGCGCGACCCCGACGGCACGCCCATCAAGGCGGCCGACGTCACGATCGGCTCCGTCTTCCACGTCATCCCCGACGGCCTCAACGACCTCGAAGCACGGCAAGCTCGAGGAGAAGGCCAAGGCGATCGTGCTGCTCATCCGCATGGATCCCTCGCGAGCTCAACGTGCAGCCCGGCCGCGAGGACTGGTCCTTCGACGGCATCATCGCGTACTCGAAGGTCTGCACCCACGTCGGCTGCCCCGTGGCGCTGTACGAGCAGCAGACGCACCACCTGCTGTGCCCGTGCCACCAGTCGACGTTCGACGTCGCCAACGGCGCCAAGGTGATCTTTGGCCCGGCCAAGCGCCCGCTTGCCGCAGCTGCCCATCACGGTCGACGCCGAGGGCTACATCGTGGCCAAGAGCGACTTCAACGAGCCCGTCGGACCGTCGCTTCTGGGAGCGCCTCAAGTGGCACCTCACCGCACCCACGACCAGCAAGGGGCGGCCTCCTGATGGGCACGAAGGTCAACGACGCGCCGCGGGCACCGCCAACTTCGTGGACGAGCGCACCTCCATCGGCGGCTTCATCAAGTTCTTCGCGCGCAAGCTCTTCCCCGACCACTGGTCGTTCATGCTCGGCGAGATCGCGCTGTACTCGTTCATCGTGCTGTTGCATCACGGGCGTCTTCCTCACCGCGTTCTTTGTGCCGTCGATGGACCAGGTGACGTACGACGGCGCGCTTCGCACACGATGCACGGCGTCGAGATGTCCAAGGCGTTCGAGTCCACCCTTCTACATGTCGTTCGACGTGCCCGGCGGCCTGCTCATGCGCCAGATCCACCACTGGGCCGCGCTGATCTTCACCGCGTCGATCGTGACGCACATGGCGCGCATCTTCTTCACCGGCGCGTTCCGCAAGCCGCGCGAGATCAACTGGCTCGTGGGCTTCACGCTCATGATCATGTCGCTCGCCGCGGGCTTCACGGGCTACTCGCTCCCCGACGACGTGCTCTCCGGCAACGGCCTGCGCATCATCGACGGCGTCATCAAGTCGATCCCGCTCATCGGCACGTACATCTCGTACTGGCTGTTCGGCGGCGAGTTCCCCGGCGAGGTGCTCATCCCCCGCATGTTCACCGCCCACATCCTGCTGGTGCCCGGGCCTCATCCTCGGCCTCATCGCGCTGCACCTGTTCCTCGTGTTCCTGCACAAGCACACGCAGTACCCGGGCGGCGGCGCGCACCGACAAGAACGTCGTCGGCCTGCCGCTGTTCCCCGTGTACACGGCCAAGGCCGGCGGCTTCTTCTTCGTGGTGTTTGGCGTCGATCGCGCTCTGGTTGCCGGCCTCTTCACCATCAACCCCGTGTGGAACTACGGGCCGTACGACCCCTCCCCCGTCTCCGCGGGCACCCAGCCCGACTGGTACATGCTCTTCATCGACGGCGCGCTGCGCATGATGCCGGGCTGGATCGCTGGCTTCCCGACGGTGGGTGATCGGCGGCTACACGCTGTCGCTCAACATCCTCATCCCCGCGGTCGTCCTGCCTGGACTCTTCTTCAGGTTCCTCGCGCTCTACCCGTGGTTCGAGGCGTGGGCCACGGGCGACCGCGGCGAGAAGCACGTGCTCGACCGCCCGCGCAACGTCCCCGTTCGCACGGGCATCGGCGTCGCGCTCATCACGTTCTACGTGGTGCTCGTGCTCGAGGGCTCGAACGACATCGTCGCGAACCTGTTCCACTTGTCGATCAACGACCTCACCATCATGTTCCGCATCGCTGATCTTCGCGCTGCCCGTCGTCGCTTCCTCATCACGCGAGCGCATCTGCTTTGGACTTGCAGCGCAAGGACCGCGAGCTGGTGCTCCACGGGCACGAGACCGGGCGCATCGTCCGCCACGAGTCACGGCGAGTACATCGAGGTCCACGAGCCGTTTCGGATCAGGAACGTGGCTGCGCGTGTCCTACGACGACATTGCGCCGCATGAGATCGGCGCCGGAGTTCAACGAGCGCGGCGTGCGTCGCAAGGGCTACGCGCTGGGATCGCTTCAAGGCAGCGCCTGTCGCGCTTCTACTACGAGGACCGCGTCGAGCCCGTCACGCCCGCGGAACTCGCCGAGGCGCACGCTCACCAGCACGCGACGACCACTAGACGCGATCCGACGACGCAGCTCTGCAGCTAGCCTCGACGCCGCTGGCGGCGGTTGTCGCACTGGAATGGTCGCGGCTTGCGCGCGTCGACGTGTAGGACTCGATGCGTACCTCCTGGTACGCGCCACGAAGCCTCGGCACCCGACGCACTGGAGGAATCATGGCCGTCTACACCCTGCCCGACCTTGCCTACGACTACGCCGCGCTCGCGCCGCACATCGCGGGCGAGATCATGGAGCTGCACCACTCCAAGCACCACGCCGCCTATGTCGCAGGCGCGAACACCGCGCTCGAGCAGCTGGCCGAGGCGCGCGACACCGACGACTTTCGGCGCCGATCGCCGGCCTCGAGAAGCGCCCTCGCGTTCAACCTCGGCGGCCACACCAACCACTCGATCTTCTGGACCAACATGTCGCCCGACGGCGGCGACAAGCCGACGGGCGAGCTCGCCATCCGCGATCGACGAGAACTTCGGGTCGTTCGACAAGTTCGCAGGCCCACTTCACCAACAACGCGATGACGATCTTCGGGCTCCGGCTGGTCGATCCTCGCGTGGGACACGATCGGCCAAGAAGCTCATCATCGTTCAGCTCTACGACCAGCAGGGCAACGTGCCCGTCGGCCTCGTCCCGCTGCTCATGCTCGACATGTGGGAGCACGCGTTCTACCTGCAGTACAAGAACGTCAAGGCCGACTACGTCAAGGCGTGGTGGAACGTCGTCGACTGGGCCAACGTCCAGGACCGTTTCGCGGCACGCTCAGTCCGTGAGCGTCGTCAACCTGTAGAATTTTTCGCGCAGAGGCCCCACGCTACGGCGCTGGGGCTTTTCGTTGTGGCAGCGCCCTTCGCTACGTCGACGGCCGCTCGAGATCCGCTATCGCTGGCCGCGGCACAAGCCCCGCAGACGCGTAGGTCGCCACCGCAGCGACGTTGGCCTTCGGCGTGGCCACGAGGGCCGACGCCGCGCCCAAGTTCGCGTAGCGCGCTCGCGGCCGCGAGGGTCATGGCACGGCCATAGCCCCGGCCGCGGTGGTCCCCGCGCACCCGAGCGGCTCGATGAGCCTACACGTCCCTCGCCTGCTGACCACACAGTGACAGCACCGACCGCGACGCCGTCCATGTCGTAACCCACGAGGCACCGGGCAGAACGATATGCGGGACCGGCTGCCATGGCGCGCCAGCGCTCCGCGGTGAACATAGATCCCTCGAACGCGGCGCGTTGCACCTCGCACGCGGTCCTCCACGCTGTCGTTCACTGCGCTCGCGTGGACGATGCGCACCGCGAGGCCGCAGCTCCTCGACCGTGCCAGCGAGAAGGCGTTCCAACGCAACCCACTGCTCGCCTGGTCGCCCATCCGAGCGTCAGCAGCACGCTCGCGCACCAAGGTGCCGTCGGGCGCCTCGACGCTCTCGACCGCAGCCGGAACCCCGGCAATGAGCATGTCCGCGAGGCCGCGATCACGCCTGAACGCGGGAGCGATGGCCAGCCGCAGCGTCGGGCCGTCAACAAATCCAACGGCAGCGATCGCCCCGCCTACATGCCACACCCGAAGGGCATCGGCCGTCGCCTCAGCGCCAAATCGCCACTGCCACCCCACATCCCCAGGGTGCAGTTGAAAAACCGAGCCGACGTCGTGCCACGAAGCGAGCGCGGCGAGCACGTGCTCGCCGTTCATGTCAGTCATAGCACCATCGTGTCGGAATTGAGGTCTTCATCACCCGCCATCGGGCAATGCTCACTGCGGACCTAGTGCGCGTGCTGCCCGCGCGAGAACTCGAACACCCAGCCGACGAGGCCAACTACGCCAAGCACGAGTGCAGGCGCGAAGATCCACCAGTCGATGGCAAGAGCGGCAAAGCCGAGCGCGGCCGCGGCTCCCAGCACGAGCGGCCACCAGCTCCACGGCGCGAATACGCCCTGCTCGCCGGACTGCTCGTTGATCTCACCGTCATTGCGATCCTCTGGCCGCGCGCCGTGGCGCTTGGCGAGCATCTTGAAATAGATGCCGATCATGAAGAACATGCCGCCGGTGAGCAAGATGCCCACGAGGCCCACCCACTCGTTCCAGCCCGTGAAGTGGCCGTAGGCGAGCGCGGCGAGAACGAAGAAGACCGCGGGCAGAGTGAAGAGGTTCGATTCCCGATTCATGGTCTACTCCCCCTTGGCCTTGGCGCTGTCATCGGTTTCCACCTCGGCGTCGTCAACGAGTCCTGCCGTGGTGTGATGCGGCATGATCGATCGCGGCGGCCGCCGGGTGGTGAAGGTCGAACGCGGGGCGCTCCGAGCGGATGCGCGGGATCGACGTGAAGTTGTGGCGCGGAGGCGGGCACGAGGTCGCCCACTCGAGCGAGTTCGAGAAGCCCCACGGGTCGTCCACGGTCACCTTGGGTGCGTGACGTGGCGTGGTGTAGACGTTCCACAGGAACGGCAGTGTCGACAGAGCGAGGATGAACGCGCCGACGGTCGATACCTGGTTCATCCAGGTGAAGCCGTCCTCTGGCAGGTAGTCGACGTAGCGTCGGGCCATGCCACGAACGCCCACCCAGTGCTGGATGAGGAACGTCGTGTGGAAGCCGATGAACAACAGCCAGAAGTGGATCTTTCCGAGCCGCTCGTTGAGCATCTTGCCCGTGAACTTGGGCCACCAGAAGTAGAAGCCGGCGAACATCGCGAACACGACGGTGCCGAACACCACGTAGTGGAAGTGCGCCACCACGAAGTACGAGTCGGAGAGCGCGAAGTCGAGCGGCGGCGACGCGAGGATGATGCCCGTCAGGCCGCCGAAGAGGAACGTGATCAGGAAGCCGACGGCCCACAGCATCGGCGTGTCAAACGTATCTTGCCGCCCCACATCGTGCCTATCCAGTTGAAGAACTTCACGCCGGTGGGCACGGCGATGAGCATCGTCATGAAGGCGAAGAACGGCAGCAGCACCGCGCCGGTGACGTACATGTGGTGCGCCCACACGGTCACGGAGAGCGCCGCGATCGAGATCGTCGCGTAGACGAGCCCCGTGTAGCCGAACAGCGGCTTGCGCGAGAACACGGGAAGGATCTCCGTGATGATGCCGAAGAACGGCAGAGCGATGATGTAGACCTCTGGGTGCCCAAAGAACCAGAACAGGTGCTGCCACAAGATGGCGCCGCCGTTGTCGGGATTGAACACTTGTGAATGCAGTTGTCGGTCCGAACCGAGCGCGAGCAGCGCCGCAGCGAGCGGCGGGAAGGCGATCAGCACGAGCATCGACGTCACGAGGGTGTTCCACGTGAAGATCGGCATCCGGAACATCGTCATTCCGGGCGCACGCATGGTGACGATGGTCGTGATGAAGTTGACCGCACCGAGAATGGTGCCGAACCCACCGAGCGCGAGGCCAAAGACCCACAGGTCGCCGCCGAGCGACGGGGAGTAGATCGAGTTGGAAAGCGGCGCGTAGGCGAACCAGCCGAACGACGCCGCGCCCTGAGGCGTGAAGAAGCCGGCCATGGCGATGAGGCCACCGAAGAAGTACAACCAGTACGCGAGCATGTTGAGGCGCGGGAACGCGACGTCGGGCGCGCCGATCTGCAGCGGCATGATGACGTTCGCGAAGCCTGCGAACAGCGGCGTCGCGAAGAGCAACAGCATGATCGTGCCGTGCATCGTGAACAGCTGGTTGTACTGCTCTGCCGACTGCACCATCTGCATGCCGGGCTCGAAGAGCTCGGCGCGAATGAGCAGCGCGAGCAGACCGCCGACGATGAAGAAGAAGAACGAGGTGATCAGGTACATGTAGCCGATGACCTTGTGGTCGGTGGACGTGATCCACGTGACCACGATCGAGCCCTGCTTGCGAGGGGCAACCGGAATCGCGGGCGCGAGCACTTCGTGAGTGTCGGCCTCGTACGTGACGGTCGCCATCTAGTTGCCTCCCTCGGCAGCCTGGTCCTCGGTCATCTCGACAACCTGATCGCGGCTGTACTCAATGCCCAATTGCCCTTCGCCTCCGTTGTCGCGCAACCACTGCATGTGTTCGTCGTACTCGGCTTGCGAGACAACCTTGACGTTAAAGAGCATCGACGCGTGGTACTCGCCACACAGTTCGGCGCATTTTCCCTGGTAGTCGCCCTCTTTGCGTGGGGATCACCTGGAACGTGTTGACGCGCCCTGGGACCACGTCTTCCTTGTACAGGAACGCGGGGATCCAGAACGAGTGGATCACGTCGCGAGACTTGATGTGGAATTCGACCCGCTTATCCACGGGCAGGTACAGGGTCGGAAGTGTCGCCTCGACGCCCTCCTTGCCCGTCAGTTTCGCCTGGACGCCCGCCGTGTGAGTGTCGTCGTCGATGTAGTTGAAGTCCCAGCTCCACTGCTTGCCGATGACCTGAATGTGTAGTCCGGCTTCGCGGACGTGTCACGAATTTCTGCGATGTCATTCGCCGTGAACCTGAAGAGCACGGCGATCATGACGAGCGGAATCGCCGTGTACATGAGCTCAAGCGGGAGGTTCGCGCGGGTCTGCGGCGGCAACTTGTTGTCGCCCTTGCGCTTGCGATACACCGCGACGCACCAGAGGATCAGGCCCCACGTGATGACGCCGACGATGAGCGCCGCGATCCACGACCCATTCCACAGGTGGATGATGGTCCCGTCTGATTGGTGATCTCCGGAGTCGAAGGCAACGCACCGTTTTCAATGCCGGTAGTACACCCAGACAACATGGCTGCGAAAAGCGCGATTCCAAGCCCTGCGAGGGCCATTTTGGGTGCACGCGAACGAGGGCTTTTGGACACGTCGCAAGTGTATCGCGCGATACCGTGAAGGCATGTCAGCAGCCCGTACGTATCTTGACGCCGGCGGGTCAGCTCCGCTCAGCACTCGCACGCGTGAGGCGCTGCTCGCGGGATTGGCCGATGGATGGGCAGATCCTGCCCGCCTCTCAAGCGAATCGCGACGCGCCGGGGCTCTGCTCGCTGGCTCGCGCGAAGCACTCGCCGACGCCCTTGGTGCACGCGCGGACGACGTCCACTTGACCTCGTCGGCAGTCTCCGGGATCGAACGCGTCGTCGGTGCGATCTGGACGGCTCGGAGGGGGCGTGACGACGTGGTGGTGAGCGCAGTTGAGCGCGACGCGACCGTGCACGCGGCGCAGTTTGCGGCGCACAGAGCGCCGCTTGAGGTGCGAGTCGACTCCCTTGGGCACCTGGACCTCGACGCGTTCACTGCAGCGCTCGTCGATCCCGGCGTCGCCCTCGCTGCTGTGCAGCACGCGAATCACGAATTGGGCACGGTGCAAGACCTCGGCGCTGTCCACGAAATTGCCGCTGCGCGTGGCGTGCCGCTTGTCGTTGACGCGACGAGCTCGATTGGCCACATCGCCGCGCCAGAGGCGTGGGACGCGTTGGTTGCCAATCCCGCCGACTGGGGCGGGCCGTCGGGCATCGGTGTTGTCGCTTTGCGGCCAGGCACGCGCTGGCTACCCACGTGGCCAGAAGGCGACGGGTGGGCGCCCGGCGGCGTGAGCGTGCCGCTCGCTCTTGCGGCGGCGGTCGCGCTACAAGAGCGGCTCGAGAACGCAGACGACGAGGCAACCCGCCTCTCGGATCTGGTCGACGTCGTGCGCGCCCGGATGGCGGCGGTGCCCGGCGTCGATCTGGTTGGCGACCCGGACCACCGCTTGCCCCACGTGGTGACCTTCTGTTGCCTCTACGTTGACGGCGAGGCGCTGCTCACGAGGCTCGATCGCGAGGGCTTCGCGGTGGGATCCGGGTCCGCGTGCACCACGAGTTCCCTCGAGCCTTCGCGCGTGCTTGGCGCGGTGGGCGCCCTCACGCACGGCAACGTGCGGATCGCGCTCCACCCAGGCGTCGTCGCCGACGACATTGAGCGCTTCATCGTGGCCGCCACCCGCGCCGTCACGGACCTGCGTCGCGAGGCCGGGGCGCCAGAACTTGGCTGAGGTTCGTCATCGACGCGCGCGGGCTCTTGTGCCCGCTGCCGATCATCGCGCTCGCGCGTGCCGCGGCGGGCGCTGCAGCCGGGCACCGAATTGACCGTCGAATGCACGGACGTCGCCGCTCGGCTCGACGTCCCCGCGTGGGCGCGCATGACGGGGAACGAGTTCGTTGGGGAAGAAGAAACGGACGGCGGGGCTTTCGCCCTCACCGTCCGTCTCAAGTAAAGAGTTCTGTCAGCTGAACGAGTCTCCGCACGCGCATGAACTCGCTGCGTTGGGGTTATCGATCGTGAAGCCTTGCTTCTCGATCGTGTCCGCAAAGTCGATCGTTGCTCCGTCGAGGTACGGGACGGACATTTTGTCAACAACAACCCCGACACCGTCGAAGTCGCGGACGGCATCCCCATCGAGGGTGCGCTCGTCGAAGTACAGCTGGTAGATAAGGCCGGAGCAACCACCAGGCTGCACCGCGAGGCGCAGACGTAGATCGTCGCGGCCCTCCTGCTCGAGCAGGCTCTTCACCTTGGCCGCGGCGGCGTCAGTAATGACAACCCCGTGGGCCTTGGTCTCAGTTGCAGTGTCCGTCATGGGCAGCTCCTCTCTATCGCGTCCGTGAATACCAGCGTACGTCGCTTCGCAGATATTCCCTACACACTGTTGCAAAAATCACCGGCGCGGCGCCCACGTCTGTGCCACACGGCGCACCACGTCGGCAAGGCCCTCAGGTCCCGGTTCGCCTTCATGTTAGGACCGAGGGGATCTCGAAGTTTGAGTCGCACTTCGTGCATTGCGCGTCGCCGATGGCACTCAAGAATTGCCTCTCGACTTTGCTGCGCTCTCCGCCTCGAATGACCTCGAGAGCTCGTGCCTCACTTGACCGATCGCGGGGCTCGCGAGCGACAACACTTTTCCTCGGCAGCGATCTGTCTCTGCAGCTGGCAAGTTCGAACGGCTCATCATCGAGATCAAGAATCAAGAACTCGCCACAAGTTGGACACTCGAATGGCAACTCGCCATCGGCCAGATAACTAAGATTTCGCTGCCACACTCCGCGGTCCTCAAATGCCATCAATGCCTCGACGCCGTAAATGAAGTCAGTGTCAGAGATGGCGGATGCGAGGTTGCGGAGAGCCACACGTCGCAACTGTGAGATCGACTCCGCGTAGGTTGCCCGGACCTCCGCTTGGCTCAGCGGCGAATCAAGCGCAGCAACTATTCCCGACGCAAGGTGAAGCGGTGCCATGTAGGCGGCCGCAGGGTGTCGGCCACAAATCTCGGCCAGTAGCGGCAACGCGGCATAGCTCGCGGGTGACGTCGAGCCCTGATGGCACAGCCGTCCCCAAAGCTCGGACCACAGGCCTGACGCGTCCCCGCCACGCTCTGCCTCTTGAAGCAACCGGGGCACCTCGGTCGCTGGGCCATATGCATCGCGGAGCCCCGCCCAGTCGGTCATGCGCCTATCAAAGCAGGCGACGCATGTAGCAACCCGACCAACTACCGGCGCGGCGCCCACGTCTGTGCCACACGGCGCACCACGTCGGCAAGGCCCTCAGGTCCCGGTTCGCCTTCGTGCGTCCCGCTCAGTCCCGCTGCCATCACGTCGCGGCGCCCGACGCTGAGGTCAGTGGTGATGGCGACGGCGGGTAGAGCGTGGCGAGCGGCAAGCCGCGCGACCGTACTAGCGAGGCCGTTGTCGAGCGTCGCGGGCGTCAGCGGGTCCCCCAACGGTGAGCACAACGTCTGCCCCCGCAACAGCGTCGGACAAACCAACGGCGTCCGCGAGGTAATCGGGAGCTCGCGTGAGCGTGGCGCCCACCGCGGCGAGGCAATAGGCGAGGCCGCCCGCGGCCCCGGAGCCGGGCGCGTCGGAAAGGCGCGAAGGTCCAAGCAGCGTTCCGCGCGCCGCGATCGCGTCTCCAGTGGCGGCGATTTCTTGCCAGCGCTGCTCTTGTTCTTGGGCGGCAACGGCGATCGCCTTGTCATGCTCGCGCCCGTTTCGCAGCGCGAAGCTCATGCCGTGAAAGCCAAGCAACGGCCTGTCGCTCGTCACGAGCGCTCGCATCGAGAGCTTCGCGAGCGCCGTGCGCGTCGCGGCGGGCGCGGGGCCCCACACGTCAACAGCGTCCCCAGCTGGAGACGCGTCGCCAAGCGGAATGATGACCGCGCCCTGGACGTCCTGCGCCGCGGCGAGTCCCAATAGCGCCGCGACCAAGTGCTGCGGGTTCCAGCGCTGATCGGTGCCCTTTGGACACAACAGGAGCCCCGCCTCCGTGGGCACAGCAGTCGCTCCGCCAACGCTCACGCGCTCCGGGGGAAAGGCGTCGGCGGTGCGGGGCCCGCCGTCGCCAACAGGCACCACCTCGAGCGTGGCATCGGATACCTCTCCCCACGCGGCCGCGGCAATACGGCCGACGTCCCGGACGGAGTCCACCCCGGGCCAGTGGTCGACCCCCATGACTGCGCGCATGGGCTCAAGTCTGCCTTGCCGAGCGTGAGACAATGGTCGAATGACGCAGACCTTTACGGAACCTGAGTCGGCGCCCGCCTTGTTGCTACTCGGCACGCGGCGCGACCCGCTATCCGAGCGCGGGGTTGACTGCCCAGGAGACCTGCCCGCGGCGTCGGACCCTGGGCTTGTTGAACGAGCCCGCGCCGCGAAGGAAGCGCTTGGTGAGCGCGTATTCATTTTGGGCCACCACTACCAGCGCGACGAAGTGATTCAGTTCGCTGACGTCACGGGCGACTCGTTCAAGTTGGCTCGCGACGCTGCGGCCCGGCCGGAAGCCGAGTTCATCGTGTTTTGCGGCGTGCACTTCATGGCGGAGAGCGCGGACATCCTCACGAGCGAGTCGCAAGCGGTGATTCTGCCCGACATGGCAGCCGGCTGCTCCATGGCGGACATGGCCAACATCAACCAGGTTGAGGACGCGTGGGCGCAGCTCGCGGAAGCTGGTGTGGCGGATCGCACCGTGCCGATCACGTACATGAACTCCACAGCGGCGATCAAGGCGTTCTGCGGGCGCAACGGCGGCGCCGTATGCACCTCGTCCAACGCCGAGGTCGCGATGCGCTGGGCATTCGACCAGGTTGGCGGAGTTGACGGCGACGGCAAGGTGTTCTTCTTGCCGGACCAGCACCTTGGTCGCAACACCGCGGCGCTTCAGCTTGGCCTCTCCCTTGACGACTGCGTGCTCTACGACCCCCGCAAGCCGCTCGGCGGCAACACGCCAGAGGCACTCGCGGCCGCGCGCGTGATCCTGTGGAAAGGCCACTGCTCCGTGCACGGTCGGTTCCGCAAGGAGAACGTCGAAGCGCTCCGCGAACGAGTCCCAGGAATCAACATCATCGTTCACCCAGAGTGCGCGAACGACGTGGTGCTTGCCGCGGACTACGTGGGCTCTACCGAATACATCATCAACACGCTCGAGGCGGCGGAGCCGGGCACGGCGTGGGGAGTTGGCACCGAGCTCAACCTCGTGCGCCGCCTCGCGGACACACACCCGGACCTCGAGGTGCACTTCCTCGAGGACACCGTGTGCTTCTGCTCGACGATGAACCGCATCGACCTTCCACACCTTGTGTGGGCGCTTGAGTCGCTTGTCGCTGGAGAGGTTCCCAACCGCATCGTCGTGGACCCAGAGACCGAGCGGCTCGCAAAGATCGCACTTGACCGTATGCTCTCCCTGCCCGCGGTCAACCCCGCAAAAGACTGAAACACAAGGACATCATGGCTCTGCGCAAGACCCCACCAACGCCCCAGCCCGCCGCCGCGGAAGAACCTGCAACGCCGTCGGACAAGAAGGGCCAGCCCACGCCAAAGCGCAAGACGCAAGAGGCCGCGAATCAGCGAGGGCTCGTGGTGGACGTCAAGGCGGATTCGAAGGAGCGGCGCGCGAAGGACAGGGCGCGCCGCGAGACCGAATACTCCGCCTTGCGCAGCGGGCGACGAGAAGAATATGCCCGTCGAGCATCGCGGGCCAGAGAAGCGCTTCATTCGCGACTACATCGACGCGCGCACGTCCATCGGCGAGTTCCTGCTGCCGCTCGCCTTGCTGTCGATCTTGCTGTCACTACTCGTCCGGGGACGGAGCGGCAGGTTCGATGCTCATCCTCGGCTTCTACGTGATCGTCATCATGGCCTCCGTGGAGACGTTCCTCATGATGCGGCGCCTCAAGAAGCAAGTGATCGCCAAGTTCGGCGCGAACAAGGTGCCGCGCGGCTTCGCGTTCTATTCGATCGCCCGCTCGCTCAACCTGCGCCGCCTCCGCACTCCGAAGCCCAAAGTGAGGCGCGGAGAGTTCCCGGCGTAACCGCAGCCGCACCAAGCCCTGACCGAGCGGTTAGGGTGGGGTCATGATCAACTATCGCTATCTGGGCAACTCCGGCCTTAAAGTCACCGAACTCGTCTACGGCAACTGGCTCACTCACGCGTCGCAAGTGGAAAACGCGCAGGCCGCGGCGTGCGTGAAGGCCGCGCTCGACGTGGGCATCACGTCCTTCGACACCGCGGACGCCTACGCCAACACCGGCGCCGAAACGGTGCTCGGCGACATCCTCAAGGGCGAGCGGCGCGAAAGCCTTGAGATCTTCACCAAGGTCTACTGGCCAACCGGACCCAAAGGCGCGAACGACGCAGGCCTTGGCCGCAAGCACATCATGGAGTCGATCAATGGCTCACTGACCCGTCTCCAGACCGACTATGTCGACCTTTACCAGGCGCATCGCTTTGACCACGAGACCCCTCTCGAGGAGACGATGCTCGCGTTTGCCGACGTTGTGCGCCAAGGCAAAGCGCTCTACATCGGCGTCAGCGAATGGACGGCCGAGCAGATCCGCGCCGGGGCGGCCCTCGCTCGGGAGCTACACGTGCCCTTCATCTCCAACCAGCCGCAGTACTCGATGCTGTGGCGCGTCATCGAGGAAGAGGTCGTCCCCGCATCGCGCGAGGAGGGCCTCAGCCAGATCGTCTGGTCTCCCGTTGCGCAGGGCGTGCTGACTGGCAAGTACGCGCCGGGCGCGCCACTTCCTGAGGGTTCCCGCGCGACGGACGAGAAGGGCGGCGCCAACATGATCAAGCGCTTCCTCACCGACGACGTGCTCACGAAGGTGCAGCAGTTGCGTCCCATCGCCGACGAGCTCGACCTAACGCTCGCGCAGCTCGCCGTGGCATGGGTGCTGAGCAACGACAACGTCGCGGCAGCCATCATCGGAGCCTCTCGCCCTGAGCAAGTGACCGAGAACGCGAAGGCGAGCGGTGTCACGATTCCCGCGGAGCTGCTCGAGCGCATCGATCACATCCTTGGCGACGTCGTTGAGCGCGATGCCGCGCGCACGGCTGAGTCCAGCCCGGCGCACCGTCCGTAAGCCCGCTCATCCTTGAGATAGACACAGGGCCCGGGCTAATGAGCCCGGGCCCTGTATCTCAAAGGAGAAAACAATGCATGTACGCCTGGCAGGAACGTACATCTGGTGAACGCGCGTGATTCGCGCCTAGTTCCCGCCGGTTTCTGGGAGTTTGCCAAGCGCCTTGTTGAGCCGCGCGACCCACGCTGGACCCTCATAAACGAACGCCGTGTAGACCTGCAGCAGGTCCGCGCCTGCGTCGAGAAACGCCCGCGCGTCCGCCTCGCTCGAGATCCCGCCAACGCCCATCACCGCAAGGCGGCCCGACGCTCGTTCGGCAATGCGCGCAACGACAGCCATCGCGCGTTCGCGAACGGGCGGCCCGGAGAGCCCCCCTGGTCCACGATCGTGGGCGATGGTCGTGTTGGTGGCGACGATGCCGTCGAGGCCCAATTCGAGGGCGAGGTCGGTCACGGCATCGACGTCTTCGTCCGCGAGGTCGGGAGCGATCTTCACCAGCAGCGGCACGTGGCGCTGAGGGACGGCTTCCTGTGACGCCGCGCGCACGTGCTCCAGGATGGGCCGCAGTGCAGTCAACGGCCTGCAGATCGCGCAGACCAGGAGTGTTTGGCGAAGACACGTTCACCACCAAGTAGTCCGCGTATGGCGACAACAGCCGGGCCGAATATGCGTAGTCGGCGGCAGCATCCTCCGGCTGCCGTCACTTTGGTCTTGCCGATATTGACGCCGAGCACGACGTCCCTGCCGCGCGGCGTGGAGCGGAGACGTGCGAGCCGCCTCGCCACGGCGTCGGCACCTTCGTTGTTGAAGCCCATCTGATTGCGCAGCCCGCGCACGTCGAGCTCGCGCCACGAGCGCGGCTTGTCGTTGCCCGGCTGTGGACGCGCGGTCACGGTGCCGATCTCCACGAAGCCAAAGCCCGCGGCAGCGAGTCCAACGACGGCCTCCGCGTTCTTGTCCATGCCAGCAGCCAGGCCAACTCGCGCGGGAAAGGTGAGGCCCATAACGCGAGTTGCTGAACCCGGCCCTGGGGCGGGAAGCACGCCGAGCGAGCGCCCGACCCTGAACATCCACGGCAGCTTCGCAAACGCGACAACGCCAAACCGATGTGCCCTCTCCGCCTCGACGTGGCACAGCACGTGGCGGTAGAAGAAGCTGTACATGGCTCCAAACTAGTGCGGGATAGGCTCGGCGCATGACTGCCACAGCAACAAGCGAATCCGTCGCCGGCATCGACGCCGACGCCCTCATCGTGGGAATCTCGACCGACGGCACGGTCGCCGACCACCCCAGCTCTCCGAGACCGCACGGATGGCTCTTAACGCGTCTTTCGCCGCACTCGAGGCGAGCGGCAAACTCGGCTCTACGAGCGTCGTGCCCGGCGCGAACGGGGTGAAGGCCACGCGCGTAGTTGGCGTCGGCATCGGTGGCGGCGATTCGAACGCGCTTCGCGAGGCTGCGGGCTCGGCCTCGCGCGCTTGCGGAAAGAAGCCAGCCAAGGTTGTCGTTGCACTCCCTGTTGGCGACGACGGCGACGCCGCGGCGATCACTCATGGGGTGGTGCTCGGCTCGTACACGTTCACCGCTTACAAGTCTGACCACGCCCCTCGACAGCACGGATTGGCTCATCGCAGGTGCCTCTGACGTCGCCGTTGACCGCGGGTCCATCGTCGCGGAGGCGGTCAACGGCTCTCGCGACCTTGTCAACACTCCCCCGCTCGACATGTACCCTGCCGCCCTCGCCGACGCCGCGGTTGCCCTTGCGGCCGAGCACGGCCTGTCGGTGACGGTGTGGGACGAGCAAGAGCTCGCCGACGATGGGCTTCGGCGGCATCCTTGCCGTCGGCATGGGCTCCTCGCGGCTGCCGCGCCTCGTGCGCGTCGCTTACGCACCAACAGGACGCTGTGGAGACCGTCGCCCTCGTAGGCAAGGGCATCACGTTCGACACCGGCGGCATCTCGCTCAAGCCGGCGAAGCCCATGGAGACCATGAAGTCGGACATGTCGGGCGCGGCCGTCGTGCTGCACACCGTCGCCGCGGCCGCGCAACTCGAACTGCCCATCGGCGTCACCGGCTGGCTTGCATCGCCGAGAACATGCCCTCCGGCACCGCCCAGCGCCCAAGCGACGTCATCCGCATCTACGGCGGCAAGACCGTCGAGGTGCTCAACACCGACGCCGAGGGCCGCCTCGTGCTGGCCGACGGCCTTGTCAAGGCCATCGAGGAGTCCCCCGACGCCGTGCTCGACGTCGCGACACTCACCGGCGCGCAGGGCATGGCGCTCGGCTCCCGCACCTCGGGCGTCATGGGCACCGATGACGTCCGCGCGGAGGTCATCGCGGCCGCCGACGCCGCGGGCGAGGCCATGTGGCCGATGCCGCTGCCAGAGCACCTGCGTGAGTCGATCGACTCCAAGGTCGCGGACCTCAAGAACATCGGCGACCCCAACGGCGGCGGAATGCTGTCCGCAGGGCTGTTCCTCAGGGAGTTCGTTGGTGACACCCCGTGGGCGCACCTCGACATCGCGCGCCCGGCGTTCAACGAAGGCGGCGCGCACGACTACAACCCGCCGGGGGCTACGGGCGCGTCGGTGCGCACGCTGTTGAGGTTCCTCGCGACCAGGGCTTCCGCGTAGCCAACCAGAGCGTCGGACCTCGCGCGGCCCTCCTCCACACTTTTTGGGGTGGTGAGGAATGTTGCAGCACTTGTACCAGGGCCTTTATTACAGACAATCGGCTCCACACAAAATAAGTGTGGAGGAGGGCCGCGCGGGGTGCGCTAGAACTGCTTGCGGTGCGTCTCGTTCCACTCGCGCATGCGCGAGGGGTAGCCGGACAGGTTGACGTCGAACGCTGGCACGCCCAGTTGCGACGCGACCTTGCGCGCTGTCGCCTGGTCGGGGATGCGTCGCCGCGTCCACTCTCCCGGTGTCCGCAACGATGACCATCGTGGTCTGCGTGACGCGCGTCGGCGGCTCGATGAATGCCTCGCAACCGGCGTGGGCCTTCACGAAGTCTTCAAGTGCGTAATCGTCTCCGACTGCGCATCCTTGGCACCCACCGGCGCGCGCTTGGCCCTTGTGGCTTGCGCGAGAACAATCCCATGTGCCCAAGGTTAGCGGCCGTTGAAGGTTCGCGAGCCCGTGTGGGGGTGGCAAGATGGGATATACCGACCTGCCTTACAAGGAGATTTCATCGTGACCGAGTCCACCCCTCACTCGTTTGATGTCCTCGTCCTGGGCGGAGGCAGCGGCGGCTACGCCGCCGCGCTGCGCGCCTCCCAACTGGGCATGACCGTCGGCACTCGTCGAGGAATCCAAGGTTGGCGGCACGTGCCTCCACAACGGCTGCATCCCCACCAAGGCGCTGCTCCACGCGGCCGAACTCGCCGACAACGCACGCGAAGGCTCCAAGTACGGCGTGCTGAGCTCGCTCGACGGCATCGACATGACCGCCGTGAACGCCTACAAGCAGGGCGTCGTCGACCGCCTGTACAAGGGCCTGCAGGGCCTCGTGAAGTCGCGCGGCGTCACGGTCATCGACGGCCACGGCACGTCTCGTTGGGCCCGACGCTGTTGAAGTTGGCGGCGAGCGCTACACCGGGCAAGAACATCGTGCTTGGCACCGGCTCGTACGCGCGATCGCTCCCGGGCCTCGAGATCGGCGGGCGCGTCATCACGTCCGACCAGGCGCTCGAGATGGACACCGTGCCCAACGAGCGCCATCGTGCTCGGCGGCGGCGTCATCGGCGTTGAGTTCGCCTCCGTGTGGACGTCCTTCGGCACCAAGGTGACCATCGTCGAGGCGCTCCCCCACCTCGTTCCCAACGAGGACGAGGCGCTGTCAGAAGGGCCTCGAGCGCGCGTTCCGCCGGCGCGGCATCGACTTCAAGCTTGGCGTGCGCTTCCAGGGCGTGACGCAAGACGACAACGGCGTGACGGTCACGCTCGAAGACGGCACCACCTACTCGGCGGACGTGCTGCTCGTGGCTGTTGGCCGCGGGCCGCGTACCGCAGGGCCTCGGCTACGAGGAGCAGGGCGTGCGCGTTGACCGCGGCTTTGTCCTCACCGACGAGCGCCTCCACACCGGCGTCGCGAACATCTACGCCGTCGGCGACATCGTTCCTGGGCTGCAGCTCGCTCACCGCGGCTTCGGGCAGGGCATCTTCGTTGCCGAGACCATCGCGGGCCTCGCCCCAGCGCCGATCGTCGAGTCGAACATCCCTCGCGTCACCTACTGCGACCCCGAGGTCGCGTCCGTGGGCCTCACCGAGGCCAAGGCCAAGGAGACGTACGGCGAGGACAAGGTCGTCGCGCTCGAGTACAACCTCGGCGGCAACGGCAAGAGCCAGATCCTTGGCACCACGGGCTTCGTCAAGCTCGTGCGCGTCGTGGACGGCCCCGTCGTTGGCGTGCACATGCTCGGCGCGCGCATGGGCGAGCAGATCGGCGAGGCTCAGCTCATCGTGAGCTGGGAGGCGCACCCAGAGGACGTGGCGCCGCTGATTCACGCTCACCCCACCCAGAACGAGTCGCTCGGCGAGGCGCACCTGGCCCTCGCTGGCAAGCCGCTTCACGCTCACGACTGATTACGGAGACAATAACCATCATGAGCACTGACGTCACCCTTCCCGCCCTCGGCGAATCCGTTACCGAGGGCACCGTCACCCGCTGGCTCAAGGCCGTCGGCGACACTATCGCCGTCGACGAGCCGCTAGTCGAGGTGTCCACCGACAAGGTCGACACCGAGATCCCCTCTCCCGTTGCCGGAACGCTTGCTTGAGATCGTCGTGCCCGAGGACGAGATCGCCGATGTTGGCGCGGTGCTCGCACGCGTCGGCGCTGCGGACGAGGCTGGCGCGAGCACGCCCGACGCCTGCCCCGGCTGCTCCAGCTGCCGAGGCGCCGAGCCAGTGGTAGCGCCGGCGGCAGAGCCCGTCGCCCGCTGCTGAGGAGCCAGAGGTCGCGTGCCGCAGCTGCCCGAGGTTGCCGCGGAGGCGCCTGCCGCAGCTCCCGCAGCCCGTTGCCGCTCCTGCGGCAGGCGGTCGCGATGTGACACTCCCCGCGCTCGGCGAGTCTGTGACCGAGGGCACCGTCACGCGATGGCTCAAGGACGTTGGCGACACCGTCGCCGTCGACGAGCCCCTGGTGGAGGTCTCCACCGACAAGGTCGACACCGAGATCCCCTCCCCGTTCGCCGGCACCTTGACCGAGATCCTCGTTGCACGAGGACGAGGTGACCCAGGTAGGTGCCGTGCTCGCACGCATCGGTGACGGCGCAGCGGCAGCTGTTCCCGCGCCGGAGCCCGCTGCTGCACCAGAGCCCGCTGCTGCGCCAGAGCCCGCTGCTGCGCCGGAGCCCGCTGCTGCGCCGGAGCCTGCTGCTGCGCCGGAGCCCGCTGCCGCGCCAGCGCCGTCGCCGAGCGCCCGGCCGCGCCCAGCCGACGCCCGCGCCAGTCCCCGCTCCCCCGGTCCAGGAGCACCTGCGGCGGCACCGCCAGCGCCCGCAGCTGTACCGACGCCGCGCCGCCGCCGCAGCGCCAGCCGGTTCTGGCTACGTCACGCCGATCGTCCGCAAGCTCGCATCCGATCGCGGCGTTGACCTCGGCGACATCTCCGGCACCGGCGTAGGCGGCCGCATCCGCAAGGAAGACGTGATCGCTGCTGCGGAAGCACCAGCGCCCGTCGCCTCGCCCGCTGCGACGCCAGCGCCAGCCCGCGCCAGCGCGCCGTCGGCCGCCGTATCTGAACTGCGCGGCCAGACCGTCAAGATGACCCGCATCCGCAAGGTCACGGGCGAGAAGATGATGGAGTCGCTGCACGGCATGGCGCAGCTCACCTCGGTGGTCGAGGTGGACTGCTCCAAGATCTGGGCGCTGCGCGCCAAGAACAAGGACGCGTTCCAGGCCAAGTACGGCGCCAACCTCTCGTTCTTGCCGTTCTTCACAGTGGCGGTAGCCGAGGCGCTCCAGGTGCACGCGAACGTGAACGCCTCGATCGTCGAGGACTCGATCGTCTATCACCCCGCGGTCAACCTGTCGCTCGCCGTGGACACCGAGAAGGGACTCATGCTGCCCACACTGCGTGACGCCGATTCGAAGTCTCTGCCTGAGCACGCGCAAGGCATCGCGGACCTCGCGGAGCGCGCACGCAGCGGCGGCCTTAAGGCGGACGAGATCTCCGGAGGAACGTTCTCGGTGACGAACACCGGCTCGCTCGGGACGATCTTCGACACGCCCGTCGTGCCTGCCCCCCAAGCGGCGATCCTCGCGACGTGCGCGATCGTCAAGCGCGCCGTCGTGGTGCGCGGACCGAACGGCGAGGACGTCATCTCGGTGCGCCCCGTGTGCTTCCTTCCCCTTAGCTACGACCACCGCCTCATCGATGGAGCAGACGCCTCGCGGTTCCTCCAGGACGTCAAGAAGCGCATCGAAGCCGGCGCGTTCGAAGCGGACCTGGGCCTCTAGGGGCCGGGAACTCCGTGCTAGTCGCGATCACGGGAGCGTCGGGCCTTATCGGCACGGCGCTGGCCACGTCGCTTGCGGGCAGACGGCCACGAGGTGCTCGCGCTCGTACGTCGCGAGGCCCGCGCGGGCGAATCCCAATGGGATCCTGCGCGCGGCGTGATCGATGCCAAGGCGCTACTCGCAGCGGATGCCGTGGTGAACCTTGCCGGCGCGTCGATTGGCGACAAGCGCATGACGCCCGCGTACAAGCAGGTAGTCCTCAAGTCCCGTACCGACTCGACGCGTCTGATCGCGACCACGCTCGCCGAGGGCGGTTGGGGCGGCGTGCTGATGCAGGGCTCCGCGATGGGATTTTACGGCGACCGCGGAAGTGACGTGCTCTCCGAAACTGCTGGGCCGGGCGACACCTTCCTTAGCGAGATTGTGCTCGCGTGGGAGGCCTCCGCGGGGCCCGCGATCGACGCGGGTATCCGCACGGTCTTCACTCGGACGGGCTTGGTACTCGCTCCCCACGGCGGATTCGCGGAACGCCTGTTGCCGCTCGTGCGTCGCGGATTGCTGCGCAGATTTGGTAGCGGGCGCGAATACCACGCGTGGATCACGATCGAAGATCAGGTGCGAGCCACGCGGTTCCTCATCGAATCGACCCACTCAGGCCCCGCGAACATTGTTGCGCCGCACGCCACTCGAGACCAAGCCTTCATCGCCGCGCTCGCGAAGGCCGCTGGCAAGGGGGGCTTGTTCCCCGTTCCTGCGTGGGCCATGAAGGTCGCGGCCGGAGACGCCGCCGTGGACCTGCTGACCTCACAGAACGCCCAGCCCGACGTGCTCACGCGGCTCGGGTTCGAGTGGCACCACCCGCGTATCGAGGACGCCGCTCGCTACGTCATGGTGGGGGCAGGATTCGCGCCACCAACCAGCCGCGCTGCGTGAGCACAAGGTCAAGCGTGGCCGTCGCGGTACCTGCCGCGTGGTTGCCTTGTCCGTCGCGGTAAGGACGAAGCGTGGTCGTCACCTCGACAATTGCACCGCCTGGAGTTGTCGTGACTACGTGCGCGGCCACCGCCTCTAGAGTTAGCTCACGCGAAGCTCAAGGCTCCCGTCGTCAAGTGCTGCGGCAATGTCCGCATCCGCCAGCGCGGCCTCCCCGCCAGGCGATGACACCGCCAGCAAGGCGGAGCCGTCTCCATCCGCAAGGGCCTCGATGCGCCGCTTGGCCAAGTCCTTCGCGGCTACGTCCGGCCGAGCGAACGCAGCCGCCGATACCGGAATCGTCCCTTGAGTCCCGTTGTCTTGGAGCGGCCGATCAAGCGCAGTCGGCAATGCACGTAGAGATGGCACGAGCGCCGCGCCCGTGAGCACAGCGAGAGCGACGAGGCCCATCGAGCGGAGAGAGCCGAAGAGACGCCTTTTGCACATGCCACAAGCGATCCTCTGGCCTGCGGACTGTGCGCTCCACCGCGCACGCGCGCATCGCGGCAGCCACAGGCGCGTCCGGCGCGCGAACGGCCTCAGCGTGGCGCACACCGCGCGAGAGCCGCGGCCGCATGGGTCGCGGAGGGCCGAACCTCGGGGTCGTTCGCGAGCAGCGGTGCAGTCCACGCCTCGATGATCGGCGCTGCCTGAACGTCGGCGAGAGCGCGCAACAACGCACCGAGCGAGTAGACGTCACCGGCGGGCGTGGCGCCCTTCGCGCGCTCGGGAGCCACATAGCCCATCGTCCCCCGCTCGTGGCACAGCGCCCCCATCGTGTCGACGAGCGACACGCGTCGCCCGCTCACCACCACATTCGCCGCGGACACATCTCCATGCGCGAGCCGCTCCGCGTGCATCGCGGCGAGGGCGTCGGCGACGCCTACGCCAACCAAAACGCACTCCCCTATGGTGAGCGCCCTGTTCGCGCGCACCTCTGCTAGCGACGCACCAGGTGCCACGGGCATGCTCACGGCCACCACGCCGTCGGGCCTCTCCCAGACCCTCGAAGGCGAAAGCACGGCACGGCATCTCCCGCTCGCGCGTGCGAGCGCCGCGGCGCGTGCCGCGGCGCTCGTTAAGAGATCGCTGCCGATTCCTAACTCGCGCTCAAGGTATGTCCCCATCGCCCAAGCGTGACCTGCACGTGCTCCCTAGCCGCAGTTATCCACAGCTCGCCGTGGTCGCTAGTCTTCGATACCCCTATGCCAAGGCGCCCACGTGCGCTTGCCCAAGTCGATCATCATGCCTGGTATGAGAAGCGTCCGGACGATGAGGGTGTCGATGAGCACGCCCGCACTGACGATGAACGCGATTTGCGCCAAGAAGATCAGTGGGATCACGCCGAGCGCGGCAAACGTCGCCGCCAGCACCACTCCAGCGGATGTGATGACGCCTCCGGTCACCGACAACGAACGGCGCACGCCCTCGCGGGTGCCGTCCTTGAGTGACTCTTCTCGAGCGCGTGACATGAGGAAGATCGAATAGTCGACGCCAAGCGCGACCAGGAACACGAACGCAAGCAATATCGTCGACAGGTCCACACCGGGGAAGTCGAATATGAGATTGAACGCGAGCGCCGAGAGGCCCAGCGCCGCGGCGAACGACAGCACGTTTGCCGCCACGATGAGCGCAGGCGCTACCAGAGCGCGCAAGAGCAGAATCAGCACCACGAAGATGACAAACAGCACCACCGGAATGATGACAGCTGCGTCGCGTTGCGTTGTGAGTCGCGTGTCGAGTGCCTCCGCCGCCTGACCGCCGACCAGCGCGGTTGGCGAGACGGCGGTGACAGCGTCGCGAACGTCGGCGACAACGTCCTCAGCCTCGGAAGACGTGGAGGCAACCTGCGTCACGGCCACGATCTCGACGTGGCCCTCGACCACGAGCGGCGGTTCGCCCTCGCTCGCCGGCTGCCCGCTGATCGACGATTGGGTGAGGAGCGCGGCCCCGGTGATGCCATCGACGCCCTGCACCGCGGCCAGTGCGGCGGCAGCGTCCTCCTCCGGAACGATGACCCGTATGGGCTCTGTGGCACCAGCGTCGAAGTGCTCGGACAGCACCGCTAGCCCCTTAACGGAGTCCACGTCGCGCGTGAAGTAATCGCTGTTGCCGATTCCGCCGACCTTGAGCATCGGCAGGAAGGCCGCCAGGATGATGAGGATCGCGCCGGACACGAGCCACGTCCGTCGAGGCCGCGCACGCACGGCTCCCGCAACCTTGTCCCACCAGGTAGGCACGTGTTGAGTGTCAGTCGCGACGAAGGCTGGCCGCCGCGGCCAGAACACGCCACGCGCGTGCTTGCCGCCGATGAGTAGCAAGGCGGGCAAGAGCGTGAGTGCGGCGAGCAACGCGGAGGCGATGCCGACGGCACCCGCCGGGCCTAGCGCCTGCAGAGACTTGAGGTCGCTCAGCAGCAGCACGAGCAACGCGATGGCCACGGTCCCTGCTGAGGCCGCGATCGGCTCTAGCGACTGCCGCCATGCCACGCGCATCGCCGTGTATGGGGACTCGTTGCGCAGCAGTTCCTCTCGATACCGCGCCACAAGCAGCAACGCGTAGTCCGTTGTGGCACCAACCACGAGGATGAACATGATGCCTTGCGATTGCCCATTGAGGGTGATGACGTCGTTCGTCGCGAGCGCGTAGACCACAATGATGGCAGCCGTGAGCGCGATCATTGCGGTCAGCAACACGAGGAACGGCAAGACGGGGCTGCGATACACGATGAGCAAGATGACGAGCACAACGACGAGCGCCACAAGGAGCAGCATGCCGTCGATTCCAGCGAACGCCTCGACGAGGTCGGCAACGAAGCCCATCGCTCCCGTGAGGTAGCCAGTGAGTCCGTTGTCTTGCGCATCCCAGGTCGCAACGATCGTCTTGGCAACGAGTGTGCCAAGGGGGTCCTCGCCCACGAGCTCGTTGTAGTCGTCGGAACTCACGACGAAGGTGACGAGAGCAGCCGCGCCGTCTTGCGAAGGCACCACAACAGGTGGCCCAACGAGCACGTCACCAACGGTTCGCCCTTGCGGGTCGCCTTCGATGGGCGCCGCTGCAGCAGCGTCGGCAAAGGTCTGCACCGCCGCGAGATCCTCCGCGCCCTCAACCCCGTCAACGACGAACAGCCCTGGCACGGTCGCCACGGGGACGAACTTCGCGTGCCAGACGGCGGCCTCCGTTGACTCCGCGCTCGATGGCAAGAACGCGGCATTGTCGTTCTCTTGAACCGACGACAACTTGCCGAACGTGGAACCGCCAACGCTTGCGATCGCGAGCCAGACCACGATGACACCGACGAGCAGGAAGGGGCGCAAGCGACGAGTGAGTGACATGTCATCCATTCTTACAAAGGAATGCCTCGCGCCGCGCCCGGGTTAGCCTGTTAGTTATGAGATTCGAGCCATATGACCTGGGCATTCGTCTGGTCCCGTATCGCGAGGCTTGGTCGCGCCAACGCGTTGAACATGCCGACGTTGTGGCTGGGGGCGAGGACCGCGTCTTGCTCGTCGAGCACGAGTCCGTGTACACGGCGGGAAAACGCACCGCTCAATGGGATCGCCCTACGGACGGCAGCGAGGTCATCGACGTCGACCGTGGCGGCCGCATCACGTGGCACGGCCCTGGCCAACTTGTTGGCTACCCCATCGTGCGGCTCGCCGAGCCCATCGATGTGGTGAAGTATGTGCGCCAGTTGGAGCAAGCGATCATGGCTGTGTGCGCGGCCTATGGCATTGAGACGATGCGGGTCGAGGACCGCTCGGGCGTGTGGCTTGCCAGGCACGGCTACGCACCAAGAGCGCAAGATCTGCGCGATCGGCGTGCGCGTCGCGAAGGGCGTCACCATGCACGGCTTTGCGCTGAACTGCAATCCTGACCTCGCCGAGTTCGAGCGCATCGTCCCGTGCGGAATCTCCGACGCCGGAGTCACGAGCCTCACCGCCGAACTTGGCCGCACGGTCACCATCGCCGACGTGGTGCCGACTGTCATGTCTGCACTGGAGTCCGCGCTCGCCCACGTACGCTGGGACCAGAGTTTCGCCATCAAGGAGACAGTGTGACGATCGCGCCAGAAGGCCGCAAGATGCTACGCGTCGAGGCCCGCAACGCCGAGACCCCCATCGAGCGCAAGCCCGATTGGATCCGCACCAAGGCCACGATGGGGCCCGAATACAACGAACTCAAGTCGCTCGTGAAGAGCGAAGGCCTCCACACGGTGTGCGAGGAGGCGGGCTGCCCCAACATCTTCGAATGCTGGGAAGACCGCGAGGCGACCTTCCTCATCGGCGGCTCGCAGTGCACGCGGCGCTGCGACTTCTGCCAGATCGACACCGGCAAGCCAGACGCGCTTGACCGCGACGAGCCGCGGCGCGTCGCCGAGTCCGTGCTGCAGATGGGCCTCAAGTACTCGACCATTACGGGCGTTGCCCGCGATGATCTGGCCGACGGCGGTGCGTGGCTTTACGCCGAGACGGTGCGCCAGATCCACGCGATGACTCCCGGCACGGGCGTCGAGCTGCTCATCCCCGACTTCAACGCCGTTCCCGACCAGCTCGCCGAGGTCTTCTCCTCGCGGCCCGAGGTGCTCGCCCACAACCTCGAGACCGTGCCGCGCATCTTCAAGCGCATCCGCCCTGCGTTCCGGTACGAGCGGTCGCTCTCGGTGCTGACCTCGGCGCAGGCCGACGGCCTCGTCACCAAGTCCAACCTCATCCTTGGCATGGGCGAGACGTTCGACGAGGCGGTTCAGGCGCTGCAGGACCTGCACGACGCTGGCTGCGACCTCATCACCATCACCCAGTACCTGCGCCCAAGCCCGCGCCACCACCCCGTGGACCGCTGGGTCAAGCCCGAGGAGTTCGTTGACCTCTCGGACGCCGCAGAGGAGATCGGGTTCCTCGGCGTGATGTCCGGACCGCTGGTGCGCTCCTCGTACCGCGCGGGTCGCCTGTGGGGCCAAGCGATGACGAGCAAGGGCCGCGCAATCCCCGCTGCACTCGCGCACCTCGGCAGAGACAGACGACGGCACGCCAAGAGGCGTCGTTCCTGCTCGCCGCACGCGCATGACTTAAGGCGACCTTAGCGTCGGGCACCGCCCACTAGACTGGCTCCCATCATGGCCAAGAACGATCCCGCACCCAAGAAGCAGCGCTGGTACAAACTGATCGCGCAGGCGTACAAGTCGACCGCGCCTCACGACAAGTTGCTACTCCCGTACATCCTGCTCGCGTTCTTTGGTCCGATCGTGCTTGGTGTGCTCGGTGGCCTCGCGATCGGCAGCACGATCGCGCTGGTCTATTGCATCATCTTCGGGGTGTTCGTTGGCGCTCTCGCTGGCATGTTCACCCTCACCAAGCGGTTCGAGAAGACCGCATACGGGCAAATGTCCGGCGTCGTCGGCGGATCTCTTGCTGTGGCGCAGTCCATTCGGAATGGGTGGGCGTTCGAGGACACTCCTGAGGCCGTTGACACCAAGGGCAAGGCCGTCATCTTCCGCGGTGTTGGCAAAGGCGGAATCGTGCTGATCGCTGAGGGCGGCGGCGCCGCCCACCGCCTCGTTGACTCCTCGACAAGGCGCCTGAATAAACTCGTCCCCGGTGTACCGGTCCGGGCGATCTACGTTGGCACGGAACCGAACCAGGTGCCGCTCACGAAGCTCACGCGCGAAATCAGAAAGGGCAAGACCGTGCTGTCGCGCGGCGAGCGCGATCAGGTCTCCAACCGCTTGCGCGCCATCGGCGGTGCCAAACTGCCCGTGCCGAAGGGCATCGATCCCATGCGCGCCCGCCCCGACCGTAAGGGCATGCGCGGCTAATCGCGGTTCACGCCACGGCGCTAGATCGGGGCGTCAGTCGCGGTCTGTTGACGCGCGTGCTCTCTAGCGGGCTTTGAGTCCTTGCGCGCGGCCAGGGCGGCACGCGCTGAGCTCTCCGCGAACTGTGGCGCGGCCGAGACAGCGGCAAGGACTCAGCGCCCGATCCAGGACCTACACGCACGCAACCCGCGAGTCACTGCCCGATTTGGTGTCTACGCCGGGAACGCAAGGGCATGCGCGGCTAATCGCTCGCGATGTCGAGGGCGATTCTTCCGTCGCTTGCGGGGCTGAACTTCACCTGTGTGAAGTCTGCGATGCGCCCGGAGACCCTGCGGACCGCGACATTCCCCACGGCAATGACGACGCACCCTGCCGCGAGCCCCGCCTTGATCCCCGCCATGGTGTCCTCGAACACCACGCAGTCGATCGGCTCTTGCCCAAGCGCCAGCGCGGCTGCCCGATACCCCTGCGGGTGAGGCTTTCCGCGTTTGACGTCGTCGGCGGCGATCAGCACAGAGGGCGCTGGGAAACCGACCTGGGTCAGACGCGCGACGGCCGGGCTCGTGAAGTGCGGACGTGACAACGGCCCAGCTGCCCGACGGCAGGGAACGGACAGCGTCCACGCGCACCAGGGATGGCGGTCACCTCGTTAAACCGCTCCCCTTCTGCCTTGGTGATCCACTCATTCCACTCGTCTATGCGGGTGGCGTCCGCGGCAAAGCGAGCGATGGTGTCGCGGCTTGGCCGGCCGTGCGCGAAGTCGATGACCGCCGCGGCGTCGGCACCGTTAGCGGCAGAAAACTCGGTCCAGACCGTCTCCACCATCGCCGTCGAGTCCACGAGCGTGCCGTCCATGTCGAACAACACTGCGCGGACGGTAAGCCGCGTCACTGGCCCCGTTCCAACTTGATAAGGCGGGTTCCCGCAGCTCGATCATGAAGGCCGCGCCCCTCGTGGTCCCACACCACGGCGGGAATCACGAGCGCGAGCAGCACCGTGCGGATCGCCGCTGCACGGAATCCCGGATACGCGGCCCCGTCGTCCCTAACGACGCGCATCCTGAAGATGCGATGGCCATAGGTCATGCCCAGCGTCGCCACCAAAAAGAAGTGCTGCACCGCCCAGATCGCGAGCGTGGCCAGGGGCTGCCCGGCGAGCAGGACGCGCTGCACCCCAGTAGCGTCCGCATATTCCGGAGCGGGGAAGAAGAAGCTGGCTATCACCATGGAGAACAACCAGTCGACGGCTATGCCGCCCAATCGAGGACCAGGAGTCGCGCGGCGATCCGGCGAGGCGGCGTCGGGAGTCACCGGGTCATCGTAACCAAGCCCGCATCGGCGTCGGGCCAGCAGTTAACACTCCCGTAACGTGCCATGAATACGCGCGAAACTGCTTGCGCCTAGGCTGGGGCCGCTAGGACTTGCCATGACCATCTCTTTGAGGAGCACGGATGTTCAAAGACGCCGAAGAGGCGCTTGCGTATGTGAAGAAGGAGGGTGTCGAGTACGTCGACATCCGATTCTGCGACCTTCCGGGCGCAGATGCACCACTTCAACATTCCCGCATCGCCAGTTCACCCAGGACGTATTCGACGATGGCGCCATGTTCGACGGTTCGTCGATCCGTGGTTTCCAGACCATCAACGAGTCCGACATGAAGCTGCTGCCCGACGTGGCAACGGCGTACATCGACCCGTTCCGCACCGCCAAGACGCTCATCATCAACTTCTCGATCGTGGACCCGTTCACGAACGAGCCGTACTCTCGCGACCCGCGCAACATTGCGGCCAAGGCCGTGGAGTACCTGAAGTCCACGGGCATCGGCGACACCGCGTTCTTCGCGCCCGAGGCCGAGTTCTTCATCTTCGACTCCGTGCGCTTCGACACGAACCAGCACGAGGGTTACTACCACATCGACTCTTCCGAGGCCTGGTGGAACACCGGCGTCGAGTACGAAGAGGACGGCACCCCCAACCGCGGCTACAAGACGCGCTACAAGGGCGGCTACTTCCCCGTGAGCCCCGGCGACCAGTTCGCCGACCTTCGCGACGAGATGTGCACGGTGCTCGGCGAAGTTGGCCTTGACCTCGAGCGCGCGCACCACGAGGTGGGCACCGCCGGTCAGCAGGAGATCAACTACCGCTTCAACACGCTGCTGCACGCCGGCGACGACATCATGAAGTTCAAGTACGTCGTCAAGAACGTCGCATGGCGCGCGGGCAAGACCGTGACCTTCATGCCCAAGCCGCTCTTCGGCGACAACGGCTCCGGCATGCACGTGCACCAGTCCATCTGGAAGGACGGCGAGCCGCTCTTCTATCGACGAGAAGGGCTACGGCGGCCTGTCCGACATCGCTCGCTGGTACATCGGCGGCATCCTCAAGCACGCGCCTTCGCTGCTCGCGTTCACCAACCCGACGGTGAACTCGTACCACCGCCTCGTGCCCGGCTACGAGGCCCCCGTCAACCTGGTGTACTCGGCTCGCAACCGCTCCGCCGCGGTGCGCATCCCGATCACGGGATCCAACCCCAAGGCCAAGCGCATCGAGTTCCGCGCTCCCGACCCCTCGAGCAACCCGTACCTCGCGTTCGCGGCACTGCTCATGGCCGGCATCGACGGCATCAAGAACCGCATCGAGCCCCCCGCTCCTGTGGACAAGGACCTGTACGAGCTGCCTCCCGAGGAGCACGCACAGATCCAGCAGGTGCCCGCGTCGCTTCCCGAGGTGCTCGACACGCTCGAGGCCGACCACGCGCTTCCTCACTCGAGGGCGGCGTGTTCACGCGACGACCTCATCGAGACGTGGATCGACCTCAAGCGCACGCAGGAGATCGACCCGCTGCGCTTCCGTCCGCACCCGCACGAGTTCGAGCTCTACTACGACGTGTAATCGTCGCTGGTAAAGCCGCAAAGGGCCGTCCCGAAAGGGCGGCCCTTTTGCGTGCCCGAGACTGGGACGGGCGGGCGGGCACACCACTACAGTTGTGCGCATGGTTGACGCCTTCCTGCTCGGAGCCCTCGCGCAGTCGTCGCTGCTCATCACCGCGCTCGATCGTGTACAGGATCACGTTCCGCGACAGCGTCGTTGGCCAGATGGCGGGGCTCGGCGCTGGCGCCTTGCTTGGCGCTGCGGCGTTCCAACTGGTTCCAGAGGCGCAGGCGTCGCTCGGCAGCCTAGAGATCAGCATCTGGCTGCTCGTGGGCGCCGCGGTCTACGTGATCGCCGACACGATCATCTCGAAGCGGTTCGGCGAGGGCGGCGCCATGGGCATCGTCGTTGGCAATATCAACGACGCGCTTCCGGAGTCACTCATCTTCGGCATCCAGCTCGGCACGGGCATGGCGTTCAGCCCAACGCTCGCTGCGTCCGTGTGGATCTCGAACATCCCCCAAGCGCTGCCCCCAGCCGCCGACCTGCGCAAGCAGGGCTGGCCCGCGCGCAAGCAGGTGCTGTTGTGGGGCTCGGTTGTGCTGCTTTCCGGCATCCTGGCCGGGGTCGGCTTCGCGTTTGCGCAATCGCTCGGCGATGTGGGCGGCGCTCGCATCGCCGCGTTCACCATCGGTGGCTTGATCGCGATGCTGACGACGTCGCTGATCCCCTTCGCCTACCAAAAGGGCGGCCTCGCGGCCGGCATGTGGGCGGTAGTTGGGTTTGGCCTGACGCTCGCCGCCTCCTAGCCGCGCCGCCGGCTCAGCGAATGGGCCCCAAGAGCGCACGGGGTGGGAGCCGCGGGCGACGGGTGGACCGTGCCAGGCTTGGTGTGTGACCGAGCCGACCGAACTCTTCCCTGGCAAGCACTTCATCTCGACGGTGCTCGACGCCCTTGAGACGAAGACCGCGATGACCAAGGGCTTGGCGCGCGTCTACCTGATGCGCGCCGCGATGGCCGGCGTGATCATCGGCGTGATGTACCTCGTGTACTTCACGGTTGTCGCGGTCTTCACCGAGATCGGCGAGGGCGGGTTCGCGAGTATCGGGCGCATGGTCGGAGCCCTCATCTTTGGCTTCGCGCTTGTCTTCATCTACTACTCGAAGTCAGAGTTGCTGACGTCGAACATGATGATCGTGTCCATCGGCGCGTACTACAAGCGCACTACCACCACGCGAGCGCTTGCGCATCCTGGGCCTGTGCTTCCTCGGCAACGCCATTGGCGGGCTTGGAGTGGCCCTGCTCGTCACGTTCTCGACGCCTTGGCGACGGCGCCGTCGGCACCGCGATGGAAGGCGCGGTGGACCACAAGCTCAGTTACATTTCGGAAGGCGCCACCGGCTGGACGGACCTCTTTGTGCGCGCCATCCTGTGCAATTTCATGATCAACCTCGCCATGTTGCTCGTGTACAACGGGATCATCAAGGACGACCTCACCAAGTGCGTCGCCATGGTTGTGAGCGTGTTCATCTTCGCGTTCGCTGGGTTCGAGCACTCTGTAGCAAACACCGTGCTGTTTACCATCGTGGGCCTCCACAGCGGCATTGCCCTCGCCCCAGCTCTCGCGAACGTGGGAATCGTGTTGCTCGGCAACTTTGTGGGTGGCGGGCTGCTCATCGGTTGGTACTACGCCTACGCCAATGATGACCGCCGCTACTTGCGCCGCACCGCTCGCAGTGGAGACTCGCACCAGTCCGACGCCAGCGTCGAGTGAGGTTTCCGACTCCGCCTGCGCGCGACATTGCAAGTTTCGATGCAAACGTTTACTTTGAGTCTATGACTACCACTCAAAGTCGAGAGGACTGGTGGCGCGACGCCGTCATCTACCAGATCTATCCCCGGTCATTCGGAGATAGCGATGGCGATGGTATTGGCGACCTACCAGGCATCACGCAACGACTAGACCACGTCAAGGACCTCGGTGTTGACGCGATTTGGCTGTCGCCTTTCTACGTTTCCCCTCAAATGGACGGCGGATACGACGTTGCAGACTTCCGCGACATCGATCCCCTGTTCGGCACCCTCGACGATGCCGATGCGCTGATCGCAAAGGCGCATGACCTTGGCCTCAAGGTCATCGTGGACATGGTGCCTAACCACACCTCCGATCAGTACAGGTGGTTCAAGGAGGCCCAGCGAGCCGCCAGAGGACTCCCCCGCGAGGCATCGCTACATCTATCGCGACGGGCGTGGCGCTAACCAAGAGGAGCCGCCAAATAACTGGACTTCCGTGTTCGGCGGCCCCGCATGGACGCGCGAAACCCGCCCCGATGGAACCAAGGGCCAGTGGTACCTCCACCTCTTCGACTCCACCCAGCCGGACCTCAATTGGTCCAACCAAGACGTTGTCGACGAGTTCGAGGACATCCTGCGCTTCTGGCTAGCGCGCGGCGTTGATGGATTCCGCGTGGACGTCGCCCACGGCCTCATCAAGGAAGAGGGGCTACCAGACCACTTTCCCCGTGACGGGTCCGGTTCCATGGGCGGCGACGAGTTCCACGCCACCCCGTACTTTGGCCAAGATGGTGTCCATGAGGTGTGGCGCCAGTGGCGACGCGTGCTCGACGACCACGGGCCGGGACACGTGCTGGTTGCGGAGGCTTGGGTCTACCCACTGACGCGCATGGCGAACTGGGTCCGCAGCGACGAGATGCACCAGGCGTTCAACTTCCCGTACCTCGAGACGCCGTGGGACGCGCGCGCGCAACGTGCCATGATCTCCGAGTCCCTCGACGCGTTCAATGGCGTTGGCGCGCCCGCCACGTGGGTGCTGTCCAATCACGACGTGGTGCGCCACGCGAGCCGCCTCGCGCTGACCGCAGAGAATCCGCAGGGCCACGGCATCGGGCCCAACTCAGCCGGCCTGCCCATCCCAGAACTTGGCCTCAAACGCGCGCGCGCAGCAACGCTGATGATGCTCGCGTTGCCCGGCAGCTCGTACATCTACCAGGGCGAAGAGCTGGGCCTGCCAGAGCACGTGATGATTCCAGACGCCGACCGCCAAGACCCAACCTGGTTCCGTACGAACCACGAACGCTACGGTCGCGACGGCTGCCGCGTGCCTCTGCCGTGGACGGCCACGGGCCCCGCGTATGGCTTCAACACCACCGGTGAGACGCTGGCTTCCCCAGCCCGACGCCTGGGCCGGGTACGCGCGGGACGTTCAGTCGGGAGACCCCTCGTCGACGCTCGAGTTGTACCGCTCTGCGCTCGCTCTGCGCGCGGCACGTCAACTGGGGCGCGGCACGATCGAGTGGGTCGAACTCGGCGAGGGCGTGCTCGCTTTCGACAACAACGGGGTGCGCGTCATCGCCAACATCTCCGGGGAGCCGGTGACCATCGATGGCACGGTGCTAGTGGCGTCGGGCCCCGTGAGCGACACGTTGCCAAGGGACACCACCGCATGGGTCAGTCGCGGATAAGGTAAGCCTGCTATGGCGACGATTCAGCAGGTTGCGGAACTAGCGGGAGTTTCGACCGCGACGGTCTCACGCACGCTCGCGGGAAAGTCAACCGTGTCGCCCCAAACGCGCGCGCTCGTCGAAGCCGCGGCAAAGGAACTTGGCTACGTGGTGTCATCCGCCGCCTCGAGCCTTGCGTCTGGACGCACCCGCAATATCGGCGTGGTCATGCCGTTCCTCACGGGATGGTTCTTTACGCGCGTGCTCGCAGGCGCCCACGAGACGCTCACGGACGCCGGCTACGACCTCACGCTGTATCACCTTGACGCCTCGAGGGAAGACTCAGCCGATCGCGGACAACCCGCGGCGGAGGCGCCTCTTCGACGAGTTCTTGCTACGCCAGCGCGTCGATGCGTTGATTGCCGTGTCGCTCGAGTTGACCGACGCCGAGGTTGACCAGCTTCGCGTGATTGGCAAGCCGGTGGTTGGCATCGGCGGGCCGATGTCCGGCGCACAGACCCTGTCTATCGATGACATCGCGATCGCTCGCCTTGCGACGGAGCATCTGCTCGCGCTTGGCCACCGGTCTATCGCGCACATCGGCGGTGACCCAACGGTGGATCTCGACTTCCATCTGCCAAAGAACCGCCGCGAAGGGTACGAGGCGGCACTCATCGCGGCAGGCATTGCGCTCGATCCATTGCTCGTACGCGTCGCCGACTTCACGATCGCGAGCGGCTACGCAGCCACCAAGCAGTTGCTCGGCGACCCAAGGGTCTCCCCTACCGCGATCTTCGCGGCCTCCGACGAGATGGCGATCGGCGCGATGCTCGCCGCGCGCGACATCGGTCGTCGCGTTCCTGCAGACGTCTCGATCATCGGCATCGATGGCCACAGCCTTTCCGATTTCTTCGCACTCACGACGGTCGATCAGTTCCCCGAGACCCAGGGCCGACTAGCAGCGCACGCGATCTTGACCGCGCTCGACAGCGAGAACTTTCCTCAGGAAAACGTGGCCATGCCATACGAACTCGTGGTGCGCGGGTCAACGTCCGCGCCATCGGACGCGGCGTGACAGGCGCCGTCAGGTAGTCGGCGGCGTGGGCTTTCGGGTCCGCGTGGTCTTTGGCTTCTGCGCGTCCGACGCTGCGGGCGCCTTGGCAGCAGGTGTCGCCTTTGCTGCAGGCTTCGCTGGCGCCTTAGCGGCAGGCTTCGCCGCGGGCTTCGCTGCGGTGTCGCCTTTGCCGCAGGCTTCGCAGCAGGCTTTGTGGCCGGTTTTGCGGCGGGTTTCCGTGCGGTCGCTGGAGCCGAAGGCGGAGACTCGACGACAACAGTCGCGACGGCTCCGTAACGTGCGTCTTCCACGATCACGGCGTCGTCCACGATCACGGCGTCTTGGGCAACTACCGCGTCTTCCACGACTACCGCGGAGGCGACCGTAGCCGTGTCGGCGACCACAACGTCGGGCACGCCAACGGGGGCAACGAAGGCGGCGACGGGCTCGCCCGCGACGGCCTTAGCTGGCAGGTACTGCTCCTTGAGCGTCGGCAAGAAGCGCGCAATCACCGCGAAGAGCACGCGCAAGCACGAATGCCCATAACGCCATCGCTAGCAGGCGCGAAGCGATGGGGCCGGTCGCGTTGTCGGAGAGGAAGTCTTGCAAGAACGTCCCCGCACCGCCGCTCTCGCCGCCGGGCACGGAACCCGCGATCGCGGAGGGCACGATGCGCCGAATCACGACGGACACGGCGAGTATCAGCACCGCTGCGCCGAGCACGGCCTGAGGCCAGTACCAGCGGCTACGCGGCGCAACGAAGAATCCGGCAACCATGAGTAGCACTCCCACGAGGAGTCCCCATGTCGCGACCAACTTGAGCCCGGAATAGACCTGGCGCACCGAGTCGAACGTCTGGGCGTCGATCAGCTCGCGCTCGATGGGCGGCACCGTCACCGAGGGGAGCAGACCGCCAATGACGGGGATCTGGTCGATCCGCGCATTGACGCGATCAGAAAGGTCGATCGATACAACGAAGGGTCCGCTGGCACGGTTGGGATCGGTGAGTTCGTCGGTGAGTTGCTCTTCGACCTTCGACACGGATTGCGTGACGGCCTCGTTGACCTGGTCAGACATCAGGACGCTTCGCGATGGCCTGCTGAATCTCGGGAGCGAAGGCAGAGACGATGCGTCCAACGAAGTTGCCGTCGGTGCGCTCAATCAGGCGGTCCGTGATGCGGCCGGCGGCAGCGTCCGCGAAGTCAGGGTCGTCGAGCAACTTCTGCGTCAGGTTGGTCGCCGCCTCGCCTGACTCGATCGATCCAACGGCCTTGCCAGCCAAGGACCAACCAACGAGCAGCATCGCTCCCAGCAACACCAAGAATGCGGCGCCAATAATGCGCAGCGTCTTCATTTGCTGTCTCCCTTTTTTCCCCGCGATGCCACGATGAACAGCACTAATGCCACCATCATTGCACCAAGCGCGACATATCCCATGGCACTAGCGACGTTGCCTTTGACGTGAGCCACGACCTCCACCACCACCGCGTTCGCAACTCCGGCTCCAGTGAGACGATCCGCGAGGGTCTGCGGATTGATGAAAGGTCATCGCCGCCCAAATCGCGCCGGCAGCGACGCCAACCGCAAGCGACACCTTCGCGAAGAACCAGCGCTTTCGGTAACTCACGAGCAGGCCGATCGCAACGAACACGAGCCCAAGCCAGCCGAACCACTGCTTCGCGATGTGCAGCCAGTGCCAAGAGTTGCGTGCGCTATCCGCGGTCTGCGCGTCCATCACCTCAACGGGCACCCCGGGAACCGCGATCGTGGGCAACGCCGAGCCAATGACGGGGATCTGCGCGAGCTTTTCGTTCACCTGGTCAGAGAAGTCGAGAGTCACAGTAATGGGCCCGTCGCCGCCGGCGTTGAGAGCGTCAACCGTCTGTTCGCGGACAGAGCCCGTTTGGGCGTGGACGGTATCCACGAACGTGTCCGACGCGACGAATGCGGCAACGAGGTTCGAGACGATCGCCTCGAGACCAAGCAGGTCCGTGTTGATCCCGGCATTGTCGAGCGCCTTAAGGACCTCATCGGTGCCTTTCGTCGACCAATGCGTCTTGGGCAGCATCAGTGGTGACGGCGCGCGCAACCGCGTCCTCGAGCACCGTGGTGTTCTCGATCGCGTCAAGTGCGGCGGCGCTCGCCGCCCATGTCGCGATGAGGAGCGCGCCGAGCACGATGCATAGCGCCGACGCGATGGTGCGGAGCGCGTTCATGATGGTTCCCATCCAAAGAAGACGCGTTCAGTAACGGCGCGCGCCCGGCGAGCGGCGCGAGCGTAAGCCTCGTCGAGTTGAGCGCCCGACAAAGACGATTCGGTGATGTCGGCAAGCACTCCAAGCTCCCGCACATCAGAGGGCAAGACGTCCGTGTCGCGAGCCGCGCCGCGCACGGCCATCGCTCCGCGCAGGTCGGTAGCGTACGTCCACGCCGTCGCAAGCGTTGTCGGCATCCGACGCAGAGAGCAGTTTCGCCTCGCGCTCGGCCTTGAGCGCGGCGAGCGTTTGGGTGGTGCGCAGTGCTGGCAACGTCGTGGCCGTGCTGCAATTGCAAGAGTTGAACGGTCCATTCAACGTCGGATAGCCCACCGGGGCCCAATTTGAGATGACGACGCGGGTCCACGCCGCGCGGGAGCCGTTCGGCCTCCATGCGCGCCTTGAGCATGCGCATCTGCTTGAGCGCAGCCTCCGAGAGCTCGACGTGGATATCGCACGGGGTCGATTGCCGCGACAAACGCCTCGCGCAGAGCGTGGTCGCCCGCGCAGGGCCGAGCGCGCAAGAGCGCTTGCGCCTCCCACGGATCCGACCATCGACCGTAGTACTCGGCGCACGAGTCTAGGGAGCGCGCCAAAGGTCCGTTCTTACCCTCGGGACGCAGATCCGCGTCGATCGCGAGCGGAGGTTGCGGGCCCACGGACTGGAGCAAATGGCGCACCATCACTGCCACCTGCACCGCACTGCCTTGCACGTCTTGCCCTTGCACGTCTTGCGCTGCAATTCTTCGCCCTGCGCCGCCGCTCCCGCGCCGTCCCACACAAACTGGACGTCAGCGTCGGACGTATAGGTCATGTCCGTGCCGCCAAACCGGCCCATCGCCACCACGATCATCTGTTGCGGCATGTTCTCTTCGCCGCGTTCCTCGCCCACCACGTGGCGCGCGATACGGAGAGCGCCCTCAACGAGCACGTCCGCAGTCGCGGTGACGGCCTGGGTCGCATCAGAGGGATTGATGAGGCCAAGCGCGTCGGCAGCCGCAATGCGCAACAGTTCTCGCCTGCGCAGGCCGCGAAGCGCGGTGATCGCCTGGTCGGCGTCATGAGAGCGGGTCAAAATCGCGTCCGCCTCGACCCACAGCCGCTCGTACGTCCGTGGCTCCAGTTCTGCGTCGTCGTCGAGCCAGGTGACGGCCTCGGCCGACGCGAGCAAGGCCTTCGCCGCGTAGGCAGACGTCGAGAGCAGCCGCGCGAGGCGTTCGGCCGCGGTACCCGAGTCGCGCAAGAGCTTGAGGTACCACTGCGCGTCGCCCACCTGCTCGCTCAACTGCCTGAAGGCGAGCAGGCCCGCGTCGGGATCGGGGCCCTTGGCGAACCACCCGATCATCGCGGGCAGCAATTGGCGCTGAATCAGCGCTCGGCGCGAGACGCCCTCGGTGAGGGCGGCGATGTGGCGCTGGGCATTGCTCGGGTCCCTGAAGCCCATCGCGGCGAGTCGCGCGCGCGCGGCCTCGTCGTCAAGCGCCGCCTCGTCTGCGCTGAGCCGAGCGACCACAGGAAGGATGGGCCGGTAGAACATTTCGAGGTGCATCGCGCGCACGTCACGCCGGCATCTGTCCACACTTCGGCCATGTAGTCCACTGTCGCGAAGCCCGACGCGCGAGCCAGGATCCGCTTGCCCTCGTCGTCGGCGGCATCAGGTGGGTGCGGCTCAGCTTGCGCAGTTGCAGGCGGTGTTCCCACACGCGCAGTTGCCGGTAGCTGCGGTCCATCGACGCCGCCTGCGCGCGCCCAACGTAGCCGCCGGCCCGGAGTGCCCGCAGAGCCTCGAGGGTGCCGCGATGCCGAAGCGTTGTGTCGGAGCGGCCGTGGACCAGTTGCAGGAGTTGGATCGTGAACTCGACGTCGCGCAGGCCGCCGGGGCCGAACTTGATCTCGCGATCCGGCTTCCCCAGCGGGATGTGCTCCTCGACGCGCCGGCGCATCGCCTGCGCCGATTCCACGAAGCCCTCGCGCTCCACGGCGGTCCACACCATGGGCCACACGGCGTCGATGTACGCCTGCCCCACCTCGCGGTCGCCCGCGATGGGCCGCGCCTTGAGCAGCGCCTGGAACTCCCACGTCTCGGCCCAGCGCTCGTAGTACGCCCGGTGCGAGTCGACGTTGCGCACGAGCGCGCCGTCCTTGCCCTCTGGCCGCAGATCGGCGTCGACTTGCCACAGCGGCGGCTCCGCTCCCGCCGAATCGCACGCGCGCGCGGCAGCGCGAAGCGAGCCGTGTGGCGACCGTTAGGGATTCGGCGTCCGTCGCCCCTTCCGCAGGTTCCGCAACGAAGATGACGTCGACATCCGAGACGTAGTTGAGTTCGCGCGCACCGCACTTGCCCATGCCAATGATCGCGAGGCGCGTCTTCGCGTGGTCGGGCTCAGCCGCTCGCGCGATCGCGAGACCCGCCTCAAGTGCCGCGCCCGCGAGGTCGGCCAGGGCCGCGGCAACCGCGGGAACAATCGCGTGGGATCACGCGAGAACAGGTCGTCGGCCGCGATCCTGAGGAGCGCCGTACGGTACGCAACGCGCATGGCGCGAAATAGCGTCGGGCCCCTCAATCGTCGCGACGGGCGCGGGCGAGGCCGGGTCCGCGCCCACCGCCGTCAAGAGGGCGGCACGCACGTCGACCGTCCGCGAAACTCTCGTCCTCAGGCCACGCGCCGATGCCCTGCGGCCAGCTCGGGGTGCCTCACCAGGAAGTCCCCGAGCGCGATCGAGCCGCCAAGCAAGCACCCCGAGCTTGGCGCCGGCGACGGAGTCCCGCAGACGCGCGAGGCGCAACAGGCACGCCTGCGTCCCGTGCGGACTCCGCAAGGCGCAAGCAATTGAGGAGCCCCGCATCGGGATCTGCCAGGTATGACAGCGCGTGCGGAGGGTCGTCGATGGTCACGCCGGTGACCGCGACTATCTCGACTTAGCAGTCGCACGGCGCGCTCGGGGTCGCGCAACGCCGGACCTCCGCAGTCGCGCAGCGAGCGAGACTTCCCGGGTGCTCACTGCGTCACCCTAACCGGCCTGTGCAGCCTAGGCTCGTCGCTACAGCACCGAGAGATACCGCTCCAACTCGAACGGCGTGACCTGCGCGCGGTACGCCTCCCACTCCGCGCGCTTGTTGCGCAAGAAGAAGTCGAAGACGCTCTCGCCGAGTGTCTCCGCGACGAGCTCGGACTTCTCCATGACCGCGACCGCCTCGGCAAGCGACGCGGGCAGGGGCTCGTAGCCCATCGCCTTGCGCTCGGCGCGGCTCAGCTCCCACACGTCGTCCTCGGCGCCGTCGGGGAGCTCGTAGCCCCCTCGATGCCCTTGAGGCCCGCGGCAAGGATCACGGAGAACGCGAGATACGGGTTGGCGGCCGAGTCGATCGCGCGGTACTCGACGCGGGCCGACTGACCCTTGCCGGGCTTGTGGATCGGGACGCGCACCAGCGCGGAACGGTTGTTGGAGCCCCAGCACACGTAGCGACGGCGCCTCCGCGCCGCCCCACAGCCGCTTGTACGAGTTCACGTACTGGTTGGTGACCGCGGTGATCTCGGGCGCGTGCTTCAGCAGGCCCGCCATGAATTGGCGCGCGACCGTCGAGAGCTGGTGTTCAACGCCGGCCTCGTGGAACGCGTTGCGGTCGCCCTCGAAGAGGCTCAGGTGGGTGTGCATTCCTGAGCCGGGGCCGTTCGCGAGCGGCTTGGGCATGAACGACGCGAAGACGCCCTGCTCGAGCGCGACCTCCTTGATGGCCGTGCGGAAGGTCATGATGTTGTCCGCCGTCGTGAGGGCGTCCGCGTAGCGCAGGTCGATCTCGTTCTGACCTGGGCCCGCCTCGTGGTGGCTGAACTCGACGGAGATGCCCATCGACTCGAGCATCGTGATCGCCGTGCGCCGGAATTCGTGCGCCGTGCCGCGAGGCACGTTGTCGAAGTAGCCCGCCTGGTCGACCGGCTTGGGGATCTTGCCCTCGACGGGCGGCTCGAAGAGATAGAACTCGATCTCGGGGTGCGTGTAGAACGTGAAGCCCTGCTCGCGATGCCTTGTCGAGGGTGCGCTTGAGCACCTGGCGCGGGTCGGAAAGCGCGGCCTCGCCGTCGGGCGTGTGGATGTCGCAGAACATGCGTGCGGCGCCTTGACGGTCGCCGCGCCACGGCAAAATCTGGTAGGTCGTGGGGTCCGGCTTGGCGATCATGTCCGCCTCATAGACGCGCGTGAGGCCCTCGACGGCCGAGCCGTCGAAGCCGATCCCCTCGCCGAAGGCGTTCTCCAGCTCCGCGGGCGCGATCGCCACGGACTTGAGGATTCCGAGCACATCGGTGAACCACAACCGAATGAAGCGGATGTCGCGCTCCTCGACGCTGCGAAGCACGTATTCCTGCTGCTTATCCATGCTCCTATCCTGCCCTATCGATGTGTCGGTTGTGTGACGTGACCCTGGGTGACCGTCCGCGTAGGCTTGCACCATGCCGACGCTCCGGATTGCCCTTGCCCAAGTCAACCCGTGCGTGGGAGACATCGCTGGTAATGCGGCACTTGTGTTGTCGGCGTGCCGTTCCGCCGCCGACGCGGGCGCGCGCCTTGTCGTGCTTCCCGAGATGGTCATCACGGGCTACCCGATCGAGGACCTCGCGCTTGCGGGAGAGCTTCCAGCGAGCGGCCGACGCCGCGGTTGGCGCGATCTGTAGCGCGCTCGTTGCAGCTGGGCCTTGGCGACCTCACTGTCGTGCTTGGCTCCCTCGGCACCGCGCGACAGGGCGCCCGACTAACCGCGCACTCGTGCTTGAGCACGGCGAAGTCATCGCGACGTACGACAAGCACCACCTTCCCAACTACGGCGTGTTCGACGAGCGGCGCATCTTCTCCCCCGGCGACGCCCCGTGCGTGGTGACGGTGCGCGGCAGGCGCGTTGGCATCGTGATCTGCGAGGACATCTGGCAAGACGGCGGCCCAGTTGCCGCGATGGACGACGCCGACATCGAGCTGCTGCCGTGCTCAACGGCTCGCCCTTCGAGGAGGGCAAGGGCCACGTCCGCGTTGACCTCGCCCGCAAGCGAGCGCGCGAGGTTATCGCCCCCCTCGCGTACTGCAACATGTGGGGCGGGCAAGACGACCTCGTGTTTGACGGCCACTCGTTTATCGTCGGCGTTGACGGAACCGTCCTTGCCGCCGCGACCGGATTTGCCGACGCCCTGCTCGTGTGGGACGTTCCGCACGACGACGACTCCCCTAGCGTCGGGCCGCTTGCCGAGCCTCTGTCTGACGACGACCAGGTGTACGCGGCGTGCGTGACGGGGCTGCGCGACTACGTAGTCAAAAACGGCTTCCACTCCGTGGTGCTTGGGATGTCGGGCGGCATCGACTCCGCGCTCACTGCCGCGATGGCGGCCGACGCGATAGGCGGCGCCAACGTGGTGGGGGTGTCGATGCCGTCGGAGTTCTCTTCCGATCACTCTCGGGACGACGCCGCGGACCTTGCGAAGCGCATCGGCGCCGACTACCGCGTGGAGCCGATCGCGCGCATGGTCGAGGCGTTCCAAAGCCAGCTTGCGCTCACCGGCGTCGCCGAAGAGAACCTGCAGGCACGCGTGCGGGGCGTGATCCTCATGGCGATCTCCAACCGCGAGGGACACCTGGTCATCGCGCCGGGCAACAAGTCCGAGCTCGCTACGGGCTACGCGACGATCTACGACGCAGGATCCATCGGCGGCTTCGCGCCGCTCAAGGACGTTGACAAGTCCCGCGTGTGGGACCTCGCCCGGTGGCGCAACGCGTACGCCGCGCGAGCGCGGCGAGGTGCCGCCGATCCCCGAGAACTCGATTACGCAAGCCGCCAAGCGCCGAGCTGCGCCCTGGGCAGTTGGATCAGGATTCGCTGCCGCCCTACGAACTTCTCGACGAGGTCTCGACGCCTACGTTGAGCACGCGGAGGGTCGCGCGGAGCTGCTCGCGCGCGGGTTCGACCACGCGGTCGTTGAGCGCGTTCTCCAGCTCGTTGACCGCGCCGAGTGGAAGCGCCGCCAGTACCCGCCTGGCCCCAAGGTGACCGCGCTCGCGTTTGGGCGCGACCGGCGCTTGCCCGTCACGAGCCGCTGGCGCGAGCTCTGACGAGCGGGGGGATAGCCCGCGCGCGCCGTAAGGTTGTGGCATGGCCAAGGTACGGATTCACCACTTTCGCGAGATGAAGCAGCGCGGCGAGAAGATCACGATGCTCACCGCCTACGACTTCCCCACCGCCCGCGCGTTCGACGAGGCGGGCGTCGACGTCCTGCTCGTTGGCGACTCCGTTGGCGACAACATCCTGGGCCACGACTACACGGTGCCGCTCACCATCGACGAGATGATGCCGTTTGTGCGCGCCGTGGCACGCGGCTCGCAACGCGCGTTTGTGGTGGCGGATCTGCCCTTCGGTTCGTACGAGGTCTCACCTGAGCACGCCGTGGAGTCCGCGGTGCGCATGATCAAGCTCACAGGCGCGAGCGCGATCAAGTTTGAAGGCGGCCGTCGCATCGCCCCGCAGGTCAAGGCGGTCACCGATGCGGGTATCCCGTTCATGGGCCACCTCGGCTTCACCCCGCAAAGCGAGACCGCTCTTGGCGGCCGGCGCATTCAGGGGCGCGGCGATGGCGCGTACGACGACATGCTCGCCGACGCCCTCGCGCTGCAAGAGGCGGGCGCGTTCGCGATCGTGCTCGAGATGGTGATCGCCCCCGTCGCGGAGAAGCTCAGCGCCGCCCTCGACATCCCCACGATCGGCATCGGCGCGGGCGCCAACACCGACGGCCAGGTGCTCGTGTGGCTCGACGCGGCAGGCGTCGGCGACTGGCACCCGTCATTCTCGAAGCACTTTGGCCAGGTGGGCAAGGCCATGTCCGACGCCGCGGCGGGATATGTCGCGGAGGTCAAGGGCGGCACGTTCCCTGCCGCCGAGCACACGTTCGACGAGTGACGCGCTAGCCTTCGTCGCCGTCCCAGGCCTTGTCGTCGGCGTCCCATGCCTTGGATCGCTTCGCGGCCGTCTCCATCGCCATTGTGGCCTCTTCGTGAGTGGCATACGGGCCCATGAGGTGCTCCCAGGAACTCTGGCGCCCCTTTTCGACCATCTGCGTGCTGGTGTTGAAGTAGTACTCGGTCGCACCCTGTTCGTCGTCGGTCATCGTTATCGCCTCCACGAATAGACTGCCAGGTATGACCCCCGCGCGCACAGCAATCGTGAAGGGTGTCGTGTCTCCGCTGCGGCACGTGCCGCCGACGATCGCGCGCCCGCCCTACGTTGGCAAGAAGCGCGCGGATCGTTGGCAAGGCGGCGACGTGCACGACGCCGAGACGGTTGAGCGCATACGCGCGGCCGGCCGCGTGGCCGCGCAGGCGCTGGCTCTCGTGGGTGAGAACGTGCGGCCGGGTGTGACCACCGACGAGCTTGACCGCATCGGCCACGAATTCATCATCGACCACGGCGCCTACCCTTCGACGCTCGGATATCCGGGCTCGGCTGGCCGCCCGCCGTTCCCCAAGTCGCTGTGTACGTCGGTGAACGAGGTCATCTGCCACGGCGTCCCAGATGACACGGTGATTCAGGAGGGCGACATCGTCAAGATCGACATCACGGCGTTCCTCGACGGCATGCACGGCGACAATTGCGGCACATTCATCGCGGGCGAGGGTACGCCCGCCGCGCGCGAACTCGTCGAGGTTGCCCGCGAAGCGACGATGCGCGGCATCAAGGCCGCGCAACCGGGCCGAGAGGTCAACGTGATCGGCCGGGTCATCGAGAAGTTCGCCACACGCCACGGCTATGAGTCTGTTCGCGACTACACCGGCCACGGCGTGGGACCCGGTTTCCACACCGGGCTCGTGATCCCCCATTACGACTCGGCGCCCTATCACGCGGAGATCATCGAGGTAGGGCATGGTCTTCACCGTTGAACCGATGCTGTGCATGGGATCCGAACGCAGCCACGAGTGGGATGACGGCTGGACGGTCGTCACGGATGATGCGTCACGTGTGGCCCAGTTTGAGCACACGATCCACATCACAGAGAACGGACCGGAGGTCTTGACGCTGCCATGAGCAAGCACATCGCGTTGGGTGTAGACATCGGCGGTTCCGGGATCAAGGGCGCGCCCGTTGACCTCAAGACGGGCGAGTTTCTCGAGGAGCGGTATCGCATCGTCACGCCTCAGCCCGCCACGCCCGACGCGGTGGCGCAGGGTGGTCGCGCAGGTGGTCGCCAAATTTGAGCCCAGCAAGAAGACGCCGATCGGCGTGACGTTTCCCGGCGTGGTGCAGCACGGCATCGTGAAGACGGCGGCGAACGTGGACTCGTCGTGGATCGGCACCAACTTGCGCCGCGTCATTCGCGACTACGCGGGGCACGACGTGCACGTGCTCAACGACGCGGACGCCGCCGGCTACGCCGAGTTCCTCTACGGCGCGGCGCACAAGCGACCCGGCGTTGTGCTCATGACGACGCTCGGCACGGGAATCGGCACGGCCCTCATCGTGGACGGCGTCCTCGTGCCGAACACCGAGCTCGGCCACATCTCGATCGACGGCGTCGACGCCGAAGAGAACGCCGCGGAGTCCGCGCGGGAACGCCACAACCTCCCGACGAGCAATGGATCGCAAATCTGCAGCGCTACTACTCGGAGATGGAGAAACTGCTGTGGCCGGACCTCATCATCGTGGGTGGCGGCGTCTCGAAGGAGTTCGAGTCATTCTTGCCGCAGTTGCGCTTGAGAGCGCCCATCATCCCTGCGGAGCTGTTCAATTCGGCGGGGATCGTGGGCGCGGCGGCGTATGCGGCCGCGCGCGTCGAGGCCGAAGTCGCCTCAACCAAGAAGCACCAAGAGTAGGCGCCTACTAGTCCTTCGCAAGCGACTCGAGCGCGCCTGACTGGGCGCGGGAGCGTCGGGCGGCTCGGTGGCGCGTGTGCCGTAGTGAACCAACTGCTCATCAACGATGGTGAGGGTGAAGAGTTGCGGACCCAGGCAGAACAACACCACGATCAGGTACCACCCTCCCTCGACGAGTGGCCGCGACTCAGTGAGCCCCTGAATCGCGAGCGCCGCAGCGAGCAGGGACCACGCAACGGGGATGAAGCTGTCGCCGCGAGAGGCGCGCTCCACGAGCCGCCAGGTGCCGCCAAATAGCAGCACCATGATGACGAGGAACAGCACCATGCCTATGAGTCCGGTCTGCAACCACGCGTCGAGATACGCATTGTGGGCGTGCGCAGCGACGATTCCCGTTGAGTCGAGGATCGACTTGTACGGCTCGTCCCACACGGGCCAGTAGCCGACGTAGCCCCATCCTTCTGGGCGTTGAATCGCGTAGTGCACCACTTGCGCCCAGATGTCCGCGCGGTGGGTGGCGTCTGGGGAGCGGTCAAGCAGGTCAAAGATCTCTTGCCTGTACTTGATCGTCAGCACCCCGGCCACAGCGGTGACCACCAGCGTGGAGAACGACAGCGGGCGCTTAAGCGCGACCGGCGCCCTGCGAATCGCGAATGCGGACAGCGACAAGGCAATCACGTAAAGGAGCGCAACCGTCACTGTCGCCGAACGTGTCAAAGCGAGTACCGCGACGGATGCCACGAGCGTGCCAATGGCGTCGGCCCTGCGTACGCGGTGTTCAAGCACCATCACGAACGCCATGATGCCCGCGAGCAGTGCAAGTGCGCCGAAGGGGTTGCGGTTACCGACGAAACCCTGAATGGGTCCGCCCTCGAACAGCAGGTTCTGGGACCACCACACCTTGGCCTCGGTGCCGTGGTTGGCGGCGAGCCGTGCAATGTCGTTTGCGAGCGGGTGGATGGGCCTGCGCACGATGATCGAGACTGCGAGCTCAAAGAGGATCCCAAGGAACACGCTCGCCTGAAGGCCGCGGTAGAGCAACACCATGAAGTGGCCGCTGGAGTGGCCACGAACCGTCACGAAGGCGATATAGGTGGTGATCAGCAAGACCACAACGGCGATGGCTGTCACCGCTCGCGTGCCGGACCACACGAATGTCGCCGCCGCGAGGATCACGAAGCAACCGATCAACAGCGGTGGCTTGAGCGTTCGCCACGAAGGCGTGAATGCGAGCGTCAGTCCAACGACCGTGAGCGCCGCGACAACGCCGTAGATCGGCAAGCCAAGCAAGTAACGGAAACCCTGGCCAGAAATCAACAGCACGATCGTCCAGATCGTGAGCCAATCGCGGCTGCGGGGCGTGCGCAAAATCTCCATCACGTGCCGATGCGCGTTGCGATGATCGCCAATCACAACGACCGAGGTGATCGTGACCGTGGAGAAGCCGGCAATGATCATCTTCGGAAGGATCACGCCCTCGATCGCCGCCCATTCGTCCTCAGTGTCTGCCGCGGCGCGCGCGGCTTCTTGCGACAGCACCATCGTGCCGGGGAAGCCGAACAACGACGTCAGCCCAATCGACACGGACATCGGGACTCGAGTAGCCGAGCAATTTGCCAGCGAGGCAGAGAACCCCACGATGCCAATCAGGCCGAACACAAACACGACCACGAGCGGACCGGCCAGCGCACTTGAGGTCGCTAAATTCGAGAGTCGCGAGCGGCCCAAAGACAAGGATCAAGATCGCGAGCATCATGAGGCCAAACGAATCGATTCCGGCGAGCACCATGGGCTTGAACACGCGAGTGGAGCGCAACACGATGCCGAAGACAAGCGCGACGACGAAGGTGTTGAGTATCGCCGTCCGTGAGGTTGTTGATGCCAAGTGACGCCAGAGCACCACCAGGCCGACAACGAACAGACGTGCCCGGCGTGTTGAGAAGCGCCTTCGGGCAGGCGGGTGGGCGGCGGGGCGGCCGCGTCCGGTGGCGCGGGCGCCGCGATGCGGCCTTCGCGGTACTCGACCTTAAGTCGATGCGCCTCCTTGCGCAGCAGCACCGAGGTCGATGGGAAAGCCGATAAGGCCCTGAATGCGCGACAATGAGCACCGGGAACGCGGCGACAGTCGTGAGGCCAACGCCAAGCGCGGCGTCCTGCACGATCAACACGGAAATGGTGCCACCGGAGAGCGCGCCGATCCCCGCGATCATGTAGTCGCGGCCCGTGGAGACGAGTCCGTCGTAGTCGCCCTCAGTGCCGCTGACGCCGAAGATCGTGAACGCTACAAAGCAGCAACACTGCCAATTCCGATCACCGCGGAGATGCCGATGAGGAATGTGCGCCACTGCTTCTTGAAATCGTCGAGACTGATCATGGTGCCGAGGTGCACGATGATGAAGCCCACCACGACCCCGGCGAGCGCGAGCAGCGAAGATGCGCTGAGCAGGTCGTCGGGAAACAGCCCGCTCATGAACCCGATGACGAAGATAATCGACGCCACGAAGCAGGCTCGACAGCATTCCCTTGCTGATGCGAGCGACGTACTCGGCAACCGTCCACACTGCCATGACAATCACGAACGCGACGATCGGATTCATTGCAACCTTCCTAGAACGGCCACACGATGGGCACCCACAGCACGGCGACCGCGAGGAACAGCAAGAGCAACGGGAGGCCAAGCTTCCAGTAGTCACCAAACTTATAGCCCCCGGGCTCCATGATCATGGTGTTCGCGGGCGTGGCGACGGGCGTGAGGAACGACGCCGCACCCGCGACCGCGAGTCCCATCATGAACGGCATCACGGAGACGTCCATCTCGTACGCCAATGCTGCGGCGATGGGCGTCATGATGAGCACCGTCGCGGTGTTGGAAATCAGCTGGCCGAGCACCATCGTGAGCACGCACATCGCGAGCAACGCGATCTGCGCGGGAGCGGTGCCGATGTACTTGAGCAGCGTGTCCGCGACGAGATCCGCGGTGCCTGTCTTCACGAAGGCGGTGGAGAGCGGGATCATCCCTGCGACAAGCAAGCACAGTGGTCCACTGCACGGCCTTGTAAGCGCGCGCGGGCGTGAACACCCCTGTGAGCACCACCGCACCGGCCGCGAGCAAACCCGCGATGGCTGGCGGCACCACGTTGGTCACGAGCAGCACCACCATCGCGCCGAGGATCACGATCGCTCGAGCGGCTCCCTTGCCAAGCGGGATGCCGCGCCGTAGCGACGCCGGATCGTTGACGACGAGCACGTCTGGCCCAGCCGTGTGGAGTTCGAGGTTCTCCCAGCTGCCGCCGAGCAAGACGACGTCCCCAACGGCAAGGACGGCACGCGCGATCCGTGAGTGGCTCGCCGCCGCGATGCACCGCCAAGCACAACGAGGTCCCCAGACGGTGTCGCCTGGCCCGGGAACAGATGCGTCCCCAACAGATCCGATCGAGGCGGAATCACCACCTCGGTTACGCCCCGCGAGTTGCCCATGAGCTCAGACTCGGCGGGTATCGCGTAGTCCCGGCGCAGAGCCTTGGCGAGTTCGGCGACGTCCGCGGCCATCTCCGTGGGCTCGTTGTGAGGCAAGAGTCGCTTGCCGAACAGCAAGATGATCACGAGTGTGCCGACGACGAGTGGCACGCCGACGATCGTGTATTCGAAGAAGCCGAACGCGCGGCCCCCAGCATCCACGGCCGCCTCAGACACGATGATGTTGACCGGCGTTCCGGTGAGCGCGAGCATCGACCCAGCGTGCGCGGCGAATGCGAGCGGCATGAGCATTTGCGAGGGCGGCAGGCCCACGCGCACCGCGACCACCACCACCACGGGGATGAGCGCCGCGACGGCGCCGTTCACGCTGATGAGGGCCGTGAGGAGCGCGACGAGCAGGCAGATCGTGACGAGCAAGCCCGCGCGGTTTCTGCCGCCGCGCTGAACCGCTTGCTGACCGGCCCACGCCGTCACCCCAGTGGCGTCGAGCGCCTCGCTCACCACAAAGAGGCTCGCGATGAAGATCACGGTGGGGTCGCCAAATCCGGCAAGGGACTCGTTGAGCGTGAGCACCCCCGTTGCCCACAGCAAGTACCGAAACGCCAACCGCCACGATCGCGATCGGGATGCGCCCGGTCATGAACGCCACCACGGCAATGCCAAGAATCAGCAAGGTGGTTTCTACCGGCGTCACAATCGACACAGTAGTGCCGCGCGCAGCATCCCGCGTAGTGACTAGGCTCGTAAAGGTCAGCATTCACGCCCTAGGAGTCGCCATGTCATACGCACCAAACAAGCTCGTGCCGGAAGGTTTCACGCCGGTACCCTCGCTCGCCGCCATCCCCTCCGTTGTGGCCAGCGAAAGCGTGCCCGACGCTGTCGACGCCGTGGCATACCTCGTCACCTCAGACGGCGATTTGCCAGGCGATGTCGGCCTCGATCGCGAACGCGCTCGCGGCCGCGGGCTTCGAGGCGGAGGCGGGCACCACCATCGTGGTTGCGCGCGCCGGGGTGCCGCTCGTGCTCGTTGGGCTCGGCGCGGCCAGACGACTTCTCGGTCGACGACGCGCGCGATGCGGCCGCCGCCGCGGCGCGCGCCACCGCCAAGAAGGGCACCCGCCTCGCGATCGTGACGGGCGACATGGGACTCGACGCCGCTGCCCTCACGCAAGCGCTCACGGAGGGCGCCGTGCTCGCGCGCTATCGCTATCGTGCCCTGCAGGCAAAGCCAAAGGATCACGCACTAAGCCACCTCACGCTCGTCGTGACGGGAGCCGATCAAGCGGCCGCCGCCAACGGCATCTCCGCAGCCGAACCGGGGGTGCGCGCCACCGTCGTGGCCCGTGACCTCGCCAATACACCTGCCGGTTTCCTCACCGCAACCAACATCGCGGATGAGGCTGCAGCGCCTTGGCGCCGCCTTTGGTTTCGAGGTTGAGACCTTCGACAAGGCCGCGCTCATCGAGCTCGGTTGCGGCGGGCTGCTTGGCGTCAACGCGGGCTCCACGGAAGAGCCGCGCATGGTGGTGCTGCGCTACCGCCCGCAAGGCACTCCAACGCGGCACCTTGGCTTGGTTGGCAAGGGGATCATGTTCGATTCGGGCGGCATCTCGCTCAAGCCATCGGACCCCATGCACCTGCTCATGAAGATCGACATGGGCGGCGCCGCGGCAGTGCTCGGCGCCTTCACCGCGCTCCGTGACCTGGGCGTCGAGGCGGCGGTATCCGGTTGGCTCATGTGCACAGACAACATGCCGTCTGGCACGGCAACCAAGCTTGGCGACGTGCTGATCGCGCGCGGAGGCACCACCGTTGAGGTCAAGAACACGGATGCGGAGGGTCGGTTGGTGATGATGGACGCGCTGGTGCTCGCCACCGAGGACGAGGTGGATGCGATCGTCGACATCGCCACCCTCACAGGCGCCGCGCTCATGGCGCTTGGCAAGTCCACTGCGGCGCTGTTCGGCAACGACCAGTCGCTCGTTGACGCGGTTTTCGCAGCCGGCACCGACGTGGCAGAGCCCGTGTGGCAGCTTCCGCTAGAGAAGAAGTATCGCAAGCAGCTCGACTCCGAGATCGCGGACATCGCGAACCTTGGCGGACCCCACGCAGGAGCCACGACTGCGGCGCTCTTCCTCCAAGAGTTCGTTGGCGAAACACCGTGGGCGCACGTGGATATAGCAGGCACTATGCATACCGACACCGATGACGCCTGGCGCTCCGCAGGCGCCACGGGCTTTGGAGCGCGGCTGCTCGCAGAGGTGGCACGCACGTTCTAGCAGCCTCCCGCGTGGGGTGATACTGAACTACGTGAGCACCTCGTTCCACCCCATCGAGCGCACGCGACGCCGTGTTGGCGAAGCGCTGTTCACTCGCATTGCTGGGCCCAACGGTCTTGAGGCGCGGCGCCGCATTCATCAGAGCCCGGGCCCACGCTGGTTCGCACCCGGCTCTCCTATGCGGCGGGTGCACGGCGACGCGACCACGTTCGTTGGCGGCCTGCGGGCGCTCTTGCTCCAGTCCCTCCACCCTCTGGCGATGGCTGGCGTCGCCGGGCACTCTGGCTATCGCGGCGATCCGTGGGGGCGGTTGGCTCGCACCTCTACGTTCCTCGCGTACACCACGTTTGGCACCGCGGAGCATGCCCAAGAGATGGTGGACATGGTGCGGGCCGTGCACGAACGGGTGCGTGGCAAGACGCCAGACGGCCGCCCATACCGAGCGAGCGATCCACACCTCCTGCTGTGGGTACACATCGCGGAAGCTGATTCATTTCTCTCCGCGTACCAGCGGTACGCGCGCACCCCGCTGACGCCGGAAGAGGCGGACGAGTACGTGGCTCAATCGGGCACAGTGGCGACCGCGCTTGGCGCGCGGGGCGTGCCGCAAAGCGTCGCGGACCTCGCTCAGTGCATCGAGTCCTATCGCCCCGAACTCGAGGCGAGCCCCGCCGCGCTCGATACAGCGCATTTCTTGCTGAAGGAGCCGCCGTTGCCACTCTTGGCCCGGCCCCCATATCGGCTGCTTGCCGCGGGATCTGTCGCACTACTACCCCGCTGGGCGCAAGACCAACTGGACGTTGGCGGGGTCCTCACGCGTAGCGTCGGGCCGCTGGGCGGTGCCATCGCCACGCGTGCAGTGCGCTGGGGCCTTGGCGACGCGGAACCTGGGGAGCGGCTGCGCGCGGCATGGGCCGCCAAGGGGCTGGAGCTAGAAGCCAGCACGAGCCGCCCTTCGCGGGCGCCTACTCGAGGCCGCCAACCTCGCTGCCGGGTGCGAACGTCCCTTCCGTGACCTGTTGCCAAAACAGCGGGCTCGTGTCGGGATCGAGGAGCACGGTGGATCCGATGCCTTCTACGTGATAGCCCCAATCCTTGATGGGCGGCGTTCCCGTAACCGCCTGATCCCCTTGCGCGGCACGGAAGGTGAGCGCGATTTTGGCGAGGTCAAAGGGGCCCGTGCCATCGCTGACGCGGAACGCCTGCAGGCCGGACCCGGCAACCTTCATCGCGTGGAACGGGTTGGAGACGACTTGCTTCGTGAAGACGCCGTCAACTACCGCGCTCACCAGTTGGCGCTGGCGGGCCGCGCGTCCAATATCGCCAAGCGGATCGCTGTACCGCATGCGCGCAAAGGCAAGCGCGGTGTCGCCGTCCGCGAGGTGGCAACCCGCGGTCCACGTGAGCTTCGAGCGCCAATCATCGACGTCTTGGTCGTAGCAGAGCGTGACCCCGCCGAGCGCATCCACAAGGTCCGCGACGCCCGTGAGCCCCACTTCCATGTACGCGTCGATCGTGAGACCCGTGAGCTCCTCAACGGTCACCACGAGCAACTGCGCGCCGCCCTCGGCGAATGCCGCGTTGATCTTGTTCGGGTCGTGGCCAGGGATCGTGACGTACGAGTCGCGCGGAATCGAGATCAGGGACGTCACGCCGTTTGGCGCCTTGTGCAGCACCATGATCGTGTCCGTGCGCGCCCCTGCGGTGCCGTCGTCGTACTTCCAGCCGTCTCGCGAGTCGGAGCCGACTATGAGGTACGTCTCCCCCGGCGTATTCGGGGCCCCGCTCAAGGCGTCGACGTGCTGAATGCGCTTATTGACCCACATCCACGACAGCGTCGCGACGGTCAGCGCGATGATCAGCAAGACCACGAGCACGGTCACGCAGCGGCGGCGAAGGTGGCGCCTCTTGCGCGACGGCGAGGCCTTTGGTGGCTGCTTCGCCTGCTGCCTAGGCGCCGGTTGCCTTTGCTGGCCCGACGCGGTGGCCGAGCGGGGCTGTTGGTTCGGCCTTTGGGCTGGCCGTGCGGCGGGCCTTTGCGCCGGGCTTGGAGCGGGTGCGGGGGCCGCGGGACGCTGGCGTGGGGGAACCGACGGCGGCATGGGACGTCGAACGCCCGGGGGCTCATTGGCGTCGGGCCTGCCCCCAGCGGAACTCACGCGGCGAGCGTAACCCCGGCCAGCGTCGGGCAGACGGCGACGCGCGGGGTGCGCGCATAGGGTGGATGCATGGTGGTGAACCGGCTGGACAACGTGGCGATCGTCGTCGAGGACCTCGACGCCGCCATCGCGTTCTTTGCTGAGGTGGGGCTCGCGCTCGAGGCGCGCGCGGAAATCGAGGGCCCGTGGGCCGACGCCGTGGTCGGCCTGAGCAGCGTCCGCAGCGAGATAGCCATGATGGCGACGCCCGACGGCAAGAGCAGGCTCGAGCTCACCGCCTACAAGGCGCCCGCGCCGGTTACGCCAGCGCCCGCGCAGCCACCGTCGAACTCAATCGGCATGCACCGGCTCATGTTCAACGTCGATGACGTCAATCAAACCTTCGCTCGGCTCGAGCCGCACGGAGCGACCTTGATCGGTGACATAGTGGATTACGAGGGCATTTACCGGCTGTGTTACTTGCGCGGACCCTCGGGAATCATCGTTGCGCTGGCCCAAGACTTGGGCTGAGGCGCGCTGACACGGCGCGGCGACGTACGGCGGGGAGACGGGCGGATGTCACGCCTCGTCGAGCCACGCGAGGGCGGCGGCAACGAGCGAGTTAGTACCGATTGCCAGCGTGGGCTGGAGCACCGGGGCGTACAAGGGCGAGTGGTTGGACGGCAAGCGAGCCATGACGTCTCGCATGCCGTCGGGGCCAGTTGTTCCAGCAAACGCAGCCGGATCGGCCCCGCCGAGAAGCCAGAAGACGCACGGAGCGCCTGCGCCGCTAGCGAGCACTCCTACGTCCTCGCTGCCAGTCACCTCCCCGGGGTCGACCACCATCGGCACACCCACGACGGACTCGAGCGCGGCGCGGGTCCGCTCGACGGCAGCAGGGTCGTTCACGACCGCAGGTACGGACTCGATTGACTCGATCTGGGGCGGCACCGGCGCTCCAGCCGCGTCGGCCTCCGCATTCGCGATGCGGGCGATGGCTGTAAGTACGGTGTCGCGCACGGCCGGATCATAGGTACGCACGTTCAGTAGCAATTCCGCTTTCTCAGGGATGATGTTCGCCTTGGACCCTGATCGCACTGCCCCTACGGTCACGACGGCCGTATCGGCGGCGCCGACCTCGCGAGACACAATGGTCTGCAGTCGCATAATCGTGGCTGCGGCCATGACGACAGGGTCCACCGTCGCTTCCGGCCGTGAACCATGGCCGCCCACTCCGGTCAGCGTCACCCGCAGGCTGTCCGACGCTGCGAATGCCGGCCCAGAACGCAGGCCAAGTACACCAGCCGGGATAGGCGCGACGTGTTGTCCCAAAACCACTTTGGGCCGCGGAACTCTCTCGAACAGATGGTCCGCGATCATCGCCGCGGCACCGCGCACCACCTCCTCTGCAGGCTGAAAGAGCACCACGAGGGTGCCCGCCCACGCCGTGCTTCTGGCAAGCATTGACGCCGCGCCCATGAGGCAGGTGACGTGCATGTCGTGTCCGCATGCGTGCATGACGGGAACGTCGATGCCGTCCGGGTCCACGCCGCGAGCGGTGCTCGCGTAGGGCAGTCCAGTCGCCTCCTCAACCGGGAGCGCGTCCATGTCGGCTCGCAAGAGAACTGCCGGGCCGGAACTACGAGTCAGGACGCCGACGACGCCCGTGCCCCCAATGCCCTCGTGGACCTCGTAACCCCAATCGCGCAGCCACGCTGCGGCAATGCTGGCGGTTCGCACCTCGGCAAACGACAGTTCGGGGTTCGCGTGTAGGTCGCGGTACACGCCCTCAAGGCGGACCGCCAGTTCGTCGTCCATCGACGGTGCGATTGTGGTCACAACTGAACATAGCGGACGCAACTACGCCGCGCCGGGCTAAGGCGGATGAGTTGGCCGATACGCCGGGTTCTGTCTCTCACGCCGGGGCGTGAGGGGCGGCCATCCATCTACGACGTACGTTGCCGCACGCCTCTAGCGACCTACCCGGATGCTCGGGCGAGCAGCCCTCAAGCGCATCCTGTCTGGTCTTGCTCCGGGTGGGGTTTACCTTGACCGCCGCTGTCACCAGCGACGCGGTGAGCTCTTACCTCACCTTTTCACCCTTACCTCCGTTCGAGCCGAAGGCGGTTATTTTCTGTGGCACTGTCCCGCGGGTCACCCCGGGTGGCCGTTAGCCACCACCCTGCCCTGTGGAGCCCGGACGTTCCTCGGTGCCGGTTACCCGGCAACGCGGCCGCCTGGCCAACTCATCCGCGCCCCAAGGGTACCGCTCCGCGCGCGGAACCATGCGTCGGTGTAGTTTGCTGTTCATGACCGCGACGACCGACGTGCCCAACGAGCCTCGCATGCGCGTAGGGCGAGTTCACCCGGCTCTGGCCATTGCGCTGGGGGCGATGTCAGCGCTGCTTGCCTTCGCGCCCTGGCTGGCGACGGATGGATTTACGGGCCTCGTGCTTCACAAAGCCAACCTACCCTCCGCCCAAACGTGGCCGGATGAGCCGTCCAGATCACTCTTTATCATTGGGCACTTCGCGTTCGCGCAGATGTTCGCGACCATCGTGTTCGCCGCCGCCCTCGCGGGGGTCAGCGCGGCCTTGGTCCGTCGGTCCGGGCGGGAAATGCGGGCGGAGTTCGTGCTGTTGGGCGCGCTCACCGTACAGATTGCCTGGCTCGCTCGCGAGCTCGCGGTGAGTGACTTTTCAGGTCTCTCGACCACCCAACCCGGCGCATACGCCCCGGTGCTCGTGAACATAGCGATAGTGGCGATACTCCTCGGCATTCCGATAATGCTGGGGATCGCTCGAGGCAATCCGGCTCCCCGCACGGTTGCAATTGCGGCAGCTGCGGTCACAGCAGGGCCATGGCTCGCGGCATTGGTTCTTGCAATGGCTGGCACGGCGCAACCATCGTTGACACTCTGGCGTGTCCTGGATGCGATTCCGCCAATCATCGTGGGATTGGCTATTGGGTGGTGCGGGTTCCGCACGGTGAAGCGCACGCTCGCGTCGATCGCCTCGCTCGCCATCATTTGCTTGGTCCCCGCGCTCATGACAGCTCTCGCGTATGCGTTGGCATTCGGAATTGGCTCCGGAACAATGTCGGCGGCCTTGACAATTTCGCGTGCGGTCTTCCCCCAAGCTTTGGGCTTTGCGGGGTGGGGACCACAAAGGGTCGCCATCACGGTTGTAGCGGCGACCCTTTCGTGGTTCGTGTTGAGGGCACGTGGCAGGGATTCAGATCCCTCCGAATCTCAGCCTGAGCCTCAGCCTGCGCTCGCGAGCAACGCGTAGAGGTCCTTGCGCGTTTGCGCAAGGATCCCCGCGGCCCTCTCCGAGGTGTCGCCGCCCTGCCGAGCAACGAGCATGATGACGTCACGCAGTTGGTGCATCTCGTGGCGCAGCGCAACGGCCTTTCCTGCCCCCTCTTGCTGAGCGAACACTGCTGCGGTTTCCGAGGTGTGTTCGGCGAGCCACTCACGCCCCGCGTCCGTGACAGACGCCGTCTTGCGACCGTCAACGGTCTCGAAGGTCACGAGACCCTCGTCCTCTAGTGCTTGCAGCGTGGGATAGATCGAGCCTGGGCTCGGCGACCACGTGCCGCCGGAGCGTTCCTCGATGGCCCGCATGAGGTCGTAGCCGTGGCGCGGCTGCTCGGCGAGCAACACGAGCACGGCGCCGCGGACGTCGCCGCGAGGGCGCCCTCCGCGAGGCCCCCGGCGTGGCCCGGGGCCAAAGCCCGCTTCGAAATCGGGGCCAAACCCTGCATGGCGACCGCGCGGGCCAAAGCCTTCGGCGCGCTGGTCAAAGGCGTGATGACCCGCGTGGTGCTGGTCAAAGTCGTGGTGGCGGCGCTTGCCGCTGTTCTTCATGTCTTTCATGATGTCTCCTTTCGTCGACACACTCACGATATATCGCGTAACGGTCGCCTGTCAACTCGCGCTTTGCATCGCTCTCGGTACACCACTGTCGTTTCCGCGCGCGAAGCGACGCGGGTGTACCGACAGCAATCGCGCGCCGCGCGTGCCCCTAGGGTGGGTGCGTGCTGATCTTGCTCCCACCTTCCGAGGGCAAGACATCGCCAGACGCCGGTTCCCCCGTGGACCTCGCGGCGCTGAGTTTTCCCGAACTCGCCGCCGCCCGACGTCGGGTGGGCCAAGCGCTCATCGTCGCTTCCGCGCGAAAGAACGCACTCGTCGCGCTGGGCGCTGGCGCTTCCCTTGCCGATGAGGTCGCGCGAAACACCACCCTGTGGCAGAACCCGGTGGCGCCAGCCGCCAAGATCTACTCTGGCGTCCTCTACGACGCGGCGGGTGCCGCGACCTGGGACGGCGCCACCATGGACGCGAGCCGTGCAGCGCGTGCGCATCATTTCCGCCCTTTGGGGGGTGCTCTCCCCCGCCGACGCGATCCCCGCATACCGGCTCAGCATGGGCACGAGCCTGGGGCGCATCGGTCCTCTCGCCGCGTTCTGGCGGGCGCGCGTGGGAGCCACGTTGGCGCGTGAGGCCGCAGACCAGCTCGTCGTCGATTGCCGCAGCAGCGACTATGCGACCGTGTGGCGCGCCAACCCGGCGAAGACCGTTGGGGTGCGCGTGGAGCGCGAACTCAACGGCACTCGCGCTGTGGTGAGCCACAACGCCAAGCACACGCGAGGCCTGCTGACTGCAGCCCTAGTCGCCGCGAAGACCGCGCCTCTGACGCCGGACGACGTCGCACACGTGGCGCATCAAATAGCAGGTGTTACGGGCGTCGAGCTGCGACCGGGCAGGCTGACCTTGATTGTCTAGACCTTGGTTGTCTAGACCTTGGTTGTCTAAAACTCGGTGGTCTAGCTGGCGATCTCGTCCGGTGCCGCGGCGGCCGTGGGCGCCTCATATTTCAGCACCGTGCCTCGCCCAACGAGCAAGGCGTTGGCGGCCGCGACGAATACTTCTGGCTTCACGCCGTACAGCGGCACGCGCTCGATCGAGCGCTCACCGTCGCTGAGTGAGACGCGCGGGTCCGTCTTACCAGGCATCGCGGCAACGGGCGGGAAGGTCACGGTGATCTCGCGCCCAGCGACCCACGCGAGCGGCCGGCGCAGCACGCGCTCTTGAATCGACTGCGGCCACTCGATGGACCCGGCGCCCGTGTGCACAAGCAGCGCGCGCTTGTTGCGCGCAACATTCGCGATCGCCAGCACAGAGAGCAGCGCCATGAGTGCCGCGAAGATCCACGCAAGCACGGCGAGGAAAGCCCAGGGAGCCGTCAGAGCCGCCACAACGAGGAGAGCGGTGAGCAGCAAACGATAGCCAAGACGCGACCACAGCGCGGACGTGGGCTCCCGCAGCAACACCACGGAACCCTTCCAAGCGGTTGACATGCTCGCAAGCCTACTGACGTCAGGACGTCGGTACACCGAGCGCGAGCAAGTGGGCATCCCAAATATCGCCCTCAGGCGTCACGCGCAGTTGCACCAACGTCAATGAGGCAGGTGTTGGCCAGATGCGCGCGACCGCGCCCGGCTCAAATCCCATGGCGGCGGCGACGAACGACTTGATGGCCACCGAGTGCGACACGATTGCGACGGTGCGCGGGACGTCATCCGTGACACACGCCTCGGCGTGGCCGCGAGCCAGTTCCGCCGCAAACACCCGCATTCGCGTGACGACGTCGGTGAGCGACTCGCCACCGGGAGCTCGCTCAAAGCCGTCGTCCCACCGCCGGATCAGGTCGCCGTCGCGGTCGAACGCTGCTTGAGCGGTGAGGCCCTGCCACTCCCCAAAGTCAACCTCGCGTGCGCGCTCATCGATCTCCACCGTGAGCCCAAGTCGCCGTCCAAGCGACCCGGCCGTGTCTTGCGTGCGTCGCAACGGCGAGGCAAGCACACGCGTAACCGGCGCGAGCGCGGGCCAGGTATCGCGCCCAACCCGGTACACCGCGTCGGCCGCTTTCGCTGCTTGCACACGGCCCGCGGCGTTAAGCGGCGGTCCCGCTACCCCGCCGCCGGCAAGTACGTGGGCAACCGTCTCATCGGTGACCCCGTGGCGCACGAGCACGAGCGAGAGCGTTGAGACGAGGTCTCGGTATACCATCTCGCGCGGAGCCCTTGCGGGAGCGGCCGGCTCCGGAGGCACCGGCTCCGGATCGTCGTATTCGGGCCCGACGCTGGGTCCAGTGGTCACACGCTCGCCCCGCGCACAAGGATGCGACCGCACTCCTCGCAGCGCACCACCTGCTCGGGAGCGGAAGCTTCGATTACGGCGAGATCGCCCGCGTTGAGGGTCATGTTGCAACCTTGGCACTGGCCGCGCAGTAGCGCCGCGGCACCGATACCTCCGTGGGCGTCACGCAGCTTTGCGTACAGGCCAAGCAAGGTGGTGTCGATGCCCTCTGCCGCGGCCGTGCGCTCCGCCTTGATCTGCGCGAGTTCCGCATCGATGGCCGCAAAGGCAAGGTCGCGCTCGCGCTCAAGTTCCTCGATTTGTGCGGCGATCTCGCGGTGCTGCGTGTCCGCGGAGGCTAGTTCCTTCTCCGCGGCCTCGAGCCGCTCCATCACCTCAAGCTCCGTGTCCTCAAGGTCACTGACGCGGCGATTGAGCACCTCCAGTTCGCTGCTCAGCGCTTGCAGATCCTTTGGCGTGCCCTGGCCGCTCGCAAGGCGCGCGTTGTCGCGGGTCGCGCGCGCTCGCACAGCGGCAACATCGTCCTCGATCTTGGTGACCTCACGGCGCGCGTCTCCCACCACGGCGCCGCGAGCTGCGCGCTCGTCGGAGAGATCCACGACGCGCCCCGTGAGTTCGTCGAGCTGAGCCAGCACAGGTAGGTTTGCGCGGCGGTGTAAGGCCTGTTGCGCACGGAGGTCGGCAGCCTGGACATCCAGGAGTTTCAGTTGGTCAGCGGCGGGTGCGGTGGGCACGGTTGCTCCTCAGCGCGCATCGAGGCGCGCGGTCCAGGGGTCAGTGTTGATGGTGGAAACAAAGGTGTCGACCTTGTGGCGATCGGCAACAAAATCTGCTGCTCCGGCGAGCCACGCCCATTCGGAAGCCGAATGAGCTACGTCGACGAGGAACGGTCGGCCATCGCCAAGCAGCGCAAGCTCGCGGGCATCGAGGGCAGCGTGGTGACGAAGGTCGGCCGTAAGGTACACGTCGGCGCCCGACGCCCGCGCGGCGTCTAAGAATGCGTCGCCAGAGCCGCCCACCACGGCAACCGTCGAGACTTCGGCATCGAGGTCCCCCGCGATCCGCACGCCGTGTGAGGTCGCGGGCAACGCCCCGGCCACAACGTACGCGAACTCGCGGAGTGTCGTCGGCGCCGCGAGGTCGCCTACCCTGCCTGTCCCCAGCGTCGGGTCGTCAGCGTTGGGAACCAGGGGTCCCCGTGGCGCGACGCCCACAGCGCGAGCCAAAGCGTCGGCCACTCCGCCGGCGGCAGCGTCGGCCCCTGTGTGGAAGTTCGCGAGCGCCACGCCCGCCTCGGCGAGCGCCTGCACCACCGCACCCTTCGCGGTGTCCGCGGCAACAGTCGTTACGCCGCGCAGCATCAATGGGTGATGCGTGACGAGCAACTGCGCGCCATACGCGATCGCCTCGCGCGCCACCGCGAGCGTTGGATCCACCGCGAAGTGCACGCGCGTGACCTCTGATGCCGGAGAGCCGACCGTGAGGCCGTTGACATCCCAGTCCTCGGCGAGGCCTACGGGATAGCGCTCGTCGAGCGAATCCACAATGTTCGCGACGGTGGCCATACCCCAACGCTACCGGGCTGGGCCGGAGCCGTCGTCGCCGGTTGCGTGTGCAGAGGCCGCTTTGCTGGCCTCCGCCTTCGCGAGCGCGGTACCGATTGTGTCCTCGATAGGCACCACCTTTGGCTCCACCTCGTTTGCGGACGTGAGCGAGATGATCCACGCCGCGACGGTGGCGGTGATCACGCCAACGAGCGCGAGGCCCGCGAACATCAGCACGCCTCCAACGAGCCTGCCGCCCATCGTGACGGGTACGTAGTCGCCGTAGCCAACGCTCGTAACCGTGACGCACGCCCACCAGATCGCGTCGCCGAAGTTCATGATCGACGCACCAGCTGCGCCCCGCTCAAAGTGCACGGTCGCGACGGCGCAAGTCCACGTCAGCACTGCAGCGGCGATGACTACCGCCTGGCCCGTCTTGAGGAGGCCCCGCCCACCTGCGCGGAAGGTGTCGCGCGTGATCACGGTCAGCAACTTGAACGGGTACAGCGGGGGAACGATCACTCCAAGTACCTGAAGCGGGTGGCGCGCGGCCCAGACCCAACGGTGCGGGGTGAGGACGAGCCGGAAGACAAGGTCCGCGGCTACCGCAATCCAGATGACAGCGATCACGAGCGTGACGGTTGCTTGTGCCCACTCGGGAAGACCGGTCACGCACACCGCGATGGTCCACGCAGCGAGGAACACGAACGAGAGGGCGTAGAGAGGGCCGTCGACCCTCGCTGAGTAGCCCTCGAGCGTGCGCCGATTGCGCACCGCTTCGGTATTCGTCACGTGGGCCCTACCGGACTCGAACCGATGACACCTGCGGTGTAAACGCAGTGCTCTAACCAACTGAGCTAAGGGCCCGCACCTATTGTCCTGGCGCGCGCCCCTGCGACCAAACTGAGCGCCGCTAGCATGGCCTCGTGACCGCCGAAAGCACCTCGCCCTTGCGCCGCGCGCTGAGCGGACGTTGGGTCAAGCCAACGGCCATTCTTGTGCTCAGCATGGTCGTTGGCTGGTTCATCATTCGCTTCATTGGCAAGATCACCTGGTCAGCCGTTGGGGACGCGATTCGCTCGGTGTCCTTGTGGGAACTGCTCGCGCTCATCGTGCTGTTGTTCATCCGCCAGGTGTTCAGCGCGCTGCCGCTTGCGCGATTTACGCCCGGTCTTGGCCTGTCAAAGTCGATAGTCAATGACGTAAGTGCCAACCTTGCTGGCACCATTGCGCCACCTCCTGGAGACGTGGTGGTGCGCATCGCGCAGTTCCGCACGTGGGGCATCCATCCCGTTGACGGCATGGCGGGCGCAACCCTCAACATGCTCATCTTTTACGGCGCGCGTTTTGCCGCCCCCGCGCTTGGCGCAGGAATCTTCTCGCTCTATGCCTTTGAGAGCGGCAAGCTCGTCACCGGGCTCTTGTCCTTGGCGCTCGCGGTGGTCATCATTGCCGTGCTGTTGGCCGTCTTGCAGTCCGACACGATTGCCGAACGGCTTGCCCGACGCGCGGCGCGAGCCATCAAGTCCGTTAAGGCAACAGTTGACGAGCAGGTATGGGTTGACGCCGTAGTCGACTTCCGCCAGCGCATCGGCAAGACCCTCAACCGCAACGTCGCCCCCGCACTGTTGTTCATGCTTGTTGGCATCGTTGTCGACGCGCTCATCTTGCTCGCCGCCGTGCGCTTTGTTGGGATCGGCGAGGACATCGCGCCATGGCCCGTGGTGATAGGTGCCACATTGCTCGCCTATCCCCTGACGATCCTGCCGATGTTTGGGTTAGGCGTCATGGACGCCGTAGTGATCGCGTCGATCGTCGATGTCGCGGGAGTGGAGTACGAGTCGGCGCTGGTTGGCGCAACCGTGGTGTGGAGGGTCGTCACGCTCGGCGGCACCTTGGGGCTGGGCGCCCTCGCGATGGCGTGGTGGCGAGCGACGACGAGAGGAACCGTTTCCGAGGCTGCCGAGTAGCAAGCTCAGTCAGCGGGCGTATGCAGCGGCCGCAGCGCGGCAGCCCACTTGCTCAGCTCGTCAAGCATCGTGGCCGCGGAGCCGACGGCGTGCGGCTCTGGCGTGAACACGCCGTCGTGGATGTGCTTTGCCACAAACTGAATCGACACGGATTGCATGAGCGTGTGGACATTGAGACTGGACAGCAGCAATCGCACCATCTGCGTAGACCGCAACCCGCCGGAAATGCCGCCGTACGAGACGATCGCCGCCGGCTTATATGCCCACTCCTTGGCCAGGTACTGAATCGCATTCACGAGCGAGGCCGGGGCGAAGAAGTCGTATTCGGGGGTGACGAACACAAACGCGTCGGCGTCGTCAACGATCGCCGCCCACTTCTTGGTGTGTTCGTGTTCGTAGAGCTGCTTGGTTGGGTGCTGGGGCTCATCGAGCAACGGCAATTCGAGATCCACCAAGTCAACGAGCGTCAGGTCAAACTCGGCGTGCTCGCGAGCGGCGTCGACGAACCACGCGGCTACGCTCGGCCCCACGCGACCGGGCCGCGTCGACCCGATGATGACCGCAAGCTTGAGTGCCACTAGCCGTCGCCCAACAGGCTCGAAACCTCGCGCCGATAGTCGTCGACGTTCCGCGCCTGGCCCTTGGGGTTGACGACCGACCACCGGACCACGCCGTCGGCGTCGATGAGGAACGATGCCGCGAGTGGCGAGGCCCTCGCGCGGGTTGAAGCACGCCGAACTCGCGCGCCACCTCGCCATGCGGCCAGAAGTCGCTGAGCAGCGGCGACCGATAGGAATGCGTGTCTGCCCACGCCTTCATCGTGTAAATCGAGTCGCACGATACGACGACAACGATGAGGTCATCTGCGGCCCTGCAAGTCGCCCGCGTTGCGGAGGTCAACGAGTTCGCTTGTGCACACGTCGCTGAAGGCAAACGGCACAAATACCAGGAGTATCGCTCGCCCATGCTGGTCTGCGAGGCTGAACGCGCGGCCGTGCTGATCGGTGAGCGAGAACGCCGGGGCCGTGCGGCCGTCGAGCGCATGGGTCACTTGGAGCGACCCTTTTCCACGAGCTGTGTCGCGGCCCACCCTTCGCCAAACACAAAGGTGGAGGTGGCGTGCAACCCGGCGAGCGACGCTGCCTCACCTACCTCGCGCGGCCCCACGTGCCCCGTCACACCGGACTTAGGGGTGAGCAGCCACACGCATGCGCCGTCGTCGAGCAAGGTTTGCACATCCATGAGGAGATCGGCGAGGTCGTCGTCACCCTCGCGGTACCAGACGATGACACCATCGGTCACGTCGCCAAAGTCTTCGTCGACGAGTTCCTCGCCGGTTGCGGCCTCGATCGCTTCGCGGAAGCCGTTCGTCGCAGTCGTCGTCGTAGCCAAATTCTTGGATCACCAGGCCCGGCTTGAGGCCGAGTCGCGCGATCAGGCCGGTCTCGCCGGCATTCGCGCCATCCACAGTCGCCACGGTGGCGCCGCTCCCTTCGTCGAGGTTGGCGCCCCCCGGCGCCGTCCTGCCCACAGTAGAGGCACGCGGGCGCGGTTCGCAACGGACGCGGCGTGGCGTGGGCACCCGCGCCGCCCTTCGTGTCGGTACACACGTGTCGTTTTCGCTCGCGAAACGGCCGTGGTGTACCGACAGCAGTGCGGTGCAGGGCGCCCCGCGCCGTGGCCCGGACGGCGTCCCAGTCGCCTCTTGTGAGCCCAAGCCTGTGCCAAGATGGGACGTAGATGCGCGCACCCGCGCGAGCCCTCCCACATTCGGCGCGCATACCCCCGCGCCAGCAAGGACGGTCAACCGTGGACAACTTCGGCCAGTCGACAAGGACCCGGCAGAGACCAACGAATGGCTCGAGTCGCTCGACGGGCTGATCGAAGAACGGCGGCGCGACCGTGCCGAGTTCGTCATCGACAGGATCGTTGAGCACGCCGCATCCAAGCAGCTGTCCGTTCCGCTCAGCCTGAACACTCCCTACGTCAACACGATTCACGTCGACGACGAGCCCGAGTTCCCTGGCGACGAGGACACCGAGCGTCGCTACCGCGGCTGGATTCGCTGGAACGCAGCCGTCATGGTCACGCGCGCGCAGGCGGCGGGCAAGGGCGTCGGCGGCCACATCTCGTCGTACGCGTCCGTCGCGACGCTCTACGAAGTCGGCCTCAACCACTTCTTCACGGGCAAGGACCACCCGGGCGGCGGCGACCAGGTCTACTTCCAGGGCCACGCGGCGCCAGGCGTGTACGCGCGCGGGCTCGTCGAGGGGCGCTTCACCGAGGACGACCTCGACTCGTTCCGGCAAGAGAAGTCCGGACCCGGCCGCGGGCTGTCGTCCTACCCGCACCCTCGCCTCATGCCCGATCTGTGGGAGTTCCCAACCGTCTCGATGGGTCTTGGCCCCGCATCGGCGATCTACCAGGCATGGACCAACCGCTACCTGCAGCTGCGCGGCCTCAAGGACACGTCAGAGCAGCACGTGTGGGCGTTCCTTGGCGACGGCGAGATGGACGAGCCCGAGAGCCGCGGAATGCTGCAGCACGCGGCGAACCAGAAGCTCGACAACCTCACGTTCGTCGTCAACTGCAACCTGCAGCGCCTCGACGGCCCCGTGCGCGGCAACGGCAAGATCATTCAGGAGCTCGAGGCGTTCTTCCGCGGCGCCGGCTGGAACGTCATCAAGGTCATGTGGGGCCGCAACTGGGACCCGCTGCTCGCGCGCGACGACGAGGGCGCGCTCGTCAACCTCATGAACACCGTCCCCGACGGCGACTTCCAGACGTTCCGCGCCGAGTCGGGCGCGTTCATCCGCGACCAGTTCTTTGGCGGCGACCCCCGCGCGAAGGAACTCGTCGAGGACATGACGGACGACGAGATCTGGGCGCTCAAGCGCGGCGGCCACGACTACCGGAAGCTCTACGCGGCGTACGCTCAAGGCCACGACGGAGCAAGAACGGCAAGCCCACCGTCATCCTCGCAAAGACGATCAAGGGCTACGGCCTTGGCACCAACTTTGCCGCGCGCAACTCGACCCACCAGATGAAGAAGCTCGCGGCCGCGGACCTCAAGGTGCTGCGCGACACGTTCGCATCCCGTTCACGGACGAGCAGATCGACGCCGACCCGTACAACCCGCCGTACTACCACCCAGGCAATGGACGACCCTGCGATCGAGTACATGCTCGAGCGGCGCCGCATCGCTTGGCGGCTTTGTTCCCGAGCGCCGCGTGACTCACGACCCCGTCGACGCTGCCGGACCGACAGGTCTACGACCTGCTCGCGAAGGGTTCCGGCAAGCAAGAGGCCGCGACCACGATGGCGTTTGTTCGCCTGCTTCAAGGACCTCATCCAGCGACCCGAATTTCGGCAAGCGCATCGTGCCGATCATCCCCGACGAGGCGCGCACGTTCGGCCTTGACGCGATCTTCCCCACGGCCAAGATCTTCAACACGCAGGGCCAGAACTACCTGCCTGTTGACCGCGAACTCATGCTCTGCTACAAGGAGTCCGAGCAGGGCAAGATCATGCACACCGGCATCAACGAGGCGGGTTCCGCGGCCGCATTCCAGGCCGTCGGCACGTCGTACGCGACGCACGGCGTGCCCCTTGGTGCCCGTTCTACATCTTCTATTCGATGTTCGGCTTCCAGCGCACGGGCGACCAGTTCTGGGCGGCGGGCGACCAGCTCACGCGCGGCTTCATCATCGGCGCGACCGCGGGCCGCACCACGCTCACGGGCGAGGGCCTTGCAGCACGCCGACGGCCACTCGCCGCTCCTCGCTGGCACCAATACGCGCCATGGTCATCTACGACCCCGCGTTTGGCTACGAGATCAGGCACATCGTGCGCGACGGCATCGAGCGCATGTACGGACCGACGATGGCCGCGACCAGAACGTCATGTATCTACCTCACCGTCTACAACGAGCCCATCCAGCAGCCCGTCGAGCCGGAAGACGTGGACGTCGAGGGCATCATCAAGGGCATCCACCGGTCGCGGACGCCGCCCGAGGGCGACGGGCCACAGGCGCAGATTCTCGCGTCTGGCGTTGCGGTGCCGTGGGCGCTCGAGGCGCAGGAACTGCTCGACGCACGACTGGAACGTCCGCGCGCCGTGTGGTCGGTGACGTCGTGGAACGAGCTTCGCCGCGAGGCCCTCGACTGCGAGAGCGACGCGTTCTTGTATCCCGACTCAGCCCGCGCGGACTCCGTTCCTCACCCAGAAGCTTGCGGGCGCCAGGGTCCATTTGTGGCCACGACGCGACTACGACCACCTGGTTCCCGACCAGATGCGCGCCTGGATTCCCGGCGACTACGCCGACGCTCGGCGCGGACGGCTTTGGCTTCTCCGACACTCGCGCAGGCCGCGCGCCGGTTCTTCCACATCGACGGCCCCTCGACGGCCTGCCGCGTGCTCCAGCAGCTCGAGCGCAAGGGCCAGGTGCCCGCGGGCACCACGGCGCAGGGCGATCGAGGTACGAGTTGCACGACGTGCGCAAGGGCACGTCGGGCAACTCGGGTGGCGACTCCTAGGGGGCCTTCGGTTCCTCGTTGCTCTGCCTCGGTGATTTCTGCCTCGGCGGTTTCTTGCTCGGTCTCACGCCCGACGCTGTGGCCGGGTTGTCGTCGGCGGTCGGCATCACCTCTGTCGGCTTCACGTCATCGACAGCTCGGCGCGGCCACGCGGCTGCGACTGCCGGCGCGACTGCCGGCGCGACTGCCGGCTCTGGCGCGCTAAACGGCGCCAGGCGAGGAAGCGTCGGGCGAAGCCGTGCTCCGTCGCCGCCGATCCGCCCGTGCCGAGCGTCCCGGTCGCCGTGCTCGTCGCGAGCGCTTCTTGCTTGGCGAAGGCCTTGGCATCTGCGGATCGAGCGGCGTACCGACACGCCGACCCACGACGATGATCACAAACAGCAAGGCGCCAGCCACCCACAGCGCGATGATGAGTGGCGTCGCGAACGGGTTCTCCGCGTTGACGCGGACGTAGCCGGCCATGTCGCAATCGCCCTCGTCCGCGTGAATGTAGCCGAACACGTGATAGGTCCCGCGAAGCTGCACGCCCCACTCGTCCTCGAGCCTGTCGAGGTAGGTCGCGACGCTCTCCGAACCCTCCCACGATTGCAACTGCTCGTCGTTGGGGCGCTCCGCCGTCCACATCGTCACGGGAATCCCGCCGATGTACATGCCGAGCCCGCTGTCCCAGTTTGTGAGGACCTCATCGGTAGACGACTGCCACGTGATGGTGTCGGTTGGGGTGGTGTCGAGAGGCGCGAAGGCGCTGGTTTCCGACGGGGTCGCGTTCTCGTCGCCAGACGTCGCCTGCGAGCGAGCACCATCGCTCACGCTGCCCGTGTTCATGAAACCTCGGGAATGCCCGTGAGCGCGACGCCGCCGAAGACGCCGGCAAGGATCATCACCGCCACGAAGCGCTTCTTGCCGCGCCGAACGCGTCTGCGTCAGCACAAGTTCAACGACGCGCAATCGAGACCGCCACCACACCGAAAAGGATGAAGCGATCGGGCGGGGCAACGCCGAGTTGCCACAGCAACCCCACGACGACCAATCCAAGCAGCAGTCCCAAAAAGAGCCCAACGAGGGGCTTTGGCCGTGGCTTCATTTCGATATCCCTTCCCGCGCCCACCGTATCGGTTGCGCCCGCGATAGGGCGAGAGCAGTGCCCGTATGCTGACCGCATGGTGACGGCTGAGCTGCGCGCGCAACCCTGCGCAAGCTCCGCTCGGGAAGCGGAAAGCTCACCACCGCGGCGCTCAAGAGCCTTGACGCCAACTACAAGTGGTTCTCCGAGCTGCCCGCGCAAGAGCGCTCGTGGGTCGGCACCGTCGCCCAGGCGGGCATCGACGCCGTTCATCGCGTGGTACGCGAACCCCGCGGCACACACGCGCGGCGCCGCGGAGATCTTCGCGGCCGCGCCCCCAGAGCTCACTCGGTCGATCTCGCTGCAACACACGCTGAGCATCGTGCGCACGCGTCGTCAAGGTCGTCGAGGAGCAACTCGGACGACTTCGCCGCGCCAGGTTCGGAGCAGGCACTTGCGCGAGGCGATCCTGCGGTACTCGCGCGAGATCGCCTTCAGCGCCGCCGAGGTCTACGCGCGCGCCGCGGAGACGCGCGGCGCGTGGGACGCGCGGCTCGAGGCGCTCGTCGTCGACGCGCTCGTGCGCGGCGAGGTGGATGACGACCTGCCCTCGCGCGCCGCCGCGCTCGGCTGGAAGCCCGGCCCGACGCTCGTGATGGTTGGCCGCACGCGACGGACCGCTGGGCGAGGTCGCAGTCGGCAGAACTGCGCCGCGCCATTCGGCGCGCGGCACCTGGCGCGCTGGTAGGCATCCACGGCGAGGACCTCATCGTCATCGCGCGCTCAGACACCGGACGCTGCGCGAACTCGTCGGCCAGCTGCTTGGCGTGCTTCGGCGCGGGCCCGGTCGTGACCGGTCCCGCCCGCCGTCACCCTCCTCGAGGTCGCGCGCGCGACGCGGGCCGCACTCTCCGGGCGTCGCCGCGGCTCCCGCGTGGTCGCTCGCCCCACGGCCCGTCTCCGCCGACGACCTGCTCCCCGAGCGCGTGCTCGTTGGCGACGCCTCGGCGCGGGACCGCCTCATCGCCATCGCGTACGACCCCATCGTCCAGGCTGGCGGTTCTCTCACAGGAGACCGTCGCGACCTTCCTCGACTGCGGCCGCTCGCTCGAGCTCGCGGCGCGCACGATGTTCGTGCACGCCAACACCGTGCGCTACCGCCTCAAGAAGGTTTCCGAGCTCACGGGCTGGGATGTGCTGTCCACGCGCGACGCCCACGTGCTCGAGACCGCCTTCGCTCTCGGCCGCTTGCGAGACGCCGGTCACGCACCGTTTTGTAGGTTTCCTACAAAATCGTGCCCGCAAGTCGGTGCGCGCTGGAACCCGCCATCATCCGCCGCAAAGTAAGGCACTCTTGACCCATGCTTGCCATCGTCTGTCCCGGCCAGGGCGCGCAGACCCCCGGAATGCTGCTCCCCGTGGCTCGAACTCGCGCTGTCGCCGCGACTCCTCGACGCCGTTGTCGGACGCCACGACGTCGACCTCGTCGCCCTCGGCACCACGTCGGACGCCGACACGATCCGCGACACCGCCGTTGCGCAGCCGCTTCTCGTCGCCACCGCGCTCGCGACGCGTACGCGCTCTGCTCGACGGCGTCGTGCCCGGCGCCGTTGTCGCCGGCCACTCGCGTTGGCGAATTCGCCGCCGCCGCCCTCGCTGGCGTGCTTACCGACGCCGACGCCGATGCGCCTCGTGCACGACGCGCGGCGCCGCGATGGCCAGCGGCCGCCGCGGCGTCCGAGCCCACGTCGATGGCCGCGGTCCTCGGCGGCGACCGAGGCCGAGGTCGACGCAGACCCTCGCTCGCGCTCGGCCTCACCCCTGCAAACGTCAACGGCGGCGGCCAAGTGGTCGCCGCCGGCTCGGCAAGCGCGATCGCCGCAGCTCGTCGCGAACCCGCCGGCGCGCGCGCGCGTGATCGAGCTGCAGGTGGCAGGCGCGTTCCACACGCACTACATGGCGCCCGCCGTCGACGCCCTCGCCGCCGCAGCGTCGGCAGTCGCCCGCCAGCCGATCCGTCGATCCCGTCCTCATCGAACGCCGACGGCAGCCGCGGTCGCCGTCGGGCGACGACGCCGTGGCGAGGCTCGTGCGCCAGGTCGCGCAGCCCCGTGCGCTGGGACCTGTGCATGGAGACCCATGCTCGAACTCGGAGTGACGGGCATCATTGAAGTTGCGCCGGGCGGCGTGCTCACGGGCCTCGCCAAGCGCGTCATGAAGGGCGTCCCCTGCCGTGGCGCTCAAGACGCCGGACGACCTCGCGGCCGCCCGCGAACTGATGGAGGAACACGCGTGACTCAGATGACCATTCAGCGCGGCCCCGAGTTCTCGCGGATCCTGGGCCTCGGCGTCGCGCGCGGCGAGAACCTCGTGACAAACGACGACATCGTCGGGCCCATCGACTCGTCCGACGAGTGGATTCGCCAGACGCACGGGCATCGCCACGCGCGTGCGCGCCGACGCGGACACCTCCGTGCTCGACCTCGCCGAGCGCGCCTCGCGCGAGGCGATCGCGAACGCGGGCATCGACGCCGACCGAGATCGACACCGTCATCGTGTCCACCATCACCTTCCCGCACATCACCCCCGGCGGCGCGCCGACTCTTGCCGATCGGCTGGGCGCCACGCCCGCCGCGGCGTGGGACATCTCGGCGGCGTGCGCCGGCTATTGCTACGGCATCGGCCAGGCAGACGCGCTCGTGCGCTCGGGCCAGAGCACGCAACGTGCTCGTCGTCGGCGCCGAGAAGATGAGCGACTTCATCGACCCCACCGACCGGTCCATCTCGTTCTTGCTGGGCGACGGCGGCGGGCGCCGTCGTCATCGGCCCGTCCGACCACGCGGCGCATCGGCCCCACCATCTGGGGCTCCGACGGCGTCGGGCGCGCGACCTCATCCGCCAGACCCACTCGTGGCTCGAAGTTCGCGACGACCCGACGCTGCCGTTCCCCACGCTGCGCCAAGAGGGCCGAGCGTGTTCAAGTGGGCGTCGTTCGACATGGCGCCCGTCGCGCTCGAGGCGATCGAGGCGGCGGGCCTCACCCCCGCCGACATCGACGCGTTCATCCCCCACCAGGCAAACATGCGCATCATCGACCAGATGATCAAGCAGATCGGCCTGCCCGACGACGTGGCGGTCGGCCGCGACATCGCGGACTCCGGAAACACCTCTGCCGCATCGATCCCGCTCGCCACGGAGCGCCTGTACCGCGACGGCGCCGTGAAGTCGGGCGACCTCGCGCTGCAAATCGGATTTGGCGCGGGCCTCGTGTACGCCGCGCAAGTGGTCGTCCTGCCGTAATCGCGGGTCATGCGGCGCTAGATTCGTACACGTTCGTCACGAACTTGATGCGTCACGCATCACCCAACCCAAGAAGGAGAACCACATGGCACTGTCCGAGAACGAGGTCCTCGCCGGCCTCGCAGAAATCGTCGTCCGAAGAGACCGGCATCGACACCGCAGACGTGCAGCTCGACAAGTCCTTCACGGACGACCTCGACATCGACTCGCTGTCGATGATGACCATCGTCACGCTCGCAGAAGAGAAGTTCGACGTCCGCATCCCCGACGAAGAGGTCAAGAACCTCGTCACCGTCGGCGACGCCGTCTCGTACATCACCAAGCCAGGCCTAAGCCCTAGCCGCCCGTTGCACCTCCAGCATCCTCGGAGGATCACCATGGCTGTCGTTGTCACCGGACTTGGCGCCACGTCCCCGCTCGGCGGGGACGTGCCCACCACGTGGGAGGCCGCGCTCGCGGGACGCTCGGGCGTGCGCACCCTCGACAACGACTGGGTCGAGAAGTACGGCATGCCCGTCAACTTCGCGGGCAGCTCGCGGTGCGACCCGGCGGACGTGCTCACGCGCCCGGAGACCAAGCGCATGGACCCCTCGGCGCAGATGGCGATCGTCGCCACGCGCGAGGCCTGGGCCGACGCGGGTTCTCCCGAGGTCGACCCGGACCGCCTCGGCGCCGTGGTCTCCTCGGGCATCGGCGGCGTGTGGACGCTGCTCAACGCGTGGGACACGGTCAAGGAGAGAGGGCGCCGCGCGCGTCCTTCCCCTCACCGTTCCCATGCTCATGCCCAACTCCCCCGCCGCCTACGTGGAGCTCGAGATCGGCGCCAAGGCGGGCGCGCACGCGCCCGTGTCGGCGTGCGCGTCCGGCGCGGAGGCGCATCGCGCATGGCCTACGACATGATCGTCATCGGGCCGCGCGGACGTCGTCGTCGCCGGCGGCACCGAGGCGGCGATCCACCCGCTGCCGATCTCCGCATTTGCGGCGATGGCAAGCGCTCTCCAAGCGCAACGACGACCCGGCTGGCGCCTCGCGTCCCTATGACGTCACTCGCGACGGCTTCGTGCTCGGCGAGGGCTCCGGCATCGTCGTTCTCGAGTCTGAGGAGCACGCTAAGGCTCGCGGCGCACGCATCTACGCGCGCCTGCTCGGCATCGGCATGCACGTCCGACGCCTATCACATCGCCGCGCCAGAGCCCACGGCCGACGGCCAGACGCGCGCCATGCAGTTCGCGCTCGACGCAGGGCGGGCTCGAGCATCAACGACATCGTCCACGTCAACGCGCACGCGACCTCGACGCCCGTTGGCGACCCGATCGAGGCGCGCGGCATCGCGGGCGCTCATGGGCGCGCACACGCCGCAGGTGCTGGTCTCGGCGACCAAGTCGATGACTGGCCACCTGCTCGGCGGCGCGGGCGCGCTCGAGTCGGTGTTCACCATCAAGGCGCTGCACGACCGCAAGGCGCCGCCGACGATCAACGTCGCGCAGCCCGACCCCGACCTGCAGATCAACCTGGTGCGCGACACCCCGCGGACCTGCCCGCGACGGGCGACCTCGCGGCGATCAACAACTCGTTCGGCTTTGGCGGCCACAACGTCGCGCTGGTCTTCGCCACGCCGTAGTCGCGGTACGCGCGCGTACCGGCAGCGACTCAGTGCGCCGCGGGGTGCCCTGGTGGTACCGCAGCAACCAGCGCGGTGCCCTCGAGCACCCACACCGACGCTCGGTGCGCGGCGCCGTGCAGCGACTCAACGGGCACGGTCGTCGTAGCGTCACGAGCGCTACGCCGTCGGCGCGACCTCCGAGAATCGCTAAGGTCACGCGCGGGATCGTCGACGTCGATCGGCACCGTCGGCATTCCGAGCACCTCGTCGCGCGAGAACACGCGCCCCGACGGCCAATCTCGGTGAACTCGGCATGGAGCACCGCGTTCATGTAGCGCCGCATCAAAGCGCGTCTCGGCGCGCCACATCGACTCCTCGAGCGCCTGGAGCGTCAGCGCCGTAGTCGCGTCGAGCGCCATCTAGCCCACCCGGTGAAGCCAGCGCACGGGCGCGCCGTGGCCCGCGTAGCGGAACGGCTCAAGCTCGTCGTCCCATGCGGTGCCGAGCGCGAGGTCCATCGCGCGCTTGCATGTCCGCGAGCGAGCCGCCCGCGTCGAGCGCGGCGCGGATGCGGTCCTCCGGCACCACGATGTTGCCGTGGACGTCCGTCACCGCGTGGAAGATGCCGAGCGATGGGGTGTGCGACCAGCGGGCGCCGTCGCAACCGAAGGAGGGATCCTCGGTGACCTCGTAGCGCACGTGCTCCCAGCCGCGCAGCGCGGACGCGAGCAGCGCGCCGGTGCCCTGGGCGCCCTGCCACGCGACCTCGGCGCGAAGCAGTCCGGTGCCCGCGGGCTGATCCGTCCAGTCGAAGGAGGCGCGCGGACCCAGCACGTTGCGGACCGCCCACTCGATGTGGGGGCACATCGCTCGCGTGGCGGAGTGCACGAAAATGACACCGCGGGTAATGGCTGCCATGACCCTTCCTTCCTGTGAGATGCGTCTTCCCCAACGACCTCGCAGAATGTGCCCGGCACACGATGTGCTCCTATCGTGCCTCACGGTGGTGAAAAACGGAAGTTTCGGCGCGCCCGTGACGCAAACTGAATCTGGTGCCACAGTGGGTACATGGCTTCGCAGTCGCAGCCAATGAGTGCCTCCGCGCTTCGCGCCGCGGAGCGCATCACCATGCTTCACACGCCAGAGTCAGTGCTCATGGACCGCGCAGCGGCGGCGGTCGCCGGCGAGGCATCGGGCGCCGAACGCGTCGTGGCGCTCGTTGGCCGCGGCAACAACGGCGGCGACGCGTTGCTTGCCTGCGCGCTGCTGGCTGGCAGGGGCGCCGCAGTCACGGCAGTCTTGCTAGCGCCCGACGCTCACCCGCGCGGCCTCGCCTCGCTCACCGAGGCTGGTGGCCGGGTTATCGAATGGGACATCGACGCGGAGCGGTGCGCGCGGCCCACATCGCGGATGCAGATCTCATTATTGACGGAATTCTTGGACTTGGTGGACAGGGCGGGTTGCGTACCGCTGCGCAAGTCCGCGGTAGCGGCAATCACCCCTGGCACAACGGTCATTGCGGTGGACTTGCCGAGCGGGCTCAACCCCGATTCTGGCGATGCGAGCGCGCCGCACATCACTGCCGATACGACGGTCACCTTCACCGCACCCAAGCTGTGCCTCACGCTCAAGCCTGCCGCAGCGTCGGCCGGGCGCGTGGTGATTGTGGACGTCGGCGTAGACGTCTAGGCCGGTTCCAGCGACTCCCGGAGCTCGCGCATCGCGCGCTTGCGCACGTCCTTCTTGAGACGGTCGAGGAAGAGGTGTCCGTCCAGGTGATCGACCTCGTGATTGACGAGCCGCGCCCAAATTTCCTCGCCCTCGACCGACTACGGGGTTGCCGTCAAGGTCAATGCCCTCTGCGCGCGCAAAAGCGGGCCGCTCGCACGGATACCAGAGGCCGGGAACGGAGAGACAACCCTCGTCGCCCAGTTCTTGCAGCTCCTCGGAGCGCTCCACCACCACGGGGTTGAGGATGTAGCCGATGTTGCCCTCGATGTTCCACGAGAACGCCCGCAGGCTCACTCCGATCTGATTCGCGGCGAGGCCCGCGCGGCCGTCGTGGTCAACGGTCTCGAGTAGGTCGTCGACGAGTTGGCGAACGGTGTCATCCACCGCGCCAACGGGCGCGCATGGCGTGCGCAACACGGGGTCGCCAATGGTCCGGATAGTGCGAAAGGCCATGAGGACATTCTTCCATGTGCGCTACCCGCCCAGTATCGTGTCGGTACATGGAGGTCGTTTCCGCGAGATTGGTGTTGCGGCCGTTCGTCGCGACGGACGTCGACGACGTCCACCTCTAGGCCTCGGACCCCGCGGTGTGCTTCTTCACCGATTGGGGACCCAAATTCGCGCGCAGAAACCGAGACGTTCGTTGCGCGACGCCGTGACGTCCGGGTCGCCGGAGAACGTCGCGATCGCGCTCGCGTCAGAGGTCGTGGGCGCAGCCGGCCCCGTCGCGGCGGGCACCGTGGCTGGCAGCATCAGCGCGTTCGGCGCGCACGGCGACGTGATCGAGGCGCATCCGCATGCGCGCGAATTGGGCTGGGTGGTGCGCCGCGACCTGTGGGGACTTGGGCTTGCGACCGAGGCCGTCACGGCGTTCGTCGGAGGCTTGGCCGACGCGGGCATCGGCGAGTTTTACGCGCGCTGTCGCCCGCAGAATCGCGCCTCTTCTCGGGTCATGCAGCACGTGGGGTTCGTGTTCGTCGAGACCATTACGCGCGACAAGCTCGTGCGGGGCGTATGGGCGGACTCCGACATCTATCGCCTGGTCATTCCCAGGTAGCGCGTGACTCGTGTGCCACGCTAGGAGCGTGAGCACGGTCGAGTGGAGCCTCGCGGACGTCGCGGAGCGCTGGCCCGTCCCCTCGGCAAGCGACGACAAGTATTCGCGCGGGATCTTGGGAATTGTGGCTGGTTCCGAGGCATACCCGGGCGCCGCGGTGCTGTCCGTCAGTGGAGCGGCGAGGGCGGGCGCCGGCTTGGTGCGCTATGTGGGGCCGCGACGCGCGCAAGATCTTGTGCTCGCGGCGCGCCCAGAAACAATCGTCCACGGTAGCGCCGACGCTGCGGAGACGCTCCCCCGCGCAACAGCGCCTGGGTGGTGGGGCCCGGCGTCACCGACTACCCAGAGCAAGACGCGGCAATCGGATCCGTAGCAGCATCCGGGCTGCCCATGGTGGTCGACGCCGGCGCGCTCGACTCTATTGCGATGTCGCGCGCGGCGGGCGCTAGGGACGCGACCGTCCGACCGGATCCTGCTTACGCCTCACGTTGGCGAATTGGTCCGCACGCTGGGCGCCTTGCGACACGACGTCACGCGCTCGGACGTGGAGCATGATCGCGCGGGGCACGCGCGTTTGCTTGCCGAGACCGCGCGCGCAACCGTGCTGCTCAAGGGTTCCGTGACCGTCATCGCCTCCCCGGGCGGAGCGTTGATTTGGTTGCCAGAGGCACCGGCGTGGCTCGCAACCGCGGGGTCCGGCGATGTCTTGGCGGGCATAGCTGGGATGTTGCTCGCGTCAGGACTGCCGGCTGCCGACGCCGCTGCGTGCGCGTCGTGGATGCACGCTCGCGCAGCATTGCTTGCCTCAGCTGGTGGACCCATCACGGCCTTGGACATCGCTGACAACCTGCCACTCGCGATCGCCGACGTTCTCGCGGCGTAACGTCCCAATTTTTGCCTTTGCGACGTTATATCGCGCCTCTCGTGGGCACCTTCTCTAGTGACACGCGTCACGAGCGATCGAACGTGAAGTGCTCGTGGACTGGCGCGTCTACGTAGGCCGCGACCGCGGCCAGCAACACAACATGGAGGTGGTTCTGATGGGTACCGACGACAAGATTTCGCAACGCTGCTGAGGACCTCAAGGGCAAGGCAAAGGAGTCCTGGGGCTCCGCCACGGACAACGAGCAACTTGAGGCCGAAGGCAAGATGGACCAAGGCAAGGCAGCCGTGAAGGACAAGGTCGAGGACGTCAAGGACGCCGTCGCCGAGAAGTTCAACGACGTGACCGATCGCGACAAGGCCGACCGCAACCTCTAGGTCCGCACGCACAGCGAAGCCCGGCGCCGAGGCGCCGGGCTTCGCTGTGATTGGGCTTGGTGGGCCGGGCGGGACTTGAACCCGCGACCGATGGATTATGAGTCCACTGCTCTAACCAGCTGAGCTACCGGCCCGCGACTGTGATTCGCGACCCCTCGGGGCCGCAGGTCAGTCTAGCGAGCGTCCGGGCGACCGGTGTGAGCGCCCCTTCCCGTTAGTCGACTACCTGGACTTCCTTCCAGAAGGCGACGTAGCCAGAGAAGTCCTTGCCCACGCGTTCAATCGCGGAGGGCATTCGGATTGGGATAGCTCCATGCGCGGTCGGTCAACGTGGCGTCGCCATCCCGAACCGAGTAGTACTGACACTCGCCCTTCCATGGGCACGTGTAGGGCGTCGGGCTGTCAACGAGCGCCTCACGCACCACAGAGGACGGCGGGAAGTACCAGTTGCCTTCGATCTTTATGAGGTCTGCGGCAGGTGCGTCCGCTAGCACGAGGTCACCTAGTTTCGCCTGCATATGTTCCTCCTGATTGTCGATGCGGGCTACGTCACCGCGGCTTTCGACTCTACGCCAGCGCAACACCGACGTAGTGTGGGTGGATGACCGATGCAATTCCCACGCACGCTGACTTCTCAGACCTCGTTGCCGTCTTCATCAACGGCACGCTCAAGCGCAGCCCCGAGTTGAGCCACACCCAGGGCCTCATGGACAAGAGCATCCATCTCATGCGCAAGCTCGGTGTGAGCGTCGACACGCTCCGGCTCGTTGACCACGACATCGCACCCGGCGTGTACCCGGACATGACGGAACACGGCGCCGAGACCGACGCGTGGTCTACTGACGTGTGGCCGCTCATTGCCGCGGCAGACATCGTTGTGATCGGTGGCCCCATTTGGCTTGGCGACAACTCGTCCGTGACACGGCACCTCATCGAGCGCCTCTACGCGATGAGCGGCGAGACAAATGCGAACGGTCAATACGTGTACTACGGCAAGACCGGCGGCGCAGTCTTCACTGGCAACGAGGACGGCATCAAGCATGCCGCGATGGCGGCGTTGTACAGCCTGCAACACATCGGCTTCGTGATCCCGCCGGGCGCCGATTGCGGTTGGATTGGCGAGGCCGGCCCCGGCCCCAGCTACCTCGATCCGGGCTCCGGGGGTCCAGAAAACGACTTCACGAACCGCAACACGACCTTCATGACATGGAACTTGCTCCACATGGCGCGCATGTTGAAGGACGCGGGCGGCATCCCCGCAGTGGGCAATGTGCGCGCCGAATGGGATGCTGGCAAGCGATTCGGATTCGACGGTAACCCCGAGTACCGGCAACCTTCCGCATAGCTCAGCGCACGCGACGACCATTGACGGCAACGAGGGGTTGAAACACCAATGATCGAGTTCGAATCGGTGACGAAGCGCTTCGGCAACGGGCCCGTAGCCGTCAACGAGTTTTCCTTGATCGTTCCTGCACGCAAGACGACGGTCCTTGTCGGCTCCTCGGGTAGCGGCAAGACCACCTTGCTGCGCATGATCAATCGCATGGTGGAGCCCTCGTCCGGCGTGATCCGCATCGACGGCGAGGACGTGCGCGAGCGCGACGCCGTGAAGCTCCGGCGATCCATCGGGTACGTCATGCAGAACTCGGGCCTCATGCCGCATCAGCGTGTCATCGACAACGTTGCTACCGTGCCCGTGCTCGATGGCGTGCCGCGCAAGCGCGCTCGTGAAGAGGCGCTCGCTTTGCTCGACCTCGTTGGGCTAGATCGCAGTCTTGCCGAGCGTTATCCCGAGCAGTTGTCTGGCGGGCAGCAGCAGCGCGTCGGCGTCGCGCGCGCGCTCGCGGCCAACCCCAACATCCTGCTCATGGATGAGCCCTTTGGCGCGGTCGATCCGATCGTGCGTGCGGAGCTTCAACGAGAGGTCATTCGGCTGCAGCGCGACCTCGAGAAGACGATCGTGTTCGTCACCCACGACATCGACGAGGCGTTCCTGCTTGGCGATCAGGTGGTGATTCTCGAGGAGGGCGCCCGCATCGCGCAGATCGGCAGCCCAAGCGAGATCATGGACAACCCGGCGAACGAATTCGTCGCATCGTTCATAGGCAGCGACCAAGGTAAGCGCGCGCTCACAACGAAAGCCACAGCGTCGGGCACGGTACTCGTCGACTCGCAGGGCCGCACGCAGGGCAGGCTCGTCGAGGACGGCACATGACCTGGGTCGTTAACAACCTCGACCTCATTGCGTCGTTAAGCGTCGCGCACTTGCGTCAGAGCGCGTTGCCGATCCTCCTGGGGCTCGTGATTGCGATCCCGCTTGGCTGGCTCGCTTTCCGGTTTCGCGCTCACGCGCGGGCTCATACTCACGACGAGCGGCTTGCTCTACACAATCCCGTCGCTCGCACTCTTTGCGATCCTTCCCCCGCTCCTGGGGATCAGCTTCCTTTCCACCGCCAACCTCATCATCGCGTTGACGATTTACGCAGTAGCGATCATGGTCGCGGTCAGTGGCCGACGCCTTGGCTTCGATTGACCCCGACGTCCGGTCCGCGGCTACGGCGATGGGCTACGGCGCGTGGCGGCGCTTTTGGGCAGTGGAGTTGCCTCTCGCCGGGCCTGTCATTCTGGCGGGGCTGCGCGTAGTCGCGGTGTCGACGATCTCCCTCGCTACCGTCGGGATTCTGATCGGCGTCCAGAACTTGGGGTACCTCTTCACGAATGGCCTGCAGCGCAGAATCGTGCCTGAGGTGTTCGCGGGCGTCGTTGCGGTGATGGTGATCGCGCTTGCCATTGACCTGATGCCTCTCGCGTCATCGGTCGCGTGCTCATGCCGTGGGCTCCGCGGCCGTCACGGCCGCCAACGTCGCACGCTTGCCCGTCGCGGAGGTGACCGCTCCATGAATCTCTTCGTAGACGCGTTCGCGTGGCTCTTTTCGCCGGATCGCTTGACGGGGCCGCACCCGCTCCCCCAAGCGATCGCCGAGCACCTGTATCTACACGTTCGTCTCCGTGGCGATAGCCGCTCTCATCGCCGTGCCGCTGGGGTACCTTGTCGGCCACACCGGCAAGGGGCGCAACGTTGCTGTGGCGCTGGCAGGTGCTGGTCGAGCAGTGCCTTCGTTCGGCCTGATCCTGCTGTTGGTGCTGGTATTCGGCGTGCTGCATAAACCGGCTGCGGCGATTGCTGCCTTTGTGCTGCTGGCGGTGCCGACCATCCTCGCGGGGGCGTACACCGGAATCGAGGCCATAGACCGCACCGTCATTGACGCCGGGAGGCCGTGGGGATGACGCAGTGGCAGATCTTCCGGAAGATTGAAGTGCCGCTGAGTTTGCCTCTCGTCATGGCCGGCGTGCGCTCCGCGGTATTGCAGGTTGTCGCAACGGTCACGCTTGCCGCGTACGTGGGATTGGGTGGGCTCGGCTTTTACATCATCCAGGGCGTTCCGCTGAGGCGCTTCGATCAAATTCTCGGCGGCGCAATCGCCGTAGTGATGCTCGCGCTTGTGCTCGACGGGGTATTCGCCTTACTGGAGCGGCTTGCCATTCCGCGCGGCGTGTCGGCCGGGCGGCGCAACCAATCCGCACGCGCCGCGGGCAACGAACAAAGAGCAGATGGAACAAAATCAGAACTTCGCGGTTGACACAGTCACCTAACCTAAGGAGCTTTGCTCATGCTGGGACTCAACAACAGAACTGGGCTTGCCCTCGCCGCCTTCGTCGGCGCCGCATCATTGGCGCTCGTCGGGCTGCAGCTCAAACGACCCGCTCGCCGAGCCCTCGACGAGCCAAACAGCGGGCACGCCAAACGAAACCATCGTCATCGGTTCGCAAGCGTACTACTCCAACGAAATCATCGCGGAGATCTACGCGCAGGCGCTTGAGGCCAAGGGCTTCACGGTTGAGCGGAAGTTCAACATCGGGCAGCGCGATGCCTACATTCCGTCCCTCGAGTCCGGAGAGATCCAGCTGTTCCCTGAGTACACGGGCAACCTGCTGCAGTTCTACGAACCCGACACGACCGCGACTACCTCTGACGACGTCTTCGCCGCTCTGCAATCGGCGCTGCCAAGCGGCCTCGAGGTGCTCGACCAGTCGTCAGCGACGGATCAGGACTCGTACAACGTCACCGCCGACTTCGCGGCGAAGTACTCGCTCAGCTCGCTTGCCGACCTTGCGAAGGTAGACGTTCCGTTGACTTTGGGTGGCGCACCGGAGCTCGAGGATCGCCCGTATGGACCCACCGGGCTGAAGTCCAAGTACGGCGTTGACGTGGGATTCACCGCGACCGGTGACACGACGGTCGAGGACCTCCTCGCCGGAACGGTCAACATCGCGAACGTCTACAGCGCGGACCCGCGGATCCAGACAGACAACCTCGTCACGCTCGCGGACCCAGAGGGGCTCTTCCTTGCGTCCAACGTGGTTCCGGTGGTGAATTCGTCGATCGCAGACTCCGTTGCCGATGTCATCAACGCGGTTTCAAAGGCGCTCACGCCAGAGGGCCTCGTGGCGCTCAACGTGCAGTCGACGGTTGACCAGATGTCGACACCAGACATCGCGGCCGCTTGGCTCAAGGAAAACGGGCTCAGCTAGTCCCGCTCGCTTGCCCGCGCCCGTGGCCCTCGAAAGGGGGCTGCGGGCGAGCCGCGTGAGGGCTCGTCGCACCCCGACCGTGTCCCGCCGGCTCCGCGCGATCGGGTAGCATATTCGAGCGTCAATCCTCCGTAGCTCAATTGGCAGAGCAGCCGACTGTTAATCGGCAGGTTACTGGTTCGAGTCCAGTCGGGGGAGCTTCTTTTTGCCCGGCCCCAGGGTCAGGGGAAGCGAGTTTGTTCAGTGCCTTCGCGCATTCCGCAAACCCACCAGTTCCCCTCAAGATGGATGGGGTCTCGGCAGACCATTCCAAACATGTCGAATCCCTCAGGCGACGCGCCACCCTCCACGTACCAGTAGCCCCCTGCGTCGTCGGGGATGCCGGTCCACAACGGGAAGAAGACCGCCTCGGTCCCGCTTCCCACAGTCCCGCTGGCGGCAAGGAACGTGTAGCCGTCCGGGAGGTCGTTGTAGTAGTCGGTCCCAATCTTCCCTTGCTTCCAGAGCTCCACCGCTTCGTTGTACTGCTGCGAGTATCGCGCATACGTCACGCGCTCCGCCGCTTGGGAGCCGAATGTCGGCATGGGGAAGTACCAAACTGCCCATCGAGCCAACCCCAGCACCGCCGCAAGTATGGCCAGGGCGATTCCCCATCGCCGCATCCGTGCGGCCCTGGTGCGGAGGCGCTCGTTGGCGGGTTCGGCTGTCACGCGACTGCGTCCCGGAGATCCGTTGAGCTCCACGCCTTGACGGACCAGAGCGGGTCCATAGCGAGTCCCCAAAGGTGCCCCGGCGTCGCCTGATTCCTAGGTAGCTCGGAGAGGTCTAACAGGTCGATGATCAGGCCGTTTCCCTTCAAGAAGACGCTCCCCTCGTTGGCCTCTTCAGGCACCCAACCCCAGGCGTCGTACAAGTCTCTCGACTCCGCTAGGTCGGTCACGCCATGAGCGTTTGAAGTCATCCGTTGGCAGCGCCCTCTCGGCTCAGCCTTCTCGCAGGGCGCGACGCCGCGATTCGAGCGCAATAATCTCGGCAAACGTGGTTTGCGCCTCGTCGCTGCCTTCTCCTGCGCGCTGCATTCCGCCACGTAGCTCGGCGATCTGCCGCGTGAGGTCAAGATCCAGCATGCGCGACAACACGGACCGCGCGTACTCTGCGTCCGCCTTGTCGGTAGGCAGCGGCGTCACCGCGAGCTGCGATATCACTCCAGCGAGCGCCTCCCCGGCCTCGCTCACGACCGCACCAACCCAGTTGCCCACCGCCGGGCCACCAGCAGCACGCACCGCCTCGAACACCGCGCGGTATTGCGGCACCGTGAATGCCTCTGGCGCGATGGCCCTGTACAGCGCGAGCGCCGATGGATCGGTCGCGACCTCGTCGCCGGCTTGCAGCAGTACGCCAAGCGCAAGCGCCTGGGCGCGTACGACGGGATCTTTTGCGTTTGGCCGTTCCGACGCCCCGCTTGCGTCTCCCTGCCCGCTTGCCACAGCGTCGGGCCGGGGCCTTGTGCCAGCGCCCACTGCCGTGAGGACTTGCGCCGGCTCCATCCCGAGCCAGCCGGCGAGCTTACGCGCGTACTCCGGCCGGAGCGCGGTGTCGCGGATCCCGGCGACCACTGGCGCGGCGGCGCGCAGCGCGGCGATGCGGCCCTCCGGAGACGCGAGATTGTGGGAGGCGAGGGAGGCCTTAATCACGAACTCGAAGAGCGGCACGGTGTGGGCCATGAGGTCAACCACCGCCGCATCGCCGCGATGTTGACGGATCTCGCACGGATCCTGGCCGCTCGGGTCAACGGCAACGAATGTCTGCGCGAGGAACTGAGAGTCGAGCGAGAACGACTTGAGGGCCGCGTTTTGCCCCGCCTCGTCACCGTCGAAGGTGAAGATGACGCGCGCGCCAGTGGCGCCAACCTTGAGCTGCGTGGTGTCGCCCATGAGGCGCCGCACCATCTTCACGTGGTCCTCACCAAATGCCGTTCCGCACGTCGCCACGGCATTGGTGACGCCCGCGAGGTGACACGCCATGACGTCGGTATATCCCTCGACGACCACCGTGGCTCGCTCGGAGCGGATGGCGCCCTTCGCAAGGTCAAGCCCGTACAGCACGTGCGCCTTCTTGTAGAGCTGCGTCTCTGGGGTGTTGAGGTACTTGGGGCCTTGATCGTCCTCATACAGGCGCCGCGCGCCGAACCCGATGACGTCGCCCGTCACCTCGCGAATGGGCCACACGAGACGGCCGCGGAAACGGTCGTAGACCCCGCGCTGACCCTCACTTACCAGGCCCGACGCCTTGAGTTCGTCCTCCGTGAACCCGGACTTGCGAAGATGATCGGTGAGGCTGGACCACCCCTTTGGCGCGTACCCCACGCCAAACATCGCCGCTGCGTCACGGTCAAACCCGCGCTCCTTGAGAAACTCGCGCCCCGTCCGCGCCTCATCGCCGCTCAGTTGCTCTGCGTAGAACGACTGAGCAACGCGATGAGCGTCAATGAGGCGCTTGCGCTGTCCAGGCGCGGGGCCGCTACGTGCTCCGCCTGCCTCGTAACGCAAGGTCACGCCCGCGCGTTCCGCCAGGTATTCCACGGCTTCGGTGAATGGCAAGCCGTCCATGCGCATCACGAATTCGATGACATCTCCGCCCTCACCACACCCGAAGCAATGCCATCGCCCGTTCGCGGGGCGCACGGTGAACGACGGCGACCGCTCGTCGTGGAAGGGACAAAGTCCTTTGAGCGACCCCACTCCCCCGGACTTGAGCGCAACATGTTGCCCGATGATTTCCTCGATGGGCGCGCGCTCGCGAACCGCCGCGATGTCTTCGCGGTTGATGGTCCCTGGCACGTGCTCACTCTAGTTCGCTGGCAGTTACGCTTGGGTTCAGTCTTTGGAAAGGATCTCCCATGAGAGTCGACGCGTTCCTCGCGGACACCGCTGAAGTTGTCAGCGGCAAGATTTACTCGCTCGGCATTGGGTGGAACACGATCTTCGTGCGCCAGTTCCCAGCCCAGCACCGACGCCTCGCCGTGGCGGCAACCGTTCACGTGCCGTTCAACGAGACCAACCTCTCGCACAACCTCGAGGTCAAACTCGTCACGGAAGACGGAGAGCCGTACCCCATCGGCGTGCGCCAAGACGAGGAAGGGAATCAGCAGCCCGTACGTGCAATGGGCGGCGAGTTCACGCTCGGCCGGCCAGCGCATTTGGCCGACGGGTTTGAGCAGGTCGCGTGCTTCGCCTTCACCTTTGATGGGCTCCGCTTTGACAAGCCGCGGCTGCTCGCGTGGGTAGTTTCCATCGATGGCGAGGAGCTTGCGCGCTTGCCAATGCGCGTGCAGAACGCCCAGCAGTAGTGGACGCATTCTTGTCATTTGTGTACCCGCTCGTGCTGTGTGTGTGCGCGGCCCTGCTGATCACGGGTTTGACGACCGTCGTGTTCGTGCGCGCTCATAGCGTGCTCGAGTGGGTCGTCACGGCAACGTACGTGGCTGTTGCCATTCAGGCGGCGTGGGTCGTGTATTTGCTGGTAACCGGCACAAGCGCGGGCTTGATCACGACGATTGGGTACCTGCTGGCGACTCTCGCGCTGCTGCCCTTGCTTGGCATCGGCCGGCTTGGCGACCCCGACGCCGCGGCGGTCGATCCTGACCCGTTGCGTCCCGTTTTGGCTCCGGACCAGATTGCGCGCGTGGACGGCGGCGCTGCGGTAGCCGTCGCGATTGCGCTCGCGGTGGCGTCGTGGCGTCTCACCATTTTGCTGGGCGGCGGCTCGTGAATCCCGTTGCCCGCATCGTGCTCATAGTGGTGTATTCGATCTTGGGCCTCGCGGCGGCTGGGCGCGCCACGGTGCAGATCATGGAGAGTTTTGCCGACGCCCCGCTGGCGTATTCGCTGTCGGCCGTCTCCGCCGCTCTCTACGTGGTGATTGCCGTGGCGCTGTGGCGAGGTTGGGAGACTGTTGCGTTGGTTGGGTCTTCTGTTGAGCTCGCGGGAGTGCTCATAGTGGGGACGCTGGGGGTGGTCGATTCCGACCTGTGGCCCGACGAAACAGTGTGGACCGGCTACGGCAGCGGCTACGGATGGGTGCCCGTCTTGCTGCCTCGTCGCCGCGCTGTACTTCTTGATCAAGGGCCGTCAGCGTCGGGCAACGACAAATCTGTGAAACCAGTCGTGCGCCGACTTGTCCGTGAGCGACGCAACCTGGTCTACCGCAACGCGCTTGCGCGCGGAGTCGTTGCTCGCCTCGGTGTAGAGGGCCGCGAAATGCGGCTCCATCGCGTCGGCGCCGCGCTCGACAAGGGCCAATACCAGGGATGACAGTCGCTCGCGCTGCTGGCGATAGCTCGCGCGGCGTTCGCGAGGGGCCATCAGGAAGTGAACGGCGATGCCCTTGAGAATGAGCATCTCGTTCGCAACGTCATCGGGGATGATCACGAGGTTTGCGCGCGTGCCGCGAGAGCACGCCGTCGCCGTGAACGGCGCGCGTCGCCTCGGTCACGGAGTCGCACAACCTGCCAATCAGCTGGCTCGTCATGTCCTTGAGCCCGGCAAGCGCGCGGTGCGAGCCGTCGTAGGTCATCCATCCACCACGGCTCGCGCGCGCAGACGCTCAAGCGCCGCGAGCAACGCGGCCTCGTCACCGCGGCCGTACCATTCGCGAACGTGAGCCGCCACGTCGCGCGCCTGGCCCTGGATCCTGCAGCACGCTGAGCGCCACGGCGTTGTGGACTACTGAATCCTCCACGTCGTGGATCGAGTACGCCGACGTCGTCCGCGAAGTCCATCAGCTGCGCCTCGAAGCTGCGCGCGTTTGGAGCAGTGCCTTGCGCACCCACGCGAATACGGGCGCGTCGTCCGCGTAGTAGCCGAACTTGCGGGTTGGCCTGCCGTCCGGCCGGGTTGGCGCCTCAGGCTCCGGCCACGGGTACTTGATCGATGCGTCGAGTACCGCTCGCGTGAGGTTGAGCCCCACGCTCGCGCCCGTGACGGGATCCACCGACTTTGGCTCGAGCCGCGTGATGAGGCGCAGCGTCTGCGCGTTGCCCTCGAACCCGCCGATGTCGCGTGACACCTCGTCGAGCGCGCGCTCGCCGTTGTGGCCGAACGGCGGATGGCCGAGGTCGTGCGCGAGGCACGCGGCGTCCACGACGTCTTCGTCGGAGCCGAACACCTTCGCGAGGCCCCTGCCCACTTGCGCCACCTCGAGCGTGTGGGTGAGCCGAGTGCGCACAAAGTCCCCGCTGCCCGCGCCGAGCACCTGAGTCTTGGCGCCGAGGCGTCGCAAGCGCTGAACTGTGCACGATCCTTGCCCTATCGCGCTCAAACGGAGTGCGTTCCGCGCGCTTAGGCGGTTCGTCAACGTAGCGCTCGGCATCGGCGTCCACGTAGCCGGCCGGAAGTTCGCTCACACGTTGATGCTATCTGCGCTCCATACCCGTGTCGGTACATGGCTGTCGTTTCCCTGCGGGAAACGACGCTCATGTACCGAGAGCGCGAGAGGGCGACCGGCGGGCGCGTCCCCAGGGGAGGTCGCGCGCCGCGTTATCCCCAACGCTCGTCTGCCACGTTGGCGCCACGGAGCTAGACCGGCGAATCTCGGGGCATGGGACGGATCGCGAGGACGCTTGATCTGGTTGAGGACTTGCGTTCGCCGGGCACGATCGCGCGAGCCGGGGAACTCCATGCACGGCATGGGCGCGCGGCGCTGCGGCACGCAAATGGAGACGCCTCTGTGAGCGCGCTGCTCCCGCGCATCTACGTACATCGCGCCCACGCGGACGCATTCTTCACGCGGGCCGCGGCCGCCATGGTGTGGCTACCCCATTCTGTTGCGCTCACCGGTCTCGCCGCGTGCGCAATCTACGGACTGCTTGAGGATGAACCAGCTAACCTCAGGGCCGCCGCCCCGTCGCCGCTGCACGTCCGTTCGCCGGAGTGGTTAACCCTGCGCCGATGCACGCGCCGATCGCTAACACACGAGGAACAGGGTGTCAGGGTGGTGAGCGTTCCCGAGGCGCTCGTGCACGCGTGGGAGGAAGATCCGTTTGGGGGCGCACGGGAGGCGATCTTCGCCGCGCTTCGCAAGGGCATTACTACTGTCGCGGAAATCCGCGCCGCCCTTGACTACTACCCCCGCGTACGAGGGCGCTGGCGCCTGAAGGCCTTCCTGCGCCACCTTCGCGATGGAATGCACAGCTACCTCGAGTACCAGGGCGCTCGCAGAGTACTCAACACGCCCGATCTGAAACCACTGGTCTACCAGGCGCCATTTGTCGTAGAAGGGAATCGCTTCGTGGTCGATCGGTACGACCCTCGAACCAAGACGGCCATCGAGTTCGACGGCGCACGTTGGCACTCGCAACCAGAACACCGCGCACGAGACACGTGGCGCGACAGCATGCTCGCCCGCATAGGCGTGGACACGGTTCGACTGCCGTATATCGACGTGATGCACCGAGCTGCGTGGTGCCGCGCACAGGTCCGCGCAAAGATCGCGGCGCGCGCCGGCCCCACGTAGAGTTGCGAAATGACACTGATTCGCGGATATCTGGCCATGTCAATCGACGGTTTTATAGCCGGCCCAAACGATGAGCTTGGTTGGCTCGAGGGGGGTCGAGAATCGGGTTTGCCGCTCGCGACTGGAGAGTGGGCGGCGACCAAGCCGGAAGGACTCGAATTCGACGACTTTCTCGCGAACGATTGGGTGCATCGTCATGGGCAGGCGTACTTTCGACATCGTGGAGGGCTTCGACGGCCCGTGGCCGTACGGGGACATCCCGATGCTCGTGGCCACGTCGCGACCGCTCAGCAGCACGCATCCTGCGGTGGAGGCCGCCACTGGGGAAGTGACCCAGATCATTGAGCGGGCACGGCATGTGGCGGGCGACCGCGACGTCTATGTCGATGGCGGCAACACCATCCGCAGCGTGCTCGACGCCGGCCTGCTCGATCACCTCGTGCTCACGATTCAGCCAACGGCGTTGGGCAAGGGCGTGCCCCTCTTTACTGGGCTGGCCATGCCAGCGGAATTCTCGGTCGAGAAGGTGGAGCGATGGGGGCCGGGGTTCGTGCAAGTTCACCTGACGACGCGCGCGTCCTAGCCGCCGGAGACGCTGAGCTCGGCCTCGTGCAAGCGCAGCGCGAGGTCAGGGGAGATCTCGCGCGAGTCGAGCCAGCCCTCCGGGCACGACGGGCCGCTTGGGCGTGCCCTGGCGGCCGCGGGCCCCTCCGCGTCGACCCCCGGGTACGGCGCGTCCAAGTCGAGGCCATCGAGCAAGCCCCGCAACTCGGCGAGGGACTCGACCAAGCCGAGCGAGCGTCGGGCATCCCCACCCACCGGGTAACCCTTGAAATACCAGGCAATATGCTTGCGAATCTCTCGCATGGCCTTGTTCTCGTCGCCGTCGAAGTGGCGCACCATGAGCTCGCCGTGGCGATACACGGTGTCGGCAACGAAGCGCAGGCCCGGCTGCACTCGCTCGGGGCGCCCCTCGAAAGCCGCCTGCAGGTCGGCGAACAGCCACGGCCGCCCCTGGCACCCGCGCCCCACGACCACGCCGTCGCAGCCCGTGCGCTCGACCATTGCGACCGCGTCCTCGGCCGCCCAGATGTCGCCGTTGCCGAGCACGGGCACGGTACGTCACCGCGTCCTTGAGCGCGCGCGATCGCCTCCCAGTCCGCGTGCCCGAGTAGTAGTCGGCCGCCGTGCGCGCGTGAAGCGCGACCGCCGCCGCGCCCTCGCGCTCGGCCATGCGGCCCGCATCGAGGTAGGTGAGGTGGTCGTCGTCGATGCCCTTGCGCATCTTGACGGTCACCGGAACGTCGAACTTCGACGCCTCGCGCACCGCCGCGCGCACGATGTCGCGGAACAGGTCGCGCTTCCAGGGCAGCACCGCTCCCCCGCCCTTGCGCGTGACCTTCGCGACGGGGCAGCCGAAGTTCATGTCGATGTGGTCGGCGAGGTCCTCCTCGACGAGCATCTTCACCGCGGCGCCGATCGTCGCGGGGTCCACGCCATAGACCTGGACTGATCGTGGCGTCTCGTCCGGATCGTGCGCGATGATGCGCAGGCTCTCCGGCGTGCGCTCGACGAGCGCGCGCGACGTCACCATTTCCGCGACGTACAGTCCGCCGCCGTGCTCGCGGCACAAGCGGCCGGAAGGCAGCGTTCGTGATGCCTGCCATCGGCGCGAGCACCACCGGGCGTCTCCACGCGCAGCGGCCCGATGTTGAGCGGCGGCAAGCAGGCGCCGACGCCGGGGCAACGGAGGTGGTCATGGTCACCATTGTCTCAGGCGGGTTCCGGGGGCCGGTCCGCGTGCAGCGGACACACCCGTGCCCGGGCCGCTGAGGGGAGCCCGGGCACGAGGCGTTGCAGCGCAGCGAACAAGCGCGCAGCTGCAACGGTTCTAGAGCGCGCCTACCATCACCGAGTCCTTCTCATCCTCGAGCAGTTGCACCGTCGAGGTTGCGCGGGACGCCCGAGCGCCCTGTACTCCCAGCCGGCGGCGCGGTAGGCGTCCGCATCGAGCGCGTGACGACCGTCGACCATGGCTTTGCGCTCCACCAGCTCGCCCATCATCTCCGGATCGGCGTCGCGGAACTGTCTCCACTCGGTGAGAAGCACGACCACGTCGGCGCCCTTGATGCATTCAGCGAGAGGTGTCCGCGTAGGTGAGCTGTGGGTAGTCACGGCTGGCGTTATCCATAGCCTCGGGGTCGTAGACGATCACGTCAGCGCCTTCCGCGCGAAGCATGTCCGCCACGTCGAGCGCAGGAGCGTCGCGAATGTCGTCCGAGTTCGGCTTGAACGCCGCGCCGAGGCCGCGATGCGCTTCCCTTGAGGTCCCCGCCCGCGAGTTCGCGCACCAGGTCTACCGTGCGCATACGGCGCCGGTTGTTGATCGTGTCGACCTCGTGCAGGAACGCAACGGCCTGGCCGACTCCCAACTCTTCCGCTCGGAATGCGAACGCGCGAATGTCCTTGGGGAGGCACCCCCCGCCAAAACCGAGGCCCGGGCTTGAGGAAGCGCCCGCCGATGCGGTCGTCGTAGCGAGGGCGCGACGCCAACAGGTTCACGTCCGCGCCGGTCACCTCGCACACCTCGGCCATCGCGTTGATGTACGAGATCTTGGTGGCAAGGAAGGAGTTGGCCGCAACCTTGACCAGCTCGGCCGTCTTGCAAGTCGGCAACTACCAGCGGCGTGCCCACCTCGAGGATGGGTGCGAACGCCGCACGCAGCATCTTCTCCGCCCATGTCGGTGGCGACGCCAAACACGAGCCGGTCGGGCCGCAGCGTGTCCTGCACCGCGTAGCCCTCACGCAGGAACTCGGGGTTCCATGCGAGTTCGATCAGGTCCGGATTCGGCGACGCCTGCTGCACCAGGTCCGTCAGGCGCACCGCGGTACCGACAGGAACGGTGGACTTGCCGACGAGGAGGGCGGGCTTGGTGATGCGCTTGGCGAGTCTCGGTGAACGCGGACTCGACATACTCGAGGTTGGCCGCGTGGCTCCATGCGCCTGTGGTGTTCCGACGCAAATGAAGTGGACGTCGCCGAACTCTGCGGCCTCGTCAAACGACGTCGTGAAGCGCAGCTCGCCGGTCCATGACCTCTCGCAACAGCTCGGGAAGTCCGGGTTCGAAGAACGGCACCTCCCCGGAAGTGAGGCGATCGATCTTGGACTGGTCGACATCAACGCCCAAGACGTCGTAGCCGAGCGAGGCCATCGCGACCGCGTGAGTAGCGCCAAGGTAGCCCGTGCCGATGACGGTGAGCTTGGGTTTTGCGGGTACAGGCAAAGCGGAGTGTCGGTGGATCATCGTTTCCCCTTTTGAGGATCGACCCGGTCGCGAGTGATCGCCCGGGTTAGCGACAAGAGACATTGGACAGCCCCTCCTTAGCGTTGGACACGGTGTTGGAGCACTCGACGACGTTGTCTTGTACCGGTGGAGAGAGAACCCGAATCCGGGACCGTTCACCGTTGCGGTGTTGTCGCTGAAACGATTGCCCTTCCCCCAGCCGTCCGGCTCGTCGTGGACCTGGAAGCCATCCATCGGGCAGTTGACGCCAACGTTGGCCTCGATCACCCAGTTATTTCCCTTGACGTCGACCCACGAGTCGCCGCCGCCCTTGGAGATCCCAGACCGTCGAACGAGTTGTCGGCTGAGCATCCCGCCCGTCGTGCCTTCCTTGATGTCGACGGCCTCGGCAGTCGTGCCGTAAATCGTGTTGTCGCTCGACGAGGTTGCGATCGGAGCGGTCAGGTTGGCAGTCGGTGATCGCTGCACCAATTCGAGTTGGCGGAGCCGATATAGATGCCCTCGCCAAACTTCTCCCGCCGGTTGCCAGTGTCGTAGATGGTGTTGCCGCGCACCATGTTATCGGTGGAGATACTCGCGCAAATGAATTCCCTCGTCGCCGATGTGGTGGACGGTGAGGCCCGTCACGAGCGAGCCAACGGTGCCGTCGGCCACCACGCCCTTTTGTGCGTTGTGACGGTGAACCCTGACAACACCCAATACTTTGCGCCGTCGAGATGGAACGCGTAACCACCGTCGAGACCGTCGCCGTCGATGATCGACGTCGCGCCGCCGCACAGCGTGATGGGCGCGCTCGCCGTGCCCGACGCCGACGCCACAAATTGCCCAACGTAGGTCCCGGGCGCCATCGCGATGACTTGGCCCGGCGCGGCGCCCTTGAGAGCGTCGGTCAGGCTTTCAGCGTCGCTCACGGTGACGTCCGCGTCGGCGCATGAAGCCCCGGTCGTGCCTTGCGACTGACCCGCCTTCGTTGTGCCCGACGCTCCGCTCGCCGAGGCGCCAACACCGGCTTGGTCGCCGGCCGGGTTTGTCGCGCTTGGCGATGCGACGTCGCAGCATGCTGCGAGTGAGCTTGCGAGCGGGCTCGCGGACGGGGACGGCGTAAACGCGCCACCGGTCACGAGACCCGACGTAGGGGTGACCTCGGGTTCCGTTGTCCCGTTGCCCAGAATGCCCCACGTCACGATGGCACCAACCACGACCGCCGAGAGCCCGGCGAGAACTCCTTGGCCACGATTCATCACACTCCCACCGTTTGATCCACCCGCTGCGGCTGTCGCTTAGGCAGCGGCGCGGCGAGGGTGACGGGTACTTCAGCGGTCGATGCTGCAGGAGCCGTCTCCACACGGCTGCGCATAGCGAGGGGCGGCATTGCGCCGGGCACCGTCGACGGGTCGGCAAGGCCTCGCGAGTACATGTGGAGTGGGGTGCGGTCGCGGTACGGCGAACCGAACCCGCGCCGGCGCTGACGGAAGCCAGAGATTGCGGTGAACATGAGCAGCAGCGCAAGGAGAGCCCACATGAGCGTCAGCGGCCGCTTGACGTTGTCGACAACCACCGCAGTGAACGACTGGTACCGCCAATCTTCAACGGTGTTCGTGCTCTTGACCTCTGCGTTCTCGGAGCGGGCCGTGTCAATGGGCGATGTCCCGGCACCAGAGATGGTGTTCGCCTCGATCACGGTGCCTTCTGCAGCGCCGACGACCGAAACGCCGTGGCCGTTGACGCCGGCAATGGTGTTGTGGTCGATCTGTGCAGCCGAGTCCCGCAGGTAGATACCGATCGCTCCGCCTCGCGTCACGTTCTGGGTCACTGTGCCGGAGACCCCGTCGCGCAACGCGATGGATTGCTTTGCGATGTCGGAGAAGGTTGAGTCCTCAATGCGCACGTTCTTCGTCGCTTGTTGGACAACGATCCCGAACGGGCTCGACTCGATCCTGTTGCGGCTGAGCGTGATCCCGTCGCCCCCAATGACCGTTATGCCCGACGCGGCGTTGCCTATGAGCACCGCGTCACGCACCGTGTGGTCGCCATAGACCTTGGTCGATAGGCCAACCGCGGACGGCCCTGTGGCGAGCGGCCCCGCATTGATCGTGACACCGTTGCGTCCGTTGCCGGTAGCGGTCACGTCTTGCAACGTGATGGAGTCGGATCCTCGCGAGATACGGAACCCGTCGCCGGCATTGTCGTTGCTCGATGTACCGGTCACCTTGGAGCGTTCCACCTGTCGGTGGAACACCACACCGTCGATGAGGCTGTTCGAAATCTCGGAGTCGTTGAGCTCCAAACTCGCAGTGTTAGCCGCGAAAACACCAAACGCGTTGCCGTTGATCCGCAGATTTGCGAGATAAGCGGTGACGCCTTCTGGCACGAGGGAACTGCCTACTTGGTCGTTGATCACACCATCGTCCGTGGTTGTGACGATTCCCGTGGCTTGCGTGTCATCTGGCGCGGGGCTACTTGCGTCGCCGCTCGTGCCGTCGCCCACAGCGCCAGTGACGTCGCCAGCCGACCCGTCGGAGGCTCCCGAGCCCAGTCCAAGCCCAAAGGTCTGCACGAGCCCAGTGAGGGCAATTCCGCCAGTATTGCCGCTCCAGAACCCGAGCTGCGAGATTGCTGCGTCGGTAAGCGACACTTGACCACCCATCGCACGGATGTACGCGCGGCCGTCGGCCGTTGTGGTGTCCGGAGCCCCGTCGATGGCGTTCCAGCTCGTGATCGTAGCGGGATTTGCGGGCGTACCACGCACCACGAGCGTGCCGCCCAGCGACGACGATGGACACGAAGCCTCCAGGCTGCGAAGCCAAGCGCAACTCGAATGCCGCCGCGACCGTGGATGTCGAGTGTTGCACCCTTGAGGATCGCGATGGACTCGTTGAGGTCGTACACGCCATCCTTGCCCTTGACAACTGAGGTGGGCGCGAGGCTCGCGAGTTCGTCGAGCGTGTATGGAGCCACGCGAGCCGTCAAGACCAGGGTCGATACCGCGGTGCCCGTAACCCTGAACGGGTGGGTTACGTCGAGCTCTGGCACGAGAATCCCCTTGGACACCAGGCTGACATCGATGAGCCTGCGGTCCTCTTGAGCCACAAGTTCGGTCTCGGCGACGGGGTCGCCGGCGTACGTTCCTGGTGCTGGGGCGTCGGTTTCGACGTCGGCCTTCGCCGACGGCGCGGCCGACGCTCCAGCCACAGGCTCCGCGACGGAGCCGGCTCCCGGCTGGCTGGGGTCGGCCGTACTCGCCGACGCTGCGGGAACCGCAAGCAACAGCGTCACTACAGCGACGATCCCGACTGCGAGCGCCGCGCCTCATGACGTCACCGCCACGGGGTTAAGGGTCCTGGCCGTCTGGCCCTCGCCGCCGATCTGCGTGGCGCTGCGGGTGAGCCACCCCTGCTTGTTCATCGTGAAGAACGCGAACAGTCTTGATGGGCAGCGCGATCAAGATCACCGTGATCGCGAGGATCGGCAGGAAGAAGATGTCGACGGGGTTGCGCCGCAGGTTGGACCAGCCGCGAATGCCGCGGCCCAACAAGAGCCAGCACAGCACCACGATCCGCCGGTTGTCGACACCTCGAATCGGGAAATCACCAGGTACGTGAGCGTCATGCCCATGGTGAGCGGCGTGAGCAGGATCTGCAGCACGGTCACCTTGGTGACGAACGGCGTGCGCCACAGCCAGCCCTTGCGTTGCGGCCGTGAGGTACGTCCTGTACGAGTTCCGGCTCCAGCGCACACGTTGCTTCATAAACGCCTTGAAGCTCGACGGGAACATTGAGATCGCCTTCGCGGTGGACTGATGCACCGTCTTGTATCCAGAGGCGATCACGAGCCACGTGAGGCGACCGTCGTCTCCCGCGATGCAGCGTCGGCCAAGGAAGTACTCGTTTTCGAGGTGTTCGAGTACTGGCATCACCGCGCTGCGGCGATACACGGCCGTGCGGCCGGAGATGCAAGGCACCGCGCCCGCTCGTGCCATGGCTGGCACGTAGTCGTAGTAGCGCAGGTTGACGAGCCAGTCCGCCATGCGGCGCCACACGCTCGAGTTGCGTCTGGTAGACGTTCTGCTGCGTGCTGACGCCGCCGACTTCCGGGTCCTCGAAGGGCATCTGGACCGCATCGAGCAGACCAGCGGTCCACGACGTGTCGGAGTCCACCAGCACCAGCACTTCACCGGTGGCGAGACGGATCCCGCATCCCAGAGCGGAGCGCTTCCCTGCGTGGTGGAACAACACGGCATTGACGCGGCTGTCACCAAGTTCGACGATGCGGTTGTAGGCATCGGTGTCGGCGACGTCGAGCACGATGATGATCTCGGTGGGGTTTTGTTCCCGCCACGACTCGAGGCAGCGCATGAGGATGTCAGGGTCCTCGTGATACGAGGGCACGACGACCGACGTCGTGGTGCGGAACGTCGACCATGTTGGCTTGTACATGCGGGACAGGATGACGCGGTAGAGCCACAGGCCCCACACGATTGTGCCGGCGACGGCGAGCGGAAAATACGTCAAACCTTCCTGGATGAAGCTCCAGGCATCAGACCAGAACGTGCCCATAACGGACACACCCCCTCAACGTTGGAAGGACCATTGGCATGCCACCGCCCAGCGCCAAGCGCTGCGCGCTTGGCGTTTGGTGATCCTCATTGATGGCCCGAAACCACCGACCCCAGCGATTTCCTCAGCCGGTGATACGGTGCCCGATGACGTTTTCGACGCTAAGTGTGATGTACGTCACATTGCAAGCGGATTGGGTGGAGTTCATGGGAAGTTAACGGCCCGGCAATAAAGACCAGGCGGTCAGAATCGACGACCGCTTTTGGGCCAGAACGACTGTCCTGCCTGGTGCCCATGACGATCGAAGATGCCAGCCGACGCCCGCATTCGCGCTTAGGGCGTGTGACAGGGGTTAATGCATCGGTAACCCGGCGGCGGGCAGATCTACGCGCCCGCAAGCCGTTCCGCGAGGTAGCCCTTGACCTGCGACAGCGACACGCGATCTTGCGCCATCGTGTCTCGATCGCGGATCGTCACGGCCTGGTCGTCGATCGTCTCGAAGTCGATCGTGATGCAATACGGCGTGCCGATCTCGTCCTGACGGCGGTAGCGCTTGCCGATCGCCTGCGTGACGTCGTAATCGATGTTCCAGAACCCACGCAGCTCCTTGGCGAGGTTCTCCGCGGTGGGGAGCAGAGCGTCGGACTTGCTGAGGGGCAGCACCGCAGCCTTGACTGGCGCGAGGCGGTGGTCCAGCCGCAACACGGTGCGCTTGTCGACGCCGCCCGTGGTGTTGGGTGCCTCGTCCTCTTCGTATGACTCGCACAGGAACGCCATGAGCGAACGCGTGAGGCCGGCCGCTGGCTCGATCACGTACGGCGTGTACTTCTCGTTTGTCACAGGATCGCGGTACTGGAGGTCCTTGCCGGAGTTCTCGCTGTGCGTGTTGAGGTCAAAGTCCGTGCGGTTCGCGATGCCCTCGAGTTCACCCCACTCGCTGCCCTGGAAGCCAAAGCGGTACTCGATGTCCACGGTGCGCTTGGAGTAGTGAGAGAGCTTCTCTTTGGGGTGCTCAAAGTGGCGCAGGTTGTCGCGGCTGATGCCGAGGCCCGTGTACCAATCGGTGCGGGCGTCGATCCAGTACTGGTGCCATTCCTCGTCCGTACCAGGCACAACGAAGAACTCCATCTCCATCTGCTCAAACTCGCGCGTGCGGAAGATGAAGTTTCCTGGCGTGATCTCGTTGCGGAACGACTTACCGATTTGGCCGATGCCGAACGGCGGCTTCATGCGCGACGTGCCAACCACGTTGGCAAAGTTCACAAAGATGCCCTGCGCGGTCTCTGGGCGCAAATAATGCAGACCGGACTCGTCCTCGACGGGGCCAAGGTACGTCTTGAGCATCATGTTGAAGTCGCGGGGCTCTGTCCACTGGCCGCGGGTCCCGCAGTTGGCGCACGCGATCTCCGCGAGCCCGCCCTCGGGCGCGCGGCCCTTCTTCTCCTCGAACTCCTCAAGCATCTGGTCTTCGCGATAGCGCTTGTGGCAGCTGAGGCATTCGGTGAGCGGGTCCGTGAACACGCCTACGTGGCCGGAAGCGACCCACACCTGGCGCGGCAGAATCACTGCGGAGTCGAGCCCAACGATGTCATCGCGGCTGGTAACCATGGCACGCCACCACTGGCGCTTGATGTTCTCCTTGAGCTCCACGCCGAGCGGCCCGTAGTCCCACGCCGAGCGCGTGCCGCCGTAAATCTCGCCAGCAAGGGAAGACGAATCCACGGCGCTTCGCGAGCGAGATGACGTTGTCGAGACGGGACGGTGCTGCCACGGAGATCTCCTCGCGGGTTTGAAAGGTTCCGGGCAAGTCTAGTGGTCCGAGCGGAGCGCTCCCGCTGTCTCAGCCGCGGCTCGCCGCCTGCGGCGCGCGACAACGAGGAGTGCGACTGCCCCGCCTCCGAGTGCTACGGCGACCGCCAGCGGAACGACCAGGTTTAGCCACGGAAACTGATCGTATTTGGCCATTTCTGCGTCAATTAGAGGCATCGCGTCGTCGATCGGCATCTTCGAAGGAACCACCTTGGCAGCCAAGGAATCTAGAGGCCAGATGTAGCCGTCCGCGACAACGTACAGCCCCGCCTCGCGCATCGAGACGACGCTGCCGTCCACATCGAAGACCTCAGAGGACGCGGCCACGAAGGTGGTGGTTGACACTTGCCACTGCGGCTGTCCTGAAGCGTCAAGCGAATAACATCCAAAGGAACCCGCCATGGTGGACTGATCCGCAGAAGCGTGACACGTGAGGCCCGTGGGCTCGACTCCGTACCTCTGCTTCCAATCCTCGCTATTTGTGACCGGCTTGGAAGACATCGTGGCCTCTGGCCACTCGCCACCGTATTGAGCCTCCCGGTAGGGAAGTTTGCCCATCTTCGCGAGCTCGCTCTCGGCGTCGTCTACGAGCGCGCGCCACGCGGCTTCTGACTCCACCGTCGTGCCGAAGAGCGCTGGGCTGCCGCTGTTGATCCCCCGGCCAGCACGCTCCAAAGTGCGCAAGTCCCGTGCCCGTTTTGCGACCGCCGTCGCGACCTGTCCCGAGTTGCGCGAGGCTCCGATGTTCGCAAGCGCATTCGACTCTAGGGCGCGAAACACCTTGCCCTTCGTTAAGGCATAGCCGTAACCGTCGAGTGTGACAATTGCATCTGAAGTGGTCAGGTCGATGCCTGACGCGAGATCGACCTCTTCAGCACGCGTGAAGACAACGTCCTGACCTTCAACCTGCCCACAGACGAGCGCGGAGTGCACGTTGCCCGGTGAACTCGCCACCACACAGGATTCCTGCGTGGGCAGAACAACACTCAATGCTTCGGCGTCTGTAACGCTCGCGGTGTCGATGCCCTGTGGGAGCGCCCCTATGTCCAGCACCTCAATGATGTGCGCGCTGGAGACCCTCACTGATGACATGGCCGGGAAAACGAGGTTCCAGGACGGGTCCGTTTGCGCAGACACCGCGAGCCACTCAAGCGCATGGCTCGCGACCTGAATCTGCGGATCGGTCGCGTCGCGAACCTCGACCGCGTTCCCCGAAATGTTGAGCGCTGCAACTACAGTCCACCCTGCGAGGCCGACCGCTAGAGCGCTCATTTCGAAATGTCCCACAAGTAGGCTTGCGTCGAATAACTAGAATTCGACGCAAGGTACGCGAGGGTGACGGTTGAAATCGGTGCGCTTTTGCCAGTACCGACCGGCGAGGGAATGTTGGACAATGACACGGTAGTGGTGCCGTTGCAGCCACTGCAGTAGCCGTATACCGTGGCCATGTGATGGTGAGTGCTTGAGTACGCGATCTCCACGACGATGGGATGCCCAGCATTTATCTCGCTAACCAATTTCGTGCCAGGAATCGCATCCGCGTTCCAGTCGGGCGTGTGACCGGTGCCAATTCTTACCGCGGTTTGTTCCGTTGTTCGGGTGCCGGAGAGGTTCGCGCAGCCGGTCCCAATAGTCTGACCCCAATCGTAGACCTTGCATTGTGAGTATTCCGTGCCCGTGATGAATTTGATAACGGTCTGCGCGGCCGCGACCCAGCACCAGTTGGTCTGGTTCTGCTCGTAGCGAGTTATCGACAAGTATTTTGTCGAGGTCGCATCCGAACGGGTGCTGGCTAGCACTATTAGCACGATCGCAAACGCAATTCCTAACATAACCATTGCGGCCTGTTCAAGACGTCGTGCAGTCATGGGTCCCACTTCCCCCCTTAAGGATTGCCGCATCCGCGCCACATCCAGTATTTGCATGCTACTCCGGAGCCGCAGAATGCGGGGAGTGAGCGAACGCCTTGACACAATGCCACCCGAAGGCAACGGATCGGGTGCCGACTCAACCCACGCGCAAATTCCGTAGCGAGGCCACACGCGCCCGAGCCAGTTGACAATGATTATCAATCGCGCTAACGTCGCACCATGAGTAAGGTAGCCATCGTCCTCGGCGCAGCCGGTCTCCTTCTCGTCACCGGCTGCGCCGCGGACTCGTCCGCTGGCGACAGCGTGACAATCGCCGCGTCGTTCTACCCCCTGCAATACGTCGCAGAGCAGGTCGCGGGAGACAACGCGACGGTCGTCGGACTCGCGCCGCCCGGCGTCGAGCCGCACGATCTTGAACTCTCCCCCAAGGCAGTTCGTCAGGTCGCAGACGCCGATCTAGTCCTCTACCTCTCCGAGCTGCAACCCGCGGTCGAAGACGCGATCGACGCCACCAACGCGAATGCGTTTGACGCCGCGTCTGTAGTGACGCTGCGCCCCGCCGACCCCAACGCGGACGACGAAAACGGGCTCTACGATCCCCACTTCTGGCTAGACCCCACGCTGCTCGCGACCTACGCGACTGCGGTCGGCGAGCAACTCTCCTCGCTCGACCCCGCGCACGCCGAGACCTACACGGCCAACGCCTCCGCACTCGCGGACAAACTGAACGGCCTCGACCACGAGTTTTCAACTGGCCTCGACCAGTGCCAGCGCACCGACATCGTCACGAGTCATGAGGCCTTCGCCTACCTCGCGGCGCGCTACGGACTCACCCAAATCGGCATCGCGGGCATAGACCCAGAGGCCGAGCCCTCCCCCGCACGATTGCTCGAAATCCGCAAGGTTGTGGAACAGACCGGCACCACCACGATCTTCACCGAGTCACTCATCAACACCGCGGTCGCGGACTCGATCTCTCACGACACGGGCGCTGCAACTGCGGTGCTCGATCCCATCGAGTCTGTCGTTGCGCCAGACGATTACGCTACGGTCATGACCCGCAATCTCCAGAACCTGAGGACGGCGCTTGACTGTGCCTGACGCAAGGGGCGTGGCAGCCGGAGATGTGCTGCTCTCGGGTAGTGGCGTTCGTGTGGCGCTCGGCGGCAACGAGATTCTGCACGGTGTCGACATTTCCGTGCGAACCCACGAGGCGATCGCAGTCATGGGGGCCAATGGCTCGGGAAAGTCGACCCTGATCCGCGCGCTCGTTGGCGCCCTTCCCCTCACCGGCGGACAGGTTCGCTACCGTGACCAGCCGATATCCGCGGCCGCCCGCGCACGGCTTGGCTACGTCCCGCAACGCATTACCGCCGCGGGTGGCGTCGCAGCGACGGCCACAGAAGTGGTCTCATCCGGCCTTTTGCGTCACGGGCAGCTTCGCCTACCAAACGATGCCCGACGCCGTGTTGCGGTCGCGCTCGAACAGCTTGGTGTTGCGGATCTCGCAAGGCGCGACGTTGGTTCGCTCTCGGGCGGCCAACAACAGCGGGTCCTTATCGCGCGCGCGATCGTGCGCGACCCAGAGCTGCTCATTCTCGACGAACCGATGACCGGAGTAGACCTGCACTCTCAAGTCGCCCTGGTCCACACGCTCGATCACCTTAAAGAGCGACGGCGCGGGCATCATCGTTGTGCTCCACGAGATCGGGCCGCTCGTGAGCCTCATCGATGAGGCAGTGGTTCTCGACCACGGCGTCGTCACGTTCCGCGGAACGCCTCCCGCGGATCTCGGCGTGCACGCCCTGCCAGGCCATGACCACACGCACGCACATGAGGACCCCACGCCCGCCAACGTCGGGGCCTTTGCTGGAGGCGCGCTAATGAACCTCCTGCTAGATCCCCTCGTCCAGCGAATGCTGCTCGCCGGCCTCGTCGTCGGCGTCGCCGCACCAATCGTCGGCACCTACTTGGTGCAGCGTCGGATGGCACTGCTTGGCGACGGCATCGGACACGTAGCGCTCGCCGGTGTCGCTGCGGGCTGGCTCGCTGGCTCCCTCGCAGGCTTCACTGAACGAGACGCGCTTGCTCTGCCCGGTGCGATCCTCTTCGCGGTCGCAGGAGCCGCGATCATCGAACGCATGCGGTCACGAGGCACCGCGGGTGCCGACGTCGTGATGGCCATCCTGTTCTACGGAGGGATCGCACTTGGCGTGCTGCTCATCGGCGCCTCCGGGGGAACGAGCACCAATCTGCTGAGCTACCTCTTTGGTTCCATATCGACCGTGTCTTGGCAGGACGTGTGGGTGTCGGTCGTGCTCGCGGGCGTCATCATCGCCATCGGTGTTGGACTGCGCCGCGCACTGTTCGCGGTGACACACGATCAGGAGTTCGCCTCAGCGTCCGGGCTTGCCCGTCAACGTGCTCAACATGGTCATCGCAGTGCTTGCGGCAATCACCATCACGGTGGCGATGAGGGTGGTCGGGGTGCTGCTTGTGAGCGCATTGATGATCGTGCCGGTAGCCATCGCTCAACTGCTCACGCACTCCTTCAACCGAACCATGTTCCTTGCGATGGGTTTTGGCGCCGCGCTGACGCTTGTGGGCATCGCGATCACGCTCTACGTGGACCTGCAGCCTGGTGCGCTTATCGTCGTGCTCGGAGTGGCGAGCTATGCCGCGGTGGCGACCACAACGTCGGCCCTTCGAAGGCGGCAGTCAAGGATCGCGTCATGAGCGGCGAACTGCGCATGACCAAGCAGCGGGCCGCCGTGCTCGATGCCCTAGGCACCGGCGACTTCCGTTCAGCTCAGGCGTGGCATGACGTGCTGCGACACGACGGCTCCACCGTTGGCCTTGCGACCGTGTACCGAGCACTGCAGTCGCTCGCCGAGGTTGGCGCTGTCGACTCGGTGGTGACGCGAGAGCGGCGAGACGCTGTACCGGCGCTGCGCTCAATCGGAAGAGCACCACCATCACTTGCGCTGTCGCGTGTGCGGGAAGGCAGAGGAAATCGACGCACCCAACGTCGAGTCATGGGCAACCGCGGTTGGCGCCAGGTACGGCTACACAGGCATCGCACACACAGTGGAACTGACTGGCGTGTGCGCGGACTGTGTCAACGGGAGCGCGTGATGTTGGGGGTACCCTCGGCGATTGCGGATGGTCCGTGGTGGTGGTTGTTCGTCTTCCTGGCGTGCGTGGTCTTCGTCCGCGCTCAGGCTACTTACGGCGTGGGTCGCTGGGTTCGTAGCGGACTGTCCAAGGTGCCAGACTCCCCCGACGACCTGGTCGCGGCAGACATGGACGCAGCGCCGTCTCGTCGCGCTCGACTGGCCGCGAGATTCTCGGGCCCCGGCTGGGAGCGCGCGCGCACCTTCCTTGACCGGTGGGGATTCATAGGGATCCCTGTCTCGTTCCTGACTATTGGGTTCCAGACCATGGTCAATGCCGCGGCGGGGTTTGGCCGCATGCGCTGGGACCTCTACACAGTCGCGATGATTCCCGGCTGTCTCGCGTGGGCCGCGATCTACTCCGTGGTGGGATTCTCGCTTGTGAAGGCGTGGAATGAGTCGCCTTGGCTCTTCGCTGCCGTGTTCGCGGCGCTCGTGCGGTACGGCGTGGGGACTCACCCGGCTGCGCCGAACCGCCGATTCCGATTCGCGTACTCCTCAATCGCAGCCCACAAGTGCGTCCGATTGACGTCCGGCCACAACACATCGCTGAAGACGTACTCCGCGTAGGCGGCTTGCCACGGCAGAAAATTGCTGGACCGCTGCTCACCGCTTGAGCGCCAAAACAGGTCGACATCAGGCATGTCGGGCTCGTCAAGATGGGCCGCGAACGTCTTTTCAGTGACCTTCGCGGGGTCCATCTCGCCCGCCGCGACCTTGAGCGCGATGGCTCGCGCGGCGTCGGCGATTTCTGCGCGACCCCCGTAGTTGACGCACATCGTGAGGGTGAGCACCTTGTTGCGCGCGGTCATGAGCTCGGCCGTCTCAAGTTCGTCGATGACGGACTTCCACAACTTGGGACGGCGCCCTGCCCACCGCACGCGCACGCCCCACTCGTTCATCTCATCGCGCCGCCTACGGATCACGTCGCGGTTGAAGCCCATGAGGAATCGCACCTCGTCAGGACTGCGCTTCCAGTTCTCGGTGCTGAACGCGTACGCGCTTACGTGGGTAACTCCCACCTCGATCGCGCCCGCGACAACGTCGAGGAGCGCCGCCTCTCCCCTGGTGTGGCCCTCGGTGCGCGGAAGGCCGCGCTGCTTCGCCCAACGCCCGTTGCCGTCCATGACGATCGCCACGTGTTTGGGGACAGCGCCCTTGGGCAAGGTGGGGGGAACCGCGCCCGACGAGTGGGCTGGGGGCGGCGTCGGCGTCACCCGCCCAGGCTACCGGCACGGCGCCTGCGATTCCTTCCGCTCTCGGTACACACGCGTCGCTTCGCGCGCGCAAACGACAGTGGTGTACCGAGAGGGATTGTGCGGGCGGACGGGCGCGCGCGACGGTGCGCTCGGTGGTGCGGGCGGGCCAACTACGAGTCGCGGTCCACCAGCGGAAGGCTCCTGACCTTCCGCTCGAGGTGATACTGCGTGTACGCAGCCACGAAGCCGGCGCTATCCCGGCGCGCTCGTTGATCCGCGAGGTCCGCGACACCCCAATCGCCCTCTAGGAGAGCTGCGAGCAGGGTGAACGTCTCCGGCGATGGCGCGGCAGCACCCGAGGGTCGGCAGTCTTCGCACACCGCTCCACCTTCCGCGATCGAGAACGCACGGTGCGGTCCCGGCTTGCCGCACACGGCGCACTGATCGAAGCTGGGCGCGTATCCAGCGATCGCGAGCGAACGCAAAAGAAAGGAATCGAGCAGGCTCCCTGGATCGTGGTCGCGCCTGCTCAGGGACCCAAGCGCCCCATGGAGCAGGCGGTACTGCGCGAGGGCGGGTTCCTTCTCGTGGTCAACCAACTTGTCAGTCGTCTCCACCATCGCGGTCGCCGCCGTGAAGAGCCCGTAGTCAGCAGAAATGCGTCTCGCGTAAGGCTCACGCATCTCGACCTGGCTCACGATGTCGAGGTTGCGGCCCTCGTAGAGCTGGACGTCCGCGAGCATGAACGGCTCCATCCGCGCGCCGATGCGACTCGTGGTGCGCCGCACACCCTTCGCCACGGCGCGCACCTTGCCGTGGTTCTTGGTGAGCATCGTTACGATGCGGTCCGCCTCACCCAGCTTGTGGGTGCGCAGCACAATCGCGTCGTCTCGGTACAGGGGCACGGTGCCATTGTCGCCGTTGCGGTGACTAGTTCACGTGACCGACGCCGGGGTTACGAAGACGCGGAAGGCGACGGCGTTGTCCCATCGGTCGTCGGCTGCGTCCCAACGAGCACCTCGACAGCGGCACCCGCAAGGACCTGCTGAATCTGCTCCTGCGTAGGGTTGTCCGGCAGGTCGGCAAGCACGGTGTCCGGTTCCGCGAGCACCACAACGCTGCGCACCACCACGGTGGATTCGCCTTCGGTGACCAGTGCCGCCCTGCAGGCGATGCCGCCGCCCGCGCTAAGCGCGTCGGCTGGGCAGACGTCGTCCGTGATGTTGACGCCGCCGGTCGAGAGGATCACCGCGTCTTGGACGGAGTTCGCGACGTCGAGGAACGTCTTCTCTGGGCTCCCCTTCCAGCACTGTGCGACGTAGGGATCCACGGGCTCCTGGAACGAGGCTCCAATGGCGTCGCCATCGCCACACGGAAACTCGGTGAGGCCAACCGAGGTGAGGTCAGGCAGCTCGCCAGCCGCCTTCTTGGCGGCCGCGTCGTTGTCCGCGGACGAGCAAGCGCTGAGGGCCAGCGCCGCGACGCCGACGATGACGGCGGCGCGCGCAGCGCGGCCCATACGGGTGAGAATCACGCGGTTATCGTACGCGACGGTTCACGGCGGAAATGATCGCCTTGAGCGTCGCCGTCGTGATCGACGCGTCGATGCCAACGCCCCACAGGATCTCGTCGTCGATCTGGCACTCCACGTACGCGGCGGCCATCGCGTCGCCGCCTCCGCTCATCGCGTGCTCGTGGTAATCGAGCACCTCGACGCGCGCGTCGCGACCCTTGAGCGCGGCCACGAACGCCGCGACGGGGCCGTTGCCGGACCCCTCGACCGTGACGGCTTCGCCGCGATCGGTGAGGTCGGCAGACAAGCGTGTCCGGCCCGACGTCGGACGACGTTGCGCGCGTACCAACCAGCGAGAACCGTCCCCACTTCTTAGCGGGATCGGGAGCGGGAAGGTACTCGTCCTCGAAGATCTGCCAAATCGTCGTCGGCGGTCATCTCGGCTCCGGACGCGTCGGCCTCGCGCTGCACTACGCGCGAGAACTCGATCTGCAGGCGGCGAGGGAGGTCAAGATTGCGCTCCGTCTTGAGCAGGTATGCGACGCCGCCCTTGCCGGACTGGCTGTTGACGCGAATGACGGCCTCGTAGGAGCGGCCAACGTCGCGCGGGTCGATCGGCAGGTACGGCACCGCCCACACCAGGTCGTCAACGCTCACGCCCTGCGGCCGCGGCCTTCGCGTCCATCGACTCGAGGCCCTTCTTGATCGCGTCCTGGTGCGATCCGGAGAACGCGGTGAAGACCAGGTCGCCTCCCCACGGGTGGCGGGGGTGGACGTCGATCTGGTTGCAGTACTCGACCGTGCGGCGAATCTCGTCCATGTCGCTGAAGTCGATCTGCGGGTCGATGCCCTGGCTGAACAGGTTCATGCCGAGCGTGACCAGGTCGACGTTGCCGGTGCGCTCGCCGTTGCCGAAGAGGCAGCCCTCGATGCGGTCCGCGCCGGCCATGTAACCCAGCTCGGCGGCGGCGATGGCCGTGCCGCGGTCGTTGTGCGGGTGCAGGCTCAGCGCGAGCGCATCGCGGTAGTCGAGGCGGCGGTTCATCCACTCGATCGAGTCGGCGTAGACGTTGGGCGTCGCCATCTCGACGGTCGCGGGCAGGTTGATGATCACCTTGCGGTCCGGTGTGGGCTTCCACACGTCCATCACGGCGTTGCACACGCGCACCGCGTACTCGAGCTCCGTGCCCGTGTAGGACTCGGGGCTGTACTCGTAGAACACCTTGGTACCAGGAACGTTGTCCTCGTACTTCTGGCACAGCATGGCGCCGTGGGTCGCGATGTCGAGGATCTCGTCCTTGTTGGCGCGGAACACCACCTCGCGCTGCAGGATGCACGTGGAGTTGTACAGGTGCACGATCGCGTTCTTGGCGCCCTTGATCGACTCGTAGGTGCGCTCGATGAGGTGCTCGCGCGCCTGCGTCAGCACCTGAATCGTCACGTCGTCGGGGATGCGGTCCTCGTCGATGAGCTTGCGCACAAAGTCGAAGTCCGTCTGGCTGGCCGACGGGAAGCCCACTTCGATTTCCTTGTAACCCATGCGCACCAAGCAGCTCGAACATGCGCATCTTGCGTTCGGCGTTCATGGGCTCGATGAGCGCCTGGTTGCCATCGCGCAGGTCGACGGCGCACCAACGGGGCGCCTCGGTGATGTGCTTGTTTGGCCACGTGCGGTCGGGCAGATCCACGGAGAACTGCTCGTGGAACGGGCGGTATTTCTGCAGCGGCATGGCCGACGCGCGTTGCTCGCCGCCGGTGTAGTAGGTGTCGTTCGTCATGGTGGATCCTTCAGAAGTTTGGGGGGCTATTTGCTAGCCGGCACACCAACCACCGCGACGAGATTCCGGCTGGTTAGGCCTCGTCGCGGCAACGAAGGAGCAGGGTGACCTGCGGTGCACGCATGGCACCACCCTAACGGATGCCCGACGCTATTCAGCAGAAATCTTCGCTGTACCTGTTGACAGGAGGAGAAAGAGGTGGTTAGTTAGTTACTACACCAACTAACCAAGTAACCATCAAGGAGTACTCAATGTCAATCAACCAGCTGACCACCAAGAACGACCACGCCGTAGCCCCTACGTTCAAGCAGCAGGCGCTTCAGTCCGCGCCTGTCGTACTGTCGATCGTCATGATCAGCTCCGGCGTATTCGTCGTGCTCTTGGCGTATGGAATCTCGATCTTGTCGAAGATCAACTAGCCGTCGCCGCGCCGACGCCCCTGTCACCAAGTGGTGGCGGGGGCGTTTTCCGTGTTGGGCACGCGCCTAAAAACCTAGACGCCCCAGCTGCTTGGGGTCGCGCTGCCATTCCTTGGCGACCTTCACGTGCAGGTCGAGGAACACCCGCCGGCCCAGTAGCCGCTCGATGTCCGCGCGCGCCGTGGCGCCAACATCGCGCAGCCGGGACCCGCCCTTGCCGATGATGATGCCCTTTTGCGAGTCCCGCTCCACGTAGAGCTGCACTTGGATCTCGAGGAGCGGCACGCGCGGGTCGTCCGCCGCCTGCTCGCGCTCCGCCATCTCCTCGACCACCACGGCGATGGAGTGCGGGAGTTCGTCGTGAACGCCCTCGAGCGCGGCCTCGCGCACGAGTTCCGCGATGAGCACGTCCTCGGGCTCGTCAGTCACCTCGCCGTCCGGATACAGCGCGGGGCCCAGGGGCAGGCGCGCGATCGAGCACATCGAGCAACACGTCCATCTGGACGTCCTTGACGGACGACACGGGCACGATGTCGAGCAAGTCGCCCAGCTCGTAGACCGCCATCAGGTGCTCCGCGACGCGATCCCGCGACACCTTGTCCACCTTGGTCACGATCGCCACCACGGGCGCGCGCGCCTCAGCCAATTCGCGCGCGATCCACTGGTCGCCCGGGCCCATCTTCTCGTCGGCCGGCAGGCAGAAGCCGATGACGTCCACCGACGCAAACGTCTCGCGTACCAGGTCGTTCAGTCGCTCACCCAGCAGGTGCGCGGCCGGTGAAGCCCGGGAGTGTCCACGATCACCAGTTGGGCGTCGTCGCGCGTCACGATCCCCCGGATCGCTCGCCTCGTGGTCTGCGGGCGCGACGACATGATCGCCACCTTCTCCCCGACGAGCGCGTTCATGAGCGTGGACTTGCCCGCGTTCGGCCGCCCAACGAAGCACGTAAAGCCAGAACGGTGGTCAGCCATCGGAATCCTCTTCTGCGCTGCACAATCACGGAACTGAGCCGGCGACGCCGCCCCTCAAATCGGTCGGCGGCGAGCACCAAGCCGTGGGCCGTCGCTCTGGCGCCGGGAATCGGCACCCTGCCGAGCGCCTTTGACAGCAGCCCGGCGACGGTATCGACATCATCATCGTCGATTTCGAGTTCGAACAGTTCGCCCAGCTCGTCGAGCGGCAAGCGCGCGGGCACGCGGAAGCCGCCGGAGGCAAGCAACTCGGGCTCGGGTTCCGCCTGTCGTGCTCGTCGGTGAGTTCGCCAACGATCTCCTCGAGAGCGTCCTCGATGGTCACGAGCCCGGCGACTCCGCCATACTCGTCGACCACGATCGCCATGTGGAACACCTCGCCCTGCATGCGCCGCAACAGGTCGTCCACTGGCACCGACTCGGGCACGAACTCCGGCTCGCGCATGACGGTGTCGACGGGCTCGTCGAGCGCGGCCGGCTGTCCCACGTAGCCCGCACCACGTCCTTGAGGTAGAGCACGCCGACGACGTCGTCCACGCCTCCCGCCGACCACGGGCACGCGCGAAAACCCTGAGCGCAAGAACAGCAACATCGCCTTGCGCGGTGGTCGCCCTGTCGCGATCGTGATCATGTCCGTGCGCGGCACCATCACCTCGCGCGTGAGCGTGTCGCCCAGGTTGACGACGCCGCGCACCAGCTCAACGTCCTCTTCCTCGAGGGCCTCGTGAGCCGGTCCACGAGGTCCTCGGCCTCGGTCAGCGCGGGTGCCTGCAGTGCGGGCACCACGCTCGCACAGGCGTGGTCAGCACAATCAGCAGACGCGCAAGCGGGCGCGGTCGCGCGCACCGTGGATCTCGGGATGCGAGCGCCCGACCTGACGCGGGGCAGCGCCGCACAACGAGCAGCGAGAGGCGCGGCCGCGATCACGGCCGCTACCAGGGCAACACCCAGCCCGGCCACCCGAGCGCCCCGCCAAGCCCCACGCCAGCAGCGTCCACGAGACGATCGCGACGCCTCGAGCGTCGCGTACGCGACCGAAGCGGAGTTGTCCGTGTCTCCAGGAGAAGCGGCGAGCCGGGCAGCTGCGGTGGGCCGGCCGTCGGGCCGCATAACCGCGGCGAGGCGCCGCTCGTCGGCGTACGGAAGTTGCTCAAAGGCCGCGACGAGCGCGTGGAGCGCGCCCGCGCCGAGGAGCGAAAGCACCCCCACCGACGATGAGGATCGTGACCTGCGGTGGCCGTCATCGGTTGGCGAGGAAGGTCAGGAGCAGCCGCCGCTGCAGCGCGAACATCTCCTTCTCGTCCTCGGGCTCGGCGTGGTCGTAGCCGAGCAGGTGCAGGATGCCGTGGGTCGTGAGCAGCAGCATCTCCTCCTCGGCGGAGTGGCCCGCGGTCTTCGCCTGGCGCGCGGCGACGGCGGGCACACGACGATGTCGCCGAGCAGCCCGGCCGGCGTGGGCGGATCCGCGGTGCCCGGTCGCAATTCGTCCATCGGAAAGCTCAGCACGTCCGTGGGACCCGGCTCGTCCATCCACTGGATGTGGAGTTGCTCCATCGCGGGCTCGTCGACGAACAGGATGGCGAGTTCCGCACCGTCCGCGATGTGCATCTCGCGCAAGCACGTACTGCGCGAGTTCGGCGAACTCCACCTCGTCGATCGCGGCGTCCGTCTCGTTGTTGACGTCGATCACGGCTTGTCCTCCTTGCGCGCGGCAGAGGGCCGCCGCTGTTGCCCGTCGTTCGGGCGCCCCCGTGCCGCTGCTCTCGTCGTCTCTGCGGCATACGCGGTGATGATGTCGCTCACGAGGCGGTGGCGCACCACGTCTTCGGCACCGAGTTCGCAGAACGCGATGTCGTCGACGCCAGCGAGAATGTCGCGCGCGGCGCGCAGCCCGGATTGCGTTCCGACCTGGTAGATCCACTTGGGTGATGTCGCCGGTCACCACCATCGTGGCGCCAAAGCCCAGCCGCGTGAGGAACATCTTCATCTGCTCGCGCGTGGTGTTCTGCGCCTCGTCGAGGATGATGAACGCGTCGTTGAGGGTGCGCCCTCGCATGTACGCGAGCGGCGCCACCTCGATGGTGCCCGCCTCGATGAGCTTGGGGATCGACTCGGGATCGACCATGTCGTGGAGCGCGTCGTACAGCGGACGCAGGTACGGGTCGATCTTCTCCGACAGCGTGCCGGGCAGGAACCCCAAGCCGCTCGCCCGCCTCGACGGCGGGCCGCGTCAGCATGATCCGGTTGACGCGCTTTGACTGCATCGCGGCGACGGCTTGGGCCATCGCGAGATAGGTCTTGCCCGTTCCGGCGGGGCCGATGCCGAACGTGATGGTGTGCGCCTCGATCGCGGCAACGTATGCCGCCTGACCCTCGGTCTTTGGCCGGATCGTGCGGCCGCGCGAGGTGAGGATCGAACGTGACAGCACGGCAACCGGGCGTTTCGCCTGCGCTGCCGCCGACCGACCGCAAGATGCGCACGGACTCGCGCGCAACGTCGGGCGTCAGGGGAACCCCTGCAGACAAGATGGCGCGCAATTCCTCGAACGCGCCAGTCGCTGCCTCCACCTCGTCTGCCTCGCCCGTTAGCGTGAGGTGATTGCCGCGGACGTGCACGTCTACCTGCGGGAACGCGCGCTCTAGCTCGCGGATCACGCCATCGCCTGCACCAACCAATTGCGACATCAGAGCGGGATCGTCAACGACGACGACGCGCGAAATACTCACGCTTCCCACCCGAGGGAGCCCGCGTTCATCACGTGACCGTGCGACGTGGAACACCGTCTGACCCGCCGCGGCCCCGGTGTTGAAGATCCAGCGGAACTGCCCTCCGCATTCGGCATCCGCAACGTATTGCGCCACTGCCGCCATCTCCGCGAGCAGCTCGGGAGCTTCTGCTGCGAGCGCAGCAACGTTGGGGTAGTGGTCAACGGGAATCACGAGAACATGCACCGGCGCCTTGGGAGCGATGTCTCTGAACGCCACCACGGCATCGGTTCGCGCGACCACGTCAGCAGGGATTTCACCCGCTGCAATGGCGCAAAAGAGGCAGTCCGTCATAGCCCAAGCCTAGGGCGTGTGCCGCCAATCGGAAGCGCCCGTCCATCAGTAGGATTGCGAACCAGACGATGGGAGGGTTCATGCCGGAGGACACAACCGCTCCGCCACGGCGGGCAAACAAGCAGTGGACAGAGATTGTCGCCGTGGTCTTGCTGTCGCTCGTCGCCGTCATGACCGCGTGGTGCGGATTTGAAGCCTCGAAGTGGCGCGGCGAGATGTCGATTGCGTTCAGTCAGGCCTCAAGCAACCGCATCAAGGCCACCGACGCCAATTCGTCGTCGCGAGACGCGTTCCAGCTTGACGCGATGGTCTTTGCCCAATGGCTGGTGGCCAAGCAAAACGGCGACGACGAGCTCGCGACCTATCTGCAGGGTGCTCTTCTCCGATCAGCTTGACGTGGCGTTCGCTGCGTGGGACGGCAAGACCAAGACCCCGTTTGGACTGCCCGAATACGTCCCCGCGGGCTCGGAGCAGGTCGCAGAATTCACCAAGAAGGCCGACACCGCTTACGCCGCCGCTCTCGTCAACAATGAACGCGCGGACAACTATTCGCTGCTCACGGTGATGTTCGCACTCGTCTTGTTCCTTGGGGCCGTCTCGCAGCGTCAGGGTACGGAGTGGGCGCAGCAGGCTCTCCTAGGGCTGGCCGCAGTCGTTGCAGTAGCGGGCCTCGTCATCATGGCGACCTTCCCTATCTTGCTCTAGAGCCACGTACCGCGCGCGGCTGCGAGCGCCGCGATCGCCGCTGGGCCTGCGCTCGACGCGCGGAGCACGTGCGGTCCTAGGAGTACGGCCTCTGCTCCCGCGTCCTGCAGCACGCCAGCTCGCTCTCCGCGATGCCACCCTCCGGCCCAACAATGAGCCACACCGGTTGATGGGCGTTGCTCCAAACGAGAGATACCAGGGAAGTTGTGGCTTCCTCGTGCAGCACAAGCACCCTGGTGCCCGACGCCACGGCTTCGCGAGCCCTCGTAGCCAGTTGCGCGCGTGGTTACGCGAGTGGCTCTACGCGCGGGACGATCGCGCGGCGGCTCTGCTTTGCCGCGGCAAGTACCAGCGAGCGCCACGACGCCATCGCCTTGTCAACCTTCGCGCCGCGCCACTGCACGATCGATCTGTCTGCCGCCCACGGCATCACGGCCGTGACGCCAAGTTCCACCGCAGCTTCGACCGCCTGCTCGTCGCGACCGCCCTTTGCGAGCGCCTGGACCAGCACGATCTCTGGGTCGTCGTCGGTGCTGACTGCCTCCACGATCGCCTCGAAACGACCATCGTCGACCGATACGATGCGGCAGCTCGCGCGGCGCCCCGCGCCGTCTACAAGGTCAACGCGCTCGCCCACTGCCCGCCGCTGCACCGTGACCGCGTGCCGCGCCTCCGCGCCGGTGACGGTCAGCGTCGACCCCACCGCGGCGTCGGCCGCCTCACGGCAGATGAAGACGGGCGCGCTCACCTAGCGCCCCTGAACGCGTCGCGAAGGCGAGCGAAGACTCCGCGGCCGATGGGCGTGAGGTTCGCCTCCGGCATCTCTTCGCCGCGAGCGGTCGCGAGCTGGCGCAACAGCTCCTCTTGCTCCTCGGTGAGCTCAGTTGGCGTCAGGACGTCGAGGTGGATCCACAGGTCTCCGCGGCCCGGCCGCTGCAGCCGCCCAACGCCAAGCCCCTTGAGCCGCAACGTGGTGCCCGAGTGGGTGCCTGGCTTGACGTCCACCTCTTGCGCGCCGTCAAACGTCTCGAGCGACAGCACGGTGCCGAGCGCGGCCGCGGTCATCGGCACGCCGAGCGTGCAGTGCAGGTCGTCACCGCGGCGCTCGAATACTTTGTGAGCCTTCTGGCGGATCTCGACGTAGATGTCGCCCTTTGGGCCGCCGGCGATGCCCGCGTCGCCAACCTGCGGAATCCGGATGCGCGTGCCGGTCTCCACGCCGGCGGGGATGTCGACGGTCAGCGTGTGCCGCGAGTGGGTGCGGCCCTGGCCGGAGCACTCGGTGCACGGCGAGTCGATGGTGGTGCCGTAGCCGCCGCACGTAGGGCACGGCGAGCGTCGTCATGACGTTGCCGAGCAGCGATCGCGCCACGCGTTGTAGCGAGCCCGTGCCGTTGCACTGGCGGCAGGTCTGCGGGGATGTTCCCGGGGCGCAGCACGTGCCGTGGCACGTGGGGCACGCGTCGGCGAGGTCCACCGAAAGGTGCGGGACACGCCGAAGACTGCCTCCTCGAGCGTGACCTCGTCGTGGACGAGCGTGTCGCCGCCGCGCTGAGCGCGCGACGCGGGACCGCGGCGTTGCTGACCGCCGCCAAAGAACGTCTGGAAGATGTCCTCAAAGCCGAAGCCCTGAGCCCCGCCCGACGCTCCGCTCGAGGCACGCGGGTCAACGCCCCTGTCGTACTGGGCGCGCTTGTCGGCGTTGCCGAGCACCTCGTACGCCGCGGCGACCTCCTTGAAGCGCTCCTCGCCCTCCGGGCCTGCGACGTCGGGGTGGTGCTCGCGCGCGAGCTTGCGGTACGCCTTCTTGATCTCCGCCTCGGTGGCGGTGCGCGGCACGCCGAGCGTCCCGTAGTAATCCTTCACTTGGATGTCTCCAACGCTATGCCTCCACGACTTTCGACAGGTAACGGGCGACGGCGCGCACGGCGGCCATCGTGCCTGGGTAATCCATGCGGGTTGGGCCGAGGGCCCCGAGGAGCGACGTTGCGCCCGGCCCGTAGGCGCTCGCGACGAGCGATGCTCTAGCGCAGCGACTCCGAGTGGGTCTCTGTGCCGATGCGCACGGCCACGTCACCCGCTCCGCCGCCATCTCGTGCAACAGACTGAGCAGCACCACTTGTTCCTCGAGCGCGTCGAGCACCGCGCCCATGGCGTCGGGCTCAAATCCTCCACCCGCCAGGTGAGACGTGCCGGCGAAGACGACCCGCTCCACGGTGCCGCCGCGAGCGGCGCCCACCACGGCGTCGGCCACGGCTCGCGCCCACGGCACCTGTTCCGGCCGTGCCACCCACGCGTCGAGCGCCTGCACGAGCGCGGCAGGGCGCTGCGCCGTGCGATTCCTCGTTGAGCTCGCGCGCGACGCGCTCGAATTCGTCGTCTGCTGGCGTCTCGCCAAGCGGAACGTTGTGCTGCTCCACGCGAGCGTCCGCGGAAACCACCACCACGAGCGCGCGGTCGAGGCCGATGCGCACCAATTCCACCCGGCGCACTGCGGCCTCGCGCAGCGACGGATACTGCACCACCGCGACCTGGCGCGTGAGTTGGCTCAGCAGCCGCACCGACCGTTCGACGACGTCGTTGAGGTCAACGGCGTCCGACAAGAAAGTGGAGATGGCCCTGCGCTGCGGCTCCGGGACCGCCGCGGCGGCGAGGTGGTCGACGAAGGAGCGGTAGCCCTTGTCCGTGGGGATGCGCCCCGCCGAGGTGTGGGGCTGGGCGATGAGGCCCTCGTCCTCGAGCGCCGCCATGTCGTTGCGAATGGTCGCGGGGAGACACCCTGCAGGCCGTTGTTGCGCGGCAAGCGCCTTGGAGCCCACGGGCTCGGACGTGGCGACGTAGCCCTCGACGATGGCGCGCAATACGGCCTGGCGGCGGTCGTCGCTCATGACCCTCCCGCTTGGCACTCGATACGGTGTGAGTGCCAATTCTACGACGGCCCCGGCCGTGCCCCGCTAGCGTGTGCCCATGAGCTACTCCGCCATCGAGGCCCAGACACGGCGCTGGCCGGCTTTGCGCACCTTGGAGCGATCGTCGGGCCCGTGATTCCGTGGCTCGTATGGCGCGCCGCGCGCGACGAGGACGCGTTCGTTGCCGGGAGGCCGCGAAGGCGACGAATGCGGGGATGGCGTTCTTCGTGGCGTTCGCGGCGGCGACCCTAGTCGAGGTGTTTGTGCCGCTCGTCGGGTTTGTCGGTAGACTCGGACAGTTGCCACCGTCGTCGTGGCGCTGTTCCTGTGCGTCAACGCGTTTCGCCGGGTGCGGCGGGGAGTGCCGACGTCCTATCCGGTCCAATTGCGCGTGCTCAGCCTCGAAGATTGATCACTGGCGCGCCATATATGGTCGAGACGCGCGATTCTCGCTAGATTGGGCGCGTTGGTCGTCGTTGCCCACGCACTCAGTCCCGGATGCGTAAGTGGCGGCTTCGTCCCAACTTCATATCCGTCATATACGAAACTGGTGAAAACAACATGAGCGAAACCCCTCCCCCTCCCCCGGCGGCACCTCAGCAGCCAGCGCCCATGGCGGACGCAGAGGCGTTAGCCAGGCCAAGCTCACGCACATCGTCAACGGCTTCATCCCGTTGCTCGGCGGCTTGATCTTCTGGCTTATCGGCAAGGATCAGTCCGAGTTCGTCGACGACCAGGGCAAGGAAGCCACTGAACTTCGGTATCCTGGTGTTCGCTGGGATCGTTGCTACTCATTATCGCGTTCCTCATTACTGGCGTTCATTATTCCGTTCAGCTTCCTCATCTCGTGGCTCGTGATCTTGGGCCTCTGGATCTACTCGATCTTCATGGGCTTCCAGGCGCGGCAACAAGGCCGGTGTCGGCGAGCGCTTCCGCTACCCAGTCTGCCCGTCCGCATCATCAAGTAGTCAGAGTCGCCTCAGGGTCATCCCCTAAGCCTCAGGCCTCGGAATCCGGTACTTGCCGGATGCCGGGCCTTGTGCTTTGTGCCACAGTGGATACGTGACCGAAACACCCGAACCCCAGAACCTGCCTGCCCCCTACGCGCCAACGCCCGATGCTTGAGGCCGATGCCCGCTTGTGGGCCATGCTTGTCAACCTCGCCGCAGTGGCAGGAGCGATCCTCTCCGGCGGGACGCTGTCGTTCGTCGCCTCCTGGTGATCTGGCTCATCTATCGCGAGCGCAGCGCCCTGGTCGATTTCCACGGCAAGCAGAACTCAACCTCGCGATCACCGTGCTCTTGGCTTGGATCGCGCGCGTTCATTGGCATCTTGGTGACGTTCTTTGTGGGCTGCGTCGTGATCTCCCGCTGATGATCGCGTACGGCATCTATCGTGATTGTGATCTCGATCGTCGCGGCGGTCGAGGCCAACAAGGGCGAGTACTACCGGATCCCGCTCTCATCCCGTTCATCCAGTAGCACTCGCTTGCGCTCTAGGTAAGTTCGCGCACCACGCGGTCGGCGAGCAGCCGGCCGCGCAGCGTGAGCCGCAGCGTCCCAGCGATCGCTGCGCGGACCTTCGATGAGCCCGTCGGCGATGAGCGCGGCGACCTCGGCCGCTGCGCGGGCGCCAATGCAGCGAGCGGCAGCCCGTCCGCGAGCCGCACTCGCAGCATCACAGACTCGAGCGCGAGGTCGTCGGCGTCAGCGGCTCCGTCTCGGCCGCCGGGCTCTCGCCTGCCGCCGAGCCGGCGCGCGTAGGCGCGCGGGTGCTTGACGTTCCACCACCGCTCGGCGGTGCGCTCTTCGCCCGCCGACGCGCGGGCCAAGGTAGCGAGTGCGCGCCCGGGCCGATGCCCCACCAGTCCTGGCTGCGCCAATACGCGATGTTGTGGCGGCACGCATCGGCGGGGGTGCGCGCCCAGTTGCTCACCTCGTACCAGGCAGTAGCCCGCGGCCGCGAGCGCGTCGTCGGCCGCCTCGTACATGTCGGCCTGGGTGTCCGGGTCGGTGGCGGCGATCTCGCCCGCTGCGCAGCTGGGCGCCCATGCGGGTGGCGGGCTCGATCACGAGCGAGTACGCGCTGATGTGGTCCGGGTGCGAGGGCGATCGCGGCGTCGAGGCTCGTACGCCAGTCGTCGAGCGACTCCCCAGGCGTGCCGTAGATGAGGTCGAGGCTCACCGCGAGCCCCGCCTCGCGCGCCCACTCCGACCGCGCGTTCGACGTTCGCCGGATTGTGGGTGCGCTCCAGGGTCGCGAGCACGTGCGGCACGGCGGACTGCATGCCGAAGCTGACACCCGCGTGAAGCCCGCCGACGCGAGGGCGGCAAGCGACTCGCGCGTCACCGAATCGGGGTTCGCCTCCGTCGTGACCTCGGCGCCGGGCACGATCCCCCAGGTCTCGCGCACGCCGTCGAGCAGGCGCACCAGAGCGCCGCCGCGTCGAGCATCGTGGGCGTGCCGCCGCCAAAGAAGACGGTCGACGCCGGGCGCGGGTCGCTCGCCCATCACGCCGCGGGCGAAGGCCATCTCGGCGAGGGCCGCCTCGACGTAGCCCTCCCGCGTGGCGCCCTCGACCTCGCCAGGCGCGTAGGTGTTGAAGTCGCAGTACCCGCAGCGGACCGAGCAGAACGGGCACGTGAATGTAGACGCCAAAGTCGCGCGGCGTCGCGTCGACGCGCGCACGTCACCGCCTCGCAGCAGGCACCGCTACTTCTTCTTGCCCTTGTCCGAGCCGTCGTCCGACGTGCTGAGCGCGGCGATGAACGCCTCGGGCGGCACCTCGACGGAGCCGATGTTCTTCATGCGCTTCTTACCGGCCTTCTGCTTCTCGAGCAGCTTGCGCTTGCGCGAGATGTCGCCGCCGTAGCACTTGGCGAGCACGTCCTTGCGCATGGCGCGGATGGTCTCGCGGGCGATGATGCGCGAGCCGATCGCGGCCTGGATCGGCACCTCGAACTGCTGGCGGTCGATGAGGTCCTTGAGCTTGCCCACCATCGACAGCCCGTACTTGTACGCGGCGTCCTTGTGGACCACGGCGCTGAACGCGTCGACCGGCTCGCTCTGCAGCAGGATGTCGACCTTGACGAGGTCGGCGGCCTGGTCGCCGTCGGGCTCGTAGTCGAGGGAGCCGTAGCCGCGCGTGCGGGACTTGAGCTGATCGAAGAAGTCGAAGACCACCTCGGCGAGCGGCAGCGTGTAGTGCATCTCCACGCGGGTCTCGCTCAGGTAGTTCATCGTGCCCATGGTGCCGCGGCGCTCTTGGCACAGCTCCATCACGGTGCCGATGAACTCGCTCGGTACCAGGATCGTCGCCTTCACGATGGGCTCGCGCACCTCGCCGATCTTGCCGTCGGGGAACTCGGAGGGGTTGGTGACGGTGAAGATCTTCCCGTCCTCCATCTGGACCTCGTAGACGACGTTTGGCGCGGTCGAGATGAGCTCGAGGTTGAACTCGCGCTCGAGCCTGTCGCGCACGATCTCGAGGTGCAGCAGGCCCAAGTAGCCGCAACGGAAGCCGAAGCCGAGCGCCACCGAACTCTCGGGCTCGTAGACGAGCGAGGCGTCGTTGAGCTGGAGCTTGTCGAGGGCGTCGCGCAGCAGCGGGAAGTCCGAGCCGTCGAGCGGGAACAGGCCCGAGTAGACCATCGGGCGCGGGTCGCGGTAGCCGGGAAGAGACTCGCGTTGCCCTGCGCGACGGCGAGCGTGACGGTGTCGCCGACCTTGGACTGGCGCACGTCCTTCACGCCCGTGATGAGGTACCCCACCTCGCCAACGCCGCAGGCCCTTGGTAGGCATCGGCTCGGGGCTGATGACGCCGATCTCGAGGAGGTCGTGGGTCGCGAGCGTCGACATCATCGCGATCTTCTCGCGGGGCTTGAGCGCGCCGTCGATCACGCGCACGTACGTGACGACGCCCCTGTAGCTGTCGTAGACGGAGTCAAAGATCATGGCGCGCGTCGGCGCATCGGCGTCGCCCACCGGGCGCGGGGATGTCCCTCACGACCCTGTCGAGCAGCTCGCCGACGCCCGCGCCGGTCTTGCCGCTCGTGCGCAGGACGTCGTCGGCGTCGCAACCGATGAGCTGCGACAAGCTCGGCCGCGTAGCGATCGGGGTCCGCCGACGGGAGGTCGATCTTGTTGAGCACGGGAATGATGGTGAGGTCGTTCTCCATCGCGAGGTAGAGGTTCGCGAGAGTCTGCGCCTCGATGCCCTGCGCGGCGTCGACCAAGCAGCACCGCACCCTCGCACGCGGCGAGCGAGCGCGACACCTCATACGTGAAGTCGACGTGGCCGGGCGTGTCGATCATGTTGAGGGCGAAGGCCTTGCCCTCAACGTGCCACGGCATGCGCACGGCTTGCGACTTGATCGTGATGCCGCGCTCGCGCTCGATGTCCATGCGGTCGAGGTACTGGGCCCTCGCCGCGCGTCGCGTCAACGACGCCGGTGATGCCGAGCATTCTGTCTGCCAGCGTCGACTTGCCGTGGTCGATGTGGGCGATGATGCAGAAGTTGCGAATCAGCTCCGGCGCGGTCGAGGCGGGCTGGATGGAGGATGTGGGCACGAGTGGTGGGACTTCCTTGCTTGGACGTTGCGGTGAGGGTCTCTATCGTCCCATGGCGCGGGGTTCAGGTATTGCGCATTGTGCCGATACAGGTGAATGATTCCGACACCAGACCGGGCCGCAGCGAGCGGAGGAGTGACTCTTGGCACGCGAGCGACCTGTTCGCGACTCACGTTTCCGCGACTCCCCCATCGGCATGGCACTTCTCGACTCATCGGGTCGCATCGTCGAGGTCAACGACGCCTTCGGCCGCATCCTCGGCAGGCCCGCCGAGCCACTTCAAGGGTCGTCCACTTTGGCGAGTACACCCACTCCGATGACCTGCCGAGCGCGACATCGAATCTGCATGGAGCAGCTCTGCGCGGGCGAACTGCCGTTCTACCAGGTACATAAGCGATTCCTCCACCGCGAAGGCGACACCATTCTGTGGGCCCGCGTCACTGTTTCGGACATGCTGCGGTAGGAGACCCTCGCGGCCACCACTACGTCGCGCAGGTCGAGGACGTCACCGAGATCCGCCGGGCCAAGGACCTGCTCGAGCGCCGCGCGCTCTACGACCACCTGAGCGGCCTCGCCAACCGCACTCTGCTGATGGACCGCCTCGAGCGCGCGCTCGACGTCCACGCGCCGCGCCGACGACCGTCGCGTGCATCTTCCTGGACATCGACCACTTCAAGATGGTCAACGACTCGCTTGGCCACGACGCCGGCGACTCGCTCCTCGTCGAGCTCGCCGGACGGATCCAAGGCTCGGTGCGCGCGGCCGACACCGTCGCGCGGCTCGGCGGAGACGAGTTTGTGGTCGTCCTCGAGAACGTCGGACATCGAGTCGGCGGCCGAGGGCCTCCTCGCACTCTATCACCGACGCCGTCCAGGAGCCCCTCGACGTCGGGGGGCACGAGCTCGCGCCGACCGTGTGCGCGGGCCTCGCGATGGCGGAGCCGGGGATCACCGCGGAGATCCTCATTCGCAACGCCGACATCGCGATGTACACCGCCAAGCAAGGCGGGCGCGAGCGCGTCGAGGTCTTCACGCCCGGATGCGCAACAACGCGCTGACCAAGCTCTCGATCGAGTCGGAGCTTCGCACCGCGATCCGCGATGGCGAACTCGTCGTGTACTACCAGCCGGTCGTCGACCTCTCGAGACGCGGGCCGATCGTCGCCTTCGAGGCGCTCGTGCGCTGGCAGCACCCCAGCCGCGGCCTCTTGCTCCCCGACGAGTTCATCGCCGATCTCCGAGGACGCCAACCTCGTGGTCCCGCTTGGCGCGCCATCGTGCTCCATGAGGCGTGCGCGCTTCCTCGCGAGCGAACCCATCGTTCGCCGGTCGCGTGTTCGTCAACGTCTCTACCAGGCAGATCGGTACCGCGGACCTCACCCGCGTCGTCGGCGCCGCGCTCGCGCGATTCCGGCATTCGAGCCACACCGCCTCGGCCTCGAGATCACCGAGTCCGGGATGTTGATCGCTACTCAGGCCGCGCACGCGGACCTGCAACGCATCGCCGGACATGGGCATCGAACTCATCCTCGACGACTTTGGCACTGGCTACTCCGCGCTCTCCTCCGTGCTGCAGAACCCCGTCGCCGGCCTCAAACTCGCGCGCGAGTTCACGCTGCGGCTCGGCGACAGGTCAACGGGCGACCGCATCTCGACAACGATCGCCGCGCTCGCCCACAGCCTCGACATGTACGGAGTCATCGAGGGCGTCGAGACCGAGGCGCAGTTCGCGCTCGCCCGGCGACACGGCTGGGCGCTTGGGCAGGGCTTCCTGTTCGGCCACCCCGCCCCAGCGTCGGACATCTGTTTCATGCCTGACGGCGAGGTCGTCGTAGGCGACGCGCACCTCCACACCCTGCATCCCTAAGCGGGCGCCGCTAGAGTCCAGCGGTGGAACCATGGATGATCGCGCTCGCTTTTGCCGCGGTACTCGCCGTCTCGACGTGGTCAAAGTCCCGCTCGCGGAAGAAGTCCTCACGCGGCCGACGCCCCAGCACCGAGCCCTCTCGCGGCGCCTACCCCGGCGACTACCGGGGCAAGGTAGATCCGGTGTATTCACCAAGGAACGACGGTGCGCCTGACCCTGGCGAAATCGTGTGGACGTGGGTGCCCTATCAGGAGGACGCGACCAAGGGCAAGGACCGGCCCGTTCTGCTCATTGGGCACGACGGCACGTGGCTGCTTGGGCCTCATGCTCACGAGCAAAGACCACGATCGCGACACTCGCCGCAGCGAGATCTGGCTCGACATTGGCGCAGGCAACGTGGGACCGCCAGCGTCGTCCATCCGAGGTGCGACTCGATAGAATCATCCGCGTAGATCCTCGTGCTGTTCGGCGAGAAGGGGCCACCGTGTCCCGCGCCGTCTTCTATGAAGTCTCACATTCGCTTTCAACCCTGCACCACTGGTAGACTGTTCGATCGTGTGCGCGCGCCCCGCGTGCGACCGTCCGCAGTTTTCACCCTCGTCACCCAAAGGATCCACGTGGCAAACATCAAGTCCAAGATCAAGCGCATCGGCACCAACGAGAAGGCGCGTCAGCGCAACGTTGCTGTGAAGTCGCAGCTCAAGACGCACATCCGCAAGGTGCGCGAGGCCATCGCCGCTGGCGACAAGGCTGCCGCGAACACGCGCTCTCCTGAGCGCCGTCCGCCAAGCTCGACAAGGCTGCGTCCAAGGGCGTCATCCACGAGAACCAGGCCGCGAACCGCAAGTCGGCTCTCGCGAAGCAGGTCGCTGCTCTGTAGTCGCTAAAACTCGCCCCGGTCGCGCACTCGCGCGTCCGGGGCGGTTTTGTGCGTTCGGAGTAGGTTAGTTCGTCGTGGTGAAACACCCGTCCCCGGCGCCTCGCCTTTGGCACCTGCCTCTTACCGGGCAGGCACGCCGACGCTGCGCAGACGCGCATCCTGGTTGGCAGGCAGGGGATCTTCACCGCCGCTCGGGAATTGGCCGCATACGAGCTGCTATTCCGCGCTCCCGGCAGGCTCGGTCTCCGCATCGACCTGTGGAACCAGCGCCAGCAAGACCGCGCCACGGAGCACGTGATCGCTGCCGCGTTCCTCGACGGACCGGACATCGCCCCAGGCCACCCCGTGTCCATCAACTTCACGCGCTCCTATCTTGTGGCGCACGAGGAACTCCACTGCGACCCCGCGCGAGTCGTGGTCGAAGTGGTGGAGTCGGCGTTCGCGGATGACGCGCTGCGCGCACGGCTCGCGGACCTGCACGCCCAGGGATTCCGGATCGCGCTTGACGACTTCATTGGCACCCGGTCGCAGATCGAGCTGCTTCAGTACGCCGATTTCGTCAAGATCGACTATCGCGACCTGCACGCCCGCGGACCCGTTCTGGTGGAGATGGCGAGCCAAAGCGGCGCGCGCTTGGTCGCGGAGCGTATCGAGACGCGCGCGGCCCTGTCGGAGTGCATCGCCCTGGGGTTTGACCTGTTTCAAGGTCACGCGTTTGAGCCGGCGATCCTTGTTGACCGCGGCGCGGTCGCTCCGTCGGAGCTCGCCGACGTCGTGGCTTAGTTCGCCCAGCTCGGCGACAGTCCGCACAACCCGCTCGAGCGCAAAGGCGGGTGCCCGCGACGCGCCCTTGACGTCGGCGTCGGCCTGGGCCACCGCCTCGATCGCGGCGGCCAACCGGTTCGCGTCCCACTTGGAAAGTTCCTTGCGCGCGCGGTCCACCTGCCACGGAGCGAGCCCCAATCTCGCGCGGGTCCACTCCCCCGCGCCCGCGAGCCGCGCCCACCTTGACGAGCGTCCGGAGCTTCGAAGCGAGCGCGGCGATGAGCGGCACCGGGTCCGTACCCGTCTCGATCGCGTGCCGAGCGAGCGACACCGCGCGCACGGAATCCCCGGCGATCGCGGCGTCGGCCACCGCGTAGCCCGTCGCGTTGACCCGCGTTCCGTAGTACCTGGCAACCGCGCTCGTCGTCGATGTTGCCGTCGACGTCGCTCATCAGTTGGGCCGACGCCGCGGCAAGTTCCGCGATGTCCGCGCCTACCGCGTCCACGAGCGCGCGCACTGCCGTTGCGGACACGCGCCGCGACGCTCGCTGGAACTCGCCGCTCACGAACGACGCAAGATCCGCGTCCCGCGTGACCGCTGGGCACGTGTACTCGGGGAAGGTTCCGCGCAGCGCGTCGAGCAGTCGCTTGCCGCGCACGCCGCCGCGGTGACGAATGATGACGACCACTTGCGGGTCGGGCGCCGCGACATAGGCGAGCGCGTCCGCGAGGAACGCGTCTGTCATGGACTCCGCTGCCGTCAACGACCACGAGTCCGGGCTCGGCAAAGAGCGAGGGCGACGTCGCGGCAAGCAGGTCTCCAGCGCGATACGCCGCGGCGTCGAGCCGCGTGAGCGCAGGCGCGGCGTCGGCATCGCGCAACGCGTGGGAGATGAGTTCGATGGCGCGTTCCCCAAGCACGTCCTCCGGGCCGCTCACGAGCACCACGGGCGCTGGCGCGGCCCTGTGCCACGTGGGCTCCACCGGTGCCTTGAATGCCATGCGCCTAGCCTCCCACGTCCGTGGGACACGCTCGCGCGAGCGCGGGGCCCGGTACCACCACGACATCCCCGCATTGGTCGGTGCGCTCGATCACGGTCGCCCTGCGCTCCCCACAGCGAAAGCGCGTCGGGCGAGGGATGCCCGTAGGTGTTGTTGGCGCCCACGCTCACCACCGCGACGCGCGCGCTCACGAGCGCGGCAAGCGCGGGCTCTTGCCGGTCCGATCCATGGTGCGCCACCTTGACCACGTCAACTACCAGGGGCGATAGCCGCGCGGCGAGCTCGCGCTGGCCCTCGTGTTCTAGATCGCCGAGCCCAAGCACCGTCACGCCCGCAGACGTTGGCGAGCGTGACGATGCTCGCGTCGTTGAGCCCCGTGCTGCCCTCGCCAACGGCGTCCGCCGTCCGGCGCGAGCACCGTGACGCGCACCTGACCAATCGTCGCCGTTTGGCCCGCGTGGACCTCGGTCACGGGCACCCCCGCATCGCGCGAGCGCGCGGGTTGACGCCGTGGGCGCCTCCTGCTCGGCCGGCGAGATCCACGCTTCGGTGACCGGGACGTCGGCGAGGACCTCCGGGCAGCGCTCCCTCGTGGTCCGCGTGCGGGTGAGTGATGATGAGCAGGTCGATGCGCTGCACCCCGTAGCGGCGAAGACACGCCGGCCCCGGGCCATCGGCCGGCCCAACGTCGATGACCACCGCGGAGCGCGGCCCGGACCGCAGCAGCATCGCGTCGCCTTGCCCAACGTCGCACGCCACCACGAGCCAGTCGCCAGGCGCCGATGGCGCCAACAGCCGCGGCACCAGTGGCACTGCGAGCGCCACGAGCACGCACAGCCCCGCGAGCGCCACCATCCCCAAGCCGCAACCGAGTGGCAAAAGTGAGCGCGATAGCCACCGCCACAGCAATGCCCGACGCCACCGCACCCCACGCTCCTGGCGGCACCACGAGTTGTGCCCCAGGCAGGTCGCTCGCCGCGCGCGCGGCGGCGTCCACGGGCCACGCACACCAGCCCGCTGCGGTGGCGAGGACGTGCGCGAGCGCCGGCGAAAGCGGCGCCACGAGCAGCGCCGCGAGCCCAATGAGCGTCACCGGCGCGGCACACCAGCCAACCGCCAGGTTCGCCGCGACGGACCACGGCCCTACTCCCCCGTCGATCAGCGCAAGCAACGGCAACACCGCAGCCTGAGCCGCGATGCACACGGCGAGCGGATGGGCGACGACCGTGGGCACCACGCGCGCGAGCCGCACGGCAAGCGCGGGCGCCCACAGCGCGATCGCCGCCACCGCGGCCGCGGACATCGCGAATCCCGGCTCACACGCGAGCCGCGGGTCAAGCACCGCCACGGCCAGGATCACGCCCGCGCTTAGCGCGGGAAGCGCTTGGGCGGGTCTCCCCCACCACAGCGCCGCGCAGATCACGCCGGCCATGGTCGCGGCGCGCACAACGGACGGCTCGGGAAAGACGACGCACACGAGCAGCCCCATCGTGGCCCCGGTCACGATCGCGACAACGCGCCGCGACCTCACGAGCAGCCGCAGCGCGGCCGTCACCGCCACGAGCACGATCGCGAAGTGCGACCCGGACACGGCGGTCAGGTGGGTAAGCCCCGCGAGCGACATCTGCGCGCGCTGGTCCGCCGCCATCCCGGAATCGTCGCCAATGACCATCCCGCGCGTGAGCGGCCGGAGCCGATCAGGCAGCTCCCCCGTCGCCTCCCGCAGCCCGGATCTCAACGACGCGACCATCGCGTCGAGGCCGCGAGCAGGCGTCGCGGAGACGAGTCGTGGCCGCCACAACAGCGCCGCCGCGCCGCCCGACGCCGCGGTCAGCTCTCCCCTCACCACCACCTGCTGCCCGCGCACCATCTGCGTGCCAGTCGTCCCCGCCCCACACCACGACGCGCGCCCGCGCGGGCTCGCCGTCAACCGAAGAGACGGCGAGCTCCACTCGCCACAGTCCCTCGGTGGGACCGGCAGTGCCAGGCGCGGCATCCGATTCCGCGGTCGCGACCAAAGTCGCCGAGGCACCAATGGCAGCGCCGACCGGGGCTGCGGCACCCGTCGCGAGCACGCCCGGCGACGAACCCCGCGGCGCCTGCGCGCGAGCGCGAGCACCAGCGCAGGCCGGGCGGACCTCCGCGCGAGCCCAAGTCCCAACGCCAGCACCGCGCCACACCAGCGGCCACCAACCCCACCCCAGCCACACGTCCGCCGCCGCGAGCCACGCGGCGCCCGCGGCAGGGGCGAGCCGCGCGTCGTGTGGGCTCACGCCAGGTCAGACGGTGGCGACGCCCTTGAGCGCCGCCACAATCGCGTCGCCAACTCCAGGCACTCGCCCAAGGTCGTCAAGGTTCGCGAACGGGCCGTTCTCGTCGCGGTCCGCGACGATGCGTGCGGCGAGCACCGGCCCCACTCCTGGCAACTCTTCTAGGCGCGCGGCGTCCGCCTGATTGAGATTGATGAGCCCGCCCCCGGGCGCGGGAGCATCGCCAGCTCGTGGCACCAGAATCTGCTCGCCGTCACCGACCTTGCGCGCCAGATTGAGGCCGTCAAGCACAGCGTCGGCGCTTGCGCCCCCTGCCGCCTCAATCGCATCCGCCACGCGCGCCCCAACTGCCAACGTCACGAGCCCCGGAGCCTCCACCGCTCCAGAAACGTCCACCACAACGGACGCCTGCGGCGAAGCCGAGCCCGCAACGGAGGCGAGCGGCAACGGCTGCCCGGCACCAGCGTCGGGCCTGGTAAACCACCAAGCGCCCGCAAGCGAGCGCCACCACCATCGCGAGCCCGGCAAGCCCTTGGCGCCACGTCATCCGTAGCCGCAGCCCGCGCCGCGACTCTGAGATCGCCGAGCCGTGCGCGGCCTCGTACGCGTGCGCGGCCGCAACCGCGAGCGAGTCTTTCCAGCGGGGGTCGGTCTCTGTCACTTGCCCGACGCTAGGTTGGCTCACCTCGCGCGTCGGGCGCGCGCTGCGTCGCCTGGGGAAAACGACCCAAGCCGATGGGCCTGTGGACGCTAGCGGACGTGCTCCGGTAAGTCGACAACGACGACCGCGAGAGCGCCGGGCCCCGCGTGTGCCGAGAGCACCGCGGAGACGGACGTGCGCAAGGTCATCGCGAGCCGATCATGTGACGCCTCGAGTGCCGCGGCCGCCTCATCGGCATAGTCGGCAACGCCTAGCGCCATTACCGCGACCGCCGGGCGTACGCGATCGTCGATCGCCTCGTCCGCACACTCGATGATTGCGGCACGGGCGCGCGCCGTGGTGCGCACGCGATCGAGCACAGCGATCTCGCCGTCGTGTACCTCAAGCAAAGGGCGAACGCCAAGCACGCGACCCACCGCAGCGACCGTGGGGCTGATGCGACCGCCCCGGCGCAAGAAGTCGAGGTCGTCGACCGTGAAGACGCACACGGAGGATGCCGCCACGCGGGTGGCTTCCTCCGCCACCTCGTCTGGCCCGGCACCCGTCGCCGCGAGCGCTGCGGCGGCCATCGCCGCGAACCCCGTCGCCATGGCGACCGTCTGCGTGTCCACCACCGTTACGGGGACCCCGGCCGAGGTCGCCGCGGCTTGCGCAGCGGACGCCGTCCCGGAGAGCTTTCCTGACATCACGACGGCGACGATCGCGTCCGCCCCCGCTTGCACAGCATCGGCATAGGCAGCCTCAAACGCGGCAGCACTTGGTTGGGACGTGCCTACGGCGCTCCCCGCGACAAGCGCCGCGAGTACTTCGTCCGAGGAGATCTCGGCGCCCTCCGCATGCGAGACGCCGTCCACGATGATCTGCAGTGGCACCACTCGGATGTCCCACTTTTGCGCGAGCGCCGCGGGCAACGAGGCTGCTGAATCGGTCACGACAGCGACCCTGGGCGTCATGGCGTCACCCTAGCGCGTCAACGGTTGCCGGGAACGGTCAGCAAATTCAGACCGGCACCACATTGACGAGCCCAGGCGCTCGCACAATGACCGTGCGAATCTCTTCGCCTTCGAGCGCTCGCACCACGTTGGGCTCGGCCAGCGCGAGCTCACGCAGCGCGTGCTCGTCGATCCCTGGCGGCACTTCGAGACGCGCGCGCACCTTGCCGCGCACCTGCACAACGCACGTGACCGTGTCTTGCACCAAGAGCGCCTCGTCCCACGCCGGATACCCGGCGAGCGCTACGTCCTCGTGACCCAGCATCGCCCACATGTCTTCCGCGCAATACGGCGCGAACAGGCTCAGCAGCACGGTGACGGCCTCTGCCGCCTCTCGCACCGCAGGGTCCGCTCCCCCGTGCCGTTATCAATCACCTTGCGCGTTGCATTGACCAACTCCATGATCCGCGCAACTACAACGTTGAAGCGGAACGACTCCACCAGGTTTGCGCAATCGGCAAGCGTGCGGTGGGTGACCGCTCGTAGCGCAACATCGCCCGACGCTGGGTCCACGCCGGGCGCAGACGTCACGTCTCGCGCGAGTCGCCATGCGCGAGCGAGGAACTTGGCGCTTGCGGCTGGCGACACGTCCGCCCAGTCGATGTCGTCCTCCGGCGGGCCAGCGAATGCCATGGTCAGGCGCACGGCGTCAACGCCAAACTCGTCGAGCTGCTCGCTGAGGCGTACAAGGTTGCCGCGACTCTTGGACATCGCGGATCCGTCCATCTGCACCATGCCCTGGTTGAGCAGCGCGGAGAAGGGCTCCTCGAAGTCCACCATTCCCATGTCGTGCAGCGCCTTCGTCATGAAGCGCGCGTAGAGCAGGTGCAGGATCGCGTGCGTGACGCCGCCAACGTATTGATCGACGGGCGCCCACTTCTTTGCCTGGTCCACGTCGAAGGGGCCATCAGTCTTGCCCGGAGACAGGTAGCGCAAGAAGTACCAGGAGGAGTCGACGAATGTGTCCATCGTGTCCGTGTCTCGCAGTGCGGGCCGCCCGCAATTGGGGCACGACGTATTGACCCAGTCGGTTGCCGCCGCAAGCGGCGACTGGCCCTTTGGCGTGAGGTCAAGCCCCTCGGTCGGCGGGAGCACAACGGGCAACTGGTCGTCCGGCACCGGCACCTCGCCACACGTCGCACAATGCACGATCGGAATGGGCGTGCCCCAGTAGCGCTGCCGCGAAATCAGCCAATCGCGAAGGCGGTAGTTCACCGCGGAGCCGCCAACAGCGTCGGCCTCAAGCCGGGCAACGATCGCGGGGATCGCCTCGGACTTGGTGAGCCCGTCAAGAGCGCCAGAGTTGATCATGACGCCGTCGCCGGTGGTCGCGACGCCGCTCTCCACGGGGTGCGGCAACTCTTCGCCCTCTGGCCCGCGCACGTCGAGCACGGGTACCACGTCGAGCCCCATCGCGAGAGCGAAGTCGAGGTCGCGCTGGTCGTGTGCGGGGACGGCCATGATTGCGCCGTGGCCGTAGTCGGCAAGCACGTAGTCCGACGCCCAGATTGGCAGGCGCGCGCCGTTGACGGGGTTGATGGCATAGCGGCCAAGAAAGACGCCTGTCTTGGGCCGGTCGGTTGCGAGGCGCTCGATGTCCGTCGCCGCTTTGACGCGCTCAAGGTAGGCGTCGAACTCGGCCTTGACGTCAGGGTCGGCCGCTTGCGAGAGCTCGGCCGCGAGGTCGCTGTCCGCTGCGACAACAAAGAAGGTGGCGCCAAACAGGGTGTCCGGGCGGGTGGTGTAGATGGGGACTGCCTCGTCGCGCCCCTCGATGCGGAACTGCACGTCCGCGCCGCGAGAGCGGCCAATCCAGTTGCGCTGCATCGCGATGACCTTGGACGGCCAGGTCGCGCTCAGGGTGTCAAGGTCGTCGAGCAGTCGGTCGGCGTAGTCGGTGACCTTGAAGTACCACTGCGTGAGCTTCTTCTTGGTGACGGGCGTATCGCAGCGCTCGCAGCGGCCGTCAATAACCTGCTCGTTCGCGAGCACCGTCTGGTCCTTGGGGCACCAGTTGACGAGCGACGGCTTGCGGTATGCCAGTCCGCGCTCAAACAGCCTGGTAAACAGCCACTGGTTCCAGTGGTAATACTCGGGGCGGTGGGTCGCGAGCACACGATCCCAGTCAAAGGAACACGCATAGCGTTCCATGGAGTGCCGCTGCTGAGCGATGTTGTCCTCGGTCCAGCCCGCGGGGTCGATACCGCGCTTGATCGCCGCGTTCTCCGCTGGGAGGCCAAAGGAGTCCCAGCCGATGGGGTGAAGAACGTTGAATCCGCGCTGAATCCAGTAGCGCGCGATGACGTCGCCGAGCGCGTACGCCTCAGCGTGACCCATGTGGAGGTCGCCGGACGGGTACGGGAACATGTCGAGCACGTACTTCGTGGGGCGAGCGTCGCCCTCGCGGCCAGACTTGAATGGCTGCTTTTCTTGCCACACCGGGAGCCAGCGGTCCTCAAGCGTGCGGAAGTTGTAGCGGTCGGAATCGTCGCGAGCGCTGTCGCTTGGGGACGTGTCGTCAACTGCGGTAGTCACCAGAGCATTCTAGTGAGCGTGCAGGCGGTCCCAACCGCAGCGTCGGAGGCCTCAAGCCGTCTGCGTCACGTCCACGGTGACGCTCAGCGTCTTCGTTGAGCCCGCGACCACACCGGTAAGCGGTGGCACGTCGCCGTACTCGCGGCCGCGGCCAACGATCACGTGGTGATCGCCAACCTCGCGATCGTTCGTGGGGTCAAAGCCAAACCAGTCGCCCGTCCACCACTCCACCCAGGCGTGGGACTCGCCGCGCACCTTCTCGCCTATCTCGGCGTCGCGCTTGGGGTGCAAGTATCCGGAGACGTAGCGGGCTGGGACGCCAATTGCGCGCAACGCGCCGATAGCGAGGTGCGCGATGTCCTGGCACACGCCAGAGCGAACGTCCCATGCGTGCGTGGCTGGCGTGTGCACCGAGGTCACGCCGCGCACGTACTTGACCTCTTTGTAGAGGAAGTCGCAGATGGCGCGTGCGGCTTCGTCGGGGGTGCTGGTGGCCGCGGCTCGCTGGGCAAAGTCGAGCACCTCGGGTGGCGGTTCCGTGGTGGGCGAGTTCACGAGGTACTCGCAGAGCAGGTCTTGGAAGCGCGGCCCCGTGATGGCGTCCCAACTGGCGCGCTCCTCGCGAGCGGGCAAGGACGTCACTTCAACGAGCGATGTGCCGAGCACTGAGAGCGACTGGTGCGGCTGCAACACCTCGAACACCGTCACCTCCGACTCCCAATAGTCGCGGTACGACGTACGCCAGGTCTGCGGGTTCACCACGAGCCGCGATTCGAGAACGCGTTGCCGCGGCAGCCACGCGGGAGTCAGCCGTGCCTCGTTGTACGAGGAAACGACCTCCTTCTCGTACGTGAAAGAGGTGCGGTGCTCTATCCGGAGCGTCGTCAAGGTGTTGTCCTCACTAGAGCGCCTCTTGGTTCCACAGCACGGTGGACGCCGGCAAGAAGTACCGGTCCCTAATAAGGTCCGACGCTAGGGCACAGGCTCGCTGCACGTCCCGCATTTGCTCGGGCAGGCTGGCAAGAATCTCGTTCACGTCCCTGTACTCGAGGTTGGTGCGCGCGCGGCCAAGGGCGAGCCGCGCGCGGTCGGACATCGCCTTGTTGTTTGACGCGCCCTCGATGAGGCCAAGCGTGTCTTCTGCCTTGGCGAGGCTGTACGCGATGGATCGAGGGAACAGGCGATCTACCAGCAGGAACTCGGCAGCGCGCTCCTCGGTGACGAGCGCCCGGACGGTACGCAGGTACGCCTCGTGAGCCGAGCAGGTGCGCAGCAGCGTGGTCCAGTTGGGTCCCGTGGTTCCCTCGAAGTGGCGGGTCATGAGCAGGCGCGCGATCATGTCGGCGCGCTCGAGAGAGCGGCCAAGTTCCATGAAGTGCCACGCGTCGTCCCGCGACGTCGTGGCCGAGCTCAGGCCCCACACCACCGCGGCGCGTTCGCGCACCCACACGAAGTACTCGTGGGGCCGCGCGGACGTGGTCCAGCGCGGCAACTGGTTGCGCGTGTGGTTGAGGGCCTCCCACACCTCGGTGGAGATCACCTCGCGAGCGCGGCGTGCGTTTTCGCGCGCCGCGGTCAGGGTGCCCGCGATGGACGACGACAGCTTGGCGTCAAAGGCGAGCGAATCGAGCACGTCCTTGCGAGAGACCGGCGCGGTGAACTTGCAGTTCATGACGTTGAGCAGCGAGGCGTTGGCGCTCGGCTCGTCAACCCACGGGTCCTCGAGCAACACGTTGAGGTGCACGTCGAGCAAGCGCGCGGTGTTGTCCGCGCGCTCCACGTAGCGGCCAATCCAGAAGAGGGATTCGGCGATGCGGCTCAGCATTGCTCGCTCCCCTCCTCGCTGGGTTCAAGTGACCGCTGCTGCTGCTGTTGTTGTTGCGCTTGCTGCTGGCCAGCCGCATAGTCGTCTGGGTGCGCAGCCTGGGGCACGGCACCCACTCCGGAGAACTCCACGCGAGACTCTGGCGGCGGCGCCATGGAGCCGCGGTGACGGACACCGCCAAGCACCCACGTGTCCTTGGACCCGCCTCCTTGCGAGGAGTTGACGATGAGCTGACCCTTGGCGAGGGCCACGCGAGTGAGGCCGCCTGGCAAGACCCACACGTCGTCGCCGTCGTTAACCGCAAAGGGGCGCAGGTCAACGTGGCGCGGCTCAAGGCCGTCTTCGGTGAGCGTTGGCACCGTGGAGAGCTGGACTACCGGCTGCGCGATCCACCCGCGAGGATCGTCAAGGATCTGCGCGCGCACGGTCTCGAGCTCTTCTTTCGACGCCTTTGGGCCAATCAGCACGCCCTTGCCGCCAGCGCCGTCTACCGGCTTGACCACCAACTCGGCGAGGCGGTCCATCACCTCAGCCAGAGCGTCGGGCTCCTCAAGGCGCCACGTATCAACGTTGGGCAAAATGGGGTCTTCTCCCAGGTAATACTGGGTAAGGGACGGCATGTAGGTGTAGATGAGCTTGTCGTCGGCCACGCCGTTACCCACCGCGTTGGCGATGGTCACGTTGCCAAGGCGAGCGGCGTTGACGATGCCGGGAGCGCCAAGCGTGGAGTCAGAGCGGAAGGCGACCGGGTCAAGGTAGTCGTCGTCCACGCGGCGGTAGATGACGTCAACGCGGCGGCGGCCGGCTGTGGTGCGCATGTAGACGCGGCCGTTGTGCGTCTCGAGGTCGCGGCCCTCCACGAGCTCAACGCCCATGGTGCGCGCAAGCAGAGAGTGCTCGTAGTACGCGGAGTTATAGACGCCGGGCGTGAGGACCACGATCGTAGGGTCGTCGACATCTTCCGGCGCGGCTTTGGTGAGCGCGGAGCGCAAGCGCTGCGAGTACTCGAGCACCGGCCGCACGCCCATCGCACCAAACATGTCTGGGAACATCTGCGACATCGCGCGGCGATTGGAAAGCACATACGAGACGCCCGACGGCACGCGCACGTTGTCCTCGAGCACTCGCCAGATGCCGTGGCCGTCGCGCACCAGGTCGATGCCGGAGATGTGCACGCGCACGCCGTTCGTGGGCTCGATTCCCGCGACGGAGCGGTAGAAATACTGGCTCGACGCGATGAGGTGGCGCGGCACAATCCCGTCCGTGACGCAGTGCTGCGAGCCGTAAACGTCCGCGAGGAAGGCCTCAAGCGTCTTCACGCGCTGGGCTACGCCTGGCGAGATGATGTCCCACTCGTCGGCGCCAACGACGCGCGGCACGATGTCGAGCGGGAACGGCCGCTCTTCGCCCGCGTGGTCAAAGGTGACGCCTTGGGCTAGGTAGGTGTTGGCGAGAGACTCTGCCCTGGCGTAGAGGTCGTCGCCGGACATGCGGTCAATTTCGGCGTAAACGCGGGCGTATGGCTCGCGAACTTTGCCGTGAACGTCAACGGCCTCGTCCCATGCTTGGACGGGCGCATAGCGCGTCCATGGGGTGTCCTCGGAGGCCTGCGACATGGTCTGAGCCTAGGACGTTCGTGTTTCGTGCGCGTCACCACCTGTTTTCCGTTCGATGTGGCTGGTAGATTCCCGAGCATGGGTTACCCAGAAGATCACCTCGCTGCCGAGGAAAAGCTCATCATCAACGCGCGTCCGCACTGGAAGCGCCTCATCGGCTCGGGGTTGCTGTTCATCCTCGGCACGGTGCTCGCCGTTTGGCTGTACTCGTGGCTCCAGGGATCGAGCAACGACGGCACCATGCATACGGTGCTCACGATCCTCATCGTGGTGGGGTGGCTCGTAGTCGCTGTGAGCTGGGGTGCGGTTCCATTCATCAAGTGGTTTACCACGCACTTTGTGATCACCGATCGCCGCGTGATGTTCCGCTCCGGCGTGATCACGCGCACGGGAATCGACATCCCGATGGCGCGAATCAACTCGGTGCAGTTCCGTCATGGGCTGATTGACCGCATGTTCAAGACGGGCACGCTCGTGATTGAATCCGCGTCTGATGACCCGCTCGAGTTTGACGACATCCCGAATATCGAGGATGTTCACAAGTTGCTCTACGACAAGCTGTACAACGAGCTGCACGACGAGGGCCGGGGCTAAGCAAAAAGCGAGCACACCGCCCGGAGACTCAATCAGCGAAAAGCGGGCCACACGAAACGGCAAACCCGGGAAAATCAGTGCGCGCGAGTTCGAGACATCGGCATCATGTTGGCGTGGCCTTGTCAAGAAGCGTTTCACGGGGCCGTCGGACCGTGGCGGTGAGCACCACGCCGACGAGCAACAGAATCGCAGAGCCCACGAAAATAACCCCCTCAAGGTCCCCGCTCCACTGACCGTACTCAATGAAGTACTCATGCCAACTCGCCGCCCCAGAATCGCGAAACTGATTGACCGCAATCAGCGCGTACCCGACGGCATTTGCGACTCCCACCACGCCAGCCCATCTCAGGTCGCGTAAGTATCTGTGATCGCGCGATCGCATTCGCCAAAGCGCCCGCGGCAACAGCACGAGCCACGTCACGAGCGTGATCACGCCAATTGCGACGACGGCGAGCACGAGACTCGTCAGGAATACAAACCACGTGCCACCCAACAGGCATGAGACGGCAACTCTAGCGACGCCAGACGGCCGCGGTACATCCCGGTTAACCAACACTCACGCCTCGATTCACCCAGCTAAATAGCAGTGCATCGCTGCCACGCCCATTCACCCCGAGGACTACCCCCTGGCAGCCGCGCCAGGTGGCTAGAACGTAGCGTCCGCGAGCCCCGCGCGCAAACCGATATGCGGAACGCAACCGTAGCGCGGGCCTATCGATACATTTGGTTTATGACAACCGATCCCCTGTCACCAGAATTCGCCGCCACCGTCGCCGCCGGCTACACCTTCGACTCCCCCACGCTCGCCCTAGGCGCGCTCGTCCAAGGCGAGGAGGCAACCGAGTCCGCCCAGGTGCTGCATCCCGCTCGCGATGCTCAACCGCCACGGCCTCGTCGCCGGCGCCACCGGCACCGGCAAGACGCGCACCCTGCAGCTCATGGCCGAGGGGCTCAGCGAGGCAGGCGTTCCCGTATTCGTCGCCGACATCAAGGGCGACCTCACCGGCATGGCGATCGACGGCGAACACAAGGACTTCATCGACAAGCGCGCGGCGGACATCGGCCAAACTTGGTCCCCCGCGTCGTACCCGCTCGAGTTCTACAGCCTTGGCGGCATCGGCTCGGGCGTGCCCATCCGCACCACGGTCACCGACTTTGGCCCGCTGCTGATGAGCAAGGTGCTTGGCCTCAACGACACCCAGGAATCGTCGCTCTCGCTCATCTTCCACTGGGCGGACACCAACGCGCTCGCCCTGCTCGACCTCAAGGACCTGCGCGCGGTGATCCAGTTCCTCACCTCAACCGAGGGCAAGGACGAACTCAAGGGCATCGGCGGCGTCTCCCCAGCGTCGGCCGGCGTGATCCTGCGTGAGATCTCCGTCGCTCGAGGCGCAGGGCGCCGAGGATTTCTTTGGCGAGCCCGCCTTCGACACCAAGGACCTGCTGGTCGTTGGCGCCGACGGCCGCGGCACCATCTCCGCACTCGAACTGCCCTCGCTGCAGGACCGCCCCGCGCTGTTCAGCACCTTCCTCATGTGGCTGCTCGCGGACCTCTTCGCCGACCTCCCAGAGGTGGGCGACCTCGACAAGCCAAAGCTCGTCTTCTTCTTCGACGAGGCGCACCTGCTGTTCACCGACGCCTCCAAGGACTTCATCACGCAGGTCACCCAGACCGTGCGCCTCATCCGCTCCAAGGGCGTTGGCATCTTCTTCGTCACGCAAAGCCCCAAGGACATCCCGGCCGACGTTCTTGGCCAGTTGGGTTCGCGCGTCCAGCACGCGCTGCGCGCCTTCACGCCCCAAGACGCCGACGCTCTCAAGGCCGCCGTACGCACCTACCCCACCTCGCCTTACGACCTGGAGAAGGTGCTCACCTCGCTGGGCACCGGCGAGGCCGTGGTGACGGTGCTGAGCGAGAAGGGCGCGCCAACGCCGGTCGCCTGGACGCGCCTGCGCGCGCCGCGCGGTTCGATGGACACCGCGCCTGCAGAGGTCATCACCGCCGTCATCAACGCGAGCTCGGGCCAGGCCAAGTACGCAGCAGAGACAGACCGCGAGAGCGCCTACGAGCTGCTGACTGCGCGCGTGGACGCCAGTCAGCGGCCGCCGCAGACAAGGCAGCGGCCGACAAGGCGCGCGGCCGAAGCTGCGGCCAAGGCAAGGCGGAGGCAAAAGTCGGCGCCAGCCCCGCGGTCGCGCGCCAAGCAAGACAAAAGCGTTGTGGAAGAGGTGCTGACGTCCGCGCCGGTGCGGACCTTCGCGCGCACGGCCGGCCGCGAACTCGTGAACTCGATCACGCGCGGGATCTTCGGCACCCGTTCGCGCTAATCCGCGGCCCTCCTCCACACTTATTGGGGTTCCGAGACCGCGCCGGAAACTAAACCACCTGGCACATCCCATCCGAGCACATCTGACAGTGCAAAAAGTGTGGAGGAGGGCCGCAGTGGCGGCGCCCTAGAGGACGCCGCCTGCGTCAACGTAGCGGTCGGCGATGATGTCCACGAGGCGTTCGTCCGGCGCGAGCGGTCCGGTCACGTGGTCGGCCCCCGCCTCGCCCAAGCGATCCTGGAAGAACCCGGGCGACAGCAAGTACGACACCACCGCAACGTCCCCGTCTTCCTCCCCCTCGCCGTAACGGCGCGCGGCCTCGACGGCTTGCGCAACGGTTGGCTCAATGCCCGCCGCGTAGCCAAGCCGCACGGGCCCGTCCCACGCGAGCCGCAACGCGTCGAGAGTGCGCTCGGTGTCCGCCTGCGATCGGGCATCCGACGACCCAGCGGCGGCAAGCACGAGCGTCGCGGTGGGGTGCACGGCCGCGGCGGAGACGCGATCTCGAACAATCGCAGATGAGCCGGTGATCGGGGCCCAGCGGGAGAGCTGCCACAACGTCGGGCCTGCTACGGACGGCGTTGGCGATGTCTACGTGCACGTGGTACCCACCAGCCAAGAGGTACGGGACCACTACCCCCGCGAGGCCCTCCTCGCGCTCGGGGATGCCAAGCACAACCTCGTCGATGGCAGGCTCAAGGACGTCGACGTACGCGAGCCGCACCTCCACGCCAAGGCGCTGATGCACACGCTCCGCCATCGCCTCGATGGTCGCCTGCCCGGCGGGGTCGCGCGTGCCGTGGGCGCACAGGACCAGGATCGGTGCGCCTGGGTTGTCCCCCACTTCGCCTCCTAGTCCGCGGTGGCCGGGAAGCCTTCTGAGGCGACCCGTCCCACGACGATAACGGCAGGAGGTTTCACTCCCGTTTCGCTTGAGATACGAACAATCGCGGACAATTCGCCCCGCGTGACGCGCTGGGTTGGCAAGGAGCCATTTTCGATGATCGCCACGGGGGTCTGCGGGTCAGCCCCCGCCGCGAGCGCAGCTTCCACGATCTGCGGCAGGGCATTGACGGCCATGAGAAAGACGGCCGTGGTGCCCTGCACCATCGCGGCAACGCTTACGGGATCCGCCCCCGCATGGCCCGACGCTATGACGACAGAAGCGGTCACGCCTCGGTGGGTTACGGGGATGCCTGCAAGGCCCGGCACGGCGATAGCGCTCGTGACGCCAGGGACCACTTCCACCGGAATACCAGCGTCGACGCATGCGGCAACCTCTTCGCCGCCGCGGCCGAACACAAACGGATCCCCGCCCTTGAGGCGCACCACGGTGCGGCCAGCGCGCGCATGCTCCACGAGCAGCCCGTTGATCTCGTCTTGAGGCACCGGGTGGTTGTCGGGGCTCTTGCCAACGTTGATGACCTCTACGTCGTACGGGAGGTGAGTGAGCAGTTCGGTGGCGCCAAGGCGGTCGGTGACCACCACGTCGGCCTCCGCTAGGGCCTGGCGCCCGCGCACCGTCATGAGGCCCGGGATCGCCTGGGCCGGAGCCCACCAGGATCACGCGCCCATTGGTGGGGCGCGAGTGGCGCAGGTCCACGGCTCCCGCGTCGATGTGCGCGGCGACGGCGTCACGCACCGCGCGGATCCGGGCAGGGATCCGGCGCGTCGGTGGAGACGACCCCTACCGTGATGTCTCCGTGGGTCGAGGTCGCCGCCATGCGCGCAGTGCCCTTGGCTGACCTCGCCCGCGTGGATGCACCAGATGCGTCGCGACTCCGCCCACGCGGCGACCTGTCGTTGACGTGCCGGTTGGTCGGTGGCGGCGACCACGAGCCACGCGTCGTCGAGATCCGCCTCCGCGACCGGGCGCGCGTGCCACGTGAGATCACCGTGGCTCGCGCGGCGCTCGATGTCATCGGATGCGCTGCGGCGCAACCACGGTGATGCGAGCGTGCGCCGCCGCGAGGCGACGCACCCGCCTGCGTCGCCACGGCTCCGGCACCTGCCACGAGCACTTCGCGGCCCGCGAGGTCGAGGCCGAGCAGCGTCACCGCGTGATCCTTCATCGCTGCGCCGCCCACGCGGACACCGCGGCCGACGACGATGTCGATGTGCTCCTGCGTGTGCGCCGTGGAAACAAACCACGCCTCGAAGGCGCTAGGCGGGAGGTAAATACCCCCGTCGTGAAGCGAGTGGAAGAGGCTCGCATACGCGGCCGAATCCTGGCCGCGAGCCTCGTCAAAGCTGACGGGGGCCTGCGACAGCCCCAAGAAGAAGGACGCGAGCGTGCCCGCGCGGCCCACCGCGTGCGGCACCCCAGCGGTAGTCAGCGCGCCGGAGACCCCGGCGACGAGGGCGTCGGCCGTGACCGCCAAGTCGAGGTACGCGGCTGCGTCCATCAGGGACAGCGTCGCAAGGCCCGCCGCCACCGCTACGGGGTTCCCCGACAAGGTGCCAGCCTGGTAAACCGGCCCAAGGGGCGCCAGTTGCTCCATCAGCTCCACGCGCCCCGCGACCGCGGCCACGGGCAGCCCGCCGCCGATCACCTTGCCGAACGTCACGAGGTCGGGGACCCACGGCTCCTCACCGCGCGCCAGAGCGGCGTCACGCTCGACTCCCCAATAGCCTGCGGGGCCGGAACGGAACCCCGTGAGCACCTCGTCGCAGATCATGACGGCGCCCTCGTTACGGCACAGCGTCGCGATGAGCCGGTTGAATCCAAGCGGCGGAGTCACCACGCCCATGTTCGCGGGCGCCGCCTCCGTGATGACGGCCGCGATCGACGCGCCGTGCTCCGCGAACGCATCGGTGAGGGCGGCCTCGTCGCCGTACGGCAACACAAGCGTGTCCGCAGCAACCGCCTTGGTGACTCCTGCCGAGTCTGGCGTGCCAGCAGTCGCGAGCCCAGAGCCGGCTGCCACCAGCAATGCATCCGAGTGACCGTGATAGCAGCCGGCGAACTTGACGATCACGTCGCGGCCCGTTGCGGCGCGCGCGAGCCGGAGCGCGGTCATCGTGGCCTCGGTCCCCGTTGACACAAGGCGTACGCGCTCGGCAGGCGAGTAGCGCGCGCGAATCTGCTCCGCGAGTTCTATCTCGCCGTCTGTGGTGGCGCCAAAACTGAGGCCCTTCGAGGCCGCGCGCGACACCGCCTCGACAACGAGCGGATGCGCTTGGCCAACTATCCCGGCTCCCCACGAGCACACAAGGTCCACGTAGGTGCGGCCGTCGGCATCGGTGACAGTGGCGCCTGCACCGCTCGCGATAGGCACAGGGTGGCCGCCCACGCCGTTCCACGCGCGCACGGGCGAGTTCACGCCACCGGGGATGATCCCGGCGGCTCGTTCGTGGAAGGTCATGGTCACCGCGTCAGTCGCTCGCGAGCCACTGCGCGAGTTCGAGCGCCGCATACGTCAGCACGATGTCAGCTCCCGCGCGCACGATCGACGTCACGGCCTCGACGTGCGCGGCGCGGCGATCCAGCCACCCGTTGGCCGCGGCCGCCTCGATCTGCGCGTACTCCCCGCTCACGTGATACGCGGCTACCGGCACGGAAGACAGCGCGGCAACGTCTGCGAGCACGTCGAGATACGGCAACGCAGGCTTGACCATCAGGATGTCCGCGCCCTGTTCCTCGTCGAGCGCCGCCTCGAGCGAACCCTCGCGCCTATTGGCGGGATCCATCTGATACGTGCGGCGATCGCCTTCCAAGGCGCTCTCCACCGCGTCGCGGAAGGGGCCGTAAAACGCCGAGGCGTACTTGGCGGAATACGCGAGCAACGCGGTGTCCGTGCGTCCCGCGGCGTCAAGCGCGGCACGCACAGACGCAACCTGGCCGTCCATCATTCCGCTGAGTCCAAGTACGTCAGCGCCTGCAGCCGCCTGCGCGAGCGCCATGCGGCCGTAGACCTCAAGAGTCGCGTCGTTGTCTACCGTGCCGTCGGCGGCGAGCACGCCGCAGTGGCCGTGATCCGTGAACTCGTCGAGGCAGAGATCGGCCATGACGACGAGCCGCCCGGCAGCGGCTTCGTTGGCCACCGCGATGGCGATGTTGAGGATGCCTTGCGGCGAAATCGCTGCGGAACCCACAGCGTCCCTCGTCTCCGGAATGGCGAACAGCATCACGCCGCCAAGCCCCGCCACCGAGGCCGCGTCAACGACTCGCGGCGAGTGAAGCGAGCGAGTGCTGAGACACGCCTGGCAGCGAGTCGATGGGGCGCGGGGCCTCGAGACCCTCGCGTACGAACACTGGCAGCACGAGTTGAGCCGGATTCACTCGAGTCTGCGCCACGAGCCTGCGGAGCGCGGGCGTGGTGCGGAGGCGTCGCGGACGAATTGTTGGCGTCATGCATCCTCCCTGATAGACCAGGCACCCTTGAGAGCGGCGAGGATGCCTTCGTAACTGGGCGTTGGGGCAAGGGCATGGACGTGGACCCCGGCGGCGCGAGCCGCCGCAGCCGTGGTACTGCCGATAGCCACCACCAGTGTGTCAGCATTCGCGGGAGCGGCGTGCGCCGCGTAGCGCTCCGCTACGGAGCCGGACGTCAGCACCACAGCGTCGAACTTTCCCGCCGCGAGGTCCGCCGCAAGGTCCGCGCTGATGCCGGGCCCATCGATCACCCTGTACGCCTCGACGCCCGTCACGTCCCAGCCTTTGCGCGCGAGGCCACGGGCGAGCGCAGGGGACGCGAGGTCGCCGAGCGGCACCAACACCTTGCCGGGGCCCTTCGCGAACTCCTCGACAATGCCAATCGCGTCGTGGCGCTCGCTCGGCACCAGGGCAACATCCAGCCCGACGCTGCGGCAGGTTTCGCGCGTCGCCTCGCCAACCGTAGCCACTCCTGCTGGCGGGACGGCATCGCCAAGATGCCTTCCGCGGGCCGTGGCGATCGCGGCCATAGCGAGCACCGCGTTGCGGCTGGTGACCGCGAGCCAATCGAATTCTCCGTCGCACCACGCGAGCGTTGCCGCCGCGAGCGCCTCGGGTTGCGCCGTCTCGATCACGGCGATGTACTCGACGCGGTCCACGTTGGCACCTGCAGCACGCAAGCGCTTGGCGATCTCGCGCCGGCCCGCCGTCACCGGCACGAGGATCCGCCGGCCGGAAAGGCTCATCGCACGCCCATAAGGCGCGCAGCGCCGCGTCCAAGCAGCGCGTGTGCGCTCGCGCGGCCAAGGGATTCGCCGTCTTCGCTGCGACCGGAAACCCGTTCGTTGAGCACGAGCGTGCCGTCTGTATTCATGACCCGCACGGTGAGCGTCATCGTGTCGCCATCGACTTCCGCAAGGGCTCCGACAGGCGCCGAGCAACCGGCGTCGAGCACCGCAAGCGCCGCGCGCTCTGCCGTGACCGCGGCCCGCGTCGCGGAATGGTCGAGCGACCGAACGAGACCGGCAAGCTCCGGGGCGGCGTCGAGCGCAATCTCCACGGCGAGCGCGCCTTGGCCAGGGGCCGGGAGCATGTCCGCGAGCGCGAATAGTTCACTCGCCTCGTCGCCGCGACCCAAACGATTGAGCCCGGCTGCAGCGAGCACCACTGCGTCGAGGTCATCCCCCACCATGCCCAGCCGAGTGTCGACGTTGCCGCGAATGGGAACCGACACAAGGTCCTGCCGTAGCGAGAGCAGCTGTGCCGCGCGCCGCGGCGAACCCGTGCCAACGCGAGCCCCAGTTGGCAACCCGGCGAGCGTGCGGCCGTTTGCGCACAACGCGTCGCGAGGGTCCTCGCGCAGGGGGATGGCCGCGAGTTCGAGTTGCTCGAACGGCGCCGTTGGCATGTCTTTGAGCGAGTGGACAATCACGTCGCAGTCCCCCGCGAGCAACGCCGAACGCAGTGCCGTCACGAAGACGCCAACTTCGCTGAGACCTATGAGCGATGCACGCGAAATGTCGCCGTGGGTCGTGATCGTCACGAGCTGAGTCTCAACGTCGAGCCCGCGCTGGGCGCCTGCCGCAACGAGTGCGTCGGCAACGAGCCCAGACTGAGTGGTGGCGAGGGTGGAGCCGCGCGTGCCGAGCCTAATCTTCACGTGGTGTCTGGCCCTCGATGCGGGGGACGGCGCGTGGCCGCGATGATCGCCGCGCCCGCGCCGCCGATGACGAGCAGTCCAAGCAGGCCGAACAGCCACGGGCTCACGCCGTTGTCGTCAGCTACGGCCACGGCGCTGGGGCTGGGCGACGGGCTGGGCGCGTCGGTGGGCGTGACGCTTGGGCTCGGCGAGGGGCTCGCCGACGGCGTGGCCGACGGGGTGACGGAAGCAACGGGGGCGGACAGCGTGACGTGCAGCTCGCCCTCTTCCGTGTGCCCGTCAACGGACGCGTTGCGCCACGCGATCGTGATGTCGCCCGGCGCGAGAGGGCCGACAGGGGCCTCGAGCACCGTGGGCTCCGCGAGCGTGACCGTCAGGTCCTGAGTAGCACCCGCACCGTCCGTGACGGTGATGGAGTTGCCGATCTCGAGGAGCTCCTCCGAGAACTCGAGCCGTACCGTACTGAGCTCAGCTACGGTTGCGCCGTCCGCCGGGTCCGAGCCCGTCAGCTCGGCGTGCGCAGAGGCGGGAAGTGCGATGGCAGCTGGCAGCCACTGCGAGAACGGAGACAGCAACTGCGCGACGAAGGAGAGTGGCGTGAAGACATGGTTGTCATTCTCGCATCCCAATGTTCACTCGACATTCGGCAAGCGCACATCTTTCCGTAACCCGCGCGAGCGAATCTGGTGCCATGGCGATCACCACCCGCACCCCCACCGTGGTGTCGCTCGGCGCCACGCGCAGCCCCCAATCCGCTCACCTCGCGGCACACGCGATCGGCGCGCACCAATGCGTAGACCTGACCTCGCGTTGGGGCCTCGTCGCACGCCGCCAGGTTCCGCTCGCGCTCGCCGCTTTGCCCGACGTTGTGGTGCTGCACGTGCGCGGCTCCGCCCCTGCGGACCTCTTGCACGGTCATGGCGCGCCTTGAGCGCGAGGGGCGCGAGATCGTTGTCGTCACGAGCTCGCTCGAAGCGCTGGGGCTGGCGGCTGCGCTCGGATTTCACGGCGTGGACACCCGATCGCCGCGGCCCCACCGGCCAGAACTGGAAACGGCGTCGGCCATCATTGCCGCGCTGCGCGACCGCTGGCCGCCGCGCCGGCTCTTGCCCCTGGCGTGAAAACGGGCGAGTGGACGTAAGGTCCACTCGCCCGCAAGCGCAGGTTTGAAACTAGACGGTCCAGTGCTTGACGCCAACCTTCTTGCGCCACCACGTGCCAAGCCCAATGGACTGATGTCCCAACTCGACAAGCACAATGCCGATGATCGCGAGCGCCTGAACCAGGTGATCGTCGAGGAACGGGTTGGTGGTTGGCCACATCTGCGTCATGTACATGAACAGCAGCATGAGCGGGCCAGCGACCATAGCGAGCTTGGTGCCAACGCCGGTCATCAGCGCGAAGCCGATGGCAAGGAGGCCGAGCATGAAGATGTAGTCAGTCCAGCGCTGAGCGCCAAGGTCAACGAAGAACTGGTGGAACGGGCTCGTGGGGTTTCCGCCGTACACGAGGTAACCCTCCGTGACGTGACCGCCGTTGACCCATGCCTTGTCGCACATGAACTCCGTCATGTACTTGGTTCCGTCGTCGGAGACGGTCAAGCACGTGGAGCGGCCAAGGCCAAGCAACTTGTCGAAGAAGGCCCAAAGAAAGATGAATCCGATAGCAATACGGGTAAGGCTGAGGAATACCCAGCCAGTGCGGTGACCGGTCAGCGTCGTTGCCGCCGGCTCTGTTGTAGTTGCAGGTTCCGTACTCATGCGTGTTCCCTCCCAGGATGCACTGAGGAATCAGGGACTGATCCCTCAGTCGTCACGCTAGCCCTGTAGTGGAGCCATTGCAGGATCTGGGTTGCGCGCGGGGAACACAACGAGCCCCGCAGTCTCGCCGCGGGGCCTCGTTGTCTGGGGGAATCTAGACGAGCCAGGTGTTCTTGCCGACAAGCTTGCGCCACGGGCTACCTAGACCGATGGATTGGTGGCCCAGTTCCACGAGCACGATGCCGATGATGGCGAGTGCGTAGACGATGTGGTCGTCGAGGAACGGGTTGTTCTGGGGCCACATCTGCGTTACGAACATCATCAGCAGCATGGCGGGGCCGGCAAACATCGACGAGCTTGGTGCCGATGCCGAGCATCAGCGCGACGCCAACCGCAAGGAGGCCGACATGAAGATCCAGTCCGTCCAGCGCTGGGCGCCGAGGCTCACGAAGAATTGGTGGAACGGGCTGTTGGGGTTTCCGCCATAGACGAGGTAACCCTCGGTGACGTGGCCGCCGTTGATCCACGCCTTGTCGCAGCCGAATTCGGTGCATGTAGGTAGCGAAGTCCTCGGAAACGGTGAGGCACGTTGAGCGGCCGAGGCCAAGGAGCTTGTCTAAGAAGGCCCAAAGGAAGACGAAGCCGATCGCGATGCGAGTAAGGCTTAGGAATAGCCAGCCAAGCTTTGTGGCCGGTTGGTGGGCAACCACCGTGGTCGGTTGTCTCGGGCGTCGTTGCCATGTTTTTCTCCTCAATACACGGGCCTTGTGAGTCCGGAGCGCCGGGGTAGCGTCTCACTCGAAAATGTAGGAGCACGTTTTGCCCCTCAAGCGGGACTACGGTCCCGCCTGCCCGAAACGGGCGCTACGGTGGCGATTGCGCATAGAGTCGTCAGTTATGACGACTCTTGACCTACCCGCGCACGATGAAGCGTGGAACGACTACCTCGAAATCTTTGTGACGAGCCGCCTCGACGGCGCAAACGGAACCCTTGACGCGCTACGCGCAGGACCGGTGGAAGACGCGCTCGCGCAGTGGAACGAGGCAGACATCGCGATCCTGCACGCGGAGCAGCTTCCCCAAGCGCTCGCGGAGTGCCATCCCGACGCGGGCGTACGTGAACTCGCATCCTCGCTGTTGGTGCGCGCAAAGGCCGTGCGTCAAGCGCGCGACCAAGACGCAGAACTCTTCGCTGTCATCGACGGCCTCGACGCCAGCGAGCTCACACCTGACGCTGCCGCGGTTCGCGAGCTCATCCTTGGCGACTTCCGGGCGGAGGGCGCCCACCTAGGCGACGAGGCGCGCGCGGAGCTGGCGACGGTCAACGAACGGATCGCAGCGCTCATGATGGCTTTCTCCGAAAACATCAGGGACGCGCAAGCCTCAATCCGCATCGCGCCGGAGCGGCTCGCGGGCTTGCCTGCCGACTACATCGCGGAACATCCCGTAGGCGACGACGGCCTCGTGGAGATCACCACCTCGTACCCGGACAAGTTCCCCTTCATGGAGATGGCGCACGACGCCGACGCTCGCAGGGATCTGCTCGACCGCCGACTACTCGCGCGCCTACCCCGCGAACGACGCGGTGCTCGTGGACCTGCTCGCCGCGCGCCACCGCAAGGCGGAGCTGCTGGGTCTGCCGTCCTTCGCCGATGTCGCGACTCAGCGCATGATGATGCCGGACGGCGACAGCATCGGCCGCTTCATCGACGAGATCAACGACGCCGCACGGCCCGCTGCCCTGCGCGATGCCGAGCGGCTGCTTGAGCGCAAGCGCAAGGACTTCCCAGACGCGACGACCGTGACGGTCTACGACTCGAACTACTACACCGAGTGCATTAAGGCGGAAGAGCTAGGAGTAGACCCCAACGAGGTGCGCGAGTATCTCGCGTTCTCCAAGGCGCGCGACGGCGTGCTGGACCTCACCGCCGAACTCTTCGGCTTCAAGTACGTCCCTGTGGTCGACGCCCCGCGCTGGCACCCAGACGTCGACGTCTTCGACGTGGTCGAGGATGGCGAGGCCATTGGGCGCATCTACCTCGACATGCATCCGCGCGAAGGCAAGTTCTCCCACATGGCGTGCTTCCCGATTGCCTCTGGCTTCGCGGGCCGCAACGTGCCAGAGTCCGCGCTTGCTGTGCAACTTCCCGCGGGGGCTCATGACCTTCGATGACCTCGTGACCTTCTTGCACGAGTTTGGGCACCTGGTGCACGAGATCTGCGCGGGCCAACAGGTATGGGCTCGCTGCTCTGGGCTCATCGAGCAGCAAGAATGGGACTTTGTTGAGGCCCCATCGCAAATGCTCGAAGAGTGGGCGTGGACGGCGCCGGTGCTTCAGCGTTTTGCGACGAACTCCGAGGGCACGCCCATCCCCACGGAACTCGTGGACGCGTTGCGCGCCTCGCGCGACTTCTGTGAGGGGCTCATGACCTCGCGGCAACTCGCATACGCGGCGCTATCTCACCGCTTGCACCGCGATCACCCAACCGACATCGCCCCGTTCGCGGAAGCGATCGAGGCGGAGTTCGACGTTCGAGAGATGATCCCTGGCACCCATCAGTACGCTTCCTTTGGGCACCTCACCGACTATTCTGCCTGCTATTACACGTATCAGTGGAGCCTCGCGATAGCCAAGGACCTCTTCACGCAGTTTGATCGAGGAGCAACCTGCTGGATACCTCGGTGTCGATGCGCTATCGCCGCGAGATCCTTGACGTCGGCAACCGGCGCCACGCCGCCGAATCGATCGAGGCGTTCCTTGGGCGTCCCCACTCGACCGACGCATACCGGGCGTGGCTCGCGTCACTGTAGACAGCGTCGGGCGACATGCGCAGGCGAGCAGCGCTTAGGCGAGTTGCTCGCGAAGGTGCGCCGCGAGCGCGCCGGCCATGTCGATCTCTGGGTTGAGCAACCACTGAATTTGCAGTCCGTCCATCAGCGCAACCCACTGGCGACCCGCCGTAAGCGGGATCGAGTCCCGGCGCGCGCATTGCCGTCTGCGACGAGTTCGACGAAGTGCTGCGAGATCTCGGCGACAACGCGGTCGTAGCGCGAGACGAAGTATGCGTGAGCTGGGTGATCCGGCGCTGTGGACTCCGCGGAAAGTGTGGCGAACAGTTCTACTAGCCCGCGCGTGCCGGCGTTCTTGCGGGCAACGTCCACGAGCGCCTCGAGCGCGCTAAGACCCGTCGTGCTCTGGCCAGCCGCCGCGGAGTCAGCTTGGTCCCTGCGCTGCAGCACAGCCTCGAGCAGGCCCGCCTTGGTGGGAAAGTGATAGAGCAATCCAGGGTGGGTAAGCCCGCAACGCGCGGCGATATCCCTGAGCGATGCGCCGCGATAGCCTGCCTCGCCGAACATCGCGGTGGCGGTGGTGAGAATGTGCTCGCGAGTAACGGCCCCGCGTTCGGACTCGGCCATGGCGATCCCCTTCTCGCTTGCGCGGGCGTTGCCGCCCACGTCGGCGTTAACTTACCACACGGTAGGTGTTGCGCTACACTTGCGCGCGTGACCGACGCCGCATACCTAGACCAGACCCTATCGACACACGAGCGCGTTGCCGACCTCATTGGCCGCATGACGCTCGCCGAGAAGGTGGGGCAAATGCTCCAACTCGACGCGAAGAACGGCGTCGACGAGTACGTGCTCGAGTACAACGTCGGCTCGCTCCTTCACGCGTCGCCGGAGAACCTCGCGCGCGCACACGCCCTCGTGCAGCAGACGCGACTGCGCATCCCGCTTGCTCATTGGCGACGACTGCATTCACGGCCACTCATTCTTCGACGGCGCGACGATCTTCCCCACCCAACTGGGCATGGCTGCCTCCTTCGATCCCGCGACCTGCTGGAGGCCGTGGCTCGCGCCACCGCCGTCGAGGTGGCCCCAACCGGCATCCACTGGACGTTCTCCCCCGTGCTGTGCATCGCTCGCGACCTGCGCTGGGGCCGCGTCGACGAGACCTTCGGCGAGGACCCGCACCTCATCGGCGAACTCGCAGCCGCCATGGTGCGCGGCTATCAGGGCGACGGCCTCGGTGACCCCGACGCGATCCTCGCCACCGCCAAGCACTTCGCTGGCTACTCGGAGACGCAGGGCGGTCGCGACGCGTCCGAGGCCGACATCTCCCAACGCAAGCTGCGCTCCTGGTATCTGCCGCCATTCGAGCGCGTCGCGCGCGAGGGTGTGGCGAGCTTCATGCTCGGTTACCAGTCGACGGACGGCATCCCCATCACCATCAACAAGTGGCTCCTCAACGACGTGCTGCGCGGCGAATGGGGCTATCAGGGCACGCTCGTCACTGACTGGGACAACGTGGGCAACCTGGTTCGCGAACAGCGCCTGTTCCCTGACTACGCGCAAGCAGCGGCCGCCGCCGTCAACGCCGGCAACGACATGATCATGACCACGCCCGCGTTCTTCGAGGGCGCCCAGTATGCGGTGGCTCAGGGGCTGCTCGACGAGGCGCATATCGATGCCGCGGTCGCCCGCATCCTCACGCTCAAGTTTGAACTCGGCCTTTTCGAGAACCCCCGCGTGCCCGATCTCGCTCGCCAGGCAAGCAGTCATCGGCAGCGCCGAGCACACCGCGCTCAACCTCGACGTCGCTCGCCGCTCGCTCGTGCTGCTGCGCAACGACGGCACGTTGCCGCTTGCAGCGCGAGGCGTTCGCAAGCTTGCGGTCGTTGGCCCCAACGCGGACGACGCGCAGTACCAACTGGGCGACTGGGCAGGCAACTCCGGGCCAGGCGGACTGGCTGCCGGACGGCCACAGGCGCGAGCAGATCACGACGGTCCTCGACGGCGTCCGTGCCATCGTTGGGCCAGGCGTTGAGGTGACCTACGCGCGGGGCGCCGAGATCGTCGCAACTGGCCCGGACCCAGAGGGCGAGTTCTACGCCGACGGCCAGCCGCGGCCCCCCGTCGCGGTCCCGTGGCGGCGGACCCTGCGCTCGATCGCGGAGGCAGTTGCCGCCGCAGAAAGCGCGGACGCCGTCGTCGCCGTGCTCGGCGACTGCATCTACCTGGTGGGCGAGGGTAGGTCGACAGCGACTCTCGAGCTGCTCGGCGGACAGGTTGCACTGCTCGACGCTCTGGTCGAGACCGGTGCGCCTGTGATCCTTGTGGTCCTCGCGTCCAAGCCACACGTGCTGCCTCCCTCCGCGGAGCGCGCCGCCGCCATCGTCTGGGCCGCGAACCCTGGAATGGAGGGCGGCCGCGCCATCGCGGAGCTCCTCTTCGGCGAGATCGAGCCCACTGGACGCCTGCCGATCTCATGGCCACGCCACGTGGGCCAGCAGCCCACGTTCTACAACCAGATCGGTGCGCAGCACGGCACGCGCTATGCGGACCTCACCCAGGAGCCGCACTTTGTGTTCGGCGAGGGGCTCTCGTACTCGAGCGTCGCGTACGCCGAGCTCGCGCTCGAACTCGCCGTGCTTCGGCCAGAGGACACCGTTCGCGCAACTGTCCGAGTCTCCAACACGGGCACGCGGCCAGTCGCTCGAGACGGTGCAGGCCTACGTTCGCGACGTCAACACGTCCGCCACGTGGGCGGACCGCGAGCTCAAGGCGCTTCGCGCAGGTTGTCGCTCGCGCCCGGGCGAGACCGCCGCGGCGGAGATTGAGATTCCGGTTGCCGACTGCACTATCGTCACCGCCGACGGTCGCCGTGTCGTTGAGCCGGGAATGTTTGAGCTTCTCGTTGGGCCGTCGTCCCGGCTGGCGGATCTGCTGGCAGCGCCGTTTGAAGTGAAGATCTAGTGAGTTCCGAAGCCATCCCTGCCACAGCGTCGGGCCCCGTTTCTCCCCAGCTGCGCCGCGCGCGCCTAGGCGTGTTCGCGCTGTTCATGACGAACGGCATGATTTGGGCCAACCTCGCGCCGCGCTATCCGGAAATACGCACCGAACTGGGCCTCAGCTACGGACAATTTGGGCTCGCGGTGCTGTTCAACGGCTTTGGCGCCATCGCGCTTGGCCTCACCGCGGCCGCCGTCATCCGTCGTTTCACCTCGGCTCGTGTTGGCGTGGTGTCGATGAGCCTCATGGCCGTCGCGGCGCTCCTCGTGGTGCTCGCTCCCAACGGCTACGTCTTCGCCGCGCTGCTCTTCACGCTTGGCGCGATCGACTCTCTCGTTGACGTTGCCCAGAACGCCCACGGGCTGCGCGTGCAGCGCGAATACGGGCGCAACATCATCAACGCCTTCCACGGCATGTGGAGCGTTGGCGCGGTGATCGGCGGGCTCATGGGCGGGCTCGCCGCAGGTCTCGGCATTCCGCTTGGAGTGCACATGGCGGCGGTCGCGGTGCTGATCATCGTCATCAACGTCATCGGCTACCAAGTACTGCTACCCGGCGTGGACTCGGAGCCAGACCCGTCACCGATGAGCCCAAGAAGCGCGGCTTCCCGCGCGTGTCGCGGCACATCTGGCTCGTGCTGCTTGCGCTCAGCGCCATCGCGATCGCGGGCGCATGGGTGGAAGACTCCGCGATCTCGTGGTCCGCAAGCTACTTCAAGGACGAGCTCACCACCGGCGCCACCGTGGCGTCCTTTGGCTTCGTTGCGCTCATGCTCATGCACTTCGTTGGCCGCATGGTTGGCGACCGGCTCATCGATCGCTACGGCCAGCGGCTCGTGATCCGCGTGGGCGGGTTCATCACCGCATTCGGCATGGGAGCAGCCCTGATCTGGCCGTCAGTGCCACTCACGATCATCGGTTTTGGCCTCGCCGGCCTCGGCGTTGCGACCACCATTCCCGTGGCGATGCACATGGCCGACGAGCTGCCGGGCTTCCGCGCGGGAACCGGACTGACGCTCGTGAGTTGGGCGCTTCGACTGGGCTTCATGCTGTCGCCCGTGATCGTTGGCGCGATCGCCGATGCCACGAGCCTGCGCGTTGGCCTGAGCCTCGTTGTCGTTGCCGGCTTGGCCATCGCGGCGCTCGCCTCCGTGATGTCACCTGAGCGCAAGCACCCCGCACGCCAGGCGTAGGCCGGGTTCGCCTAGCGCGCGGCAGCGGCGACGTACGAGCGCGCACATTCCACGGCAGGCGAGAGTTCATCGAATACGTGTGACTCGTCCCGCAACGCCTCGAGCACGCCCACCCTGGTAGCCAGTTCGAGGTGCTGAGGGCGGATGCCCTTGACGAGCACCGTCACACCGCGCCGCTCCAGCGTGGAAACGAGTTCGGCGAGCACCTGGGCGCCCGTGGAGTCCATCAGCTGCACCTGGGACATGCGGAGGATTACCACCTCCATGCCCTCGGTCTGCTCTACGCGCTCCATCACGCGATCCGCCGCGCCAAAGAAGAGCGCTCCGTCGATGCGGAACAGCGCAATGCGCTCGTCGCCGGCGTGAGCCGGGCTCGGCAACTCCTCGCGGTGCACTCCGGCAGAGCGGGACAGCGACCGCAGCGCAAAGAAGGCCGCGACCGCCACGCCAATCCCCACCGCATAGATGAGGTCAACCCCAACGGTGACGACCGCCGTCGTCACAAACACAACGGCGTTCTGGCGAGACGCCCTCACCACGGTGACCACGGAATTTGCGGGAACCATCAGCACCGCAGTGAGCATCAAGATGCCGGCCAGCGCTGCGAGCGGGATATTCGCCACGAGCGCGCTCGCACCCGTGACGATCACGAGCAAAGCCGCCGAGTGGACCATTGCGGCGAGCCGGGACCGTGCCCCGGAACGGACGTTGACGGCGGTTCTCGCGATGGCGCCAGTTGCCGGCATTCCTCCAAAGAGGCCCGACGCTATGGACGCCAGGCCCTGCCCCACCAGTTCGCGGTCGCCGTCGTAGCGTCCGGTGTCGGAGTGGAGGGACGCGACACGTGCGGACAGCAGCGACTCGATCCCGGCAAGCGCGGCGATAGTGAGCGCTGGCGCGAGCAGGGCAGAGATCGTGGTGAGGTTTGCCGCGGGAAGGTGCGGTGCGGGCAAGCCCTTTGGTAGCTCGCCGATGACGGGCACCTCGGCGCCCGTGAGGGTGACGGTGAGGGTCGCCAACGCGATGGCAACAAGCGAACCGGGCACCTTTGGTACAAACCTGCGGAAGCCGAGCATGACTGCCACGACGCCGACCACCAACACCAGCGTCGGCAAGCATCGGCAAGGGTCGTTGACCTGATGGCGGCGATTGCCGCCAAGAACGCATTGGATTGGTGACCAGTTGGCGGCAGCCCAAGCGCGGCGGGAACCTGTTGCAAGAAGATGATCACCGCGATACCAGCGGTGAAGCCTTCGATGACGGGCCACGGAATGGCGCCAACAACGGAGCCGAGACGCAAGAACCCTGCCGCCACGACCAAGAAGCCAGCCATGAGGGTCACGAGAGCGAGAGCCCCGTTGCCGTGAGCAGCCACCACGGGCGCAAGCACCACCACCATTGCCCCGGTGGGGCCGGAAACCTGGACGTGGGAGCCGCCCATGATGGCGGCGACCACGCCCGCAATGATCGCGGTGATGATCCCGGCCTCAGCGCCAACGCCGGAAGAGACCCCAAAGGCGAGGGCGAGCGGAAGCGCGACGACGCCAACCGTGAGACCGGCCACGATGTCGAAGCGCCACGTGGTGCGAACCTGCGCGTAGTCGGCGCGTGATGGCAGTAGCGAACGCACGCTCACCGTGTGGCGCCGGCGCTGCGCGGCTTCGGCGGCGCTGTCATCCACGGCAGAGCGGGATCCGAGTACGTCCGCAAGCAAGGTGCGTGCCTCCGCGAGCATTCTCGCGATGCTGAGATGCGCGAGTCGGTAGTAGACCTGGCTCCCCCGCCGCTCGGACGTGACCAAGCCGTAGGAACGCAACACGCGTAGGTGCTGCGACAAGTGAGAGGCCTCAAGCCCCGTCGCCTCGAGCAATTCGCCCACTCCGCGCTCATCGGCCTCGGCGAGCAGTTCGAGGATGCGAATGCGGAGCGGGTGGGCAAGGCCCTTGAACAGCTCCGCCTTGACCTCGTTCAGCGGGCGCGCCTGAACCATGGAAACTCCTCGGTTGGTTTGATGGATTCATCATATCGCGCAATTCGTAGCGCCCCGGGAATACCAAGGTCCCGGATGCGTTATTACATGCAAACGCATATACTTGAATGCAAGAACCAAGGAGCACATCATGCAGTTCGGCATCATGTCCGTCAGCGACATCACCCGCGACCCCATCAGCGGCTACACGCCGTCAGAGGCGGAGCGCATCGACGCGGTCGTGAAGATCGCGATCAAGGCGGAAGAAGTTGGCCTTGACGTCTTCGCGATCGGCGAGCACCACAACCCGCCGTTCTTCAGCTCCTCTCCCACCACGCTGCTTGCGAACATCGCGGCGCAGACCAAGACGCTCACGCTCACCACGTCAACGACGCTCATCACCACGAACGACCCCGTGCGCATCGCAGAGGAGTACGCGATGCTCCAGCACCTGAGCAAGGGCCGCATGGACCTCATGCTCGGACGCGGCAACACCGCACCCGTCTACCCGTGGTTTGGCCAAGACATCCGCCAGGGCCTGCCGCTCGCGCTCGAGAACTACAACCTCCTGCACCGCTTGTGGCGCGAGGACGTCGTGGACTGGGAGGGCGAGTTCCGCACCCCGTTGCAGGGCTTCACGTCCACCCCACGCCCGCTCGACGACGTGCCGCCCTTCGTGTGGCACGGCTCCATCCGCACCCCGGAGATCGCCGAGCAGGCCGCCTACTACGGCAACGGCTACTTCGCGAACAACATCTTCTGGCCAAAGGAGCACTACCAGCGCCTCATCGACTTCTACCGCCGCCGCTTCGAGGCACTACGGCCACGGCACGGCCAAGCAGGCCATCGTCGGGCTCGGCGGGCACGCGTTCATCGCCAAGAACTCGCAAGACGCGGTCAAGGAGTTCCGCCCCTACTTCAACGAGGCCCCGGTCTACGGCCACGGCCCGACGCTTGAGGAGTTCGCCGACGCAGACTCCCCTTTCCGTTGGGTCGCCGCAAGAGGTCATCGACAAGACGCTCACGTTCCGCGAAGCATTTGGCGACTACCAGCGCCAGCTGTTCCTCGCAGATCACTCGGGCCTGCCGCTGGACATGGTGCTTGACCAGATCGAGCTGCTCGGTACCGAGGTGGTGCCGGTGCTGCGTCAGGAGCTCGAATCGCTCCGCGACCCAGAGGCGCCCGCCAACCCGCCGAGCCACGCGGACCTCGTCAAGGCAAAGTACGGCGACGCCGAGCCGCGCCAGCCGCGCCCCAACGCCAACCGCGGGGACAACGTCACCGGTGGATCGCCGTACCAAGACACGGACGCCGAACTCACCGCGTCCTACCCGGCGCTCTAGTCCATGAGCGCCAAGCAAGCCAACGACGGCATGGGAGGCGCTGCTCACCGCGCACGCCACTCTCATGCGGCGGTTTGGCGCCGACGGACGTGTGGGACGGCGCGTCGATGCGCGAGTACGACGTGCTGTACACGCTCTCGAAGTGCACAGGCCGCAGCGGATCTCCGACCTCCAAGACCACGTGCTGCTCAGCCAGCCGGCGCTATCCCGCCTGGTAGACCGGCTCGAAGAGCGCGGATTGGTAGAGCGGTGCGGCGACCCAGCCGACGCCCGTGCGCGCTCGCGTCTCGCTCACAGAAGCAGGGCGAGACGTGCAGCGCCGCATCGGCCGCGCGCACGCGACGTGACGTGGCCGCACGCCATGTCGTCGCTCACGCCGGACGAGCTCAGCCAGCTCGCGGAGCTCACCGCAAAGCTCACCACAAACGTCTCTGTCAGGAGTCAGTCATGACCGCCCAGACCTTCCGGCTCGTCGTCGTCAACGCCGGCGTTTCCGATCCCTCGTCCACCCGCTTGCTCGCCGACCGCGCCGCCCAGCGCGTGGTCTCGCTCGCCGCCGAGCGCGGCAACCAGGTGCTCGTCCAGACCATCGACCTGCGCGAACTGCTCCCCGAACTCCCCGCGGCCCTCTCGTCGCAGCTGCTCGGCAAGAAGTTCACGGCAGCCATCGAGGCGCTCGCCAAAGCCGACGCGCTCGTAGCCGCCGCTCCCGTGTACAAGGCCGGAGCGTCGGGCCTGTTCACGAGCTTCTTCCAGGTACTCGACAACGACCTGCTGATCGGCAAGCCCGTGATCCTTGCGGCCACGGCGGGCACCGCGCGTCACGCGCTCGTGGTGGACGAGGAGATGCGCTCGCTGTTCGCGTACCTGCGCACGCTCCCCGTGCCCACCAGCCTGTTCGCCTCCACCGAGGACTGGAATGACAAGGCGCTAGGCGAGCGCGTTGACCGTGCCGCGTTTGAGTCCGTGCTGCTCATGGAGTCCGGTTTCGCCGAGCAAGGTGCGCGACGAGTCGTGGAAGCGCTACCAGCACGAATTCGGTTCCGCTGGCGGGACGCAACACGGACATCGACCTCAGCAGCGACCTCATGCGGCTCGCGCAAGGCGGCGCAGTGCGGCGCAAAGGGGCGGACGATGTCTGACGGCTCCCCACAAACGCGTTGTCACGCGCAACGACTCCGCGAGCCGCTACGAGATTCACTCAGGCGGCGAACTGGCGGGCTTCGCGGAGTATCGAGACAGCGGCACCTCCACGGTCTTCACCCACACCGAAACCCTGCCGGCGTTCGCGGGCAAGGGCATGGGGCTCGAACTGGTTGCGGAGGCGCTGGCCGACGCCGTGGCAAGGGACCGCACGATCGTTCCCGTATGCCCGTTCGTCGCGAGGTACCTGCAACGAAACGACGTGCCTGGCGCCGTCATCGAGTGGCCGGCTGAGCGAGTGAAGCCTCGCCCCCGTCGCCGCGCTCGCTGAACCCAGCCAGCCGCCGCGCACAGACCGGCTCGCCGTGTCAGAGTGTCATTCATGACCGCCGCACCGGACGTGGACCCCCTCGCGTACATCGCGCGCGCAGAGCAGCGCAGTCTCAAGGTGTCCCTCTGGGTCTCCATTGGGCTGACCGTCCTGACGCTGCTCGTTGGCGTCATCGCGTCGAGCCAGCTGCTGATCCTCGAGGGCGCGTTCGGCACCATTGGCCTACTCGCCACGTGGATGGCGCTGCACGCATCGCGCGCGGCAGATAAGGCCCCCACGAGCCGTTTCCCGTACGGTCTCGACTCGCTAACACCCCTGGTAGTTGCCATCCAGGGCGTTGCGATGGGCGTCACCTTGGTCTACGCGGCAGTGAGTGCCATTACTGACATTCTGCACGGCGGGCACCCAGTGAATGCTGGCGTCGTTGCGGTGGTGGCTGGTTTTGCGGGCGTCGTTGGGTTGCTCTTCGCGCGTTGGCTCGCGAACCTCAAGGTCGAATCTGACCTGATCGAAGCCGAACGCGCGGGGTGGCATGCTGGCGGGATTCGCGCCGTTGTGGCGGCGTCGGGCGCCTTGCTGGCCATGGTCGCCGCGGCGGTGAGGTTCGACGCGATCCTGCCTTACGTTGACTCGACACTTGTGTTGCTCGCGTGCGCGCTCGTCGCAGGGATGCCGCTCCGCCTCATCCGTCACGGCGTCAACGAACTTCTCGAGGGCGCTCCCGACGTCGCGACGGTGCAGTCCCTCAAGGCCGCTGTCGATTCAGTCACGAACGCGCTCGCGCTGCCGGAGCCACGCTTCCGTGCGACCAAGCTTGGGCTCAAGGTCTACTTGGACGTGCAATACACGGTCGACTCCCCCAACGTCACCATCGCCTTCGAGGACCAAGTGCGCCGGGCCATGACCGACGCTGTGTCTCACCTCCCGCTCGACGTGTGGGCGACGGTGCAGCTCACCGTCGCAGAAGACGCGTAGCCGCGGCCTTCGCTCGGCCCCGTAGGCTGTCTAGGTGCCCCAGGCTCCGCTCGTCTTCCTCGATATTGATGGCACGTACGCACACCATGGGGTCGTTCCGCCCGGCCATGTAGCGGCGGTGCGCGCCGCTCGGCAAGCAGGTGCGCTGGTCTTCTTGTGCACGGGCCGGCCCATCTCTGCGGTTCCAGCGAACCTCACGGAGGCCGGGTTCGACGGCTATGTGTGTAGCGCTGGCGCGTACGCAATGCTCGGGGAGTCGTTGCTCTTGGACGTCCGCTTCCCTGCGGAACTTGAGACCCGCGCGGTTGCGGTGCTTGACGCCCACGGCACGCAATACATTCTCGAGTCGCCGGATGGCCTCTTTGCGCCTCCTGGCGAGCCAGAACTGCTCGAATCAGCCCGCCGCACTTACGACCCCGAACAGCGGTCGGCCAAACAGATCCAGGTGGTCGAGGTTCCACGGCTCATTGGGGTAGCGAAGATCGTGTGCATTGGCGGCGACAGCCCCCTCGTGGACGTCGCGCGCGAGATCGGCCCCGAGGTCGCCATCGTGCCCACGGCGATCCCGGACGTAGGTGTTGGCGCGGGCGAGATCTACCTCACGCACATCACCAAGGCGGTGGGGATGCAGGCGGTCATGGACGCCTTGAACGTGGCCCGCGAGAACGTGATCGCTTTCGGCGATGGCATGAACGACATCGAGATGCTCGAGCTCGCCGGTGTCGCGGTGGCGATCGAGGGAGCGCCCGCACGGGTACTCGCCGTTGCCGACCGCACCGCTCGCGGCCCAGAGCACGAGGGGCTCGTTGCCGCGTTCGCCGAACTAGGCCTAACCCGCTCCTAGCCGCGCCATATCGTCCCGCAGCCGCGCCGGCTCGTCTTCGAGGGCCGGTCCTTGCACGTCACGCGCGCCGTCGAGGGCGCCGGGCGCGTCCTTCTCGAGTGCCGCAAAGAGGGGCGCCCAGTCCGTAGGCGCGGGGCCTGCGGCACCAAACATCTCAAAGGTGGTTGCGAGCGCCTCGTCGGCGAGGGCCGCGCTCACGAGCGCATCCGCGATGCGCTGCCGAGACACCCCACGCTGAACCTGAACGTCGAGTACATCGCCCTGCTCAAGCACAACGGACTCCTCGCCAGGTAATTCCATGTCGAACCAGCCAGGACGCACTATGACGTAGGGGAACCCGCTCACGCGCAGTAGGCGTTCCCCGCGCCGCTTCCACTCCATCGCTTCGCTCCACGGCCCTGGCGCGGACTGCGAAACCGACATCGACGTCATGAGCACGATCCGCGGCCTGGCATCACCGAGCGCCGCGAGCGTCACCGCAACCGCGCCGTAGTCCACGTCTTCCTCGGCACCGTCGCTGCCACCGTGCGTCATGATGATCGCGTCCACGCCGGTCAACCGCCGCGGCCACGCTAGCTGGGTCCGTGACGTCGCCAACAGCTAGCTCCACGCCGGGAAATAGGCCCGACGCCGTGGCCGGGTTCCGTACAAACGCCACCGGCGTGAGTCCGTGCGCGGCGAGAGTGGGCACCACAACGCGCCCGATGCTGCCCGTGGCGCCAATCACCAGCACGCGCATCATGGCCGCACCATCACCTTAAGAGCGGTGCGTTCGTTCATCTGGCGGAACCCGCTTGGCGTGTCCTCGAGGCCCACCGTCCACGTCAAATACGAGCCCAGGGTTGACGGTGCCTTCCAGTACACCGGGCAGCAATTGCGCGATGTACGCGCGCGCCGGAGCCGGGCCTCCCGTGAGGGTGATGTTGTGACCAAATAGCGCGCCCCAGCCCACGGGCGCCGCGTCGTATTGCGGCACGCCTACGCGGCTGATCGTGCCCCCGTGCCGCACCACACCAGTGCTCTGCTCGTACGCCGGCATGTGGCCAACGCATTCGAGTACAACGTGCGTTCCGTCGCCGCCCGTGAACTCGCGCACCAGCGCTATCCCCTCTGCGCCCCGCGCGGCCACCACGTCCGTGGCGCCATAGTCTCGGCCAAGGTCCGTGCGGGCTTGGTGACGTCCCATGAGGATGATCTGCTCGGCGCCAAGCAGCCTCGAGGAGAGCACAGCCAGCAAGCCAACCGCGCCGTCACCAATGACCGTGACCGTCTTGCCGGGCCCAACACCGCCCATCCGCGCGGCGTGGAATCCGGTGCCATAGACGTCGGAGAGCGTGAGCAGCGACGCGAGCAACGCGGGATCGTCGGTTGCGTCCACCTTGAAGAGCGTGCCGTCGGCGAGCGGCACCCGCACCGCCTCGGCTTGCCCACCGCCAATGCCGTTGCCCGCCCAGAAGCCGCCGATCCGGCACGAGGGCTGAAGCCCCTCGCGACAGAAGTCGCACGTCCCGCATGACCACACGAATGGCGCGATGACGAAGTCGCCTTTCCGCACCGTAGCGACGTCGGCGCCAACGTCCTCCACCACGCCAATGAACTCGTGGCCCATAGGGCGGCCCGTGGCGCTAGGCGGCATGTTGTGGAAAGGGTGCAGATCAGATCCGCAGATGCACGCGCGAGTGACTCGCACGATCGCGTCGGTTGGCGCCTGCAAGGCGGGGTCGGGCACGTCGATGACGCGAACGTCACCGGCGCCATAGATGTATGTGGCTCGCATGTCTCGAACTTAGCGGCGCGGCGACGAAATTACTTGCGCAGCACCTTTTCCATGGGACGACCGTTGGCGACCTCGTCGACGAGCTTGTCGAGGTAGCGGATCTGCTGCATTAAGGGATCATCGAGGTCCTCGATACGGACCCCGCAGATGACGCCTTTGATGAGCGACGCGTTGGGGTTCAGCTTTGCACCCGCAAAGAACTCCTCAAACGTCGTGCCGTCGGCGAGAGCAGCCTGAAGTTCCTTGTCGCTGTACCCGGTGAGCCACTTGGTGACCTCGTCGACCTCCGCGCGCGTATGCCCCTTGCGCTCTGCCTTGTTGACGTAGTGCACGTACACGGACGCGACGCTCGTGGTGAAGATGCGGTGCATGTCACGACCCTACGTCGCGGGCCCAATGGCGGACAAGAACGTGCGCACACGCTGCAGTTCCTGCTCGTTGACCGAGTGCCCAAGACCCGCATAGACATGCGATTCAACCGTCGCGTGGTTGGGTAGCCACGATTCCGCGTGTTCCACCGCCCAGGGGGGATCACGGGGTCGGCGGTTCCCCTTGCCCACATCACGGGCGGCCGACGCTCTGCCAGGTCTTCGTCACCGGCTTGCTGAGCGTCCAGCACGTATCCGCTCAGGATCGCCGCGCCGGGCACGCGGTCCGGCCGCGTCCGGAGCAGTTGCGACGCCATCAGGCCGCCTTGAGAGAACCCAACGGGGATGACGAGCGCGCCAGGGCTCAGGGTCGAGTCCACCCACTCCCACAGCGCGCCGGTCGCCGCCTCGATGTCTTCTTGCACGCCAAACTCGGCACCCTCGAGCGAATACCAGGCGTAACCGAACCCTGGGTGCCGCAAGGGGGCACGTACTGACGCCCACGCAAGGCCGTGCGGGAGGTAACGGCGAGAGCCCCGCGAGGTCGCGCTCGTCCGAGCCATAGCCGTGCAAAAGGAGCGCAACGCTGGGAGCCTCTTCGGCGTCGGGCGAAGCAACGTGGGCGAGCATCAGGCGTCCCCTGCCGCGAATACTCGCTCGCCTGCGACGAAGGTCTGGAGCACGCGCGTGCTGGCGATCTCTTGAGCGGGGCGCGCAAACGGGTCCGCGTCAAGCACCGCGAGGTCCGCGAACTTGCCCACCTCAATGGTCCCGGTGGTGTCGTCGAGATGATTCACGAACGCCGACCCTGCGGTGTATGCCGTGAGCGCGGCCGTGAGAGAAATGGCCTGCTCTGGAAGGAACGGCTCGCCCGCATCCGCCGCGGCCGTCGCGCGATTGACCGCGGTGTGGATCGCGGCAAGGGGGTCGGGGCTCGAGACTGGCCAGTCGCTTCCCGCCGCGAGCCGCGCCCCCGCGCGCGCAAGGTCGCCAAACGGGTACTGCCACGTGCCGCGCGTCGCCCCAAGAAAGGGCAACGTGAGTTCGGTCATCTGGGGTTCGTACGTTGCCCACAGCGCTTGCATATTCGCGGCTACTCCAAGCTGCGGCGAACCGTGGAACGTCGTCCGGATGTACCACCTGGATGTGCGCAATGTGGTGTCGATTGTCGTTGCGGCCGTTCACAGCCAACGCGTGCTCTACCGCGTCGAGGCACTCGCGTGCGGAACGGTCGCCGATGGCGTGAAAGTGCGCCTGGAAGCCGTGCGCGTCAAGAGCTGCGACGGCCTCCTTGAGCAATTGCGGCTCCACGAACGAGATGCCGGAATCGTCGCGCGCGTGACCGTGCCCGTCTTCGTATGGCGAAAGCATCGCGGCCGTGAAGTTCTCCGCGACGCCGTCTTGCATGATCTTGACGCTCGTCGCGGCGAAGCGACCAGCGCCAAGCGCGGCCCTGCGGTATACCAGCTCGGGTATCTGCTCGAGCCCGCGCGAGCGATCCCACCACAGCGCCCCCACAACGCGAGCGGTAAGCGACCCCTGTGTACCGAGAGCGAAATAAGCGGGGCCGGGGTCACGCATGTCCGCGTAGTCCCCTACTATCGCGTCTTGCCACGCGGTGATACCAAAAGAGTGCAGGTGTTGTTGCGCCACGAGCAATGCACGCACGCGTTCGTCGAGCGTGGTGTCGGGGATGAGGTCGCCGACCATCTGCATCGCGCCCTCGTGGAGCGTTCCGGCTGGCTTGCCATTGACGTCCCGTTCGATGCGGCCGTCGCCTGGGTCAGGCGTGGCGGCGGTGATTCCGGCCAATTCGAGCGCTCGCGAGTTGACCCACGCGCCATGCGCATCACGGTTGAGCAGGAACACAGGGCGGTCGGGGATCGCGGCATCCAGCAAGCCGGCGGTTGGGGTGCCGCCAGGGAACGTCGACATCGCCCATCCGCCGCCAACGATCCACTCGAGTTCTGGGTTGGCCGCCGCGTACCGCGCCACGAGGTCCACTGAAGCCGGAGCGGTGTCAACGCTCCTCAGGTCGCATGTGAGCAGGCTCTGGCCGCCGCCGAGCGGATGCACGTGCGCGTCCTGGAATCCAGGAATCAGCAGCCGGCCTTCGAGGTTAACCACCTCCGTACCAGGGCCGACGATCCCGCGCACCTCTTCCCCGCCAACGGCGACTATGCGGCCGCGCGACACCGCTACCGCCGTCGGGCGCCGGGCGCGAAGACAGCACCCCCCGCGAAAACCAGATCCGCGTGCATGCCTCTAACGCTCCATGAGGTGCCACGTGGGAAACTTGGGCGTCACGCCGATGCTCGTGGAGCGCGACCGCAAGCGGCGGCCAACGTACGGCACGATGTGCTCGCGCCGGTATGCGCGCTCGGAACTCTTCGTTGGCGCCGGTGCGGGTTCACCCGGCGGCGGCATCGGCGTGGGGTAGCCAAGGTGCGTCAGCACGTTTGCCGCCACCCGCTCGTGGCCAAGCGGGCCAAGGTGAAGCCGGTCCGGCGCCCAATAGCGCAGGTCGGAGGTCTCCGGGTCGTCCCAGTTGTTGATGAGCTGATTGCCCGTCTCCGCCACCAATTCGCGCGCCGCGTTCATGTAGTCGGTGCCGCGCCCAGCCATGAGTTTGGCAAGCGGCAAGTGGTCGGTTGGGCTCGCGCCCGTGACGAAGACGAGCGGAACGTCGGCTACTTCGCACTTGGCGATTGCGGTGCGGGTCAGCTTCATCAGCTTGGAGACGGAAAACGTGGGGCGGAGCATGTCGTTTCCGCCGCCGTTGAAGAGAATCAGGTCGGGCCTCGGGTCCAACGCGAGCGCGGCATCGAGCTGCTGCGTGGCGATCGGCTTGAGAATGCGGCCGCGGATTGCGAAATTGGCGTAGTAGACCGGCTCGTCGAGCCTTGCCGCGAGCCCTTCGGCAACGCGGTCTGCCCACCCCCGCGGGGTGCCGTCCGGGTACTCGTCCCCGATGCCCTCCATGAAGGAGTCGCCAACGGCCGCTAGATGCACGATGCCAGGTTAGTCGTCGTAGAAGTTGACGTGCTCGTGGCTGATCCAGGTGTCAACTCTCGCTGTTCGCAACGTCAGCTCATAGACAAGTTCTCGCTGCTGTTCTTCTTCGGTCACCCCGTCCAAATAGCCGGGGACCTGCTCCTCGTATAGGTCCGCGATCTTGTCGAGCGCGAACGGCGCTCGCCTGATATCGATGCGGTTGCTGGTGAGGCTTTCACCGTCCCCCGTGGGGATAGTCACGATCGCGACCCCGCCGTCGTCGAACTCCCTGACCTTGGGTCCTTCTGGCGGCATCGACATGTACCAGACGCCGGGGCGCCCGGACTTGACGAACCGCATCAGACGGCTTGACGGCACACCATTGGCGCCAACACTCGAGATCACGAGCAGGTTGGTCTCGTTTGCGACTTTCTCGAACGCCTTGGCCGCCTGCGCGGCGAAGAGTGTGTCTGCGGGTCGATTCTCCTTGGCAAACGCGAGCGCCTCATCGATCGTGTTGAAGCGCCTATCGGACTCGAGGAAGTAGAGCACTTGCGGCACGTAAGGAGCGATGTCCTCGCCCTTGTAGAAGAACTGTTGCCAACGTCGGCCGGTATTGAGCTCCGGCGCGTAACGCTCTCGCAGCGCGCGCTCCCGCTTTGCCATGAGCGATCTCCCAAAGCGCGACCGAAGAAAGTCCCTTCCCAGTTCCACCCCAGCGATAGCGCACAGGGCCACGATCACCACGCCAGGCAACCACCAACCCACGCGATCGAGGAGGTGCCGACGGATCTCAAAAAGTACGACCGCCCCCAGTGCCGCGAATAGCACTCCCGCGACCGTAAGCAACCCGGCGCGAAAGCGCCCCTCACGGTAAATGATCGCGTCCGTGGCGCGCTTCTGACGCTTGATATTTAGTTCCCTGAACTTCATGTCGTCAAGGAGCGCCTGCTCGGTGGGGTCTAGTGGCATTACTCCACTCCAAGGTCGCGGTAGAGGCCACGCAGCTCGAAGGTCTCGATATCCGCGTATGGCTGGATCGTCACGTGGCGTTGCTGCTCCCGCAGCGCGGGCGGGCCAAACTTCTCCGAGTACATCAGCTCGGCGATTTCGAGTCGCTTGACGAGCCGCGCCTCGTCGTATGTTGCCGTCGCGTTCCGGGTCTTCTCAGACGCGCGATTCAGCAGGAACAGCACCAGGTACCCGACGATGAAGAGCACCAAGAAGACAGAGAGGAACGCGATTGTGGTGTCCCACAAGGTGAATCCCTCCGCGTAGTCCCACCAGCCCTTGTCTGGGTTGTCCCTGTTGCGGATCGCCGACGCAGTCACGACCACCGGTAGCACGGCGAAGAACCACGCGACGAGCAGCAAGAAGAACTGTGCGATCTTCTTTCCGAGGTGACCCTTACCGAAGAACCAGTCGACGGTGATGTCTTTCTCTTTGACGGTGTGCACGACGTACGCGGGCTTCGGAGTCATGATGCCTCCCCCTGCGCGTCGTGAAGGTTTTGCAGGCTACCTGAGCGCTCCGGCGACTTCCAGGTTCCGCCGTCTTGGCGGTGCCAGACCTTGCGCAAGGCGGGAATGAACTCGCGAACCACGGTCCACGTGTTGATCATCCAGTAAACGAGCATGTACCAGGGGGCGAAGATCACGTACTTGAGCGTCTTTCCCCTGTCGTTGTAGATAGAGGCGGCCGTGAGTTGGATGACGCCCACAACCATCTGGATGGCCACGAAGATGCCCACCATGTACCAGTTGTGCCAAAACTGTTCCCAGTCCCGCTGCCAACTGACGGTCGCCTGGGTGATAGCGAACAGGACGAGCCCAATCCAGTACAGGAAGCTCCACACGATGCTTGCCGAGTAGTCGAAGATCACCGGCATCATCCGGTAGTTGGTGATGGGGTGCCGCGCCAAAGCCGGCCCCTTGCTTGCGAGCACGTAGACGCCTCCCCCTGACCAGCGTCGGCGCTGCTTGATGAGTGCGCCTGCTTGCTCCGGAACGTCAAGGAAGAACCGGATGTGTGGAGCAAAGAGCGCCCGCCAACCCGCGGTCTGCATGTCCCATGCGTTGGAGATGTCCTCGGTTGGCTGCTCCGCGTGCCAGCCTCCAACGTCGAGCACTGCCTGCTTGCGGTACATGGTGTTGGCGCCAGAGAACGCGAAGAGCGCGCCGTACGACATCTGAGACCGCTTGATGAGGCCGATGATCGAGTTGAGCTCGTTTTGCTGTGCCTGCGCGGTGAGCGTGGTGCGGTTAGCCGCGAGCATGTTGCCGGTCACGGCGCCGACGTTGTGCCCGCCTTCTCGCTCGAAGTAACTCATGTACTGCCACAGTGCGTCGGGATTGGGCTTGGTATCCGCGTCGTTGGAGAGGATGAAGTCGCCCTTGGCAAAGGCGAGCGCGACGTTGAACGCGTGCGCCTTCCCGCGGTTCTGGACGATGGTGACCACGCGCAAGTGCGCAATCTCGCCCTGCAGCTTCGCCAAGATCTCCGGCGTGCGATCGGTCGACGCGTCATCGGCGACAACGATCTCGTACTTATCCGCGGGGTAGTTCAGGCGCGTCTCGAGATACCGCACGGTGCTCTCGATCGACGCTTCCTCGTTGTGTGCGGGGATGAGGATCGTGATGAACGGCTCGCCGTGTTCGAGGTAACGAGGGCGGTCGCGCTTCTCAAGGAACACGCGGTAGTAGAAGCTCGAGACGATGAAGGCAAGTCCGCCGACGATGGGGTAGGCGAAGACCGCGAAAACGAGCAACGCCACAAACCACTCAACGCTCGTCGTTGGCACAACGACCTCCTTCGCGACGCAAAACGAGACACCCGGCCGTGAGTCAATCCGGCGCGTCCCCCGCCTCATACCCAAACGTACGCGAGGCACATGCTCACGCGTCACCGACGCGCGAAGCGATCACCCCTCGAAAAGCGCCACGCCGGTACCTGCCGCGAAGGAAGCAGGTACGTCGACCACCCGTTGGTTGCGGCTTCCCCGGAACCGCAGCGAGAGGTCCTTTTCTTCAAGCAGGAACGGCCCGTCAACGAGCACGTCCACGAGCGACAGCAACTCAAGCTTGTCGCCGCCCTCTGCGAGAATTTGCTCGAACGTGTACCCAGACCACGCCCACACGTCCTTCGCTCCGCCAAACACCGAACGCATGCGACGCACAAGTGACAGGCAAACCTCAGTGTTGAGGAACGGCTCGCCGCCCAGCAGTGAAAGCCCCTGCACGGAGTCGTGCGCGAGGTCGTCCATGATGCGGTCCTCGAGCGCGAGCGTGAACGGGAGCCCGTACTTGAAACTCCACGCCGCCTCGTTGAAGCAGTCTTCGCACTTGAACAGGCAGCCGCTCACGTACAACGCGCAGCGCACGCCCTCGCCGTCGACAAACGAGAACGGTTTGTAGTCGGCGATGTAGCGTTGACTCACGCTGCGCGGAACCCACAGCGCGGAATCTGGGGTCAGAGGCATGGACGGCAGCTCTGGCTCTCAGGGAACCCGCGTGCGCCCAGGCATGTGCTTGACGCGCGCCGCGATCTCCTCGTGCCGGCCGTGCACCATCGGCCGCTGCTGTGGGTTGCCCAGGTAGCCGCACGTGCGCTTGACGACGTCGCACGTGCGCGAGTCGCTCGTTGCCGCATCCTGGGCACTTGAAGCCCCGCTCGGTGGGGTCGAAGTCGCCCATGAAGCCGCACTCGTAGCAGCGATCGATGGGCGTGTTGGTGCCCAGGTAGCCGACGCGGTCGTACGAGTAGTCCCACACGGCCTCGAGCGCCTTGGGGTTCTGCTGGAGCACGGGGTACTCGCAATAGTGGATGAACCCGCCCGACGTGTGCTTCGCGTACTCCGCCTCAAAGTCGAGCTTCTCGAATGGCGTGGGGTTCTTGCGCACGTCGTAGTGGAACCTGTTCGTGTAGTAGTCCTTGTCGGTGATGTCCGCAACCTCACCAAACCGCTCCTTGTCGAGGCTGCAGAAGCGGTCCGTGAGGCTTTCGCAAGGCGTGGAGTAGACGCTCACCCAATAGCCCGACGCTGACGGTCCACTCGAGCGCGTGGGCCCGGAGGTTCCTGAGCACGTCGACCGTGAACTCCTTGGCCTCGGGGTTCGCCTCCCACTCGCCGCCGAAGAAAGCGGTGGCCACCTCGTAGAGACCGATGTAGCCGAGCGAGATCGTCGCGCGCCTGTTCGCGAAGAGCGTGTCCACGCCGTCGGACGGGTCGAGGCGCTGCCCGAACGCACCGTGGACGTACAGGATGGGCGCGTTGCCCGGCATGGCCTCGGTGCACCGCCCGATGCGGTACACGAGGGCGTCGTGAACGATCTCGAGGCGCTCCTCGAGCAGCGACCAGAACACCTCGTGCTCCCCCGCGACTCCATGGCGATGCGCGGCAGGTTGAGGGTCACGACGCCCAAGTTCATGCGGCCCTCGACCACGTCGTTGCCGTCTTCGTCCTCCCACCCTTGCAGGAACGAGCGGCAACCCATTGGCGCCTTGAAGGAGCCGGTGAGTTCGACGATCTTGTCGTAGTTGAGGACGTCGGGATACATGCGCTTGGTCGCGCACTCGACGGCGAGCGACTTGATGTCGTAGTTGGGGTCGCCGGCGCGCAGGTTCAGGCCTCGCTTCACGGTGAAGAGCAGCTTGGGGAAGATCGCGGTGCGGCCCTCGCTCGCCAAGGCCCGCGGATGCGGATGTTGAGGATCGCGCGCTGGATCTCGCGCTCGTACCAGCCGGTACCCAGCCCGAAGCCGACCGACGTGAACGGGGTCTGGCCGTTCGACGTGAAGAGCGTGTTGATCTCGTACTCGAGGCTCTGCATCGCGTCGTAGATGTCCTTGCGGGTCTTCGACTGGGCGTACTTTGCCTGCGCCGCTCCCGTTCCACCCACTCCTCCGCGTCGGCTTGGTGCTTGGCGAAGTTGAGCGCCGCGTAAGGGGCGAGCAGTTCATCGATGCTGTTGACGGTGCAGCCGCCGTATTGGCTGACTGACACGTTCGCGATGATCTGCGAGATCTGCGCCGTCGCCGTCTGGATCGACTTGGGCGGCTCGACCTGCGGCATTGCCGATGCGGAAGCCCGCCCGCCAGCATGTTCTTGAAGTCGATGAGGCAGCAGTTCGTCATCGGCGCATAGGGGTGGTAATCGAGGTCGTGATAGTGGATGTCGCCCTTCTGGTGGGCGTTCGCCACGTGCTCGGGCAACATCCGCAGGCCGATGGCCTTGCCCACCATGCCCGCGGTGAGGTCGCGCTGCGTGTTGAAGACGTCCGAGTCCTTGTTGGCGTTCTCGTTGACGACGGCCTGGTCCTTGTCGAGCAGGCGGTTGATCGAGTGGTTGAGGTCGGTGGACTTGCTGCGCGCAAAGTCGCGCTGCACTCGGTAGTCGATGTAGGCGCGCGCCACGTCGTACTCGCGGGCCTCGAGGAGGACGTGCTCGACGACAGACTGGATCTCGTAGATCTTGACCGACTCTGGGAAGCGCTGGCCGCAAGCTCCGCGTCGATCTGCAGTGTGAGCTTCGCGATGGCGTCCACGTTGTCGCTCGTCACCTCGCCAAAGGCCGCCTCAAAGGCCTTGTGCAGCGCGGTGCCAATGCGGGAGTCGTCAAAAGCAAGGGACCTGCCGTCGCGTTTGACTACCGTGAGGGTACTCGTCTGGGCGGCTCTTGTGGTGGCCTCTGTCGCGGTCATGGGTGGTCCTCCTCCGTGGTGCGACCGGGGAGAGCGCCACTACATGTTGGGGTTTGTTCGTACGTTCCACACTAGATATGGTGGCGAGGGCTGGCTTGGGACTTTAGTCCCTCTCCCCCGAGTTTGTGCCAAAGCGATCCTCAACCAAGAGCTTTTCGACGATCTCAGGCGCCCTATCGGGAGTGACCACGCGATCCGGCAATTGGATGCCAGGGTGGTGCTTGGCGAGGTACGGCACACGCGCGAGGATGTCCGCGATCACGTTGAGCCGCGCCGCAAACTTGTCGTCGCTGCGTACCGTGTGCCACGGCGCCCAGTCGCTGCTTGTCTGCACCAGCATGTCGTCGCGCGCTTGCGTGTACTCGTCCCACTTGGCGTACGACGCGGTGTCCATGTCCGAGAGCTTCCAGGTCTTCCGCCGGTCGTTGATGCGACCCTCGAGCCGCTCCGTTTGCTGATCTGGGCTCACCTCGAGCCAGTACTTGAGCAGGATGATGCCGGAATCAGTCATGTACTTCTCGAAGACTGGGGCGACCTGCAGAAAGCCCGCGACCTCAGTCTCCGTTGCGTAGCCAAAGACGCGTTCGACCCCCGCACGGTTGTACCAACTGCGGTCGAAGATCACCACCTCGCCCCCTGAGGGAAAGTGCGGGATGTAGCGCTGCATGTACATCTGCGACTTCTGTTGCTCCGTGGGCGCCGGCAGGGCCACTACGCGGAACACGCGCGGGCTGACCCGCTCGGTGAGCGCCTTGATGACGCCGCCCTTGCCAGCCGTGTCGCGCCCCTCGAAGACTATGCAGACCTTCGCGCCGGTGTCCTTGACCCACTCTTGCATCGCCACGAGGTCGCCGTGCAGCACCTTGAGTTGCTTGAGGTACGCCTTTTCCTTCATGCAGCTTGCTCTCTTCCCCGTGCCCGACGTTCCTACCGGGCTTGGTGAGGGCGTCACCATGGCCCACGCTCAGACTAGCTGGCAGAGCGCCGGCTCACGGGTTTGTCACGCGCGGTCCGACTAGTCGTCGAGCCCCTCAACTACCGTGGGCTTCTCGCGCTTGACCTTCTCCGCAACTGCGGCGGCGGCGTCCTTGGTGACCGAGCCGACTTTCTTGGCTGCGGTGGCCGCACCATGGCTCGCCGACTTTGCTGTGCTCTTTGCGGCTGTGAGCGCTCGTGGCTCATCGAGGTTGCCATCGCCGGTGAGGTCCACCTTCCGAAACGCCTCGGTAGCGGTCGCCATGCGCATCCACACGCCTTCCCCAAAGTCCTTTGCGGTTCCGGACGCGGCCAACATTGCCTTGACGGCCCTCGACGTGTCTGGCGCTTCGCCGTCAGCTGCGTCGAGCCCCAGCCAGTCCGGCCACACCTCAACGGGCGGCGAGAAGCCTTCGCGACACGATTTCACGACGCCACTTCCGAAGTAGTAGCTCGTTGCACCGCCTGCGACCGCGCCGAGCACCGGCAAAGCCTTCGAGCTGATCTTGATGCCACCAATCACCGCAATATGAGGCGCCGCCTCCCTCGCGAGCACCATCGACACTGGCACCAGCGCGGAATCGGGCAACTGGTACGCGAGGAGATCACCCCATTTTGGCGAGACCTTGCCTACGGTCTTCTCCGTGGCCATGCGCGCGCCGTGGAGCGTCACGCCGCCCGGGAGGGCGCCAAGCACCATATCCGTGACCCTGCTCTTGCGCTTCTCGCCGAGAACGGCGCCAAGCACGATGACCTTTGCGCGCTCCGCATCGTCGATGCGGTGACCGCGCAACTCGGCCATGCAGATCGCGAAGAGTGCGGTGGTCTCGTAGAAGAACAGCACATCTGCCACTCCCAGCCCGATCGCGATGGGCACGCCAACAGCGGGGATGGTCGCGGACGCGCCAATCGCAGCGCTCGCAATCGTGGTGGTGGCCACGTACTGCGACTCGATGATCTTCATGACCTGGGCGGGCGTCGCCTCCGGGTTCTTACGACGCACTTCGCGGATATACGCGAGCGCGGCCGGTCGCTGCACGGCGATCGCCTTGAAGACTCGATCCGTGAAGTCGTCAGGGAGCGCGGTCGGTGGAGGTCCAGCCGCCACTGGTGCCGACTCGATGGCATCGTCCGTTGCTCTCATTGACATCTCCTTGGAGTCGCTTCTTACCCAGTATGGCCGACGGCGATTGTGGCGCTTCACGGGCCTAGGGAGTACCCCAAAGGATTGCGAAAGAAACGGGACGAGCGAAGGTGAACGGGCCGCGTTCACGAACTCGATAGGTCACCGCTCGTGATCCAGAACTCGTCACCGCCCGGATCGGCAAGTGCCAAGCCACCATCGCGGCGACCCAGCGTGGTCGCGCCCAGGCCGAGCAGTCGTTCCACCTCCGCCTCAAGGTCCGGCGCCGTGAGATCGAATTCACCCGCAGTGAGATCGAAGCGCTGACGGCTTCGCCCCGCCATGGGCGACGCCGGCCACGTGTCCCATCCGATCTTGGTGCCGCCTTGCGGCGACTGGATTGCCGTCTGGCCGTCCTGGTCCCACACGAGTTCCCACTCAAGCGCGTCGCGCCAGAACAGGCTGGCCTCCCTGGTGCCATCGCACGTCACCTCGCCCAGCAGTCCGCGTGCCCGCGAGGTACGTGTTCCCCGGTTCGATCACGCAAAACTCGTTCCCGCCTGGGTCGGTCAGGTAGACGTCACGGCCAATGGGCAGCGGTCTGGTGCCCGGTCGTGTGGCGCCGAGTCTCAGCGCGGTTTCCACGGTTTGGCCTTGACTCTCCGCCGTCTGACTCGTCACGTGAAGGTGCAGCCGGTTTCGAGGCCCGGGCTGGGATCGCCGCGCCAACGAATCGCAGTCCAACCTGGGTGGCGTCTCCGGGTAGCAGGACGGCCGCCGTCCTCTTCGACGATCTCGCGGCCCAGCACTCCCGCCCAAAACGCACCCAGCGCCGCGGGATCGGATGCATCGAAACTCACGGCTTGCAGTTGCACAGACACGTCAACACAGTAGCTCTTGCCGCCGCCTGTATATCCAGTATAGTACCCAGTATGTGCAGTGGAATGGGAGACATATGAGCGTCCGACACGCCCTTCTGGCCCTTCTGACCGAAGGCCCAAAATTCGGCTTTCGCCTTCGCGAGGAATTCGAGCAGCGAACGGGGGATGTGTGGCCACTCAACGTTGGCCAGGTGTACACAACCCTTCAGCGCCTCGAGCGAGACGGCTTGGTGGAGTCGGCGTCAGGCGAGAGCGACAGCCCCCAGAAGGACTACGCCATCACGAGCGACGGCCTGCGTGAGGTCCACGAGTGGTTGCGGACTCCCCCGGCGGCGATTCCGCCGCGCGACGACCTCGTCATCAAGGTGCTCGTGGCCGTTGGCATGCCGGGCGTTGACCTTCCTGAGGTGCTGCAAGCGCACCGTAGGCGTCTCGTGGAGCTCATGCAGACCTACACGAGACTCAAAGAGGACGCCGTGGACGACTTGCGAGTAGCGCTTGTTGTTGACGCCGAACTTTTCCGGCTGGACGCGCTCATCCGCTGGGTCGACTCGGCTCACGCTCGCGTGCGGGCAATGCCGAACACCGCGGTCAGCGAGACACGTTCCTCGACCGCAGTTGCGACAGCAACGCCACGCGGGGTGCGGCGATGATTCCCGGCGTCGAACTGAAGGGCGTCTCAAAGACCTACGGTTCAGGGGCGGCCGAGGTCCATGCGCTTCACGAGGTTGACCTCAGCGTCATGCCTGGCGAGCTCGTCGCCGTGATGGGCGCTAGCGGATCAGGCAAGAGCACCCTGTTGACTATCGCTGGGACCCTCGAGGATCCAACGAGCGGCACGGTTATGGTTGGGGGCACCGACGTGGCGGGCCTTTCTCGCAACGCACGCGCGCGGCTCAGGCGGCAGGCGATTGGCTACGTGTTCCAGGACTTTAACCTGCTCGCAGGGCTAAGTGTTGCCGAGAACGTCTCCCTCCCGCTCGAGCTCGACGGAGTGCGCCTCGCGAAGGCTCGGCTCGCCGCCATCGAGGCCCTTGACCGACATGGGGGTCGCCGACACGCAGATCGGTTCCCCGACCAGCTCTCGGGTGGCGAGCGCCAACGCGTCGCCGTGGCAAGGGCAGTCGTCGGCCGACGCGATTTGCTCCTCGCCGACGAGCCGACGGGCGCTCTCGACTCGGTCAACGGCGAGTCCGTGATGAGGATGCTTCGCGCCGCGTGCCAAGACGGCGTAGCAGGCGTGGTCGTGACCCACGACGCGCAGCTCGCGTCGTGGGCGCACGAGTCGTGTTCCTTCGCGACGGTCGCATCGTGGACCAGACGGGACCGCAACTCACCGCGGAGACGCTGCTCGCGGGGGAAGGCTCCGCGTGACCACACTCACCCCTGCGCCTCCTCGGGCCACATCCCGGGGAGGCTGGCCAGCCCGACGCGCGGTGGGGCGATGGGCATGGCGCCTCTTCCGGCGCGAGTGGAGACAGCAACTCCTTGTCCTCAGCCTGCTGGCGATTGCCGTTGCGGTCACGGTGCTGGGACTTGGCGCTCGCGTCGAACGCGAGTTCCGCTGCCGACGCTCAATTCGGCGATGCCGACTACTTGCTGTCCATCCCCGCGTCAAATCCCGCCTTTGCCGACGACCTCGCGGCCGCGACGGCGGCGTTTGACACCAGCGAGAACGTGTACCACTCGCAGATTGCGGTGCCGGGTTCGGTCACCCCTATCGACGTGCGCGCGCAAGATCCTGCCGGACCGCTCTCTAGCCCCACCCTGACGCTCGTCGATGGCGCGCTGCCAGCCACCGCGGACGACATCGCCGTCACCGAAGGCGTGATGCAGACGTTTGACCTCGCACTTGGCGGCACGTGGGCCACCGAGGGTCACGACTGGAACATCGTTGGCGTAGTAGAGAACCCGCTCAATCTTGTCGAGGACTTTGCCGTGTCATCACCCGCGGTGCCAGCACAGTTCGACAGTGTGACCGTGTGGGGAACCGCGTCCGCGACGCCCAAGGCACTCAACATTCCTGGTGCGAAGCTCTCGGTCCGGACGTCCGACGCGAGCGCACAAGCAGAGGTGGTGGTCCTCGCGCTCGCCGCGGTGGGCTCGGTATTCGTGGGCCTTGTCGCCGTCGCCGGTTTCGCGGTAGTTGCCCAGCGGCGCCTGCGAGGCCTGGGCATGCTGGGCGCGCTGGGAGCGACGCCGCGGCTGGCGCGATTCGCCCTTGTGTCCAACGGCGCGATCGTCGGCCTTGCGGGCGCCATCACCGGGCGCCCTCTTCGGCGTGCTCGCTTGGCTGATCGCCGCACCAGCATTCGAAACAGCCGTCAACCACCGCATCGACCGATTCAACGTGCCGTGGCCAGCTGTTGTCGCGGTGCTCGCGCTCGCTGTTGTCACGTCCGTAGTGGGAGCGTGGTGGCCTGCGCGCGCGGCCGCTCGCACCCCTATCGTTTCTGCGCTCGCGTTGCGCCCTCCGCCGCCCCGCAAGGCACGCGTGCTGGGGGTGCCAGGGCTGTTCGTGATGGCGACTGGCATCTCGCTCATCGCCTTCGCTCCCGTCGGGAAGCCTGCTCTCACCTCCCTAGGCATAGCCGCAACCGCCGTCGGCATGTTGCTGGTTGCACCGTTGGGGCTGCCGCTCGTCGCGACCGCCACCAGCCGCGCGCCGGTGGCCGTGCGGCTAGCGGTGCGGGATCTAGTCCGCTATCGGGCGCGATCAGGCGGCTCTGTAGCCGCGGTGAGCCTCGCGGTTGCCATCGCCGTTGCAGTCTCCGTGAGCGTGGGCGCAACCCAGGTCGCCGCCAACACTGCGGCCGACGGCGGCAATCTCCCCGACAACGAACTGATCCTGTGGCTCGGTTCGCAGGGTCCGATCGGCCCAATTCCCGCGCTTGTGCCCGCACAGGTGGCCGCAGCGCAGGGCGCCGTGGACGGCATTGCAACCGACTTGCGCGCGGAATCGTCGCTCGCCCTTGAGGCAGCAGTCGACCCCAACGCGAGCGGCGGCACGCAAGTTGGCGACTCCGGATCCGCCGGCACTCCCACCTACGATGCTGCCCAACTGGGGATTCCCCAGAAGATCACTGTCGATGGCGAGGAAGGTGAGTTCTTCGACGGCAACGAGGTGGTGCCGGTATTCGTCGCCACGTCGCAAGTGCTCGCGCACTACGGGATATCCGACGATTCGATCGCCGACGACGTGGACCTGGTGACCTCCCAGGAGAGCCTCGATGGCTATCAGCTGATCCCCATGAGGGCCGCCGATTGGGTGCCCGTGGTGCAACGTGCGGCGCTGCCGACGTACTCGTCCGAGCCCACCACGCTCATGACCCAGCGAGCGATGGACACCTTCAAGCTCACTGCAGTGCCGACCGGTTGGCTGCTCACGTTCGATGCGCCGTTGACTGGCGACCAGCGTGACCAGGCACGCGCACTTGCCGCGAAGGCCGGCCTCAGCGTCGAGCTGCGTCCAACGGAGGCAGACCTCGCGCCGCTACGCCTCGCGTTGACCGCCGGCGGCATCGCACTCGCGCTCGCCGTGCTTGCGATGACCGTTGGCCTCATTCGTAGCGAAACGTCTGGCGACCTCAGCACGCTAGCCGCGACGGGCGCGAGCAGCAGCGTTCGCAGAGTGATCACGGCGACCACAGCTGCCGCGCTGGGGTTGGTCGGCGCTGTGTTTGGGACCGTGACCGCGTATCTCGCGTTGATCGCTTGGCACCGCCACGACCTCAGCGTGCTTATGCCAGTGCCTGCAATGCAGCTCTTCGTCATCTTGCTTGGGCTTCCCGCGATCGCGTGGCTCGTGGGCTGGCTACTCGGAGGCAGGGAACCGTACCTCGCGGCACGGCGCAGCATCGACTAGGGCGGACAAAAAAACGGGCCCGCCTAAGCGGACCCGTTCTTGATTGCTACTAGAGCATTGTTGCTGTCTCAAACAACGTGGAGCTGAGGGGACTCGAACCCCTGACCCCCTGCATGCCATGCAGGTGCGCTACCAGCTGCGCCACAGCCCCGCGATCTTGCGACCACGCGCCCAATTGAGCGACTGCCATGATAGCCCAGCCGCCTCACCTACTGCTAATCCGCACCAAGCCCCATCGCGTCGATGTGCATGGCTCCCGACGGCACGCGACGCAGCACCGCACACGCCGCATGCGGCACGCGGCCGAGCACTTGCGACGACGCTGGCTGATCGATCACGTGGAGCATGCCAAGGGTGATCGGACTCCCGTGGCTCACCACCACCGACGAGATTTCGTCGTCCCAGATCCGCTCAAGCGCCTCGCCGACGCGTGCCGCGACCGCGTCTTGCCCCTCCCAGCCGGGAATGTCCGGGTCGAGGCCGCGCATGCGTTGCTCGTACTGACGCGGCCACTGCTCGCGAACCTCGTCCCACGTGAGGCCCTCCCACACGCCATACGAGCGCTGGTTGAAAGCATCGTCGACGATCACCGACGTGCCCACGAGGTCCGCGAGCACTTGCGCGGTCTGGCGCGCTCGGCTCAAAGGGCCGGAATACACGCGAATCTCACCCCTCGCGGCAGCGACGATGCGAGCTGCCGCCCAGCGCGCGCGGGCGAGGCCCGCCTCGTCTAGCTCGATGTCGAGCGTGCCCTGCAGCCGCCCCGATTCATTCGCTGGCGTTGGCGCGTGTCTCCACAACAAGATCTCGCTCATGACGCCGTCTCGCTCGAGAGGGGCCACAACATCGCCGCCGACACGTTGTGCCGATCCAGCGTCCACTGGCGCGGGCCACGAGACGTGAGCCTGGACCAGCACGTGTTGCCAAGCCCACCGAGAGTCCGGTGATCCAGAGGCAACCCAAGCAGCCCCATCATGCCGATGCGGCCAGCGCTACCGTGCGTGAACACCACGAGGTCCGCGGGCGCCTTCGCAGCCCACTCTTCGATGGCCTCGACCATGCGCTTAGCAACCACGTCGTGCACCTCAAACCCAGGAATACCAGGGTTCCCGTGCAGGTGCCATCGCTCAACGGCCTCGGGCCAACCAGCAAGCCGCGCCTCGGGCGTGATTCCCTCCCACACCCCGTAAGCGCGCTCGGTGAGCCGCGCGTCAATGGCGACGGGGGTTCCCAAAACGGCGCCCAAAGCCAAACCCGTGTCATGCGCGCGGGACAACGGGGAAGAAACCAGCACAGCGTCGGGCGAAACGAGGCGGCTCAGCGCAACGGCCATGTCGCGCGCTTGCTCAACCCCTGACGGCGCGAGCGGCACCTCGCTTGACCCTTGCAAGAGCCCACGCTGATTCCACTCGGTCTCGCCGTGGCGAACGACGAAGAGTCGCGTCATTCCACCGAGGGTAGCGGTGCTCCGGGAAGCGCCACCACCGGGCAGTCCTACGCGTCTTCCTACATGTCGCCGCTGGGCACGCTTGCGGCCTGCCGCACCGCATCCTCGATGCGCGGCACGCACGTCAAAACGGCGGGCAATCCGCTGGCGTCCACTGCCGCGACGGTGCTCGCGCTCATCTCCGTGAGGTACACGCGTATACCGCGTGACGTGAAGTCTTCGGCGAGCCTCCGGACCACCCCTGCCCCCGTGAAGTCGATGTCGTCCATAGCGGCGAGGTCCACCACCACCGCGGTCACGGGCAGCTCAGCATTCGCGACCAGATCCCGCACGCGCGCGTCAAAGTGCGCGGCGTTTTCGAAGAAGAGCGAGGCGCCAAACCGGTAGACGATCACCCCCGCGGGTACCGATCACGCCGGGTATCCGGGCGGCGAGCCGCTGCTCCAATTTGCCGTCTACCGCAAGTACCTCATCGGTTGGCGCGTACTGGCGGCGAAGCCGATCGATTAGCGAGACGACGACTCCGAGGAAGATTCCCTGCTCCACCCCAACGAATGCCACCACCAGCAGCACCACTGCTGCCACGGCAAACTCGAATGGGCGCTCGCGCAATATGGAACGCAACGTGGGGACCTTGATGAGCCCAACACCAATGGCGAACACCACAGCGTCAAGCACCGGCGACGGAAGGTAGGCGAACAGGCCCGTGGCAAACAGCAGGATCAGCGCAATGAGCGCCGCCATGACCAGGTTCACGACTTGGCTCTTCCCGCCCGCTCCGTCGGAAGCCGCCGTGCGCGGTGGGCTGCCGTTGACGGCGAAGCCACCGGTCACTGCGCTGCCGGCGTTCGCCGCAGCCAATGCCATGAGGTCCCGATTGGTGTCATCCGGGTAGCCGTTCTTGGTAGCGAAAGATCGCGACACGGCTGCGCTTTGCGCGAGGATCACGATCGCAATGGCAAACGCGCCTGGCACCAAGGCTATGACGGTGCTCCACGTTATTGTCGGTAGCGAAAAACTTGGCAGGCCAGCTGGCACTTCGCCTACCATCGCGACGCCTTTGGCGGACGCGTTCACGAGCGCCGCCACGAGCGAGAACACGACAACTCCTGCGAGAGCAGCTGGCATCTTCGGCATGAACCGCTCGAGCCCAAGGACCATCACGACCACTCCAACGGAGAGCAGGGCTGAGGTCACGTTGATATCGCCCAAGCCCCGCACGGTCGCAACCAGTTTGTCTAAAAGTGCTCCCCGACGCTTCGATGCCAAGCATCCCCGGCAGTTTCCCGATAAACGAGCGAGACGCCGACACCTGCCAAGAAACCCGTGAGCACAGGTTGCGAGATGAGGTCGGCGAGGAAGCCCAGCCGGGCCAGGGCCATCAGCAGCAGAAAAGCGGCGGTGAGCAGGCCAAGGATGGCAATGGAACCCATGTACTGGGGCGTGCCGACGGCTGCAACAACAACCACGCTGGCGGAGACCAGTGCCGCTGTCGCTGAGTCTGCGCCAACGACCAGCTGCCTCGTAGACGCAAGCAGCGCGAACAACACTGCGGGCAAGAGCGCGCAGTAGAGCCCCACTTGCACGGGCACCCCGGCGATGCTGGCATACCCCAGCGACTCGGGGATGGCGATGGCGGTGACGGTGATGCCGGCGACGATGTCGCCACGAAGCCACTTCCGTTGGTAACCACGAAACAACGACACGGCAGGCCTTCCGTCGGCGCGATAGTAAGCGTGAACTAGACATCGTGTGAGTGAATCTCACGGAGATCGTAGTACCAGACAGAAACGAGCCGCCCGTTCACTCAGCCCATTCACGCAACCCTTGGTCGAGTGAGTGACGAAGAGTCGCGCTATTCCGCGGAGCGTATCGGTGCGGCGGGAAGAGCAACCACGGGGCAGTCCTTCCAGAGGCGCTCGAGCTCGTAGTACGCCCGATCCTCTTGGTGCATCACGTGCACGATCACGTCGTTGAAGTCGAGCAACGCCCACCGGCCCTCGCGCACGCCTTCGCGGCGCAGCGCCTTGGCGCCATCCTTACCCAGAGCCTCTTCGATGGCATCCGCGATCGCGGCGACCTGACGCTCGTTGGCGCCAGACGCGATCAGGAACGTGTCCGCAAGAGGCAACTTCTCGCTCACATCCAGGGCGACGATGTTCTCCGCCTTCTTGTCCTCCGCAGCGAGCGCACCAGCCCGCGTGAGCGCTATCGCGCGCTCAGAGGCCGTCACGAGCCAGACCTAGTAGCGATGTTCCACGCCACAACGCCAAGCAAGAACGCGGTCGCGCCGATCACCGCGAGGTGTGCCCACCGGAAGTGGCGCGCTCCCCCGCCAGGGTGCGGTTCCGCGAGCCGCTGCGGGATCGTCGTGGTTGAGGTGCCAAGTTCCGCCGGTTGGTAGGTTGCCTGCCCGACGCCGGTGCTGGGTGCCGTGCCCAGCAGGGCCGTGAGATCGGGGCGAGGAAGACTCTGCTGCACCGGCTCCGCGGGGAGCTCGCGCACGGGCGTGGCGCCCGGGTGCGTGAGCGGGTGCGTGTCCCACATTGATGGAGCTTGCTGGACGCTCGACTGAGCTGCCAGCTGAGCCGCAGGCTGGACGGGCGCCGCTTGGGCTGGGGCGGGCTGGGCAGGCGCGGGCTGCGTCGCGGAGATTGATGGAACCAAAGCGCTCCATACTGGGGCGGATTCAGCGCCGCCCTCCTGGCCGTGCGGCCCGTTCACCGAAGGAACTTCGTGCACGGATGGCGCGTGTGCCAGGTCGTCGTTTGGAGCGGGTGCGGTCGCTTCGGCGTCGGAATCGGGGAAGATCGACGCGCGAACGGGCTCATCTACGGTGGGCGCGTTCCAGAGCGCCTCGACATCGACGCCCTCAGGTAGTTCGGGCACGGCGGCATCGGCGGCGGGTTCTGGTGCCGTGAATTCCACTGGCTCAAATTCGGTGCCCGCCACCACGGGAGTCGCGTCTGTATTGGCGCGCGCGATGCCAGCCATCGCCTCTTGCGTAAGCCTGCGAATCTCGTCGGCCGGGTCATTGTGCGCGGGGTCATCGTGCGCGGGCTCAGCCGCAACGGGTTGCTGGGCAGCGAACGCGCGCGCTTGCAAGGATCCCGGCGGGAACAAGTGCCGCAAATCCGCGGGGATCTCATTGACTGCCGAAGGGGGCTCAGGCTCAGTCTCGGGCTCGGGCTCAGGCGCCGGCTCCGGCGCCGGAGCCTGGTCAACGACGGGAGCGGCCTGGGCGGCAACCTCGCGCGCGGTCTCGGCATACGCGAGCGCAGCGGCTTGCTCGGCGGCAGCCTTCTCGCGCGCAATCTGTTCTTGCTCGGCGATGACATCCGGAGTCATCGCGGGCATCTGACCGGTCGCGATCATTTCTTCTTCCGCGGTCCATGTCTCCACGGGGTGCGCAAGGCGCTCCATGCGACGGCGCTCGCGTCGGCTGGCAACGCTCATGCTCTCGGGCGCTACGGGAAGCGCTTGAGTAGCGTCCCCCTCCGCCTGGCGTGCCGCCTCTTCCATTTCGCGACGCTCACGGCGCGACAATGGCTGGGCCGACTCACTCATTAAATCCTCCGAGGTAAAGCTGATGTTGATCTACGTACTGTGCCACCGCGTCGGACACCAAATAGCGGATTGGTGAACCCGCCCTCACACGGTCGCGAACGTCAGTCGAGGATACCGCCAAAGCGGGAACCTGAACTAGGACATGTGGCGCATCCAACTGTTCCAACGAATGGCCGGGCCTAGTGACTCCCACAAATGTGGCGAGTGTGACGAGCGTCTCGTAGTCCTTCCACCGCGGCAGGGTGGCGAGCGAATCCGCTCCGGTGATGAAGAAGAAGTCCGCGCCGGGGTGCTTCTTCCGCAGATCCCCCAGCGTGTCGACGCTATACGTCGCTCCCCCACGGACCAGATCAACGTCGCTAACCCGGAACCGGGGATCGGTTGCAACGGCGGCTTGGCACATGGCCAGCCGGTCGCTGCCCGACGCTACAGGAGCGGGCTTCAAAGGTTGCTCATTCGCCGGGACAAGTAACACGGCGTCAAGGCCGAGCGCGTGGTGAACCTCCGACGCGGCGGCGAGGTGCCCTATGTGGACGGGATCAAACGTTCCGCCAAGGATGCCGAGACGGGCCACGTCAGTGACGGGTACCGACGCTCCGGAAGGCGAAGGACACAAACAGCAGGGCCATCAGCATCGTGAAAGCGAGCACCCCGAACGCGGCAGGCGGGATCGCGAGTTCGTTGACTGCTTCTTCGGTCTGTGCCAGAACTGCTGTCACCATGACTGTTCCTTTCGTCTGGGGCCCAAGTATTCCACGCTTGGCCGCGCTCAGCTGCGCACGTGGCCGTCGCCGTACGCGATCCACGTGGTGGTCGTCAGTTCCGCGAGACCCATGGGGCCGCGGGCGTGAAGCTTCTGCGTGGAGATGCCGATCTCGGCTCCCAAGCCGAATTCGCCGCCGTCCGTGAATCGCGTGGAGGCGTTGACCATGATGGCCGCAGAGTCGAGGCCGGCCACGAAGCGATCCGCCGCGCCAATGTCCTCGGTGACGATCGCCTCTGTGTGGCCAGTGGAGAAGCGGCGGATGTGCGCGAGCGCCTCGTCGAGGTCATCGACGACCTTGACGGCTAGGTCCATCGACAGGTACTCCGTGGCGTAGTCCTCATCCGTGGCCTCGACCGTCTCGACCCCTGCAGGCGCGAGCTGCGCGGTGGCGGGGTCGACGTGAAGGGTGACCCCAGCGTCGGACAGTGCCTGGAGGACGCCGGACAAAACGGTTGCCGCGGCGTCCTTGTGAACCAGCAGCGTCTCCGCTGCGTTGCACACGCCAACTCGGTGCGTTTTGGAGTTGATGACGATGTCGATTGAGCGCTGCAAGGGCGCGGTCGCGTCGAGGTAGACATGGCAGTTGCCCTCGCCGGTCTCGATGGCAGGCACGGTGGAGTCGCGGACAACTTGCTGGATGAGTTCGCGACCGCCTCGCGGGACTAGCACGTCTACCAGCCCTCTTGCGTTCATCAGGACCCGGGCTCCCTCGCGGCCGTAGGCGTCGATGGACTGGACTGCATCCCGTGGGAGGCCCACAGACTCGAGCGCGTCTTGCAGCACGGACACGATGACCTCGTTGGAAGTTGCGGCCGCAGATCCGCCACGGAGAACGGCCGCATTGCCCGACTTGAGGCTCAGAGCGGCGGCGTCGACGGTCACGTTTGGCCGAGCCTCGTAGATCATGCCAACCACGCCTAGCGGCACCTGCTTCTGAATGAGCCGCAAGCCGTTCGGCAGCGTGGAGCCGCGGCGCACCTCGCCAACAGGGTCAGGAAGCGTGGCCACGAAGCGGAGCGCGTCCGCGATGGCGCCGATGCGCGTTTCGGTGAGGGTGAGGCGATCGAGCAGGCCCGGCGACATGTCGTTGGCCTTGCCGCGCGCAACGTCCTCTGCGTTGGCGACAAGGATGCGGGCGGACTGCGCGACAAGAGCGTCGGCCATTGCTTCCAGCGCCGCGTCCTTGGTCGCCCGCGTGGCCGTGGCAAGAGCGCGCGAGGCGACCTTTGCGCGGCGGCATGCCTCGAGAACGGCCTGTTCCACGTCTACGTCGGTAGCTGTCATGCGCTTAAGTCTAGGCGCGGGCTCCCTCACCACAAGCGTGAGAGGTGCTCGGCGATGGCGCTGCCTTGCTGGAACCCCGCGCGGGCCACGGCTGGTCTCGTGGAATAGTCCATGAGGTTGTCGCCCATGGCCTCGAGACCGGCCGCGTCCGGAACCACCACCTCCACGGTGCTTCCGCTTGCCTCGAGCTCTTCCACCTGCGCGGCGAGCTGCATGCGCCACTCGAGCGGGTGCAGCGTGCGGCCGCCGAGCGGCGAGAACACCAGCACGAGCTCGTGACCCGTGGCGAGGTCGGCGTTCTCGTTGCGGCGGTAACCGCCGTCGAGGTACTGGCGCTCGCCGATCCCGTGGGGAAGGACGCCGCTCGTGCTCGCGGCCACGGCGTCGGCGAGATCCACACCGCTATTGCGGTCAAACACAACGGGCTCTCCGGTGAAGGCGTCAATTGCCGTGAGCGCTAAGTTGGTGGTCGGCCACTCGGTGCTGGGCAAGCGCCTCGCGACGATAGCTCGCCACTGTGCTTGCCGAGCCGGGTCCCCTCCGCCGTCCAGCTCGAGCCCGGAAGCTGACACCCGCAGGCGCATGTCCGCCGCGTCCGCTGACGCGGCGATGATGTGGCGCAGCCTAGTCAGGTGTTCTGGTGAGGGGGTCGCTTTGGCGAGCGGAGCGTCGGGCCGCTGCTGTGACGGGGATGGCATTGGCGCGTGGAGGATGTCGTTAACCAGGTCCCCTGGCGACCTGCCGGTGATCTGGGCCGCGGCCGTGGCTCCCGCCGAGGTGCCGACGATGAGGTCTGCGCGCGTGACGTCAACGCCCTCGCTGTAGAGGCCAGCGATGATGCCGATGAGCCAGGCGTTGCCCGCGGATCCGCCGCCGCCCAGAACGAGCGCGCGGTGGTGGGCAGACGTGTGGAGAGATATCTCGTTCATGGAAGTGCCTTTCGCAAAGTGCGGAGGGCGCTCCCGTGGCGGCTAAGTCAGCCGCGCGGTGACGAACTGGGAGGGAGCACCCAAGTGATTGGTGCGGTCATGGGTGTCACCTCCTGTCGGTAGTTCACGTTCAAAGTTCACGTCGTTAGTTCACGTTCGAAGTTCACGTTCGCTGGAACGCTAGCACGCGCCCCCGCCTCCGCGGCCCTCCTCCACACTTTTTGCCAATCCGGTCCATGCGTCCAGGACGAAGTGCCTGGCAGATCGAGTTAGTCGCTTGGCCCCATGCAAAAAGTGTGGAGGAGGGCCGCGGCGGGCCAGCGCACGTGGGCCAGCGCACCTGGGTCAGCGCACGTGGGTCAGCGCGCGTGGGCCAGCGCGCGTGGGTCAGCGCGCGTGGGTCAGCGCGCTCGCGCGGGGGCCACCGCCTCGGACACCGTGTGAGCAGGGGCAGCAGCCACGAGCGCCTTCGCGCGCTTGTTGCGCATCGCCGTATCGGCAACGATCACGACCACCACGAAGAGCGAGAGCAAGATGCAGATCAGCCACTGGTTGGGGCTCAGGGAGGTGAGGTCGAGCCACTTCTGCAGGAAGTCGAGCTGCGTCGCAAGAACGATCGTCAGTACGGGCCACACGAGCCACACGATGGCCTTGCCCCACGGAGCCTTGAAGCCGTACTCGGGATCGCGACGCAGCGCCACTGCCGAACCGAGCGTGCCAAGCCCCATGATCACGAACGTCATGGTCATGGGGTACGACGCGGCGCCCGGGTTGAGGTCCGAACCGAAGATCCACATCGGCAGGAACGACGCGAGGAATAGCGCGAAGCCGTAGAGCAGCCAGCGCAGCACGTTGGCGCCCGTGGCGATGCCCTTGGAAATGTCGCGCGGTGGGCGAGACATGAGTCCGGGCTGCTCAGGCTCCATGATGATGACGATCACCGCGAAGATGGCGACCACAAAGTTGAGCACCAGCGCCTGCACGGGCGTCAGCGCCATGCCCTCATTGATGTTGAAGATGCTCGCGATCAGGAACAGCAGAATGAGCGAGATCAGTTGGCCCATCTGGAACGTCAGGTAGTTCGCGATCTTTTGGTACACGGCGCGGCCAAGGCGTACGGCGTGGACAAGAGTCGCGAAGTTGTCGTCGGTCAACACGAGCTTGGCGGCTTGCTTCGTGACCTCGGACCCGGAGCCCATCGCTACGCCGATGTCAGCTTGCTTGATGGCGGCCGCGTCATTCACCGCGTCACCCGTCATCGCCACGACCTCGCCGCGGTTCTGGAGGCGCTGGATGAGTCGCAGCTTGTCTTGCGGCGTCACCCGGCCAAAGACGGACAGGTCGTCAAGGCGAGCGTCGATCTCCTCGTCGGACGTGGCCGCGAAGTCGACGCCGGCCATTCCCTCCCCCTCAAGGCCGAGGTCGTGCCCGATGGCCGCCGCGGTGACCACGTGGTCGCCGGTAATCATGCGCACGGTGATGCCCGCCGCCTTTGCCTCTTGGACTGCGAGCTTTGCCTCGAGGCGCAGCGGGTCAACGATGCCGACAACACCAACGAACGTCAGGTCCTTGATGGCCGCCATGGGGTCGGCGAGCACAGCCTTCTCGTTCTTTGGATCCACGATCTTGAGCGCGAGCGCGAGCGTGCGGAGGCCCTTCGATGAGCGGAACTCGATTTCCTCGGTCACCGCGTCCGAGATCTTGGCGATCGGCGTGGTCTTGTCCGGGCCCATGTAGCCGAGCGACGACCGCTTGAGCAGCACGTCGGGCGCGCCCTTCGCGATGACGATCATGCGCTGCGCGCCTTGAATCTCGACGCGGTGAATGGTCGCCATGAACTTGTAGTCAGAGTCGAACGGCACTTCGCCTAGACGGGGGTACGTGCGGCGGGCCTCCGGCACGTCAACGCCGAGCTTCTGCGCAAGCACCACAAAGGCCGCTTCCGTTGGGTCACCGATGACCACGCCGTCGGCGCTTACCGTGGCGTCGTTCGGCAGGGCAACCGCGAACGCGAGCTGGCCGCTCGTTTGCACGGGCTCGCCGTCGGCGCTGCGGATCTTGCCGTCAAAGGAGTAGCCGACGCCGTCGACTGTGTACGTGCGCCCTGCAATCCAGATCGAGGCCGCGGTCATCTCGTTCATGGTGAGCGTGCCGGTCTTGTCAGAGCAGATGGCGCTCGTTGCGCCAAGCGTCTCGACGTCGTTCAGGGACGTGATGATGGCCTTCGATGCAGCAAGCTGCTTGGCACCCCACGCGAGCATCTGCTGCACGAACGTTGGCATACCGGTGGGGATCGCGGAGATCGCAACCGCGGTGCCGAGCAACATCAGGTCGGCGAAGTCTTGGCCGCGAATCAGTCCAAGGACGATGATGACAGCAACGGCGCCCCATGCCACCGAGGCGATGATCGTGGTGAGCGAGCCAAGTTCCTTTTGCAGGGGCGAGCGCACGCGCTCCACGTTCGCGAGCATCGTCGCGATGGCGCCCATCTCCGTGTTCATGCCAGTTGCCACCACGATCGCTTGCGACGTGCCACGCGTGATGGACGTGTTTTGGTACACCATCGACGCGCGATCGCCAAGCACGGCGTCGGCCTTCGCGAGCGTGGCGGCAGACTTCTCGATGGGCGTGGACTCGCCCGTCAGCGAGGCCTCTTGCGTCTCCACAGTGGTGGCGCGGATGACGCGCGCGTCCGCGGGCACAATGTCGCCAGCCTCGAGCTCGATGAGGTCACCGGGCACCAACTCCGGCGCAGGAACCGTGATGACTTCGCCGTCCCTGTGCACACGCACCATGGGGACCTGCATCGTCGCGAGCGCGTCCACGCTCGCTTGCGCCTTCTGCTCTTGCCGCGCACCGGAGAACACGTTGAACAGCACCAGCAGGAGCACCAGAATCGCGGTGCCCGCCTCGCCAATCGCGAGCGAAATGATGACAACGGCGCTGAGCATGAGGTTCATGGGGTCAACGAGTTGCTTGAGGCAGAGCTGCGCAAACGTCGCGGACTTTGCCGCGGTGAGCTGGTTTGGGCCGTACTTCGCTTGCCGCTCCTTGGCCTCCGCGCCGGTGAGGCCAGAAAGCCCGGTTCCGAGCTCAGCCGCAACGGCGTCGGGCTCCATCGCCCACCACGGGGTCTTGGGCAACTCGGTGGTTTCGACGCTCATTCCAGCTCCTTGCTTTGGTACTAGCGAGCCTAGTGCTGGGTAGCCCCGCGAGGGGCCCGACGCCGCGGTTGCGTGGCGTGCGAAGTCGGCACCTTCGCGGCGGCGTGCACCCAGCCACAACGACACGCGCGACACGCCGGTGTCAGGGCGTTCACAGGCGGGGCACGCCGGGCGACACGCCGAAGCGATGTGTGAGGGTGTTCGCGGCGGTGTGGGTTGCGGGGGCCGGCGGCCCGACGCTCGCTTGAGTCGCGGAGTATCGTCGCCCCATGCGAAGGTGGGGAAAAGCACGGGTGCTCTACGCAGTGGCCGCCGCCCTGGTGCTTTGTGGCACGGGAATGTTCCTGGGCCCGCGGAGTTACGCGTGTTCCAGCGCGGAGTCCGGCGCCTTCTCCTCGTGCGGGGATGTGATCGCCGCAGATTTGATCTCGCACGCGATAGTCGCTGCCATCGGATTGGGGACGAGCATCTACCTCATCGTGAAGGCGGTGCGCGCTACGCCACGACGATGAGGTCGTCGATGTGGACAAGCGGCCGCGCAAAGTGCTCGCCAAGGCTCGCCTTGAACTCGGCCGTCGACAGCCCCAGCATCGCCGGAATCTCGTGCGCGGGGAACGCCGCGAGACCGCGAGCGATCACCACAGCGTCGGGCCCAACGATCTCTACTGCGTCGCCTGCCTCGAACTCGCCGCGAACGGCGGTGACGCCTGCGGCAAGCAGTGACGCGCGTCGGCCGGAAACCGCGCGTGCCGCGCCGGCGTCGAGCACCAGCTGGCCGTGAGTCTTGGCCGCGTGCTTGAGCCACGTGAGGCGCGTCGCTGAGCGCTTGCCTGTTGCCTCGAACAGCGTGCCAACGTCCTCGCCCGCAACCGCCGCCGCGGCGTCGGCGGCCGAGGCGAGCACCACGGGCATGCCGCTCGACGTGGCGATTGACGCCGCCTCGAGCTTGGTGATCATGCCGCCGGTGCCAACGGCGCGCCGCGACGCGAGACGTCGATGCCCTCGAGATCCGCAGAGCCTCGCACCACAGGATGCGCCGCGCGCCAGGAGAATCGGGTGCGGCCGTGTAGAGGCCGTCAACGTCGGTCAGCAGCACGAGCGCATCCGCGTGCACCACGGTCGCGACCAGTGCAGCGAGGCGGTCGTTGTCGCCAAAACGGATCTCGTCAGTTGCGACACTGTCGTTCTCGTTGACGATCGGCACAATTCCCAACTCGAGCAGTCGGTTGAGCGCGCGTTGGGCGTTCCCGTAGTGCGTGCGGCGCACCATGTCGTCTGCGGTGAGCAGCACTTGCCCAACCGTGAGGCCGTGGCGCGCGAAAGCCGTGGAGTAAGCCGCGATGAGCATTCCCTGGCCCACGCTCGCCGCGGCCTGCTGCATCGCGAGCTCGCGGGGCCGTGCGGGCAGCCCAAGCGGCCCAATACCAGCGGCGATAGAACCAGACGTGACCAGCACCGCGTCTCGTCCCTCGAGGCGGGCCAGCGCAACGGCGTCGGCTATGGCCGTGAGGCGAGTCTCATCGAGGTGGCCGTCGGGGCCGGTGAGCGAGGAGGAGCCAACCTTGATGACGATGCGATGCGCGTGCGCAATCACATCGCGGCTCTCGCTCACTCGTCCTCCAGTGCCTGATCTCCCCGGGTTGGGTCGGTCCAGTGTCCCGCATCGCGCTCTAGGTCGAGTTCCTGGCGCGCCGCAGACTTCGCGTCCATGCGGCCCTTGTGTTCTTCACGCTTCTCCGCACGCGTCGCGCGATCGGCACGGCCGTGCTGCTCAACGCGAATGTCGGTGCCGCGCTGGCCAAGCAGTTCGGCGCCGGCCATCATGGTGGGCTCCCAATCGAAGACGATGCCGCCTTCACGGGGGCCAATCACTACCTCGGAGCCGGGAACCGCGCCCGCCTTGAACAGCGAGTCTTCAACCCCAGCGCGCGCAAGGCGATCCGCGAGGTAGCCAACGGCCTCATCGTTGGTGAAGTTGGTCTGCTTGACCCAGCGCTCCACCTTCTCGCCGCGCACCTGGAAGTAGTCCTCCGCGCCGTCGCGAACGTGCACAACGGTGTAGCCGGCATCGTCCACGGCCTTGGGGCGAATGACGACAGGTGCCTTCTCAAGCTCTGGCGCCTTGGCACGCTCGTCTGCCACCATCTTCGCGAGCGCAAAGCTCAGTTCGCGAAGGCCCTCATGGCTCACGGCGCTGACCTCGTAGACGGCCATGCCGCGCGCCGCGAGATCGTCGCGCACCATCGCGGCAAGCTCGCGACCGTCGGGCACGTCGATCTTGTTCAGGATGATGATCTGCGGCCGGTCCGCAAGGGGCACGCCGTTGATCGCAGCGTCGGCGCTGTAGGCGCGCAACTCGCCGGAGATGATGTCGAGGTCCCGCAGGGGGTCGCGGTCGCTCTCGAGCGTTGCGGTGTCGAGCACGTGCGCGATGACCGAGCAACGCTCGATGTGGCGCAAGAAGTCGTGGCCCAGTCCCTTGCCTTCGCTAGCGCCCTCGATCAGCCCAGGAACGTCGGCGATCGTGTAGCGCGCGGCGCCCGCCTGAACAACGCCGAGGTTGGGGACCAAGGTGGTGAACGGGTAGTCGGCGATCTTGGGCCGCACCTTGCTCATCGCGGCGATCAGTGACGACTTGCCTGCGCTCGGGAAACCAACCAACGCAACGTCGGCGATGGACTTGAGTTCCAGCACCACGGACATCTCGGTGCCGGGCTCGCCAAGCAAGCGCGAATCCCGGAGCCTTGCGCTTGACCGTGGCCAGCGCGGCGTTGCCAAGCCCGCCGCGCCCGCCTTCGGCAACAACGAACTCGGCGCCCTCGCCAACGAGGTCCGCGAGTACCTCGCCCGTCTCGCGAGACTTCACGATGGTGCCGTTCGGCACCCCAAGGATCAGGTCCGACGCGCGTGGCGCCGTGGCGCATGTCCCCCGAGCCTTGCTTGCCGTTCTCGCCGGTGCGGTGAGGGCCGTGGTGATAGTCGAGCAAGGTCGTTACCTGGGGGTCTACCCGCAGGATGACGGAAGCTCCGCGCCCACCGTTGCCGCCGTCGGGCCCGCCAAGGGGCTTGAACTTTTCGCGGTGTACGGAGGCAACCCCGTGCCCGCCGTTGCCTGCGGTCGCGTGGAGAACTACGCGGTCGACGAACGACGCCATGGTGCCTCCCTGGTAACTAAGCCTAGATATGCGTCAGGGGCGCTGCCATACGGCGCGCCCCTGAGCGAAAAACGTGAGTGGTCGGTGCGCTCGCGATTACGGCCTCGACGATGTCGACGACGCGGCGACCGCGGCGCTGACCGAACTTCACCGAACCCGCGGCGAGCGCGTACAGGGTGTCGTCCTTGCCGCGACCCATGTTCAGGCCGGGGTGGAAGTGGGTGCCGCGCTGGCGGACGATGATCTCGCCTGCGTTGACGGTCTGGCCACCGAAGCGCTTGACGCCAAGGTACTGCGCGTTCGAATCGCGGCCGTTACGGGATGAGCTTGCGCCCTTTTTGTGTGCCATGAGTTAGCCAGCCCTACTTGATTCCGGTGACCTTGAGACGCGTCAGGTCCTGACGGTGGCCGATGCGCTTGCGGTAGCCGGTCTTGTTCTTGTACTTGAGGATGTCGATCTTGGGGCCGCGCTCGTTGCGGAGCACCTCGGCCGTGACCTTGACCTTGGCGAGTGCCGCGGCGTCGGAGGTCACCGTAGCGCCGTCAACGAGAAGGAGCGCGGGGAACTCGACGGACGAGCCCGCAACCGCCTTGAGTCGGTTGACTACGACGATGTCGCCAACGGAGACTTTCTCCTGGCGGCCACCGGCCTTAACAATCGCGTACACCATGATGCGTTCCCTAACGTCTTGACTGGTTTCCCGCCGCAGCCGCACCACAAAGTGAATGGGCGCAGACGGATTTGGGCGCTCGCGCGCCGACGTACAAATGTACCCGCTCAGGGGGGTCCGGGTCAAACGGCTCGCCCGGTTGGAGTTGGCGGGCAAGGTTCCCTACGGGTACGCCCCCGTTTGACCCGTCAGGTTCCGCGAAATCCAGGTTTCCAACGGGTCCTTCTGGGCTTCGCCCGTCAGTTCCCAAGCCGGCCCGACGCTGGGGTTGGCTAGTGCTGGTGCTCGCCGTCGTGGTCGTGGTCGCCTCGTCGTCGTGGTCGCGTGACCCTCGTCGTCGTGACCGTCGGGCTCGTCGTGACCCTCGGCTCGTGGTCGTGACCGTCTGGCAGCTCCACAGGAACCTCAACCGACTCCGCCGTGACCTCGCCGTCGTGAACATGAGCCTTCTCCGCGGCAGCAGCAATCGACGCGAGCGTCGCCTTCACCGCCGCGCGGGCGTCCTCACGGTCGTCAAGCGCGTGAGTCTCCCCAACGGGTGGTGCCTCCTCGACTGCCTTGGCGCCGCCGCGTGAACCGCGGGAGGAGCGTCGGGCTTCCGGCTGCTTTTCGGTGGCCTCTGGAACGGGCTCGCCGTGCACCAAGAAGCCGCGGCCCTTGCAGTGCTCGCACGTCTCAGAGAACGCCTCCACAAGGCCCTGGCCAACGCGCTTGCGCGTCATCTGCACTAGGCCGAGCGAGGTGACCTCGGCCACCTGGTGCTTGGTGCGGTCGCGCCCAAGGCACTCGATGAGGCGGCGCAACACGCGGTCGCGGTTCGCCTCGAGCAGCATGTCGACGAAGTCGATGACGATGATGCCGCCGATGTCCCGCAGGCGCAGCTGGCGAACGATCTCCTCCGCGGCCTCCAAGTTGTTGAGCGTCATCGTCTCTTCGAGCGTGCCGCCCTTGCCGACGAACTTGCCGGTGTTGACGTCGATGACCGTCATGGCCTCGGTGCGGTCAATGACGAGCGAGCCACCGGAAGGCAGCCAGACCTTGCGGTCCATGCCCTTCGCGAGTTGCTCGTCGATGCGCGAGTCCTTGAAGACGTCGCCGTCACCGGTGTACCGGTGCAGGCGCGGCATGAGGTCCGGCGCCACCTGGCCCAGGTACATGCTGAGCGAGTTCCACGTGTCTTCGCCCTGAATGGTGAGCGAGTCGAAGTCCTCGTTGAAGATGTCGCGAACCACGCGGATCGCCATGTCGGGCTCGCCGCGCAGCAGCTTGGGAGCCTTGCCGGTCTTCGACCTCGTCCTCGATGGTCTGCCACTGGCGCTTGAGGCGCTCTACGTCGGCGCGCAGTTCGTCCTCCGAGGCACCCTCGGCGGCCGTGCGCACAATCACGCCGGCGTCGGCCGGAATGACCTCGCGCAGCAGCTTCTTGAGGCGCGCGCGCTCGGTGTCGGGCAGCTTGCGGCTGATGCCGGTCACTCCCCCGGCAGGCACGTACACAAGGAAACGGCCCGCGAGCGAGATCTGCGACGTGACGCGCGCACCCTTGTGACCGATGGGGTCCTTGGTTACCTGCACCATGACGGTGTCGCCGGGCTTGAGCGCGAGCTCGATACGGCGGGGCTTGCCCTCCATGCCTGCTGCGTCCCAGTTGACTTCGCCTGCGTACAACACCGCGTTGCGGCCGCGGCCAACGTCAACGAACGCCGCCTCCATGCCCGGCAACACGTTCTGCACGCGGCCAAGGTAGACGTTGCCAGCCATGGACTGTTCTGCCTGGTTGGAGACGTAATGCTCGACGAGGACGTCGTCCTCGAGCACCGCGATCTGCACGCGGTTGTCCTTCTCGCGCACCACCATGGAGCGCTTCACGGACTCGCGGCGGGCCAAGAACTCGGCCTCCGAAATTACGGGGCGACGGCGCTGGCCATCGCGCGTGTCGCGGCGACGCTGACGCTTCGCCTGCAATCGCGTTGAGCCCTGCAGCTGGTCATCGGTCGCGGCGCCGCGCCGCCACGAGAGCCGCGCGAACGGCGGCGCTTGTTTGCCGATCCGTCACCGTCACCGCCGCCGTCGCCCTCGCTGTCGCGATCGCCCGACGCTCCGGAATCGTCCGCGCCGTCGTCGCCTTGGAAATCGCTTGCGTCGCTGTCGTCGCCACCGCCGGTGCCCGACGTGCCAGGCTTCTTGCCCCTGCCGCGGCCGCCGCGGCGACGTCGCCGACGTGCGGTGCCTTCGCCACTGTCGTTTCCGTCGCCGTTGCCGTCGCCACCATTGCCACCGTCGCCACCCGACTGCGAGTCGCCGTCGGCCTTGCCCGCGTCGCTAGAGGCGACCTGGGGAGCGTCACTGGAGCCGGCGTCGGGCGCCGTTTTGGGCTTGGCAGTGCGCTTGCGCGCGGTGCCTTTGGTGCGTCCGCTTGGGGTGCGTCGGCCGCGCCAGCGTCGCCCTTGGCCGCCCGTGGCGCCTTTGCGGGCGGAGCCGCGTCGGCAACAGGCGGACCAGCGGGAGCCGAGGCCCTGCGGGACCTCGTTGGCTGGGTCTTGGTTGACTGCGTCGAAATCGGCTCTGGAGCCTGGAAGATGACGGCAGTGTTCGGACGTTCGGGTGTGGTGTTTTCCTCGCTCACGCGGGTACTCCTGAACGGCGGCCCCCACACGGAGCGCCGATATCTGGTCAATCGCGGTTCGGAATTTCCGACCGCGCAAGTCTCAAGGTTCGCGGCTGTAACGGACTTGAGCGCCTAATCCCTGTGTGCTTCCGCCATTGTGTGGCGGGTTCCAGGCGGGACCTGGCAGCTGTCTCTTCGCTACGTACGTCGCGCGGTGGGCATCCGGTGTGGCTGGATGCGGACCTGGGGACCATTGTGACACAGAGCCGCTTGTTTGCCACAGCGGCGGCTCATTTGACACGCCCAGGGACCATGGTCCCGGTAGGCCCAGACATCGGGACACTCGGTAGTGTCACCACTAAGCGCAACTGAAAGGTCCCCAGCGCATGGATGTTCTTGAGTTGGCACGTTGGCAGTTTGGCATCACGACTGTCTACCACTTCATTCTTGTACCCCTCACGATCGGCCTGTCCGTACTGGTCGCGATCATGCAGACCATGTGGTTCAAGACCGGCAACGAGAAGTGGCTGCGCCTCACCAAGTTCTACGGCAAGTTGCTGCTCATCAACTTCGCACTTGGCGTGGCGACCGGCATCGTGCAGGAGTTCCAGTTCGGCATGAACTGGTCCGAATACTCTCGCTACGTCGGCGACGTCTTTGGCGCTCCGCTCGCGATGGAGGCGCTCATCGCGTTCTTCCTCGAGTCAACGTTCCTTGGCCTCTGGATCTTCGGCTGGGATCGCCTCCCCAAGACCGTGCACCTCGCGACCATCTGGCTGCTCGCGATTGGCTCCAACGCTCAGCGCGTTCTTCATCATCGCCGCGAACTCGTGGATGCAGCACCCTGTGGGCGCCGTGTACAACCCCGAGACCGGCCGCGCAGAGATGACTGACATCGTCGCTGTGCTCACCAATAAGACCGCGCTCGTGGCCTATCCAGCACGTGATTGCCACCGCGTTCCTTGTTGCCGGCACGTTCGTGTGTGGCATCGGCGTGTTCTGGATGGTGCGCAAGGCTCGCGCCAACAAGGACGACGCCGACTTGCCGATGTATCGCACCGCGGCTCGTTTTGGGGCCTGGGTAATGATCATCTCCGGCGTTGGCATCCTCATCACGGGTGACGAGCAAGCGAAGCTCATGTTCCAGCAGCAACCGATCAAGATGGCTGCGGCTGAGGCGCTATGCGAAACGGAGCAACCCGCAGCATTCTCGCTACTGTCCGATTGGGCACCTTGGCGCCACGGATTGCTCTGACGTCAAGACCGTGTTGGCGATCCCCGGCTTGCTTGGCTTCCTCGCCACGGGCGACTGGAACGCCCCGGTCACGGGACTCAAGCCGCTGCAAGAGGAATACGCCGAGCGCTATGGCGCCACGACTCCTGACGGCGACACCATTCACTATCAGCCCAACCTGGCGATCACCTATTGGTCCTTCCGCCTCATGATTGGCCTCGCGGTATTCAGCGCGCTACTCGCGCTCGCCGTGCTGTGGACCACGCGCAAGAAGCAGTACAGCGACAAGAAGTGGCTCAGCGCACTCGCTCTTGTCTCGTTGCCGATGCCGTTCCTCGCCGCGAGTTTTGGCTGGATCTTCACGGAGATGGGCCGTCAGCCATTCGTCGTTGCGCCAAACCCGACGGGTTCTGACGAGATCTTCTTGCTGACCCAATTTGGCGTATCGACTGTTGTGTCGTCTGGCGTGGTGCTGGGACTCCATGATCACCTTCACGCTCGTCTACGCGACGCTCGGCGTGTTCTGGTACCGGCTCATTCAGCGTTACGCGGTCGAGGGTGCACCGCTCGTAGAGCCGCCTCCGGACCCCGACGACGTCGAGGCCACCCGTCCACTTTCGTTCGCGTACTGAGCTGGAGTCCCCCATGGATCTCACACTTGTCTGGTTCGCCCTCCTCGCAGTCCTGTGGACCGGCTACCTAGTGCTCGAAGGCTTCGACTTCGGCGTCGCAATGCTTATGCCGTTCGCAGGCCGCAACAACAAGGAGCGTCGCGTAGCGCTCAACACGATCGGCCCCGTGTGGGACGGCAACGAGGTGTGGCTACTCACCGCGGGCGGCGCAACGTTTGCCGCCTTCCCCGAGTGGTACGCAACCATGTTTTCCGGCTTCTACATCCCGCTGTTCCTGATCCTGCTCGCCCTCATTGTGCGCGCCGTTGCCATCGAATACCGCGGCAAGATCAACTCCGAGGTGTGGCGTTCTCGCTGGGACATGGGAATCATCATCTCCGCGTGGATTCCGTCGATCCTGTGGGGTGTTGCCTTCGCGAACCTCGTGCGCGGCGTGAACCTCGACGCCGACCACCAGTACTCGGGGAACTTCTGGGACCTGCTCAACCCGTTCGCCTTGCTTGGCGGCGTGGTGACGCTCTTGCTCTTCCTCAGCCACGGCTCGATCTTCCTGGCACTCAAGACTGATGGCATCGTGCGCGAGCGTGCGGAAAAGCTTGCCAAGCAGTTTGGCCTCTACGCGATCGTCGCCGCGGGAACGTGGGCGGTGTGGGGCCAGCTCGCCTACTCGCGCAACACGTGGACGTGGGGCGCCGTCGGCGTTGCAGCTCTTTCGCTCATCGCCACGTGGTACCTCAGTAGCACCAAGCGCTTTGGGCTCGCCTTCATCGCGAACGCCGTAGCGATCGCCGCCGCAGTCGTGTTCATCTTTGGCGCGCTCTACCCTAACGTCATGCCCGCCATCAATGACCCGGCCAACTCGCTGACCCTCGACAATGCGTCGTCCACCAACTACACGCTCACCGTGATGACGTGGGTGGCGGTGATTTTCACGCCCATCGTTCTCGCCTACCAAGCGTGGTCGTACTGGGTATTCCGCAAGCGCCTGCACGTTGACCACATTCCGGAACACAACGAGCTGACCTTCACCAAGGTCTGACGCTCAATGCGTCCCCTCGATCCGCGCCTCATCGCGCGGATCGGCCCGGCCCGCCGTTACGTTCTCGTGACGGCGGTTCTTGGCGTTCTGACGGCACTCTCGATCCTGGCGCAGGCGCTCGTGATCGCGCGGGTGCTCGCCCCCGTGCTCGCGCCCACTCCGCTGCTGTCAAACGACACTGCGTCCGACGGCCTTGGTTGGCTTGGGCGGTTCGTGCCGGTGAGCGTTCGCGAGTTGCCGGTAGGACTCGCGTGGCTTGCGTGCATCGTGGCGCTGCGCACCGGCGTCATGTGGGTTCAGGAACGGCAAGCGCATCGCGCCGGAACGCGTGTGGTGTCGCGAGCTACGCCTAGCCGTTGTTACGCATGCGGCAACGCTAGGGCTCAGGTGGTCGGCGTCGGGCCGCGCTGCCGACGTCACAACGCTGGTAACCCGCGGCCTCGACAACTTGCTGCCGTACTTTGTGCGCTACTTGCCGCAACTGTTTTTGGCGGCGACCGTAACCCCCATCATGGTTGTGGTGGTGCTTGGGCTCGACGTGACGTCGGCCGTGATTGTGCTCGTGACGCTCCCGCTCGTGCCCGTGTTCATGATCCTGATTGGCCGGCTCACGCAGTCTCGCTCCGCCTCGCACCTGGTAGCGATGCAGCGGCTCGGCTCCCAGACGCTCGACCTGATCTCCGGAATCCCCACCCTGCGCGGCCTTGGGCGCGCGCAAGGACCGGCGCTGCGTGTGCGCGAGTTGGGCGAGGCTCACCGCCGCGCCACCATGGCGTCGCTGCGCGTAGCGTTCCTCTCCGGCATGGTCCTTGAGTTGCTTACGACCCTCTCGGTGGCTCTCGTTGCCGTGTCGATGGGCTTCCGGCTCGCGGACGGCGGCATCAGTATCGAGACGGCGCTCGCCGTGCTGGTGCTTGCGCCCGAGGTCTATCTACCCCTGCGCAACGTTGGCACGCACTTCCACGCGTCTGCCGACGGCTTGGCCGCCGCGGATGCCGCGTTCACGTTCCTCGACGAGCGCACGGACACCCGTCCCCGCACGGGCCCGGCCCCAACGCTTGTTGGTACACCAGTGTCGCTAAACGGGCTCGGCGTGCTCGCGGCCGGCGGGCGAATGGCTCCAAAGTCGCTCAGTTTTGAGGCAGCTCCAGGGCAGGTGACCGTGCTTGTAGGACCGAACGGCGAGGGAAAATCCACGGCCCTCGCCGCGCTCGCGGGCCTGGTAGTGCCCGACGCCGGCGAGGTGGCGAGCGGCGGCATCACCCTAGGCTCGGCACACGCGGCAGTGGACGACGCCTCGTGGACCCGACAGTGCGCGTGGGTTCCGCAGCGCCCGGACCTTGGGCCCGCGGGCCGCTCACTGAGCCTTGGTCAGCGGCAGCGCATCGCGCTCGACCGCGCCTTTGACTCCGACCGTCCCGTGTTGCTGCTTGACGAACCGACCGCGCACCTTGACAGCGCGGGCCGCGGCGAGGTCATCGCCGCCATCGTCGCGGCAGCTGCGGCCGGGCGCACCGTTGTCGTCACCACCCACGAGGCGGAACTCAGGGACGTCGCTGACACCCTTGTTGAGGTGCGCGCGTGAGGCGGGGATCGGCGCTACGTGAGGCGATCCGCAACACCGGCGATCACGCGCTGGGCGTACGCGCGATCGGTGCTGGCTGGCACCGCGGCCCTTGGCTCGGCGGTTGGGCTCGCGGCGGTTGCGGCCTGGCTCATTGGACGCGCAGCCCAATTGCCCAACCCCGCTGACCTAGCGCTCGCTGCGGTAGCCGTGCGCTTTTTCGGCATCGGCCGCGGCGTGTTCCGTTACCTGGAACGCCTCACGTCACACGACACGGCCCTGCGTGGCGTGGTGCGGCTGCGCGAGCGCACCTACATCGCACTTGCCTCGGCGAGCGCTCGCACGGTCCTGTCGTTGCGCCGCGGCGACATCGTCGCGCGCGCGGGAGCGGATCTTGACGCCGTTGGCGATGCGGTGGTCCGTTGCCTTATCCCCGTTGGGGTGGCCGTGACGGTCTCCACGCTCGCCGCTGTCATCGTCGGCTCGCAGCTGCTCGTCGCCGGGTTCGCTCTCGCGGTGATCCTGGCGCTCGCGGGAATCGTTCCCGCGGTGCTCACCTCGCGTGCCGCGCGCATTGCCGCCGACGCCGGGGTTGTGGCGGCAGCCGAGGTCGCCGCAGCGTCCCTCGCCGCCGTTGAGGCAAGCGCGGAACACCGCGTGTGGGACGAGGACGGCGCAGCGATCGCGGCCGTCGCCAGTGCAAACCGCGCCACCGAAGATGCAGCAGATGCCGCGGCCCGTCCCGCCGCGCTTGCCGCGGCCGCACAGACCTTCTTCAGTGGACTGGGTCTCATCGCGGGAATTGCCTTCGGTGTGATCGCCGCGAGGAACGGCGACATCTCCGGCCCCGCGGCCGCGGTCGTAGCGCTCACTCCGCTCGCCGCATTCGAAGCCGTTGGCGCGATCCCCGCGGCCATCATGCAGTTCCATCGGTCAAGCGTTGCCGCGGCGCGCCTTGCCCAGATGAGCGAGGAACCGGACGTGAGCACAACGTCGGGCGGTACGGAGCCGGCGACGCTTACGCTCACCGGCCTGAGCGTCGGCTGGCCAGGGGCAACGCCTACTCGGCCCATCACCGCCGCAGCCGCGCCAGGTACCGCGCTCGCCTTGGCTGGCAGATCCGGCATCGGCAAGACGACAATGCTGCTCACCACAACAGGTGCGCTTGACCCCGTCGCGGGCACGGCGCTATTCGGAGACGCTCTCCTGACGCCCGCCGACGCAGGGCTCGCGTACGCGCTCACGCTCGAGGACGCCCACCTCTTCGGCACCAGCGTGCTCGAGAACTTGCGCGTCGCGCGCGGTGAGGTGACCGAGGAGGACGCGTGGAACGTCCTGACGCGTGTTGGCCTTGACTCGTGGGCGCGCGGGCTCCCCGACGGGCTCGCCACGGAACTGGGAACAGGAGGGCACACCGTGTCTGGCGGCGAGCGGCGGCGCCTGCTGATGGCGCGCGCGCTCCTTGTTGGCGTGCCTCTGCAGTTGCTAGACGAACCCGGGGAGCACCTCGACACCGCTGGTATTGCGGCATTTGGCGCGGCCATAGACGAGATGCGCGCTCAGGGCCGTAGCGTGGTCATCGTGACGCACGACGAATCCGTGATGGCGATGGCCGACGAGGTGGTGAGCCTTGACGAACCCTGACGAAGCCGCGGCGGCCGGACTGCTACTCGACGCGATCGTCTCGCTCAACTCGCAGCTCGACTTGCCGCACGTGCTTGACCGCTTCTTGATCGCCGCCACTGAGCTGACGGGCGCGCGCTATGGCGCCATCAACATCGTTGACGATGAGGGCATCAGCGTCGACTTCCACTATTCGGGCGTGCCGGAAGGCATGTGGGCCCAGATTGGCCGTGCGCCGAATCACGTGGCGACGCTCGCGAAGATCCCCACAGAGGGCACGGTCGTGATCGAGGAACTGACAAAGCACCCTTCGTTCGCCGGGTTTCCCGAGGGCCACCCGCCGATGGGAGCGTTCCTCGGCACCGCCCTCACGGTGAGGTCAGAAGTCTTTGGGTACCTGTACCTCGCCGACAAACTGACGGGGTTCTCGCCTGCCGACGAGGCGGCGGTGCTCGCATTGGCGGCAGGAGCGTCGGTCGCGATCGACAATGCGCAGCTCTACGAGCAATCTGTTCGCCGCGAAAAGTGGCTTGAAGCGTCGCAACAGATCACCACAGCTCTCCTCACGGATCCTGGAGACGAAGAGGCGTTTTCGCGCATTGTGCACGCCGCGATTGACCTCGCAGACGCGCAACACGGAGCCCTCGTTCTGCCTGGCGTAGGCGATACCTGGGTCATGGAATTCACCGGTGGCCCGCGCGCCGAAGCCCTCTTGGGCCTCGTGCTCCCCGACAACGGTCACGCGATAACCGCGATCCGCTCCGGAGAAGGCACCATCGCGTCGCTGCCTCCCGGAGCAACCGTGCTTGAGCCGGTTCGCGACTTTGGCCCAACGCTCTACGCGCCGCTGCGAGCGGGTGCCCGCACGCTTGGCCTGCTCATGCTGTGGCGCGAGCGTGGCCAACGCTCGTTCGACGCTGCCAACCTCGACACCGCGCAACGCTTCGCGAATCAGGCGGCATTAGCGCTTACCCTCGCGGAACTCAGCCACGTCAAGAACGTCACCACTCTGCTCGAGGAGCGGTCGCGGCTCGCCGACGACCTCCACGACTTCGTGTCGCAAGAATTGTTCGCGACGGCGATGCAGATCGAGTCGATCGCCGCGGACGTGCCACCCGCCACCCAGGCGCGGCTCTCGCGCACGCTCGACCACGTCAAGCGCGCTCAGTTCGAGGTGCGCGGGGTGATGGGGACCTTGTCCGGCCAGCGCACGTCAGAGCCGCTTTCCGAACGCATCCGCCGAGAACTCGTGATGGCGGAGGCATCGCTCGGATTCGTGCCAACGGTGCAAGTGGACTGGGCTCAGGTTTCGCACGCCGTGGCTGGGGATCCATCGTTGTCCGACGACGTTGTCGCCGTGGTGCGCGAGCTCCTGTCCAACGTGGCGCGCCACGCGCACGCGACCGCGGTGCACATGACGCTCGACGGCTCCAATGGGCGCTTGTGCATCACCATCTCGGACAATGGGATCGGTCCCGCCGGGTCCACGAGGCGCCACTCCGGGAACGTCGAATCTCGCGAATCGCGCAATCCGTCGCAACGGAAACTTCACGTTGTCTGTTACCCGACCAGCGTCGGACCGGCCGGGAACCCAGGCCGAATGGAACGTCGAGGCAAGCGGGTAGGGGCTCAGCCCCTAAACGACTGCGCCTTCTTTGCCGTCGCCCACGCGACCACCTGAGTGCGGCGCTGAAGCCCCATCTTCGCGAGCACGCTCGTGACGTGGTTCTTGACCGTCTTCTCTGCGATGCCGAGTTGATCCGCGATCTCGCGATTCGACAGGCCCTGCCCAACGTGCTCAAGAACGCGACGCTCCATGGGCGTGAGGCGCGCAATGACGTCGTCCTCGTGGACGGCGATGTGCTGACCGTGTTCGCGACCGCTCGCCGCGTCGCGAACGGCCTGCAGCACTTCTGCTGAACCGGCGGTCTTCGCGAGGAAGACGTCCGCGCCCGCCGCGCGGGCGGCCGCGCGCGCCTCGTCATCGTCATAGGAGGTGAGCACCACAACGCGCGTGTCCGGAAGGGATGCGCGCACGGCGGCGACGACATCGAGCCCCGTTCCGTCGGGCAAACGCAGGTCCGAGAGGATCACGTCGGGCCGCACAGCAACTGCGCGGCGCACGCCTTGCGCAACGCTCGCGGCCTCCGCCACAACCTGGAAGCCATCGGCGCGGTCAAAGATGTCGCAAATGCCGCGCCGCACAACCTCGTGGTCGTCGAGCACCATCACGGTGATATCAGCCATGCGGTGAGCCTATCGCGGCAGCGGCTGACACCGGGGACACCAGTGCGTTGACCGGCCGCCGATCATCGCGCGGCTGAGGGGCCGCCCGCATCGCGCGCACGGCTCGCCGCCGCGCCCATAGGCGTTGAGCGAGCGGTCAAAGTAGCCGGACTCGCCGTTCACGTTGACGTAGAGAGCATCGAAGCTCGTGCCGCCTGCCGCTAGTGCCTCCCCCATCACGATCTGCGTCGCGTCGAGTAGCGCGCCAGCGGCTCTGCCGCTCAGCGCATTCGCTGGGGTCACGGGATTCACGCGCGCTCGCCACAGCGCTTCGTCGGCGTAGATGTTGCCGATGCCGCTCACGAGCGTCTGGTCCAAGAGCAACTGCTTGATGCCGCGCGTGCCGCGTCGCCACTGCGCCAAGACCACGGCCCGGCGTAGCGCCGGATCAAGAGCGTCGCGGCCAATGTGCTCCACCGACGCCGGCAGCAGGGAGGATGCGCTGCCGAGCCCGCCGGGGAGACCGTCGGGGGTACGGACCAACGGCTCCGCATGGAGGTAGCCAAAGGTGCGCTGGTCGAGAAAATCCAACGTCAGTGGGCCCTGGGGCGTGCTGAGCAGGAAGCGAGCGCGGCAGTGAGGATGCGGCGCCGGGACGTCTGCGTGCACCCGGAACTGGCCCGACATCCCAAGGTGCGCACTTAAGCTCAGCGCGCCGTCATCGAGCAGTAGCCACAAGAACTTGCCGCGTCGTACCGCGGCATCGATGCGCGCGCCAGCCACCGCGTCGGAGAATGCAGAGGGGCTGGGCGAACGGCGCGCAACGGAGGCGCGCAACACGTCAACGCGGGTAATGGTCGCGCCAAGCGCGTGCTGGGCGAGCCCCAAGCGAACAGACTCGACCTCAGGTAGTTCGGGCACAACGGCTACGCGTGTGCCGCATCCGTGGCGATGATCGCGCCGTACGCCTGCGCCGCCGCGGCTCTGCTCCGCGTGCTTCTTTGCGCTCCCGGTGCCCGTGCCAATGACGTCGCCGCCAACGGACACGTACGCGGTGAATTCGCGCTGATGATCGGGGCCCGTGCCCACCGCTTCGTAGATCGGCGCACCGAGCCCGCGCTCCGCCGCAGCCTCTTGAAGCGACGTCTTCCAGTCCAAGGCAACGCCGGATACGGCAGCCGCCGCGAGCGTCGGGCCTACCAAACGCAACACGACGTCACGAGACTTCTCGATGCCGTGAGTCAAATACACGGCGCCGAGGATCGCCTCGAACGAGTCGCACAAAATCGAGTCCTTGTTGGCGCCACCAGAGGCGCGCTCGCCCTTGCCGAGCAGCACGCAGGGGCCCAGTTCCAACTCGCGCGCCACAACGGCAAGCGCGCGCTGCGAGACGGAGGCTGCACGCATCTTGGCGAGCTCGCCCTCAGGAAGGTCGGGGTGGGTGCGGTAAAGCCAATCGGTTACCACGATGCCCAAAACGGAGTCGCCAAGAAATTCAAGGCGCTCGTTGGTTGGCAAGCCGCCCGCCTCGTAGGCGAAGGACCTGTGCGTCAATGCGAGGACGAGAAGCTCGGGGTCGACGCTGACGCCGAGCCGCTCCACGAGGGCATCCGCGGATGCTTGCCCTGGAGTCGTCATCGCTATTGCCGAGTTAAGGCCTAGGCCTCGTGCTCGGTGCGCAGCGCCTCGGCGTAGTGGCGGCCGTTGTAGGCACCACACGAGGGGCACGCGACGTGAGCGAGCTTCTGAGCCTTGCACTGGGGGCACGCCACCAGGTCGGCCTGCGTCGTCTTCCACTGCGAGCGACGTGCACGCGTGTTGCTACGCGACATCTTGCGCTTGGGAACAGCCACGGCTAACTCTCTTTCGTTTCGGTCAGACCCTGCAGGGCCGACCATCTTGGATCAATCACATCATGCGCGTGACCAGGGTTGTCCGCGAGTCGCGCGCCGCATTGGTCGCACAACCCGGGGCAGTCCCGGCTACACAGCGGCGTGAACGGCAGGCTAGTAACCACCGCATCCGTCGCCAACTCTTCGAGGTCAATGGCGTTGCCATCGAACTCATACACGTCCGCCGATTCCTCGTCGTCGTCTTTGGCCCTGGCGTTAGGTGAAACGAACAACCCTTCGAACGTTGGCGACACCGTACGGCGCACCTCGTCCAAACAGCGGCTACATTCCCCAACGGCCTGAGCCGAGACGGTTCCGTGAACCCAAATGCCTTCTTGCACGGATTCGAAACTCACGTCGAGCTTCACGTCCGCACCCTCCGGCACGCCGATCACTTCAGTGCCAAGGACCGCGGGGGCCGGGAAGACCTTGGAGGCGGTCAACTGCTCGCCTGGACGCCGCGACAATTCCCGCAAGGAGAACGTGTACGGCGAGGCGGCAGGGTGGTGTTGGTGAGACACGCACGCCTCCAGCTCTTTCCGGTCCGGGTGGACCTTGGCCCACGCGTGAACGGCGGGACCAGCGCTCAAGTGTACGCGATGGGGTGGGCTTGACTCAACCCTGCGAGCCCAGTGCTTTTGCAACTCCCGCCGGCACGTATGCGGACACGTCACCGCCGTGGCGCGCCACGTCCCTCACGAGGGAAGACGCCACGTGCGCGAGGGCGCTGTCGCCAGTGATGAAGACGGTCTCGATGCCCGTCAGCGAGCGATTCATGAGTGCCATGGGCCGCTCGTAGTCGTAGTCGGCACCGCCCCGAAGGCCCTTGACGATCGCCGTGGCGCCGCGCTCCTTGCAGAAGGCGACGAGCAGGCCGTCGGTTGCCTCCACGCGCACGTTGCCGAGGTGCGCCAGCGCGCCCGACGCTAGGGCAAGTCGCGTTTCGACGTCCAGCATGGGGGTCTTGGTTGAGTTGTGAGCGACGGCGACGATCACCGTCTCGAACAGGCCTGCGGCGCGCGTCGCGATGTCGACGTGACCGAGCGTGACGGGATCGAAACTTCCTGGTAGCACCGCGATTGTCATGGGCGGACCCGGTGAGCGAAGTGGAGCACGGTATCACCGTAGTCCTTGGACGAGATGGGCGCGATGGTCGCGGGCCACTCCGGCATGAGCGCGCGCCGTGCGAACTCGACAACGATGTTCGCATCCGCGGGGAGCTTGTCACCGAGCGCGGCGAGCACGGCAGCGAGGTCGCCGCGTGCGATGTCGTACGGCGGGTCGATGAAGACGAGGGTGTACTCCTCTGTGGTGCGCTTCACGAACTGGAGAGCGCGTTCCTTGACGACGCGGGCCCTCGTGCCGAGCCCGAGCTCCATGACGTTGGACTCGATGGTGCGCGCGGCGCCCGTCGCTGACTCTACGAACGTGACGCTTGCAGCTTTGCGGCTCATCGCCTCGAGGCCGAGCGCGCCGGAGCCCGCAAAGAGGTCGAGAACGTGCGCACCCTTCAGCGTGTTTGCCGCCTCGAGCTTGCTGAACAGCGCCTCGCGCACGCGGTCCGTCGTTGGGCGCGTGCCGGTAGCCGGCACGGCAATGCGCCTGCCGCCGTAGTCCCCAGAAATGATCCGCGTCACGTTGCCAAGCCTAGTTGCGCTGGAAGGCGACCCGGCGTCGGGCCTCTGTCGCGGCCCTCCTCCACACTTTTTCACTACGCGGCCCTGCGAGCACCGCATCTACCAGGTATGTCAATATCACTGACGGCGCGGGCGCCCAAAATGTGTGGAGGACGGCCGCGCGCCACTACACGCGGCTCGCGTGCGCGAGCCGGTTAGTTTGGCCGACGCTGGGGCCGCTTGTTTGGTGCAGGGGCTCGACGCTCCGGCCGGCCGGCGGTCACGCAACCCGCCGCATGACCTCAAGGCACGCGCGGGCGTTGTGGTACGGGCACTTCCAGGGGCCGATCTTGAGGTCGTTCTCCGCGCCAACGCGCACCGACCCGTCGCGATTGAGTTCGCCAAACCACTCGCCGTGCTCGCGGTCGATGATCTTGGCGTCGATGAAGTCCCACGCGGCGAGCGCGGCCGCGCGATCCTCCGCGCGCCCTTCGAGTTGGTAGGCGTTGAGCCAGCCGACCACGCCCTCCGCTTGCGGCCACCAGTGCTTCTGGTCGTTGACTACGCCGTCGGCTGTGCCCTCGTACATGACGCCGCCATCGGCGTCTTGGCCATGCGTGCGCACTGCGCTCGCGAGGTCGAAGGGCGACGGACCTGGTGCTTTGCGCGAGCAGACGCGTCGTGCGTGCCAGCCGCCGCAAGCGCCTCCCACGCGTCCCACAGCAGCCAGCTCGCCTCGATGTCGTGCCCGTAGCTGACCGTGTCAACCTGCGAGTGCCACTCGAGGTCAAAGAACAGTTGGCAGTGGGCGAACGGGGTAAGCGAGACGATGCGGTCAAGGCTCACCGCAAGCAACTCGTGCAGCGCCTCGCGCACGCGCTCGTCGCCGGTGACGCGCAACAGCGTCGTGTACGCCTCGAGCACGTGGAGGTTGGTGTTCATGGACTTGGGGACCGAGAGGTCCTTGTCGCTCAGCGCGGTATCGGCGAGCGGGCCCCATGCGCTCGTGAGCGCCTCAAGATAGCCGCCATGCACGCGATCGCGCGCGTGGGTTTCGAGCAGGTCGAACAAGCGCCAGGCCGCCTCGAGCGCACGCTCATCGCCGGTGGCAGCGTGCCATTCCGCGAGGCCGTAGATGGCAAACGCCTGCGCGTAGATCTGTTTGCGGTCAGCCAACACGGAGCCGTCCGGTTTGAGCGCCCAGCGAACGCCGCCCTCGTCGTCATCCCAAAAACCGCCAAGTAGCAGGTCGTATGCTTCGAGCGCAGTGGGCTTGAGCTGTTCGCTCAGTTCCGGGAGGGCGCGCATTGCCGCGGCGAAGGTCCACAAGATCCGCGCGGCAATAACGGCGTGACGTGGGGGGAATCATCGACGGTCAAGTCATTGAGAACCGCGCCGCGAAGCCAGCCGTCCTCGTCGAAGGCATGCTCCTGCCAGAACGGGAGTATGTCGCTCGATGAGCTCCGCTCGGGCGAGCCGCGCGAGCTCTGTGAGGGCGGCGTCGCCCACCACGATGTCTGGCATGGGAACACGGTAGCGCCAAATATCGAAACGTATCGACTCGCGCGAGGCGACGCGGACATGCGTGCTTCTCGGCTGGCCCAGACCGGTTCCAAATTACGACTTGCGCAACGCAAACGTTAGTGACTAACATATTGCCATGATTACAGCTCGCAGCGCCGCCACTCGCTCCCGCCTCGTGGACGTCGCACTCAGTCTTTTCGAATCGCACGGCTACGACGAGACGACGGTGGAACAGATCGCCGCAGCGGCCGGCGTATCTCACATGACGTTCTTTCGGCACTTCCCCACCAAGGACGCCGTGCTGCTCGACGACCCCTTCGACCCCCTCATTGCCCACGCCGTGGTTGATCAGCCCCGCACCTACGGGCCGATGCAACGTGTCGCGGTGGGGCTCGCTGCCGCACTTGCAGACATCGATCCCGGCACAGACTCCACCGTTCGCCGCCGCGTCGCCATCTCCGCTCGTGTGCCTTCGTTGCGCGCCGGCATGTTCGAGAACAACAAGGCAACGGAAGACGCGATCGCGGCGGCCCTGGTTGCCGACGGCTCAGACGAGTTCGCGGCTCGCGCCGCAGCGGCCGCCTGCCTCGCAGCCGTGGCTACCGCGCTGCTGTGGTGGTCCCAAAACGAGTCCGACGCCACGCTTGGCGACATCGTCGGCTCGGCTCTCGCAGTGGTCGGGTCGCGTTCATGAGCGCGTTGATGGTGGTTGACGCGAAGCGCAAGTTCGGCGAGGAGCGAGCCCTCGACGGCCTAAGCATCGCCGTTGAACCCGGGCAGATCCACGCGATCATCGGTCTAAACGGAGCGGGCAAGACGACGCTTATGCGCGCTTTGGTCGGCATGGTGGCACTCGATAGTGGGCGGATCGATGTACTTGACGGCACTGACGACTGGTCGAGCCTCGGCCACATGATCGACGACCCCTTCGCCTACCCGGAACTCACAACGAACGAGAACATCGCCGCGAGCGCGCGCCTTCACGGGCTCGCTCGCACCGCCGCCGCGCAGGCAGCCGAGGAGTGGGTGGAGCTGTTTGCTCTCACGCACTGGCAGTCGCGAAAGGCAGGCGCGCTCTCGCTCGGCAACCGCCAACGCCTCGGCCTCGCGTGCGCCCTCGCGCATCGTCCTCGACTCGCGATTCTCGATGAGCCAACCAACGCTCTCGACCCAGCCGGCGTGTTGCTGTTGCGTGACGCGATTGTCGGCGCCGCAGCGTCGGGCGCTGGCGTTCTCGTCTCGAGCCATCACCTCGATGAGGTGTCGCGTATCGCGGACCACATCAGCGTGGTGCACGCGGGAACCGTCGTGGGGACGCTTGCTCCCGGAGGCACCGAGCTCGAGCGCGAGTTCTTCGCGATGGTCCACGCATACGACGAGGAGCACGCCTCGTGAACACCGCACTCGCCTTCGAGGCGCTGAAGTTCCGCCGTGCTCGCATCGCGCGGCTCACCACGGTGCTAGCCGTGATCGCGATTCCGGGGTTCTCGCTCGGCATGGTCGCTATTGCTCGCGGCGGCCTGGTCACCGGTCCGTCTGCGGTCAAGTTCGCGCCTTTGCTGGAGGGCACGGTTGCCGAGGCACAAATGGCCCTCGCAGGGCAGATCCTCACCGTCGGAATGGTGCTCGCCACGGGGATACTGACCGCGTGGCTCTACGGCCGCGAGTGGGCAGATCACACGATCGCAGGGCTGTTCGCGCTTCCCGTTTCGCGCCGTGACATCGGCTTCGCGAAGGCGTTGATTTGCGCGGGCTGGGTGGTGGTTGTCGTGGCCGCCGCGATGGCGGTGACGCTGGCAGGCGCGTACCTCACGTCGCCACAGGGCGTCAGCACCGAGGCGCTCCATCGCGCGGCCGTTGCTCTCGTTGCCGGGATCATCATGGGCTGGCTCGGCTTGCCGTTCGGCTACGTCGCCGTCGTGACGCGCGGATACCTGGGCGCCGTTGCCGGAATCATCGCGGTTACGGCCGCGAGCCAGATTCTCGCGTCCCTCGGCCTAGGTCGCTGGGTGCCGTGGGTTGCGCCAGCGTTGTGGGCGGGCGCCGGGGGGTCAGACGCGTCGGCCGGCGTCGCGTGGCCGCAATTGCTCGTCGCTGTGCTCGCCGCAGCGGCGGGGGCGGTTGCGGCCGCGGTTGCCATGCACAGGGCGCGGCTGGCCTAAGCCCGCTCCAAAAACTCCTCGCGCTCGGGTTCAAGCCACGCACGGATGGCCGACGCGAGGGCCGGGTTCGCCTCCAGCGAAGGGTCGGCATCCACAATCATCCGAGCGTCGCCACGCGCCCTCTCGATCACAGCGGCATCGCGTACAACCTTGAGCAATTTGAGCGACGACCGCCCCGATTGCGCAGCGCCCAACACGTCACCTTCGCGGCGAAGTTCAACATCCTTCTCCGCGAGCTCAAACCCGTCGGTGGTCGCCACGAGTGCCGCGAGGCGCTGCTGCGCAACGCTGCCCTCCTCCGCGCGCGAGACGAGCAAACACACCCCGGGCGAGGCGGCGCGGCCAACTCGACCCCGCAACTGATGAAGCTGCGAGATGCCAAACCTCTCTGCGTCAAGGACCACCATCGCGGTGGCCTCCGGCACATCAACACCCACCTCGATCACGGTGGTCGAGACGAGCACGGGCGTGCGGCCGGACGCGAACGCCGCCATCGCCGCGTCCTTCTCATCACCACTCAAGCGGCCGTGCATGAGCCCGACGCTCACTCCAGCCAGCTCTTTGCGTGCGGCGAGCATCGCCACCACCTCCGTAACAGCGGCGAGTGCCACCTTTGGCGCCGCTTCTTCGGCGGCGGTTGCCGCGTCGGCGTCGTCCATAGCGTCGGCCGGTTCGCTGGGGTCGATACGCGCGCACACGACGTACGCACGGCCCCCCTTGTCGACCTCCTCGCGCACGCGAGCCCACGTGCGATCCATCCACACCGGGTTGTCTGCTGGCACCAGGTGAGTCACCGTCTCCGCGCGTCCAGACGGGCGCTCGGAGAGCACCGACGTCTCGAGATCCCCAAAGACCGTCATCGCCACGGTGCGAGGGATAGGCGTTGCCGTCATCACGAGCATGTGGGGTGGCCGCTCGCCGCGCGCCCGCAGCGCGTCCCGCTGCTCAACGCCAAAACGGTGCTGTTCGTCCACGACCACGAGGCCAAGGTCGGAAAACTGCACCGTCTCGCTGAGAAGTGCATGGGTGCCCACCACGATTCCGGCGGCGCCGGATGCCGCCTCGGCAAGCGCCGCCCTGCGCTCCTTTGAACCCTGCGAGCCGGTGAGCAAGACAAGCCGTGTCGCGTTGTCGGTGCCCGTGAGCATGCCGCCTGCGCCCAGTGGTCCTAGGAGCTCGCGCAAAGACCGCGCGTGCTGCGCCGCGAGCACCTCGGTGGGCGCGAGCAGCGCTGCTTGGCCGCCCGCGTCGACCACTTGCAGCATGGCGCGCAGCGCCACAACTGTCTTGCCGGCTCCCACGTCGCCTTGCAGCAATCGCAGCATCGGCACGTCTCGCGCAAGGTCCGCGGCGATCTCAGCGCCCACCGCCAGTTGACCTTCCGTGAGCGCAAAGGGCAGCCGCGCGTCGAGCGCGGCGACCAACCCTGAAGTCTTCGCCGGGCGCGCTACGGCGGACAGCGACGCGTGTTCCGCCCGGCGACGAGCGAGCGCGGTCTGCAACACGAGCGCCTCCTCGTAGCGCAACCGCGCTTGCCCGCGTTTGGCGTCGACCGCATGTTCCGGTTCGTGGACTAGCCGCAGCGCCTCGAGCAACGTGGGAAGGTCGTCCCGCTCACGCAGCCCTAACGGAATGGGGTCAGGCACGTCGTCCTCGAGCAAGGGGTCCAGCACGGTTCGCACCGCGCGCTGGATGCGCCACGTAGGGGCCGACGCCGCGGCTGGGTAAATAGGGATGGGTCGGGAGGCCTCGTACATGGCTTCGTCGGCATCGGCCGCATCGACGCCGACGATGAGGTAATCGGGGTGCGTGAGTTGGCGCTTGCCGCGGTACTCCCCCACCGTGCCCGTGAACAACCCGGTGCGGCCGGGCCGCAGCTTGTCCTCGTGCATGCGCAACACGCCCGCGCGCTTGGCAAAGAACGTGAGCTGCAAAGTGTCGCGCCCGTCAGACACCACGGCTTCCAACATGGCGCCGCTCTTTGAGTGCAGCGTGCGCACCGTCGCGGATCTCACTTCCGCCATGACGGTCACGTGTTCGCCGGTCACGAGGGACCGTATGTCCGTGAACTCGCCCGGCGCGCCGTAGCGGCGAGGGTAGTGGCGCAGCAGATCGCCGACGCTGGTGAGCCCCAGCTTGGCGAGTGTCGCAGCTGTGCGGTCGCCGAGCGCGCGCTTCAGAGGTTCAGCGAGCCGATCGCTCACTGCTGCGCGTTCTCCACGCCAACGGCAATGGCCGGGGTCAACTGATTACCCTCGTAAACGGCGACATCCGCGCCAGGAGCGGCCGAGGCAACAGACAGCCGCACCCGGTCTGCAACCGCGGGGTCCACCCCTCGCCCGACGATCACGGTGACGACCTCGGTGCGCGGACTCAGCATCTGGTCTACATCGTCGTCGAGGTCACCGGGAGTCGTGTCCAGGACCGTCGTGTTCTTGATTGCCTGCGCCATGCGCGCGGCGACGGACTCGCCCGGCGTCACGAGCGCGGACGCGGCGATCGCGGCCACGACATGTGCCTCGTGAGACGCGTCGAGCACGGTGATGCGCGGCCCGCGGCGCTTGGCCTGCAATTTGCGCGCGGCACCGAGCAGCGTGGTGTCGCCGGCCACGACCACGCCGGCTTCGCCCACTGCGTCGCGCAACGCGCGCATCAGGTCCTTGCGCGGCGCCTGCTCCGGGTTGGGGACAACAAGTACGCACGCGCCCGCCTCTGCCAAAGCGTCGGCAAGGCCTGGGCACGTGGTGAGCGCCACGATCGACGCCGCGTCCATCGCGTGGTCGTCGATGCCGCGCACCACGACCTTGCGTGCGCCCGCGCTCATCGCCACGCGCACGGCGTCGCCGGGGTGCGGGGTGTGCACATGCGCTTGCCAGAGCCCGTGCGAGCCGATCACCGCCACTGAGTCGCCAAGCGCTTCGAGACGGGATGTCAGTTCGCGGGTGAGGTCGGTGCGGCTCACGGCGACGAACATCACCTCAAAGCCACCCTCGTGCCCAGATGGCATGTCATACGTGCGGTACGCGTCCATGTCCGCAGACCAGTCAACCTCGTCGTACGCCGAGAGGGCGCCGGGGCCTGCGAGCGTCTCCGCGAGCATTTCGAGCTGCAATACGAGGCCAGCAGCGCCGGCATCGACGACCCCTGCCGCTCGCGCGGGGCCCAGTTGGGCTTGAGTCTTGGCGAGAGCGGCACGTGCCCCAACCACCGCGGTGACGATCGTCGCCTCTTTGCCTGCACCTTGCGCCACGGCACCGTTTGCGGCGGTCGCGGCGGCCTTGGCGACGGTCAAGATGGTGCCCTCTACGGGGGCACCTACTGCCGAGTAGGCGGCAATGGACGCCGCGTCAAGGGCAGCGGAGATGTCGGCCGCGCTTGCGTTGGACAAGCCCCCGCGGGCGTCGATCGACCCTAGGAAGGCGTTGAGATACGCGCTGACGATCACGCCGGAGTTGCCGCGAGCGCCAAGCAAGGCTCCCCGCGCAAAGGCTGCGACGACCTCTTTGTGGGTGGCCTCCGCGGGCAGGTCACCCACCGCGCGGTTGCCCTCGCGGAGCGTCAAGTAGATGTTGGTGCCCGTGTCGGAATCGGCCACGGGGAACACGTTGATGGCATCGAGTCTGCCTCGCGCGCGCTTCACGGCGGTCACGCCAGAATCCAGCCAGCGTCGCAGCTCTGCGGCCTCTGCCACCGTGACTCCTCCCGCGCCGCCAAGCGGCAGGCTCAGGTACCATCGTGCCACGGCGACCCGACACGCCCCACCCGGCCCCAGCGTCGGGCAGGGAACTTGGCTTTTGGCCCCTGTTTCGGGTACTCTTGTGCGGTTGCCTGGACGACTTCCGGGCCCCATCACTTTTCTCAAGGAGAACTATCGTGGCAGCAAACTGCGACGTGTGCGGCAAGAGCCCGTCCTTCGGTAACTCGATCTCGCACTCCCACCGCCGTACCTCGCGCCGCTGGAACCCGAACATTCAGCGCGTCCGCGCGATTGTGAACGGCACCCCCAAGCGCGTGAACGCCTGCACGTCGTGCCTCAAGGCCGGCAAGGTGCAGCGCCGCGCGTCTGTCTAAACTCTTTCGCCGGCTCAGCTGGCGGCGGGCGTCCCCTTCGGGGGGCGCCCGCTTTTTTGTGCCCGACGCCGTGGCTGGCTGACGCTTAAGCGGCGCCTTCGATTCGCGCGTCCCACGCGTCGAAAACGGCTCGTGCCCGCTCGCGTCCCAACGCGATGAGCTCGGGAGCCCGGTGGAAGTCCAAGGTGCCGCACGCGTCGGCAGGAACCTCTACCGTGACGTCTGGTGGGAAGCTCACCATGCGGTATTTCTTCACGGTCGCCTGGAGGATCGCGAGCGACCGGTCCACCACATCCATGGTGCGCATCGCCACCTGGGCCTGGCGCTCTGCCTCGGCATCGTCGTCGTCGTGCAAGGGGTCCGCACCCCTGCGCGAGCGCGCGAACAGCGAGGCGATCGCCGGCTCAACGCTTGCTGGAAGGCGCGGCAACCGCAACTTGGGAAGCAAACCGTGCCCGCCGTACTCCTCCGTTTCCGCAAGGTTCATAGGTGGGCCGGCGAGGTCCACCGCGATCACCGCGTCGGCACGAACGTTGGCGAGGGCGACTACGGGAACGGGGTTGATGAGGCCGCCGTCCGCGAGCACCATGCCGTTCCGCGTGACGGGAGTGAAGACCGTGGGAATGGCGATTGACGCACGCATGGCGTCCACGAGGTCGCCCGTGGTGAACCACACCTCGCGCTGGGAGATGAGGTCGGCGGCGACGGCCGTGAACGGAATGCGCAGGTCCTCGATGTTGACGTGGCCTGTGTAGTGGCGAACGCGATCCATGACCTTCTCTGCGCGGAGCATGCCAGCACCACCGAGTGTGGGGTCCATGAGGCGCAACACGTCTCTGCGAGAGAGAGTGACAACCCACTTGCGGTAGGCGTCGAGTTTGCCCGCGGCGTGGAGGCCGCCGACCACGGCGCCCATCGATGTTCCCGCCACGCCGACGATTTCCCAGCCGCGTTCCTGTACCGCCTCGATGACGCCGATATGCGCGTAGCCCCGTGCGCCACCGCCGCCTAGTGCGAGTGCAACGCGGCGGGGTTCAGTTTGTGTCACGTGGTCAGGCTACGCCGTTCCGGATCATGCGCCGAAGTGGTCCCAACCCAGGCTCGATGGCGCCTCGCCATCCACGGTGACGCCCGCGCCATCGGCGACGCTGCCGATGACGGTCCACCCGGTTGGCACGGCTCCCGCGGCTTGGAAGGTTGCGAGCATGTGGTGGTCCTCTCCCCCGGTCAGCGCCCAGTCGCTGGCGTCGCGATTCAGCGTGCGGGCGGCGGCAACGGCGGCTAGATGCACGGGCACCGCCGCCGACTCAATGTCGATGGCCACATCCGAGGCGCGAGCGATGCGGGTGGCGTCGCGGAGCAGTCCGTCCGAGATATCCATCATCGCCGTGGCGCCTTTGAGAGCCGCCTCAAGGCCAGCCCCGATGAAGGGTCGCGGGCGCTTGAAGAGCTCAACCGCCTCGCCGTCCGTGATGCCTGCCTCGAGCAGCGCCAACCCAGCCGCCGCGGCCCCAAGTGGAGCGGAGACCGCAAGCACGTCGCCGGGCGCAGCGTCGGCCCTGGTAATGGGGTCAAGGCCGTGGGTCTCCCCCATGGCGGTGACGCCAATGTGGATCTCGTTTGCGGCGCTCAGGTCCCCGCCAACGACGCCGACGCCGTGGGGCTCGCACGCTAGCCGCAAGCCGTCGGCGAAGGCGAGCACCCACGCGACGGGGGTGCTCGCGGGCGCCGCGAGGGTCACCTGCAGGGCGGTGGGCACGGCACCCATCGCGTCGATGTCGGCGAGGTTTTGCACGGCCGCGCGCCACCCGACGTCCTCGCCCGTTGACCAGTCGAGCCGAAAGTGGTGGCCCTCAACGAGCACGTCGCTCGAGACCACGAGGTCGCCGTCAACGCTCATGACCGCCGCGTCGTCGCCGGGGCCGAGCAGCTCGGCGTCGGTGGTGGGCAGGCGCGGGGCGAAGGCCGCGATGAGCGCGTCCTCGCCAATTTCGCCAATCGTTGTCACGGATGAAGCCTAGGCCGCGCAGCTCATGCCGCTGTCGTCATTACGCCACTGTGCCGACGAGCCAGCCGCGAGTACGAGTGAGGCGCGCATACGCGAGCCCAAGGAACAGCCCGCGGCACACGTTGAAGACAAGGAACGCGCGCCACAAGTTGATGTTGCGAGCGTTGGGGTCGGTCACCGAAGCCCCGAGCCACCACACGGCGAAGAACACGAGCGCAGCTAACGACATCGTCAGCAGCATCCAGCGCACCTTGCCCGAGCCGAGGAAGACGCCGTCGAAGAGGTATGCGGCAGCCGAGACGAGCGGGAGCGCAGCGAGCCACGGCATCGCGGCTTGAGCCGCGGAGGTGACGTCCGGGAGCGATGTCAGTAGCGCGATGAATGCAGCGCCGCCAAGTGCGTAGAGCAGCGTGAAGACCGCCCCAATTGCCACGGCGGGCATGGCCGAAGCGCCCACCGCCCTGTGGAACGCAGGGACGTCGCGCGCGCCGATCTCGCGTGCGGACAGCGACTCTGCGGCGTGCGCATAGCCGTCTTGCCCGTACGACGCGAGCAGCATCAGCTGCATCAGGATCGCGTTCGCCGCGAGCACCGAGGTAGAAACGTGCGCGCCGTACGCGGTCATGAAGGTCAGCACCACGTAGAGCACGGCGGTGCGCAAGAAGATGTCGCGGTTGAGGCCCAGCACGGCGCTCCAGCCCGTGCGCAGCCCCCTACCCCGCCACCGCCTGGCCGACGCCCTTGTCGCCTCTCCCACGGAGCGCCACCACAGCGTCACGGCCACGGCAAGGCCTACCCACTCGGCTATCGCCGTTGCGACCGCGGCACCTTCGGCGCCGAGGTCCAGCCACGCGACGAGCACAAGGTCCAGGACGACATTCAAGGAGCCGATGGTGATGACCACCAAGAGCGGTCGGCGTGTGTCCCCCGCGCCAATGAACCAGCCGGCAATCACGAGCGTGAGCAGCACAGCGGGCGCGGAGAACAACCGAATCGACGTAAACGACGACGCAAGATCGGCGATCGCGTCATTGGGCGTCAGCAGCCCCATGAGCAAAGGGACGAGCGCCCACTGAACAACGAGAATGCCAATGCCCAACCCAACGGCAAGGAGTGCTGAACGCTGCGCGTGGGTGAGGGCAGCGTCGGGCCGCTTTGAACCCAAGGCACGCCCTACCAGGGATGTTGTTCCTGTCCGGAGGAACGAGAACAGCCAAAACACGGCACCGAGCACGGTGGAACCGAGCGCCGCGGCGCCGAGATTCGCCTCGTCGGAGAAGTGGCCAAGCATCGCGGTGTCGATGAGCCCAACCAGCGGTACCGAGATGTTGGAGAGGATCGCGGGCCACGCCAGAGAAAACGCGCGGCGGTGGGGCCACGTGCGCACCGCAATCGTCATGGCGACACCGTAGCGCGGCCCTAGGCTGTGGGAATGCGAGGTGTGCGTGCGGCGGTCATTTGTGGTGCCAGTGTGGCGCTGTTGGCCGGGTGCTCGCAGCCGCTAGTGGTGGACCCTGCTCCCTATGCCGCAGACCCCGATTGTGCACGTGTGATGCTCGCGATGCCTGATGCCGTTGGTGGGCTGGCAGTGCGCGGCACGACCTCTCAGGCCACCTCCGCGTACGGGGACGAGTTCCCCATTGTGGTGCGGTGCGGGGTTGAGCCGCCAGGGCCGACGCTCGACTCATGTGTGGCCGTTGACGCAGAGACAGGGACGCAAGACTGGCTCGTCGTTGAAGAGGAGGCGCAATGGCGCGCCACGAGTTTTGGGCGCTCGCCTGCGGTTGAGGTGCTCATCCCGAAGGCGCGAGCGCAAGATGCCGTCGCGGACCTGCTCGCGGAGCTTTCCGGGCCTGCGTCGCTTGCGCCGTCGAACGGGCTCGAGTGCAAATAAGTCGTTGATGCGGACCGCGCCAGCGGACGACGCCAGGCCGCTCTGATTGAGCTTTGGCTTGGCCGGAACCAGCCGCTCGGGGCCGCGTGCGTGCGCTCGCCGGGAACGCGAGCATGATGAGCAGATGAGTACGGCAGAGTTCTGGGATGCCGAAGCCGACGCGTTCGACGAGCAACCTGACCACGGGTTGCGTGATCCGGTCGTTCGCGCGGCCTGGGCGAATCTGCTCCTTGCGCTGCTACCCCCATCTCCGGCGCGAGTTGCTGATCTTGGGTGCGGGACTGGCTCCTTGAGCCTGTTGATGTGCGAGGCAGGGCACCGAGTAACTGGGCTCGACATTTCACCCGCAATGGTGGATTTGGCGACTGCGAAGGTTGCCCGGTCGGGCTACGAAGCTGAGTTTTCTATTGGAGATGCGGCGGCACCTCCCTGGCGTCCGGGAACCTTCGACGTTGTTCTCACCCGGCACGTCCTATGGGCCATGGACGGCCCGGGCGCGGTGCTCGAGCGCTGGATCGACCTGCTGGCACCAAAGGGTCGCCTGATCCTTATCGAGGGACTCTGGTGGACGGGGGCTGGGATGTCCGCTGCTCAGGTTTCCGACCTTGTTCATAAATACCGCGTCGAAGCGGAGGTCACAATGTTGGACGACGCCGTGTATTGGGGCGAATCCATCCGTGACGAGCGTTTCGTCGTTGTCAGCCGTAACTGAGTCGCCCAGGTAGGTGCCCGGGCGGTGACACTATGTGTGCCTCCAACGGAGCAACTCGTCAATACACCCACCGCTGTTTCATCCGCACCTCGGTCGCATCGTCGCGGTGCGAGGCGCAGGCAAAACCAAGCGCGTGATGCGCTCCTTCGCGCGAACAGCCGGGCGTTTCAACTCAGAAAACGACCGATGCATCGCCGCAGCGCGGATGCGGGCGTGGTCGGATTTTGCGCGTGCCTCTCGATTGAGCCTTGCCACCCGAGCGTGCTTGCCTTGAGTGGAAGATTTCCCGTTAACAATTGATTCGCCAGGCTGACTGCCTCGGCTTCCAGAGTCGCTTGCGTATCGCCGGTGTATTCGCGGATGTCGTACCAGTCATCTAGCTCGACGAACGCCTGAAGTTTTGTCGAACCCTCATGGCCGATGACTAGGTGCGCCCACGAGGCGAAATCACGAGCGTTCATCTGGCCAGCCACGAGGCGTTTGCACATCACGCGCGCTGCTGCGATCTGAATCTCGTCGATGCCGGGGCCCGGGTAGGAGATGCCGAGTTCGCCAAATGTCGCTTCGACTAGTGGTTGCACGGTCCAACGTGAGTCCCGCGCCGAAAGCCCGGCTAATTCGCGAAGGGATGGAGAGTCGAGTCCCTGTACTAGTGCGTCGACGGCCGCCGAGATAACCTTGGCTGGTCCAGAATCGGGATACGCTTCCCACAATGCCACCGCGTCCATCAAGGCATCGCTCGCGTCCGTATCGCTCACGGGTACATCTTGCCTGAGCGGAGCGAATTCTCGCGCGTGGTGAGTCGGGATGCTCACTGCCACGCTCGTCGCCGAATCGTGCACCGAGGCCACCAACGGGGTCCTGCTGTGCATCGGGCCTTTGCGTCAGCGCAAGCCGAGAGGGCGTTGCAGCGCCGTCGCAAGAAGCGTCGAGACCAACTCCTGGTACTCGACTCCCGTCGCGGCCCACATGCGTGGGTACATGCTCGTCGGCGTGAAGCCAGGCATCGTGTTGATCTCGTTGACGGTGACGGTGCCGTCCTCGCCATAGAACACGTCGACGCGGGCGATGCCCTCGGCACCGATACCGCGCGCGAACGCGCGCGACGCGAGCTCCCTGATGCGCGCGGCATCGGCGGCCGGAAACTCGGCCGGGCAATCGAGCCGCACGGCGTCGGCGTCGAAGTACTTGGCCTCGAAGTCGTAGAAGGCGTGGTCGCCCCCGGTGACGATCTCGCCAGGAGGCGAGGTGCGCACGCCGTCGCGCGCGCCAAGCACGGCGGTCTCGATCTCGCGACCCGACGATCGCCGCCTCGATGAGCACCTTGGGGTCGTGCTTGACGCGCCGCGGCGAGCGCGGCATCGAGCGCGTCCCACGTCGTCGACGCGAGAGATGCCCATGCTTGAGCCCGCGCGCGCGGGCTTGACGAAGACGGGCAGCCCAAGCGCCTCGATCTCGCGCGACGCGACGACGGCAGTCTCCCCGGGCCGAGCACGACGTCGGGCGCCACGGGAAGCCCGCGGCCCTGAACGCCGCCTTCATGAACTGCTTGTCCATGCCAACGGCCGACGCGAGCACGCCCGCGCCGACGTAGCGCACGTCGAGAAGCTCGAGCGCGCCCTGGATGGTTCCGTCCTCGCCCCACGGACCGTGAAGCACGGGGAAGGCCACGTCTACCAGGGCCAAGCGGGCGTGACAACCCCGTCGTCGTCACGACGCTCCACTGCGCTGTCGCCAGCGACCGGCGGGCAGCAAGCACGCGCTCTCGCGTCGGGCTCAACGTGGGCATCTGGCCGTCGCTCAGCGCCCATTCCGCGGGGTCTGTCGCTCTGCGACGGTCCACGACCCATCGCGGCCGATGCCCACGGCGAGGACGTCCCAGCGGTCACGATCGATCGCGCCGAGCACCCCGCCCGCGGTGGTGCACGAGACCTCATGCTCCGAGGACCGGCCGCCAAAGAGCACCGCGACGGTGCCCGCGCGCTCAGCAGTTCACCTCCGCCTTGCGGGGCCGGCCAAGCAGCGCGCCGAGCACGGCCTCCTTGGGCTCACCCGCGTGCAGCATCGCCACGACCGCATCGCAAATGGGAACGTCGACGCCGTGCGCCCTCGCGAGCTCCTGGATCGACTGCGACGTCGTGACGCCCTCCGCCGTGCCGCCCGTCGTCGCGATGGCGTCGGCGAGGGATGCGCCCCGGCCGATGTGCGCGCCGAGCGTGTGGTTGCGGCGACAGCGGAGAGGCGCACGTCGCGATCAGGTCGCCCATGCCCGCCAGCCCGCAGAACGTGTCGGGCTTCGCGTCGAGCGCGAGGCCGAGCCGCGTGATCTCGGCAAGACCCCTCGTCATGACGGTCGCCGTCGTGTTGTGGCCAAAGCCCATGCCGTCGGCGATGCCGACGGCCACGGCGATGATGTTCTTGTAGGCGCCGCTCAGCTCGACGCCCATGACGTCGGTGTTCGTGTACGGGCGGAAATAGCCCGACGCCGTGGCCGCGGCGACGACCTCGGCGCGCCTCGAGCGACTCGGAGGCGACAACGGTCGCGGTGGGCTGCTGCGCGCGATCTCCTTGGCCAGGTTGGGCCCGGACACCACCGCGATGCGCGCGTCGTCAACGACCCACGCCTCGCCGAGGACCTCGCTCATGCGCTGGTGACTGCCGCGCTCGATGCCCTTCATGAGCGACACGACGACGGCGTCGGCCGGGATCAGCGGCGCCAGCTCGGCGCACGATCGAGCGCACGCGCTGCGAGGGCAGCGCGACGGCGACGAGTCGCGCGCCGTCGAGCGCCGATGCCGCATCCGATCGTCGCGCGCACCGCCTTGGGAAGGCGTCACGCCAGGCAGCGAGCGCTCGTTGCGGCCGTCGCCGTTGATCTCGGCGAGAACGTCGGCGTCGCGCCCCCACAGCGACACCTCGCATGCCGGCATCGGCGAGCACCGCCGCAAACGTCGTTCCCCACGCCCCGGAGCCGAAGACCGCCGCGCGCATCACGCCCTCGTGCTTCCACCTCCTCCGCATGTCGTAGCGCTCGGCGGGAGCCTTCTCGCCGCGCATCTCCTCGACCATGACAGTGAGCGTATCCATGATGCGCTTGCGTCGCCTCGCGCAGCTTCTCGTTGTCGATGCGGCTTCTCGCGCAAGTCGTCGAGGTCGATCGCGGGGCCGGCCATGACCGTCACCATCTTGCGCGGGAACGGGTCGCGGCTTCTTGCAGTACGGCGGCAAGCAGCTGGTGCGCGCCCCACTGCGCCACGGGGATGACGGGCACGCCCGTCTCGAGCGCCATGCGCGCCGCGCCCGTGCGCGCCACCATGGGCCACAGGTCTGGGTCCCTCGTGAGCGTGCCCTCGGGGAAGATCGCGATCATGTCGCCGCGCGCGAGCACCTTCATGCCGTGTTCGACGGCGATCCTTTGCCCGCGACGTCCCGCGGTGCACGGGGATCTGGTCGCCTCTTGAGGATCCACCCGATGACCGGCAACGCAAACAGCGGTGACTTGCGCCAGGAAGTGCGGCGGGTAGCCGGAGTTGTAGAGGAAGTGCGCGAGCGTCAGCGGATCCGCGTAGCGTCACGTGGTTCGACACCGCGATGAACCCGCCCGTCGGCAGGCATGTCGTCCTGACCGTGCCAGTCCTTGCGGGTGACGCACGCAAGAGCCGCGAACGGCCGCACCGCGCGTGATGCACGAGTTCTGAGAGCGCATAGGGAATGCGACTGGGCCATGGCTTCGAACCCTCGACGGTCGCGCCGAGCGCGGCGAGCTTGCCGCGGAAGCCCTCGTAGCCGCGGTCGATGATGCCGATGCCGTGCACGTTCGACGTGCCCTCCGCCGCGAGCGCGGCGATGAGGTGCGAGAAGCCGCCGCGCAGGTCGGGGACCTCGATGTCGGCGGCGTGCAACGGCGTCGGCCCGCTGATGACGGCGCGAGTGCTTGAAGTTGCGCTGCCCGAAGCGGCACTTCTTGTCGCCGAGGCACTCCCTGTAGAGCTGCACGTTGGCGCCCATCTTGACGAGCGCGTCGGTGAAGCCAAAGCGGTTCTCGTACACCGTCTCGTGGACGATGCTGAGGCCCTTCGCTTGCGTGAGCGCAACGACGAGCGGCTGCTGCCAGTCCGTCATGAAGCCGGGGTGCACGTCCGTCTGGAGCGCGATCGAGTTGAGCTCCCTGCCTGGGTGGTAGAAGCGGATGCCGTCGCTGCACCACCTCGAACTCGCCGCCGACCTTGCGGAACACGTTGAGGAACATGCCCATGCTGCGCTGCTGCGCGCCGTGGACAAAGATGTCGCCCTCCGGTCGCGAGCGCGGCGGCGGCCCACGAGCCCACCTCGATGCGGTCGGTGAGCGAGTGGTGGTCGAAGCCGTGCATGCGTCTTCACGCCCTCGATCGTCATGGAGCGATCCGTGTCCACGGAGATGATCGCGCCCATCTTCTGCAGCAGGTCGATGAGGTCCTTGATCTCGGGCTCGACGGCGGCGTTTTGAGGCGTCGTGACGCCCTCCGCCATGCACGGCGGTGAGGAGCAACTGCTCGGTGGCGCCCACCGAGGGGAACGCCAGCTCGTACTTGATGCCCCTGAGGCCGTTCTTGGCGGCTGAGGTACAGGCCGTCGGGCCTCTCCGAGACGACGTCGCGCCGAACTTGGTGAGGATGTCGAGGTGGAAGTCGATGGGCCGGTCGCCGATGCGGCAACCGCCGAGGTCGGGGATGACCGCCTCGCCGAGCCGGTGCAGCAGCGGGCCGCACAACAGGATCGGGATGCGCGAGGAGCCCGCGTGCTCGGCGATGTTGCACGGCGTCGGCCGACGTGAGGTGGCTGGTGTCCATCGCGAGGTCGCCCGACGCGACGTCGTAGTCGACCGCGACGCCGTGGAGTCGCAAGCAGCGCCGACACGACCTTGACGTCGCGAATCTCGGGAACGTTGCGCAGCGTCGACGGCGTCGAGCCGAGAAGCGCGGCCACCATCGCCTTACTGACGAAGTTCTTGGCTCCTCGTACACGGATCTCGCCGGTGAGGGGCTCGCCGCCCGTGACGCGAATGGAGTCGGTCATGCTCATAGTGTCTCATTCACACTCATAGAGTGGTGTCATGGCTAGCTCCGCCCGCGCTGTCTTCGCTGGGCTCGCCACCTACGACGTCATCCAACTCGTGGAGCGCCTACCGCTTCCCGACGAGAAGGTTGCGGCCCTCTCCTTCCTCACCGCGGCCGGTGGGCCCGCGGCGAACGCGGCAGTTGCGTACGCGCTGCTTGCCGCCGGCGATGGCCCCGCGGGCCGCCCGACGCTCGTGACGGCTCTCCCCCAACACCCGCTTTCCGCCATGATCGCCGACGACTTGCTCGCGTGCGGCGTGGACGTCACGATCGCCGCCACGTACGAGGGCGCGCCCATCACCGCCTCGATCATGATCACCGAGGCGACGGGAGAACGGGCGGTGGTCTCGCCAACCTCTGCCGCGACGGACATGGACGCTGGTCGCGGACTCCCTGCCAGAAATGAATAACACGTTATGCGTCCTGGTAGACGGCTACTTCCGCTCTATCTCACTGCCCATCGCACAAGCGGCGCGCGACCAAGGCGATTCCCGTGATTCTCGATGCAGGCAGCTTCAAGCCGTACACCGACGAGCTTCTGCTGAACGTCGATGTCGCGGTGGTCTCGGAGGCGTTCCGCCCCCCTGGCACGGATAGCAATCCGGACTCGGTGTTCGCGTACCTGCGTGCGCGCGGCGTGATGTGGTCGGCGATCACGCGCGGATCCGGCTCCATCGCCTACATGTGTCCCGGCGGCTCCGGCGAAGTAGCGGTCGCGCCCGTGGCTGACGTTGTCGACACGCTCGGCGCGGGCGACTTCTTCCACGGCGCGCTCGCCTACCGGATCGCCACTCAGGGCCTCGACGGCGACCGATTCCCCGCGGACTTGGCCTTCGCTGCGGAAGTCACGGCGCGGTCCCTCACGACCGTTGGCACTCGCGAGTGGTTGAGCCTGTAGTCGTCAACCGGCGTCGGAAATGACCCGATGCGCAGGCGTGCCGGCCACGAGTAGCGCGTTGGCTGCATCGACGCGATCCACCCACGCGCGCGCCTCTTCTGGGTCGCGACCCGTGGCGACGCGCCGCGCAATGAGCCGCTCGCGCGCCGTCTCCCAAGGCAGCTCGAGCTTCCAAATCTCGTCAAACTTGTCACGCACGGACGGCCATAGTCCCAGGTAGTTGCCCTCGACAAGCACTATTTGCGTCTCAGGCGGGATGGCGATCGCGCCTGGCACCGGTGCGTGCAACTCCCGCGAGTAGGCGGGAGCGAACACCGTGATCGTGAGGTCGCGCAGCGCATCAAGCAGCGCCTCGAGCCCCGCCCTGTCAAAAGTGGCAGGCGCACCCTTGACGTCGGCCAAACCGCGCGAGGCGAGCACGGCGTCGGGCAAATGAAAGCCGTCCATAGGAATGGCGACCGCCGCGACGCCTTGATCCGCGAACTCGCCAACGAGCCGCGCCGGCGAACGTGCTCTTGCCGCTCCCTGGTCCCCCAGTGATGCCAAGCAAAAGCCGCTTCCCGTCGCCAGGAGTCGCGATGTCGCTACTCACGGCGCCGTCACAAAGAAGTCGAAGAGGTGGGGGTTGTGGGCGTGCACGAGAACCATGAACACGACAGCGTCGAACAGCAGGTGCACGGTCACGACGTAGGCGAGGGACTTGCTCCACGAGAAAATCCAGCCTTGCACGAGCGCGAACGGAATGGTCAGCAGCGGACCCCACTCGCGGTAGCCCAACTCCCACAAGAAACTCACGAACACGATCGCTTGCAACACGTTCGCCGTCCACAGCGGAAAGTGCCTTCGGAGCAGGGCAAATACTGTGCAGATGAAGAACAGCTCGTCCCAGATGCCCACCGCGTTGACGCCAACAAACAGCCGCGCGATCTCCTCGCCCGTGTGGATTGCGGGCCAGTTGAGATACGCGCCGGAGCCGATGAAGTAGAACGGCAAGATCAGGTAGCCCAGCAGCAACACCACACCGAGGTAGATCCACTGTGGCCGGGTCCAGCGACGCCCCGTGCGCACGGGGAACACGATCACGCGATCCTTGTAGACGAAATGAGAGATCGCCCACGGCACCACCACGGCGAGCGACAGGGCAACGGTGAAGCGCACCATGGCGGCATTGTCGAGCGCCGCATGAAGTGAGATCGAGGAGATGATCCCCTGGCCAATCGCGATGAGCAGCAGGTCCTTGCCCAGCCGGCGATCCACGGCAAACGCGAGCACAACGCCAAGCACAAGCGGCACATAGGCGAGCGGCCTCACGTGCACCGCAAACAGGAGCACCGCGGACCCCGCCACCAATACGGCCGACGCGACGCGAAGTGCCGTACGCACGTCCGGCTTCAGCGCGGGAACGGCGAGATCAGTCGCGGCCATGCCCAGAGCATGTCACGCAGGAGGTCGGGCGAGGTACTAGGCAACAGGGCGAGCGGCCTCGACGTGTTCCTTGGGCTCCGTCTTGGCAGGCAAGGTCTTTGGCCGCCACGACTCGCGAGTCGCCTCGAACGCCGTGATGTCCGCCTCGTGCTTGAGCGTGAGGCCGATGTCATCGAGCCCCTCCATGAGGCGCCACCGCACGTAGTCGTCGATCTCGAACGGCACCGTGAGTTCTCCGCACGTGACGGTGCGGTCTTCGAGCGAGACGGTGATCTGCTTGCCGGGCTCGGTCTCGAGGAGCTTCCAGAGCAGCTCGATGTTCTCCGCGGAGACGATGCCCGCGAGGAGGCCTTGCTTGCCAGAGTTGCCGCGGAAGATGTCGGCGAAGCGCGTTGCCAGAACGACCTTGAAGCCGTAGTCCTTGAGTGCCCACACGGCGTGCTCTCTCGAGGAGCCGGTGCCGAAGTCGGGACCAGCAACAAGCACCGACCCATGCGTGTACTCGGGCTGGTTCAGCACGAAGTCCGGGTCGCCTCGCCATGCGGCGAACAGCGCGTCTTCGAAGCCGGTCTTGGTGACGCGCTTGAGGTAGACGGCGGGGATGATCTGATCGGTGTCGACGTTGGAGCGTCGCAGCGGCACGCCGACGCCGGTGTGGGTGGTGAACTTTTCCATGGCTCAGACCTCCAGGTCAGCAGGGGTGGACAGCGTGCCGCGCACGGCGGTGGCTGCGGCGACGAGCGGGGACACCAGGTGCGTGCGGCCGCCCTTGCCTTGACGCCCCTCGAAGTTGCGGTTCGAGGTAGACGCGCTGCGCTCTTGTGGCTTCAGTTGGTCCGGGTTCATCCCAAGGCACATCGAGCAGCCTGCGTTGCGCCACTCGGCGCCGAAGTCGATGAAGACCTTGTCCAGCCCCTCCGCCTCTGCCTGCAAGCGCACCCGCGCGGAGCCGGGCACCACGAGCATGCGAACGCTCTCTGCCTTGGTGCGGCCTTGGATGATCTCCGCGGCAGCGCGGAGGTCCTCGATGCGGCCGTTGGTGCACGAGCCAAGGAACACGGTGTCGACCGCGATCTCCTTGAGCGGCGTGCCGGGCGTGAGACCCATGTACTCGAGGGCGTTCTTGGCCGCCTCCCGATCGGACTCATCAGCGAAGTCGTCAGGGTTCGGCACGGAAGCGCTGATGGGGAGGCCCTGACCGGGATTAGTACCCCACGTAACGAAGGGTTCGAGGTCGCTCGCGTGGAGCGTGATCTCGGTATCGAATACGGCGTCGTCGTCGGTCACGAGCGTGCGCCAGTAGTCGAGCGCCGCGTCCCAATCGTCGCCTTCCGGGGCGTGGGGCCGGCCCGCGACGTAGTCGTACGTCGTCTGGTCGGGAGCGATGAGGCCAGCGCGAGCGCCTGCCTCGATGGACATGTTGCACACCGTCATGCGGGCTTCCATCGACAGCTTGCGGATTGCCTCGCCGCGGTACTCGAGAACGTAGCCCTGGCCGCCGCCGGTGCCAATCTTGGCGATGATCGCAAGGATGATGTCCTTGGCGGTAGAGCCGTCTGGCAGCTCGCCGTCAACGTTGATGGCCATCGTCTTGAACGGAGCGAGGGGCAGCGTCTGGGTCGCGAGAACGTGCTCAACCTCAGAGGTGCCGATGCCGAACGCAAGCGAGCCGAACGCGCCGTGCGTGGACGTGTGCGAGTCGCCGCACACGATGGTCATGCCCGGCATCGTGAGGCCCAACTGCGGCCCAACGACGTGAACTACGCCCTGGTCGGCATCGCCGAGCGAGTGGATGCGTACGCCAAACTCCTCAGCGTTCGAACGCAGCGTGTTGATCTGGATGCGCGAGGTCTCGTCTGCGATGGGCAGGTCGATATTGAGCGTTGGGGTGTTGTGGTCCTCTGTTGCGATGGTGAGGTCCGGGCGGCGCACGGGGCGGTCCGCAAGGCGAAGGCCCTCGAACGCTTGCGGGCTCGTGACCTCGTGGCACATGTGCAGGTCGATGTAGATGAGGTCTGGTGCCCCGTCTTCGCCCTTGCGCACCAGGTGGTCGTTCCACAACTTCTCGGCGAGAGTGGTTCCCATGGCTGCTCCAATTCGTGCTTGCTATCTCACTATATGAGACGATAGTATCGCTCTATGGACAATCATAGCGGTGTTGGCGTTATTGACAAGGCGTCCGCGATCCTGGCCGCCCTCGAGGATGGGCCGGCCACTCTCGCCGAGCTCGTCACCACCACCCATCTTGCTCGCCCCACCGTGCACCGGCTAGCCCTCGCCCTTGAACACCACCACCTGGTTGGCCGCGATTCAACCGGCGCGTTTGTGCTTGGCCGACGCTTTGCGGACTTAGCCGCCGCCGTCGGCGAGGACCGCCTGGTCGCCGCCGCTCTTCCCGTACTGACCACCTTGCGGGATCGCACCGCGGAGTCCTCGCAGCTCTACCGTCGTCACGGCAGCCATCGCATCTGCATCGCCGCGGTGGACCGCCCCGTTGGCTTACGGGACTCAATCCCCGTTGGCACCACGATGACCATGACCGCCGGCTCCGCGGCAAAGGTGTTGCTTGCGTGGGAGGCGCCAGAAGTGTTTCACCCCGCACTCGCGCAAGCGCGCTTTACCGCGTCCGACCTTGCAGTGGTGCGCGACCAGGGTTTCGCCCAGAGCGCGTCCGAGCGCGAGGCGGGAGTGAGCTCGGTCTCCGCTCCGGTGTGGGGCACCGCAGGGACCGTCATCGCGGCGGTGTCGATCTCGGGGCCATCCGAGCGCCTCGGCTCCTCGCCCGGCGTCTTGCACGCGGGTGCCGTGATGGACGCGGCGAGGCAATTGAGCGACGTCCTGCTCCGCAGTTCCTAGCCAGCGGAACTTCATCAGGGCGGGCTTTTGAAGTGACCTAAGTCCCGGGTCTGTCAGGCCAACGCGGCAGAAGATGAAACATGGACGCCGTGGTCGTATACGAGTCGATGTGGGGCAATACCGCCGCCGTCGCGCATGAGATTGCGGCCGGGCTTGGCGGCGGCGCCGTTGCCCTCACTACTGACAAGGCCACCCCGCGCGTGATCTACTCATGCGCGCTTGTAGTCGCAGGCGCACCCGTTCACGGCTTGTCCCTCCCCTCGCACCAGACGCGCAAATCCGCGAGCGAGAAGGTCCTGGGCCATCCCGGCCAGCCCGGCCTGCACGCCGACGTAGCCCACCCTGCATTGCGCGATTGGTTCGAGACCCTGCCCCGCGGCCCGCGCTACGCGGCCGTATTCGACACCCACATTGGCGGCCCCCTTGGGCACGGAGCGATGTCCGGAATCACAGCACGGTTTGCCGACGCTGGCTACGAGATGCTTGACGAACCCCATGGCTTTACGGTTCGGCTTAGGACGTCTTCCGCCGAGCCTGGGAGTCTCCTCATGCCGGGACAAGAAGAGCTCGCCCGTGAGTGGGGCCAGCGCCTTGCGATGCGGCTCAGGTCGCATCGCGCCGCCTCGTAGACTGGCCATATGAGCAGGCCCATCGTTGTCTTCGATGGTGAGTGCGCGTTGTGCAACGGCTTTGTCTCGTGGCTCATCCGCCACGACCCTCACGCCGTCTTCCTCATCGCGGGTAGCGCGGGAGACGTCGGCAAGGCCGTGGTGGCGGCTGCCGGCCTTGAGGGCGCGCTCACCGCGTCAACGATCGTGGTCTGGGACGGCTCTCGCGGCCTGATCAGGTCCGACGCCGTGCTCGCCATCCTCGGCCGGCTCGGTTGGCAGTGGCGCGTCGTGAGCAACGCACGGGTACTGCCGCGAGCATGGCGAGACACCGTATACAAGGCTGTGGCGAAGCGTCGGGCCAGAGTGGTAGCCGACGACCCTGCGTGTGGAGTGCCGCCGGCCGAACTGGTGGCGGCGTGGCGTGCCCGTCTGGCGACGAGCGTAGGACGTGCCCAGCGATGTCTCTGAGCCGACAGCACACTAGCAATGCGAAAACCCCCGGTCGTGGAGGACCGGGGGTTTTACGTAGCCCCGACGGGATTCGAACCCGCGCTACCGCCGTGAGAGGGCGGCGTGCTAGGCCGCTACACAACGGGGCCCTAGCTGCGTCGTGCCCTTGCGGAGCGCGAACGCGAGTACCAACTGTACCGGACGCGACTGCCCGCGGCGCGAATCCTGCTCGCCATGTTCCGATGCGCCAGGATGGCGCCATGAGTGAGCCCCTCGGGAGCGCCACGGAGGCACCAGAACGTCACGCGTCGTGGCCGGAACTGTTCTTTGACCTTGTCGCCGTCGCGGGCGTCTCCGTGGTGGCGCATCAACTCGAAGCCGAACAAACGTGGCAGCACATTGCGTGTGCTCGCGATGGCCTTCGCCGCGTTCTGGACCCTGTGGGCGGCGGTCACCACGTACGGCAATCTTCACGCCGATGGCACGAGCCTCGCGGTCCTGTTCTCCGCTATGGCGGTGCTTGGAGTGATGGCCGCCGCGGTTCCCGGGATTTACGGCGAGCACGCGCGCGCGTTCGCGATGGCCTACGTGATTGGCCGCATCATCATCGCGCGCCCGTGGACGCGCACCTCGGTGGTGGTGGACCTACCGATTGTGCAGACGTCGTTCGGCGTGCTCCCGTGGATCGTGTCCCTTTGGGTGGACGGCGACGGCCGCTACGTGTTGTGGGCGCTCGGCATCGCGATGGACCTCGCGGCGCTCGTGACGAAGTCCGGCGAGAAGATCGTTGTCGAGTCTCAACAACGGCTTGACCGTGTGATCGCGCATCGCGGCAAGCAGGTTGAGCGCGCAGCGGCAAAGGGGTTTGACCTCAGCGATCGCCAAGGCCGCGACCCGCGGCCCATGCCCACCACCATCACGGCCCTCAAGGGCGACAGCGCCCACCTCTCCGAGCGCATGGGGCTATTTGTGCTCATCATCCTTGGTGAGGCGATCATTCAACTCACGGCGTCCGCAGAGGCGAGCGATCACTGGAGCCGTGCGCTGCTGGTTGCCGCCATGGGCGCGTTCGCCCTCGTATGTGGGCTCTTTCTGGTTGGCGTAGTGCGCGGCACGGCAGGGCTTGCGTTTCTCGAGACGGGCCGGCTCCCGTCGCGCGCGTTGTGGGTCAGCCACCTCGTGGTCAGCATGGCGCTCGTGACGCTCGGCGCGAGCGTTGGGCGCTTGCTCGAGGAGCCGCAAAGAGCCGACAGACTCGCACACTGCGGGGATGCTCGTTGCCGGGCTCGGGGCGTACGCGCTCGTCAGCGGCATCGCGCTCCTCGCCCCGGGGGGCGCCGGGCGCCTTGCGATTGCATCCGCAGTGACCGTTCCGATGGTGCTTGCGGCCGCGATCGTCGCGCTCTTCTACGGCTCGCTCACTGCAAGCGTGATCGGCTGGATCTTTGCGGCTGGCGTCGGCGTAGCGGCACTTCTCGGCGGCCGGCTCGCCACGGCGCAGAACCTAAGACAGCCAACTTAATAGCGGCGCGAACCAACCACAGCGTCGGGCAATTTCGCTTGGGCAAAAGGTCCCGATTTGTGGCGTTTTTTGAGGCCTACCGTGGAGTTACGGGGGCCTCAAGGAAGAGGGTGTCGTCATGACCCGCACATATGTGGTGACTGGGTCGGCGTCCGGCATTGGCAAGGCCGCAACCGAACTGCTCACCTCCCAAGGACACCGCGTGATCGGTGTCGACGTCCACGACGCGGACATTGTCGCGGACCTTACAACGGAGGCCGGTCGAGCAGAGCTCGCCGAGCGCGTCCGTGAACTCACAGGAGGCCGCATCGACGCCATCATCGCGAATGCGGGCCTCGCCACACCAACGATTGCGACGGTAGGAGTCAACTACTTCGGCATGGTCGAGACGCTCGAACGTCTGCGCCCGATGCTCGAGGGGTCGGATGCTCCGCGCGCCGTTGGCGTGTCATCCATGGCCAGCCTGATGCCGGTAGACGAGGACCTACTCGCTGCCGAGTTGGCGAACAACGAGCCGGAGGCCCTTGCCAGGGCAGACGTGCTCGCCGCCGACGCGGAGCACGGCCAACTCATCTACGCCACCACCAAGGTGGGCATCTGTAGGTGGATCCGCCGCAACGCGGCCACTCCAGAGTGGGCCGGTGCCGGAATCCCGCTCAACGCGGTGGCACCGGGAGTGATTCTCACGCCCATGGTCGCCCCGTTTATGGGGACCGAAGAGTCGCGCGAACAGCTGGCGGCGATGGTTCCCATGCCCCTCAACGGGTTCGCCGAGCCCATCGTCGTGGCGCGCTTGCTCGCGTGGCTTGCGAGCGAGGAGAACACCCACTTGTGTGGGCAAGTGATCTTCGTGGACGGCGGCTCCGACGTCGTCATCCGCGGGGACTCCGTGTGGTGAACGTTGCGCCAGGCGGTTACGGCGGGCCACATGCAAAAAGGCCCGCCGTAGCGGGCCTATCGCTGGGGTACAAGGATTCGAACCTCAACTAACTGAACCAGAATCAGTCGTGCTGCCAGTTACACCATACCCCAATGGTTCCTTGCGGAACCGGGTACCTACTGTACCTTGTCGGCGACGCTCTCCCAAACTGCCAGGGCGTCATTTCATTGCGTCGCACACACCCGTGGCAAGTGCCGCGTAGGGCTCAGCTGTGTTCGCGTCTGGTGGGGAGAACGACGCCGTTCCCCACACAACGCCAACGTCGCCGCAATCGATCATCGGCCGCGCAATATCGGAGATGAATCCGCTCTCGATGACAGCTGGGTCGCCCACACGAACCAGCACCATCGACCCGTCGTCGGCGATCGCAACGGCCTGCGCGAAGTCCGCGTAGCCCTCGCTCGGCCCTCTCGACCATCCCTGCTCGCTGTCAACGACAGCCATGACTGCGGACAGTTGGGGCGTCCATCGGTCTGACTCCCTCGGTGCGCTCGGGTCAACAAGCGCCATCATGAGGTGCGATTGATACAGCAGCGCGGAGTCGGGATTCTCCGCGAGCCACGCGCCCTCCGCCAAGTAGTGGGAGAACGCGGCGTCGGCCCGTGCCTTGCTCACCGCAGCGCTCACCGCCGCTTCATCATTGATGTCCACGTTGCCACCGAGCCCCTGGCAGCCGCCATCGCCAACGTCTCCGAGCGCACGGTTGAGATCTGCAGCTCGTACAGGGTCACTTGCCGGGCGCCCGTTTCGCGCCTCGGCTGGCGCTAACCACGATTCTGGTTGCTGCGGAGAAATCCCGAGGAACGACGCCACGGCCGCGCTGTGAATTTGCCCCGTGCCAGCAACAGCTTCCCTCGAGAATCCACGGTCCCCCATGCAACTCGCGAAGCTAGCGCTCTGGAGCCAATTCGCGTAAACGACGTACGTTTCCTGGCTCGGTGTTAACGGCGCGGCGACTCGCTTAACGGGCGGCGGCGGGGTCGGGTCCGGGCCTGCGTGCCCAAGCGACATCACGATCAGCCCAAGCAAAACGGCCGCGACGGTGCCGCCCACGGCCCATGAGATCCGGCGATCTGAGCGGGTGGGGACTTCCGCTTCGATGGGGATATACATTGCGTCCATCGTGCCACGCGCCGGCGATGACCGCAGGAATGAGGTCCATCAGCCAGCGTGTAGCGCCGCCGCGCGCGACTCGATGCGGGTGGTGGTCACGCGCGGCGGCACATCTATGGGGTCGGCCAGATCAGTCGTCGCTGCCCTTGCCGGAGTCGTCGCTCTTGCCGGAGTCGTCGCTCTTGCCGGAGTCGTCGCTGCCTTGCCGGAATCGTCGCTGCCCTTGCCGGAGTCGTCGTTTGCGTCGTCCGAATCCGCGGAGTCTCCACCGTGGTCATCGTTGACGTCATGCGTCGCTGAATCGTCCGTGCCGTGGTCGTCGTTGACGTCGTGAGTCGCTGAATCGTCGGTGCCGTGGTCGTCGTTCACGTCGTGCGTCGCTGAATCGTCCATGCCGTTGTCGTCAGCAGACTCAGACGGGGTTGGCGTTGGAGTTGGCGTTGCGCTCGTGGACACTGCTGGTGAGATCGCCGCAGGCGCGACGGCCTCGCCGAACACTCCGCGTGCAGCTGCGTTCCCACCGATCGCAAGCACGCCGATGGATGCGAGCGCGGCCGTGCCGACGGTGCCCGTCCAGACGATGCGCCCGCGCTTTGCCCGGCGAATGAGCGCCGCAGAGTCATCTGCAGAAGCGCGCTCAAAGTCCTTGCTCACGTTGTGGGCTAGCGCCCCTAGTTGGTCTCTGAACTCGTTCATGCGTACCTTCCTTGAATTACGGTTGCGTGCACCTCGGCGTCCGCAACGTCGTCCGCATCGTCTGTGATGAGCCCGCGCAGCTTGGCCGCAGCGTTGGACAGGTACCGCTTGACGGTGCCGTCGGCGAGCTTGAGGGTGGCGGCGATCTGCGCCACCGTGAGGTCATCGATGTACTTGAGCACAACAACCGCGCGCTCTTGCGGCGCGAGCAGGCTGAGTAGTTCTTCCACATACGCGTCCGACGCAACCGCGCCCGCATGCCCGGGCACACC
>CAVWSW010000003.1:0-7991 GCA_963757685.1 uncultured Actinomycetota bacterium | reverse complement strand
CTGCGCGCGTGGCATTGAGGCGGGCGTGGTTTCCGTTGGCGCGTACAGCGAGGGTGACCTCACGTCGCCCTTCGGCGGCTGGAAGCAGTCGGGCTTTGGTGGCGCGGAGAAGGGCCTACGAGCGTTTGAGCAGTGGACGCGCGAGAAGGCCGTCTGGGTGCAGTTGCAGGGTCTGTAGCCTCGGTTCGGCGCCAAGCTAGGGCTCGGAGGGAAAAGCGGCTTCGATCGCGCGCAAGGCTTCGGTGACCGGGGGTAGGTGCGACTGGTCAAGACCGCGTAGTTCAACCCGCAGTTCGCGGACAAAATGACGTGGGTCGGTTACCCGCACTGTAGCTTCTAATGACCCGTTGGCGGAGGCATGCAACTGTCAGCTCGAACCAAAGTTCTAGCGCCCGGAGGACGGTGCTTCCCGCGAGATCTTTATACAGTCGCTCAAGGCCCTCACGAAAGAAACGAAAGTCGCCTGCCATGAGTGACCCAGATATGTCCGCGCGGAATCCTCCGGCATTCACGGAAACGTCGCAGACGACCCACTCGCGATCAAGAGCGCTTCCGGCCGCCGGATGCTCGCGACCAATGACGCGGACCGTCACACGGTCTTCGTCGGATGCACCGAGAGAGAATGTGGCGTTCACAATTCAAGTGTGGCATCTCGCGCGGCGCCATTGCGCGCCGCGGCGGCTTCGCGAATCGCCTCGCACGCGTCGAGGATCCGGCGCCGCAGCACCTCGCCTCTCACAGCAAACTCGCGCTGCCGTGCGGCATATTCGCTCTTGCCCGCGGGCGTCTCGATGCGCACGGCCTCGAGCCCAAACCCGGAAACGTCGTACGGCGACGCGGCCATGTCGAGCCGCCGCACCTCTACCGCGAGCTCAAAGCAGTCAAGCGTCAACTCGCTAGGAATCGCGGGCGTGAGCTTCACGCACCACTTGTAGAGATCCATGTTCGCGTGGAGGCAACCGGGCTGCTCGGATTCCATCTGTGTCTCCCGCGCAATGGCGTCGGGCATTCAGCGGCACGGCGTCCGGTGTGAAGAATCGGTAGGCGTCATAGTGGGTGCATAACAGGTTATTCATCTTCAACCACGGCGTCGGTCCCAGCAGCCCCAAGTCGCAGTGGCAGCTCGTGTCGCGTCTCGCCGTCCCGGTAGACCATTGCCCACTCGTGGAGCCCAAAGCACCCCACCTGCGCGCGCCTCGACAGCGTTGCGGCGACCAGACCGGTCACGAAATCAACCGTTGGCGCCCATCGCGGCCCAGAACGCTTCGAGCATCCACGGATGTGACGCCAGAATCGGTGCGGTACCACTTCCACGAGGCGTGGTCTGGGGCGTCCTCAAGCGCGACTCCCACGCCTGGGTGCCAGCGCCGCAATGGGACGGGCGCGTGTAGTAGTAGTCGTACATGAAGTCGTCAACCGCGTGCGTCTCCCCGCGGCCCGCCCGCGAACGGCGTGCGGCGGTCAAAGCGTCGGCCCTGGCCGCTGCGCCTCAGCGCGCGGGCGCCAGTCTGGTGCGTGCGAGGGTTGGAGACACCGCATGATTGTCTCAGGAGGTTTACATGTCAGGACCGGTTCCGTTTGAAGTCCATGAGTCAGGCGCTTACCTGCACGGCACGAAGGCCGACCTCGAGGTTGGCGCGCTACTCATGCCCGGCATCAGTCCCAACTTCAACGCCGTACTCAGCCACGTGTACTTCACCCAGACGCTCGACGCCGCTGCTTGGGGAGCGGAGCTAGCGACCGGCGACATGCCAGGCCGCATCTACATCGTGGAACCCACAGGCGAGTTTGAGGACGACCCCAACCTCACCAACAAGCGGTTCCCCGGCAATCCCACGCACTCATTCCGGAGTGAAGCGCCGGTCAAGGTGGTGGGTGAACTCATGGACTGGGAGGGTCACACCCCAGAACAGGTGCAAGCGATGCGTGATGGCCTCGACGCGCTCGAAGCGCGCGGCGAAAACACCATCATCGACTAGCCGACCGTCCCTCAAGCAACGCTCGGCGCGGGGTATGCGGAATCCCACCAGTTGAGCACGCGCGTGCCAACAAGGGTGAGCCAATGCCCTGGCTCGCCGATGGTCTCCAGCGTGAAGTAGTTGCGGCCCTTAGGAGTGCCCTCGTGGACCCAGCGCCCGTCCTCGCCGCGGCGCGCGCGGATGATCTCGATGGCCTCGGCGGAGCGAGGGTCTGGCGCGCGTCCAGAGGCGCGCACCAGGTCAAGGATGCGCAGAACGTTGTAGTGGTGTCGCTGCGGGAACGGGAAGAAGAGGTAGTACTCCTGCACGATTTCGCCGTCGCGTAGCCCCCTGAACAGATGGCGCGAGTACATGTACTCGAGCGCTCGGTCAATCGCCGCTTCCACTCGCGCGTCGTGCCCGTGGTGCGCCGAGTACTCGACGAGTCCTTCGAGCACCCCCAGCGTCGAGTCGAAGCTCGACACCACGGATCCGTTAAGTGCCTCGCAGTTCCAGCCTCCGTCGTCGAGCACCTCTCCAAGCAGGCGCTCTACTAGGGGAGTCATGTCGCGGCCGAAGTATTCGCCTGCCCTGACCGTGCGGCCGTTGATGCAGGCCTCCACCTCGCCCTCGAAGTACGGCTCGTTCGCGTACTCCCAATGCACGCCCTCGGCGACGCGATCGATCGCCGCTGCGACCGCCGGGTCCGCGGGATCCACTCCAAGGTCGGCAAGGAGCGACAGCACCCACATCGTCGACGTCCACGCCTGCCCGGACTCGTGAAATTCGGCCTCGGAGAAGTCGGCGGGACCCCACGCCCCGCCAGCCCAGGAGCCGTCCTCCCATTGCAGGTCGAGAAGCGCCTTGCCCCACCCCTCATTGGCGACACGCTCGCGTTCCTCCGCCACCGCGTTGGGCGGCGAGCCAAGCAGGTCACGCATGACCTGCCAGCGGATCGCAGGGTCGGAATCCAATAGCCATGTCGTCAGGTCCATCCCAACACCTTACAAACGGGAACTGACATGCCGCCTGGCGTCAGCGTCGGCCGCCTCGGTGGACACTGCGGTGAACACCCTCTCGAGTGGCCCCTGCCCCACGCGCCATCTCCACACGCTCGCAAACAGCAGGCTCAGCACGGACAACGCAATCCACGCCGCGTTCGAGGGTTGGTACACGATGTCGGGCCCCGCAATCGCAATCGCCACCACTTGTGCCGTGTACAGCGTGAGGGTCATGGAGCCTGCGGCAGCGAAGGGCCACGTCACGCGCGGCGCGAGCCCGGCAAGCCAGCAGCACGCAGCGATCACCACGCACGCCACGCCAACGTTGCCGAGCATCTCCACCGGCGAGTAGCTGTGTGCGCCAAGGTCCGCGAGGCCGCCGGTGGGGTCCACCCAATCAATCCCCGCGCCGCGAGCGTTCGCGACCACCGCGCCAGTACCGAACGCGGCAAGCGTCACAAGCAGGCCCGACGCTGCCAACCAGCCAAGCGCGCGTCCTCGCCATGGTGCGAGCCGGCCAATACCCATGCCTACCAAGAGATAGCCAACCCAGACGAGCGCGGGATAGTGGATGCCCCATAACTCATGAAGCACGGGGAACTCATACAGCCATTGGGGGAGGTGTGGAACGAGCGGCTCCAGCAGCTCCCGGCCTACCAGGAGGATGCCAACGCCGACGACAATGAGAACCCAAGGCCGCCACCGAAATGCCATAAGTACCAGCAGGAACATCACGCCGAGGTTGTCGAGGATGATGTCCACGGGCGTGTCGAGGACCGTGAGAATCCAACCAAGCACGATGAGCATCCCGCCCCGCACTGCAACGCGAATTCGCGTGTGCCGCACGGCATCGCTCGCGGCGTTTCCCGAGTATCGCGTGATCATGAGCGCGATGGAGACTCCGGCCAGCACCGCGAATAGCGCTGACGACCGGCCGTGCGTCGCCACCAGCCAGCGCCACCCGCCCGGCCCGTATTGCCCCGCGTTGGCGATATGCGCGGCAAACATGCCAAAGAGCGCAAGAGCGCGGGCAACGTCGAGCCCCGCGATGCGCGGCGGGCGCGCCGCAGGGGCGGGCTCAGCTGTCACGGGGTCGATGCTGTCACGAGGTAGGTGGTGTCACGGAAGGCCCGCGGCATCAAAGGTGCGCAAGGCCCACTCGTAGTGAGCGCCAAGGCACTCGTCAGCAACGGAGCCGAGCGACTCGCCGCCGAGCCACCCGAATACGTCCGTGTCGACTAGCTCTTGTTCGGTGAAGGTGGCGAGAAGGCGCAACATCGCGGCGTGGCTGGTCACCAGCATCGAGCGCAGCGCCTCATAGGTGCGCACTCGATGTGCCTGGTAGAACAGGTCATTCAGCGTGTCGATGTCGTCCCAGCTGTATCCCTCTGCAGGGTATGCGGGTACCGCGCCAGCGAGTTCTTGCGCGAGCCAGCCCTCAAAAACGATGTGCCACGAGTAAAGGTGGCCGAGCACGTCGGCCACGCGGCGATCGTGATACGCGGCACCTAAGTCTGCGTCGCGGGAGGCGTCGGCGCGCTGCAATACGGCCGCGAGAGCGTCGTTGGCCTTCGCGGCGAGCGACCGGGAACGCTCGGAGGACATGCCCCAATGTTAGGGGTGTCACGCCGGAAACAGGCAGTGGTGCGGGCGCCGACGCACTACCCTGGAAACCATGCGCATTGCACGTTTCACCACAGGCGGGGACCCCAAATACGCGATCGTCGACGGAGACGAGGACGCTTTAGAACTCATCGTGCTGACCGGCGACCCGATGTACACGCCGGGCAATCTCACCGGCGAACGGATCCCGCTCACGGATGACGTGCGCTTGCTCGCTCCAGTCATCCCGCGCTCAAAAGTGGTGTGCCTGGGCAAGAACTATGAGGAGCACGCCAAGGAAATCAAGGCGCGCGGGCCGGCGTCGGAAGTGCCGATCCTGTTCCTCAAGCCGAACACCGCGGTGATTGGCCCGGATGACCCCATCGTGTTGCCGAGCTACAGCAATGACGTGCAGGTAGAGGCGGAGCTCGCGATCATCATTTCGCGCGTATGCCGCAACGTGTCTGCGGAAAACGCCGAGGACTATATCTACGGTTTTACCTGCGCAAATGATGTCACCGCGCGAGACCTGCAGCGTCAAGAGGACCAGTGGTTCCGCGCCAAGGCCTTTGACACCTCGCTACCGCTCGGCCCGTGGATCGAGACCGAACTCGCACACGACGACGTGTCGATCGCCGCGCGCATCAACGGCGAGACCCGCCAGAACGGCAACTCCAAGGACATGATCTTGGACGTGCCCAACGCCATCGCGATGATCTCGGAGATCACCACCTTGCTCCCCGGCGACGTCATCATCACCGGCACGCCGAGCGGCGTCACGCGCATGGATCACGGCGACATCGTCGAGGTGGAGATCGAAGACATCGGTGTGCTGCGCAACCCCGTCATCCGTCGCGACTAGTCCGCACCACCACTGATTTTCAGGAAGGCTCCATGTCCACCGTTCGCGTCCGTTTCTGCCCATCACCAACGGGACTTCCCCACGTTGGCATGGTCCGCACCGCACTGTTCAACTGGGCTTACGCGCGGCACATGGGTGGCCAAATGGTGTTCCGCATTGAGGACACCGACGCGGAGCGCGACTCAGAGGAGTCGTACCTCCAGCTACTCGACGCGATGGCATGGCTTGGCATCGACTACGACGAGGGCCCTGACATTGGCGGCCCTTACGGCCCGTACCGCCAGTCGCAGCGCCGCGACCTGCACACAGAGGTCGCACGCCAGATGCTCGAGGCGGGCTACGCCTATGAGTCTTTCTCGACTCCCGAGGAGGTCGAGGCGCGTCACCTCGCGGCCGGCCGCCACAAGGCGCTCGGCTACGACGGTTTTGATCGCGACCTCAGCCCCGAGCAGCGCGCCGCCTACCTCGCGGAGGGCCGCCTCCCCGTGATCCGCATGCGCATGCCCGACGAGGACATCACGTTCACGGACATGATCCGCGGCGAGGTCACCTTCCCCGCCGGCTCGGTCCCTGACTACGTCATCGTGCGCGGCAACGGCGACCCTCTCTATACGTTGGTCAACCCTGTTGACGACGCACTCATGAAGATCACGCACGTGCTTCGCGGCGAAGATCTGCTCTGCTCGACGCCGCGGCAAATCGTGCTGTGGCGCGCCATGGTGGAACTGGGGATTGCCGACGCCGTTCCCGAGTACGCGCACATGCCCATGGTCATGGGCGAGGGCACAAAGAAGCTCTCCAAGCGCGACCCTGAATCAGACCTGTTCATGCACCGCGATCGTGGCTTCTTGCCAGAAGGCTTGCTCAACTACCTCGCGCTACTCGGCTGGAGCATTGGGCCGGATCGCGACATCTTTACGCGCGACGAACTCGTTGCCGCGTTCGACATCCACGACGTCAACCCCAACCCCGCGCGCTTTGACCTGCAGAAGGCGGAGGCGATCAACGCCGAACACATGCGCTTGCTCCCCACGGGCGAATTCGCCACGCGGTTGCTTCCGTACCTCTACGCCGCGGGACTCATCGGCACCATGGACCCGCATGAACTCAGCAACCACGAGGAGGCGACGCTCGCCGCCGCCGTGCCCTTGGTACAGACGCGCATGACGCTGCTGGGCGAGGCGCCGGGCATGCTTGGCTTCCTCTTTGTTCGCGACGAGGAACTAGTTCTTGAGCCCGACGCTGTGGCCAAGTTGCCGGAGAACGCTGCGGAAGTGCTTGACGCGGCGATTGGCGTGCTCGAGGATCTCACCGATTTCTCTCCTGAGGCACAACAGGCCGCGCTCAGCGCCGTGCTCGTGGAGCAGATGGGGATCAAGCCGCGCTTCGCGTTCGGGGCGTTGCGCGTGGCAATTACCGGGCGACTCGTGTCGCCCCCGCTGTTCGAGTCGATGGTCATCTTGGGGCAGTACCACTCGATTGAGCGGCTCAAGCGACTTCGCGCCGCCCTGTGACCTGCGCACGCCCGTGACCCAGATCCGCGCCGTGCTCTTCGACGTCGACGACACCCTCGTCGACACGCGCGGTGCCTTCCGCCACGCGCTTGCGGCGGTGGGGGAGCGTTACCTCGAAGCGCCCGTGACGGCCGACGAACTCACTCTCGTCTGGCGTACTGACACCGGCGGCCACTACCGGGCGCACACGCGCGGCGAAATCAGTTATCGCGAGCAGCGCAAGCGCCGCGCCAACGAACTCCACGCCCTTTACGGCGGCCCATCGCTCGAGCGTGACGATGACTACGACGCGTGGAATGACGGCTTCGAGGCCGCATTCGTGGCTGGCTGGCGCGCTCATGACGATGCGTCCGCGTGTCTCGACGCTCTCGACGCTGCTGGCATCCCGTTCGGCGCCCTCTCGAACGCCGCCGTTGCGTACCAAGAGGCCAAGCTCGCAGCGTGCGGACTCGAGCGCGTCCCGATGCTCGTTGGGGTCGACACGTTGGGCTTCGGCAAGCCGGACCCTCGAGTATTCGCCCTCGCATGCGAACTCATCGGCGTGGACGCCGCCCATGTCGCCTACGTCGGCGACGAGTACGACATTGACGCCCTCGCCGCGGACCGAAGCCGGCCTTATGGGAATCTGGCTTGACAGGGGAACCGGCCACAGCGTCGGGCCCGCTGAGGCGACGAGCATCACAACGCTCGCCCAGCTCATTGAACTGATTCACTGATACAACCGTTTCTACTACTGATGCGTCTCAACAAGTAGACGGCAAAGAAAGTAGGGACCGCGTGGCGCACTGGGCAGAGGTGATGGAGCAAGTGGTGCGAGAGCGTCGGCCCGCGCTCGTCGGCTACGCCTTCCTCGTGTGCGGATCACGCTCCGAAGCCGAGGACATCACGCAAGACGCGATCGTACGGACCTTCGCCCGAGGCAGAGCCAAGACGTCCGTGTCGCAAGCGGAGGGCTACATCCGCCGCGCGATCGTCAACGAGGCGATAGACCGCTCGCGCCGCCGCAAGGTCGCCGATTCGCGCCGCACAGTCCTTGCGGTGCCCGACGCTGTGC
>CAVWSW010000002.1:0-270324 GCA_963757685.1 uncultured Actinomycetota bacterium | reverse complement strand
CACGACACTAAAAACAATAAAAGCCGGGACATTCGACAAATTAAAACCAAGGAAATACCTGAACATAAAAACCCACAACACACACAAACTCTCAAACATTCGAAAAAATCAGATTTCATGTCATCCGATTGAACATCACGCCTGCCGGCCCTTTAATTCCGGCCTTGCCAGATGTTCCTCCCCTCCTGATCAGGGCCATACCAAAAGCAGAAGGGGAGTCAACGCGTAATTTATATTTATCAGACTATGTTAGACCTGCAAGAAAACCGTTACTTCCACCAACATTCAGTCACTCTCTGAACCCGTCGAGAATCCGCTCTCCGAGGATTCACTGTCAGACTCTACATCCGAAAGTGGCTCATCCATTTCAATTTCTATTTTCCGGTCCATACTGGCGTTCTCCAGATACTGGGTAATCCGCTGCCTCGACGCTTCACTCAAGGGATTATTCACCAGACCAACAAATAAATCCTGCGTATCCGGGATATCGAACAATTCATCCCCTACCTCTGAAATATTATTATTCTGCAACGCCAACACCTTGAGCTCTTTCAGCGAATCTATGCCTGAAGGAACGTTGGAAAGATTGGTGTCATACAGCATCAATTCCGTTAAATCCGGCATGAAGCCTACAGGCGGAACGGCTGCCCGATTTGGAGCGGGCCCTCTTGGATCACACCACGGGCGAGAAGATTCCGCTCACCGTGCTCCGCAACGGCCAGCGGATGACGATGGACATCGAGCTCACCAACTGCTCGAAGGCCTGGGACGTGCTCGGGCTCGAGCTGACCGAGGAACCGAAGAGCACGTTCCAGACTCGGTCCACGCGCTACCGCGGCGGGATGCGGGTCGTCGAAGTCCGGCCGGGCAGCCCCGCCGCAAAAGAAGGCATCCGCTCCGGCGACATCCTCGTCGGCATGCATGGCTGGGAAACCGCTTCGACTCAGGACATCGACTACATCGTGACCCGCCCGAACCTGGCCGAGATCGGCTCGATGAAGTTCTACGTGCTCCGCGGCAAAAGCATGCTCTACGGCCATCTGGACGTTGCGCCGACCAAAATCGCCGCGGCGAGCAGCGACTCGGTCGTGCGATAACGGCATCATCAGTACTCGGTACTGAGTACTCGGTGCTAATATTTACTCCTTGTGGCGTTCTCCTTTTCCTGCACGCCCTGCTCCCTGCTCCCTGCTTGCCTTACAATGGACGCATGGAAGCCGAATTCCACCGCTGGCTCGGCGAGCACGTACCGACACACGCAAATGCCCCCCTCGGACTTACCGACGATGCCGCGGTGATCAAGCGTTCCGCGCCACCCGATCTCGTCGTGACGACCGATTTGCTGTCCGACGGTGTCGATTTTCAGCTGGAACGTGACGTGCCTCAGCGGATCGGCCGCAAGGCGCTTGCGGTGAATTTGAGCGACCTGGCGGCGATGGCGGCGCAGCCGGTGGCCGTTTTTGTGTCGCTTGCCTTGCCGCGGGCAGGCGTCGGCAAGCGGTCGCCGCTCGAGCTGGCGAAGGCGCTCTACGAGGGATTGCTGCCGCTGGCCGAAGAGTTTGACGTCGCGATCGCCGGCGGCGACACGAATACTCACGATGGGCCGCTGGTCGTCAGCGTCACCGCGCTGGGCGAAGTAACCCATCGCGGCCCGCTCACGCGGAGCGGAGGCCGGCCGGGCGATCGGCTGCTGGTGACTGGATCGTTGGGAGGGAGTATTTCCGGGCATCACTTCGATTTCACGCCGCGAGTTCGCGAGGCGATGTTACTGCACGAGCGATACGAGTTGCACGCTGGGATGGACGTCAGCGACGGGCTCGCGCTCGATGCGTCGCGACTCGCCGCGGCCAGCGGATGCGGTGCGGTGATCCGGACCGATCGAATTCCCATCTCGCAGCGCGGCTCTGTCTCTGGATCGTCCCCTGCAACACGCCTTGTCGGACGGCGAGGACTTCGAGCTACTCCTGGCCGTTCCGCCAAACGTCGCCGAGAAAATAATCGCGGAACAGCCGCTCGATTGTCCTATCACGTGCATCGGCGAGTTGATCGCCGAGTCCGGGCTCTGGCAGCAGGACGCCGCCGGCAACCGCCAACCGATGGAACCGAAAGGCTGGCAACACTAAACCCTAACCATCCATCCACTACTCACCTACTCACCTACTCACCTACTCACCTACTCACCTACTCACCTACTCACTCCTCCCCCATGCTCACACTCACACTCAACGACGAACAAGGCACGGAGCGACTCGGTGCGGCGCTGGCCGACGTGTTGCCGCCCGGCACGCTCGTGGCGCTCATCGGCACGCTCGGCGCGGGCAAGACGCGGCTCGTACAGGCGGTCGCGACGGCCGTGGGCGTGCCCCAGGGAAGCGTCACCAGTCCGACGTTCGTGCTCGTGAACGAATATCGACAAGGCCGTTTGCCGATCTACCACTTCGACATCTATCGCCTCAAAGATGATGATGAATTCCTGGCGCTGGGCCCCGAAGAATACTTCGAGGCCGACGGCCTCTCGTTCGTCGAATGGGCCGACCGCGTGGAACATCTCTTGCCGGAAGAGCGCGTTGAGATCGAGCTGGAAGTCACCGGCGACACATCGCGCCGCGTGACGCTCCTGGGCACCACCAACGAACTGGAAAACGCCGTCGAAGCAATCCGTTGTCGGTTTTGAGGACCACCGATCAGTCGGCGACGATTCGTTGCTGTTGCATGCCGAGCCCTTCAACTTCGAGTCTTACGGTCTGGCCGGCGTGAAGGAAGATTGGCGGTTTGCGGCTGAAGCCGACGCCGCTGGGCGTGCCGGTAGTGATTACGTCGCCGGGGTGGAGAGTGAAGAATTGGCTCAGGTAGCTCACGAGTTTCTTCACGGGGAAGATCATCGTGCTGGTCGAGCCGTCTTGCATCCGCTGGTCGTCGACTTCGAGCCAGAGCCGCAAGTTCTGCGGGTCGGGGACTTCGTCCTTGGTGACGAGCCACGGACCAAGCGGCCCAAATGTGTCGCAGCCTTTCCCCTTGTCCCACAGTCCAGATCGCTCGATTTGGAATTCGCGTTCCGAAACGTCGTGCGACGTGCAATAGCCGGCGACGTAGTCGAGGGCCTCGGTTTCGGTCACATATTTGGCCCGCTCGCCGATCACGACGCCGAGCTCGACCTCCCAGTCGGCCTTTTGCGAGCCGCGCGGGAGGCGGACGTCGTCGTAGGGGCCACAAATGCAGCTGGTCGCTTTCATGAACAGCACCGGCTCGGCCGGGATTTTGGCACCGGTCTCGGCGGCGTGCTCGGCGTAGTTCAGGCCGATGCCCATCAACTTGCCGACGCGGCCGACGCAGGGGCCGATTCGTGTGGAGGCGTCGACCAGCGTCAGGGACTGCGGGTCGATCGACCAGAGTTTATCGAGTGAGGTCGCGGAGAGGGCCTCTCCGGCGACGTCGTCGATCACGCCCTCGAGACTGCGGATCTTACCGGCCGAATCAAGCAGGCCCGGCTTTTCTTTTCCTTCGGGTCCGAATCGTAACAGCTTCATGATGTTTTCCTCCTGCTAGGGCGGTCTATCCTAACGTTGGACGCCCGGTTTCGGCCAGCCCAGCGGCGGCGATCGGCGACCGCCCAGAAACAACCGCCGGGAGAGCCGCGGCCGCAAGCAGTTCGCGGCCGGGCCCTCCCGTTGAGTTGTGGCGATTGACGCTCGCCGTTTGCAGCATTACTGAGCGGCAACAGCCGTCGCGTCGATCGTGGCGATCTTCGCCCGCTCGAGGAGCGCGACGTTGTTGTTCTCGTCGGCTTCCACGACCTGTGTCGCGCTATCGACGACGACAATGAACTTTTCGAGCGTGGCCAGATCGGCCGACAGCGGCAAGCGGACGTCGGCCGAAAGCACCTGGCGCGAGGCCAGTCCGTTAATTTCGGCGGTCGCCATGGGGGCGCCCTGGGTCGGCGTGCCGTCGGCGGTGGCCATCAGCATCACCTGGAAGTTACCAGCCGCGTCCGTGCCGCGATTGCCAAACGTCAGGCGATAGCGCGGGCCGAGGTTGCGAGCGGCGTCGCCCTCGTCGACCAGCCGCACGTCGAGCAATTCGAGGTCGACTCCCGCCGCCAGAATAGGCTGAGTGGGCGGCTCGACTACTGTCACGTTGGTGACCGGATACGTCACGACATTGTTGTAATAGCCGCCGTTATAGCAACCGCCGTAGTAGTTGTCGTAGCAACCGTCGTAGCAACCGCCATGGTAGCAACCGCCAACGACGATCGGCCACCAGGGGAAGTCGCAGTGGTTGTGGCACTTGTCGTTGTCGTGGCAATCGTGCTTGTCGTGGTCGCAATGGTCGCCGTTTCCGGGACCGTTGCCATTGCCATTATCTGGGCCGCCATTGCCATCGACGGGAAAAAACTTGTGGTAGTCGACGGAGTCGGCCAGCTCCATGGCGTCGCCGTCGATCAGCTTGCCCTTCCATTTGAGCCTACTGCCACCGCCGGTGCCGTTGCCGATGCCCGGATCGAGCGGCGGCGTGCCATTGGTCTTGATTGCATCGGAGAACAACTTAGTGCCCCCGAGCGTCAGCTTAGGCTGCGGCGCATGGCGGCCCGGGGCATAAGGCTGCTCGCCGACGAACGATTTGCCGGCGAGCGAGAACTTATTCGTGCCGCCAAACGAATTGAACTTTTGCAGCGACATGCCATTCGAATTCAATTGGCTGAACGACTTGTTGCTCCTCGTCGAAAGCGACTTGTTGAACAAGTTGTTGCTAGCGCTGCTGCCGAGGGTACTTGTCGAGAAGTCGTGCGACGGGCTGGTGTGCAGCTTCATCGGCGTCGAGTTGCCGCCTCCTCCGCCGCTGCCAATGGGCGCGAACTTGATGCGGTCCGACTTGCCTTTGCCACCGGCGAAGGCTGTCGCTGCTGGGGCCAGGGTGAGCGCACATAGCGCGCAACTCAGGGCCAAGTAAAAATGCCTGCGTTTCATGATGTTCCTGTTCCTGCTGCGGGAGTGGATAGGGAGCGAGACAGTCTCGCTCGGTCTATTTCTGTTATGCGCAGGGGCGGAGGGTGTTACAGCGAGCGACGAGAATCGCGGAAATCGCCGAGAAAAGGCGACGAAACCTGCCGTGCGTCGTCAGCCCGGCGTCAGTGCAGCGATCAATTCCGCGTGGGCCGGATAATCGCGCACCAGGTCCGCGCGAGTCGCCGCCTCAAAATCGGCATACTCGAATCCAGGCGCGACCGTGCAACCGAGCAGTGCCCAGTTGCCCCCCGCCACGAGCCGTGCACCCTGCCAGACACCGGCCGGCACGACGACTTGCGGTATTTGATCGGCCGCGAGATCGTTTCCCGTAACCAGGCGACGGACCGAGCCGTCGGGCCAAAGTTGCAGCATCTCGACCGGATCGCCAGCGTAGAAGTGAAACATCTCGTCGCTTTTGACGCGATGGATAGCGGAGTACGTTTCGGGCGTAAGCAGGTAATAGATCGCGGTCGAGGCGCACCGTTCGCTGCCATACTCCGGTGGCAGCGCATGTTCCATGAATCGTAGCGACGCCCGATACGTTTCGCGGAAGTAGCCGCCTTCAATGGTGAGCGGTACGAGTTGCAGGCGGTCGATCACTTCTTGGGCGGTGAGCATCCGTGAAACTTTCTACGTTCGAGTCGTACGCACGAAAAACCAAACCAGGATGCCAACTGCCAGCGGCACGACGCCGAGCAGCGTGAGCCAACGGGCATACCGCAGGCTCGCATACAGCATATACGCGCTCGCCCCGCAAAACACCAGCGCCGGCAGCGGGTACAGCGGGATCACGAAGGGACGTTCGACGACCGGATACCGCCAGCGAAGCACGAACACGGCGAGGCCCGTCAGCAAGAAGAAGGCCCAAAACACCGGCGCCGATCCGGCCACGAGCGTTTCGAAGCCGCCAAAGAAATCGCCCCAAGGTGAGCGCCGCGATCCCGACAAACGAGAGCGCCGCGTCGCAGGCGTCGCGGCCGGATTGGGTGCCGACGGCGAGCACGAGCAATACGGCGATCGCCGCCTGGGCCGCGATCGCCACGACGGGCGCTGCGTCGCGACGGTTCTTATTGCCGAGCCAGGTCCAAGTTCCCAACCACGCCAGCGCTCGGTAGTCTTCGCCGAGCGTGGCGTAGATTCGCGTGCCAGTGAGGATCATCCCGTTGATCGCGCCGAGCGCCGAGAGCATCACGAGCAGGCTGATCGCGCGGCCGCCCCAGGCGCCGCACGCCCGCTCAAGGACATCGGCGGCGGGGGTGGCTGTGCTGCGGGCGCCGTCGAGGCCGAGCGCGAGCAGGTACGCGGCCGTCACCGCGAGATAGATTGCCGTCACGCCGAAAATTCCCAGCACGAGCGCGCGGGCAGGTTGCGACGTTCGTCGCGGACCTCGGCCGCCACGTACGCGGCATGGCTCCAACCGCCAAACGCGTAGAGCACGAAGACCAGCGCAAGCCCGAAGTTTGGTTCTGTTGGTGCTGCGGCAGCGGAGGTCGTGGAGGGCGCGGTGATCGCCGCCCAAACGCCAGCCACCACGACCCCGACAAGCCCCGCAACTTTCAAAACGCTCAGCACATTCTGCCCGATCTTGCCCGCTACGACGCCGAACATGTTGAGCAGCGACAGGAGCACAATCGCAGCGACTGCGAGCCAGACGGCGAAGTTACCCGCAATCGGCCAAATTCGCACGGCGTAGTCGGCAAACGCATAGGCCATGATGCCGATGTTGCCGCTGATCACGATCGCCAGCTGTGCCCAGCCGAAGAGAAATCCGCACCATCGCCCGTACGCCCGCGACAGGTATTCGTAGTCACCGCCATCGCGGGAAAGTCGTGGCGAGCTCCGCGTAGCAGACCGCCCCACACCACGAGATGCCGCCACCCAAGAGCCAAATCGCCAGCGCCGCGGCAGGCGACGAAACGCTCTGGAAGACCATCGTCGAGGAGCGAAAGATCGCCGTCCCCACGACGATGCCCACGATGATGCTCACCGTATCCCAGAGCCCCAGTCGCGGAGCGACCGACGGCGACACCCCTCGGCTCGACGCCTCGATCGAGGCCGTGCTGCTGCTTTCCGCGCTTGCCTCGCGCGCAGGCGACCGCGTGCAGGTCACCGCTTTTGACCGCGAGGAGCAGGCACGGGCGGCCGCCACTACGGGGGCTGGCCTCATGACGCGCCTAGCGACCGCGCTTGCCCCCGTTGAGTCCCGCCTCGTAGAGCCCGACTGGCCCGCGGTTGCGCGGCTCACGCGCGAGAGGCTCTCGCAGCGCGCGCTCGTGGTGTTGCTCACCACGGTCGAGGTCTCCGCGATCGACTCCGGGCTGCTCGAGGCTACCGCCGCGCTCGCCCACCGCCACCAAGTTGTGATCGCCTCCGTTGCGGACCCAGAGGTGGGGCAGATGCTCGCCGAGCGCGGCTCCGTTGACGCGCTGTACGGAGCGGCTGCCGCCGCGCGCGCCGGCATCGAGGTGGACGCGGTTGGCTCGCGATTGCGCTCGATTGGCGCGGACGTCCTGTCCGCCTTGCCCGACGACCTTGCCCCCGTTCTCGCCGATCGCTACCTCGCGCTCAAGGCGGCTGGGAAGCTCTAGCCGGCAACAGCGTCGGGCACTAGCAGCCAACGACGGGCGCGGCGTCCGTAGCGAAGTCGCCCTCGACGTCACCCGTCACGCCGTCCTGAGCGGCCGCCCGTCCCGCGACGAACACGTATGCCCAGAACGCGGCGCACGCGATGATGCCGATCACGATCTTGAGCCACCACGGCATCGACGATGGCGGTCACGAAGCCCTCGATCAGCCCGGACACGAAGAGCGCGATCACGAGCCCCACGCCAACCGCGAACGTGATGCGGCCCTCTTGGGCGAGCGCGGCGCCGCGCGTGCGAGCGCCGGGGACGAGCATCACCCAGAACAGCCTGAGGCCCGCGCCCGCGGCCACAAACACCGCGCTGAGCTCAAGGAGTCCGTGGGGAATGATGAGCGAGAAGAACACGTCGAGCCCGTCGTGCTCCGCCATCACCGCGCCGGCAACGCCAAGTTGCAGGGCCGTGCCGTACATGAGGTATAGCGGGAAGAATCCGGTGATGCCGAACGCGATGCACTGCAGCGCAAGCCACGCGTTGTTGGTCCACACTTGCGCAGCGAACGACGAGTTGGAGTAGTCCGTGTAGTAGCTCGCGAAGGCCTCGTTCGCAAATTGTGCGCGCGCGGCTTCGTCCCCCACGAGCTCAAGCGATTCGGGGTGCGTGAGGGTCCACCACCCGCTGAGCAACCCAACCAGGAGCACCGACACCGAGACGATGACGCCCCACCACCGCACGCGATACATCGCGGCTGGCAGGGTGCGGACAAAGAAGCGCGCGAAGTCGCCGGTGGCTGACCCGTGCGCGCCCGTGAGCCACACGCGCGACTGCGCGAGCAGCACGGAGAGTCGCGAAATTAGTCCCGGCTCCGGTGCCGCGGAACGCACCGCGGAGAGATCGCCTGCGGTGGACTGGTAGAGCCGGGTGAGCTCGTCTGCCTCCGCGCCAGTGAGGCGGCGACGCTTTGTCAACTCCTTGAGCTGACTCCAGCGCTGCTCGCGCACCGCGCTAAACGAATCAATGTCCACGCCGCTACGATGCCATAACAGCGGCGAAGTGGAGGGGTGCGTGAGCGACGCAGACGAGATTCTCATTGGCGAAGGCGTTGCGCTCGAGTCCGGCGCGGCCCCCGTCACGCTCCGCATGCTCTCCGGAATCATCGACGTCGCGGTCACCTTTGTGGTGCTCATCGTGGGCTTCGGGATCCTTGGGCAGGTCAGTAGCGGGATGAGCGGCGCGTGGGTGGCGACGGCGTCCGTGTTGCTCACGGTCGGCGCGCTTGTTGGGATACCGACGGCGGAGGAGACGCTCACTCGTGGGCGCTCGCTTGGGCGCCTCGCCGCGGGGCTGCGCATCGTTCGCGACGACGGCGGCCCGGTGACGATGCGACACGCCTTCATCCGCGCCCTCGTTGGCGTGCTCGAGATCTACATGACCGCGGGAATGCTCGCCGTGACGGTGTCTCTGTTGTCCTCGCGCGGCAAGCGCATTGGCGACTACTTGGCCGGCACCTATGCCATGCGCACTCGCGGCGCCAATACCCGCCTCGCGCCAGTCATGATGCCCGCACACCTTGCGTATTGGGCGAACACCGCGGACATCGCCCGCCTGCCCGATTCCCTCGCGCTCACCGGCCGCCTCTTCCTTGGCCGCGCGGCGAGCATGCGGCCAGAGTCTCGCGCTCGCATCGGCGAGCAACTCGCGACCGAACTCACCCCGTTCGTGTCGCCCCCGCCCCCGCCCGGCACCCACCCCGAATACTTCCTCGCAGCCGTGCTCGCAGCACGCAGGGACCGGGAGTACCAGTTGGAACTGGCGCGCCTCAGCAGGGCCGACGCGGAGTCGCTACGCGTGGGCGCGTTGCCCTTTGGCGTTGTGGACGTGGAGAACTAGTGGCCCTTGCGCAGGAGACGCAGTCGGCCCCGCCGGACCCTGCGAGGCTCAGTAGCGGTAGTGGTCGGCCTTGTATGGGCCCGCGACGGGCACGCCGAGGTAGTCGGCCTGGTCTTCGCTCAGTTCAGACAGCCGCACGCCAAGCGCGTCGAGGTGCAACCGCGCCACGTACTCGTCGAGCACCTTCGGCAGGCGATGCACGCCGAGCGGGTACGCGTCGAGGTTGCCCCAGAGCTCCATTTGCGCGAGCACTTGGTTGGTGAAGGACGTCGACATCACGAAGCTGGGGTGGCCCGTGGCGTTGCCGAGGTTCATGAGTCGCCCCTCGCTCAGCACGATGATGCTGTGGCCGTCGGGGAAGATCCACTCGTCCACCTGGGGCTTCACGGGCTGGTGCTTGGCGCCAGAGCGCGCGAGGCCCGCCATGTCGATCTCGTTGTCGAAGTGGCCAACGTTCGCGACGATTGCCTTGTCCTTCATGGCCGCCATGTGCTCAACGCGGATGATGTCCTTGTTGCCCGTCGTGGTGACGAAGAAGTCGGCGCGGGCCACGTAGTCCTCGATGCGCGCCACCTCGTAGCCGTCCATCGCGGCCTGCAGCGCGCAGATGGGGTCGACCTCGCTGACGATGACGCGAGCACCCTGGCCGCGCAGCGCCTCCGAGGCGCCCTTGCCCACGTCGCCATAGCCGGCAACGAACGCGACCTTGCCGCCCATCAGCACGTCCGTGGCGCGGTTGAGGCCGTCGGGAAGCGAGTGCCGGATGCCGTACCGGTTGTCGAACTTGGACTTGGTGACAGAGTCGTTGACGTTGATCGCGGGGAACAGCAGCTCTCCGCGCGCGTGCATCTGGTCGAGCCTGTGCACGCCGGTCGTGGTCTCCTCGGAGACGCCGACGATGCCTGCGGCCATGCGCGTAAAGCGAGTTGGGTCGGCGGCAAGCGAGCGGCGCAGCACTGCGCGCATGGCCTCGATCTCGGCGTTGTAGCCGGGGTCTTCCTCGTCGAGGGGCGCCGGCACGGCGCCAAGCGCCTCGTAGCGCACTCCCTCGTGCACCAGGAGCGTCGCGTCGCCGCCGTCGTCGAGGATGATCGTCGGGCCGTCGAATCCTTCCCACGTGAGGATGCGGTCGGTGTAGTCCCAGTACTCGGCGAGGGTCTCGCCCTTCACCGCGAACACGGGCACGCCGTCGGGCGACGAGAAGGTGCCGCGGCCGACGACGACGGCCGCCGCCGCCTCGTCCTGCGTCGAGAAGATGTTGCACGACGCCCAGCGGACGTCGGCGCCGAGCGCGGTCAAGGTCTCGATCAGCACGGCCGTCTGCACGGTCATGTGGAGCGAGCCCGCGATGCGCGCGCCCGCGAGCGGCTTGGCTGTCGCCGTACTCGGGCGCGGAGGGCCATGAGGCCCGGCATCTCCTGCTCGGCGAGGCGAAGCTGGTGGCGTCCGGCCTCGGCGAGGGACAGGTCAGCGACAACGTGTTCGGTCATGGGGTAAGTCTCCCATTACGCGAGCGCCGCGAAGTGAAGACGAGCTCCGCGAGGCGTGCGACCTAGCGGTCGAGCACCGCCACGAGCCGCCGCAACGCGTCCGCCATAGCGAGCAACTGCCCCGCCTCCTCGTCAGCGCCCCGTTCGCGCTTCCACTGGGCAACGGCCTCATAGGTGCGCGCGTGCGCGAGCGCCATGACCTTCACCTTGTCGAGCGTGACACCGCTCGCGGGTTGGGTGGGCGAGTTCGCCTGCCAGTGCTCGAGTTCCGACGACCCGAGGTCGTCGCAGCTGCCGCGGTGACCATGGGACAGGTGGCAACGGAGCGCGCGGCCGCTGGGGCCGCCGGACACGTCGACCACCCGGCCGCATACCGGCCATGCCAAGGCGACTGGGGGCGTCAGGCGTCGCATCGGCAACGTCGATGGCTCATCCTCGCGGATCACCAGGTCCATGTCCCCTCCAGTGGTTCAGCAAATGTGGCGCGCAACACTGCGTCGCTTCCACACTGTCAGATTTGCGCACTTTGTGTCGAGGCCCGCTTTGGCGGATATGTCACACTCGCCCGCATAGCGCTGTCAAGATTCCGGCTTCGGCGCGCAAGAAAATGCCGCGAAGCGCGGGCTACCAGGCAAATCGCAACGATGCCTGAGGCGCGCTACGAGCCGTCGGCGACTGCCGCGTCGGCCCTGCGAACATCGGGCTCGATGAAGATGAGCCGCGCGGCGGGCACGGCCGCGCGAATCCGCGCCTCGGCGCGTCGTCCATGCGCGGCGCGAGCTCGGCCAAGGTCACCGTGCCGGCTCAGCCGCAACCTTCGCGGTCACCAGGATGTCTTCGGGGCCAAGGTGCATCGTGCGCAGGTGGATGACGTCGCCAAATCCCGCGTCGCAAGCGCCGCGCGGATCGCCGCGACGTCCTCCGGCGTCGCGGACTCCCCAAGCAGCATGCGACTTGGTCTCACGCGCCAAGACCACGGCGATGTGCACAGCAGCAAGCCGATCATTGCGGTGCCCGCCGCGTCCCAAGGCCGTTCTCCGTGATGAGGGTCATCGAGACGCCAAACAGCGCGAAGACCAGGCCAAGCAGCGCGCCAGGTCCTCGAGCAGGATCACGGGCAGCTCGGGCGAGCGAGACTGGCGGATGAACGCCGGCCAGCGACGCGTGCCGCGCGCCTTGTTGGACTCCACGACCGCTGTGCGGAACGAGAAGCCCTCGAGACCGAGCGACACCGAGCAGCACCACGATCGGCACCCACTGCCACGACTCGATCGGCTCGGGGTGCTGGAACTTGTGCCACGCCTCGTAGAGCGCGAACAGACCGCCGAGCGAGAACAGCACCACCGCGACCAGGAACGCGTAGAAGTACCGGTACCGCGAGTAGCCGAACGGGTGCTCTGCGTCTCTCTTCCCGCTTGGCGCGCTTGCCGCCAACGAGCAGCAGCACCTGGTTGCCGGAGTCCGCGACCGAGTGGATCGCCTCCGCGAGCATCGACGAGGCGCCTGTGAGCGCGAACGCCACCAACTTAGTGACGCCGATGCCGAGGTTGGCGCGCGAGCGCCGCGACGACCGCCTTCGTACCACCTTCGGTGGACATCTATGCCTCCCTGATGATCGCGAGCGCGCGGTCGCGGATCGACTCCATGACGCAGCATCTCTCTGCCTCCACGTTGAGCCGCAGCAGCGGCTCGGTGTTGGACGAGCGCACGTTGAACCACCAGCGCGGCTGCGACGTCCCAGTGGTCGATGGTCACGCCGTCGAGGTGGTCAAGCGAGCAGCCGCCGTCCGCGAGCTCAGCAACAACGCGCTCGCGTCGCGGCGGCCGCGTCCGTCACCGTTGAATTGATTTCGCCCGACGCGGCGTACGGCGTGTAGGTCGCGAGCAGTTCGCTCAGGGGACCCGTTTGGGAACCGAGCGCCGCGAGCACGTGCATCGCGGCGAGCATCCCGGAGTCCGCGTAGAAGAAGTCGCGGAAGTAGAAGTGCGCGGAGTGCTCGCCGCCAAAGACCGCGTTCAGGCGAGCCATCTCCGCCTTGATGAAGCTATGGCCAACGCGAGAGCGCACGGGGGTAGCGCCGGCCGCTGCCAGCAGCTCGGGCACGGCCCGCGACGAGATGAGGTTGTGGATCACGATCGGCGCGTCGTCTCGCGCGGCCTCGCGCAGGCCCACGAGGCACGTGATCGCGGAGGCGGCCACGACCTCGCCGCGCTCGTCGACGACGAAGCACCGGTCCGCGTCGCCGTCGAAGGCGAGGCCGATGTCGGCGCCGTGCGCGACGACGGCCGCCTGCAGGTCAACGAGGTTCGCGGCGTCGAGCGGGTTGGGCTCGTGGTTGGGGAACGAGCCGTCCAGCTCGAAGTACAGGGGGATGATCTCGAGCGGGAGCTCGGGGAGTCCCGCCGCGGTGCCGAGCACCGCGGGCACGGTGTAGCCGGCCATGGCATTCGCGGCGTCCACCACGACACGCAACGGGCGAATCTGCCGCAAGGGAACCAGCGTGCGCAGGAATTCGCCGTACTCGCCGATCATCTCGCGCTGCGTGATGGTGCCGGTTTCCGGCCCGGCAACGAAGCCCTCCGCAAGGATCTCCGCGGCCCTCGCGCGAACGTCGGCCAAACCGGAGTTCTCGCCAACGGCGCGAGCGCGCGAGCGGCACAGCTTCATGCCGTTGTACTCGGCGGGATTATGGCTCGCGGTGACCATCACTCCTGGCAGATCGAGTACACCGGACGCGTGATAGAGGCCGTCCGTTGAGCACAGGCCGATGTCGACAACGTCGACGCCACGCGCCGGCTAGACCGGCAGCGACCGCAGCCGCGAGGCCCGGTCCCGTATCGCGCATGTCGTGACCAATGGCCACGGCAACCGCGCCGTCTGGAAGCACGATCATGTCGGCGAAGGCCGCGCCAATCGCCGTGGCTATCTCGTCAGTCAGGTCCACGCCGACGACGCCACGGACGTCGTACGACTTGATGAGCTTGGTGAGATCTGGAGCGACGTTGCTAGGGGTGGCTGCCACGCCCGATATTTTCACTGACCCAGGGTACCGGCTCAACCGTCGGCGGAGACGACCCGCAGGTGACCGCGCCGCGGCTCCGAGGCGAGAGGGGGCCGCACCACAACCTCTTCGACCATACGCGGCGTGCCTGCCTGGCGAACCGCGCGCGCAAGCGCGTCGAGGTCGTCGTCCGAGGGTCCGCGATCCACAAACTCCTGGTGAATGTGAATCACATCCCAGCCGCGCGGAGCGGTGAAGCGGTCCGCATGGGGCGCGCAGAGGTCATAGGCGTGAGGCTCCGCGCTTGCGGAGAGCTGACCCACCACAACGGTCGAGTCGTCGTACACATACGTGAGGGTCGCGGCCGCGGCATTGGAGCACGAAGGCCGGGAACACTGACGCATGGAGATCACGCTGTGGACGCTACCCGCACGCGTCGCCGCGCGACCGCTGCCACGCCGCCCGCTAGCCTGAAGAGCATGACCAACAGGGACCGGCACGGGAGAGGACTGCGCCGCCCGCTTCACCCGCTTGGCGCGCCCGGGGCCGTGAGCCGGTCGGAGACGTTTGACGACGTTGTGCTCGACGCCGCGGAACGGCTCGAGGCTCGCTGGGGCCGCGAGTGGGGTCGCGTTGAGTTCGGCACCGAGGACGTGCCACCGTCGGAACCGTCGCCTTGGGAGCGCGGCGTGCCGTTGGGCAGGCTGTTCCCCGCCGACCTTGGCCAGACCGCGAGGATCGTGCTCTATCGCAGGCCCATCGAGCAGCGTTGCGAGCCCTACGAACTCGCCGGGCTCGTGCGAGACGTGCTCGCGGAGCACGTGGGGTTTGTCCTCGGCAAGAGGCCAGAAGACGTGGACCCTGACTACGGGTTAGGCACGTAGCGGCGCTGTTCCACCGCGATATCTACGGGGTCGATCGTGGTGCGCGTTGGCCCCATCGCCGTGATGAAGTCCCCGTCCTCGACCAAAATGTTCCATGCGAACGGTCCGGTCGCGGTGACGACCGTGCCAGGCGGCACATTGAGCGGGATCGTCGCCGTGCCGCCGACCGCCAAGGTCGCGCTCCCTACTGACTTTCCCTCGGCGTCGGAGAGGGTGAAGGTGCCACCTTGCGCCGCGTACACCGCCACGTGCTCGTCGTAGCCGACAGTCACCGCCGAACGCTCGTTGTCGTCCCCTGCGAGCTGGGCGGGAACCCAGCGAAACTCTTGCGCGGTGTCCCCAGCCACTCCGGTTGTCGCGAGGCGCGACCGGGTCATAATCGCGCCCGCGACAACGGGGGCGTCTGCCGTGATCGTGACCGTGCCTGCGTCGACGGCGGGAACGGCAACTTCGATCGCGACGCCGGGTTCGAGGTCGAGCGATGTCACGCCCTCCCAGAGAACCGCACCATCGGGCGTGGTAAGCGCGAGTCGCGCGCTGGCACCCTGTGGCGCCATGAGGCGCACCGTCGCGTTCTGGGTCTCGGAGCCGTCGGTGCCGACGCCTGGGATAGCCAGATCCGTGCCAAGGGCCGACGCGGTGGCCCAGTCCGTGCCAAACGGCTGGAACCCGTCGAGCCGAGAATCTTGCAATGCGGCGACTACTCCCGTGCCCGTTGAACTGATGTGCAAGGTGAGCGCCGCGACGTCGATGGTGAGACCCTCTAGCAGCACCTCGCCTTGAGAGTTGGGCCCGATGGCGACCTGCCTCGAATCGAGCTCGCCGATCTCCCCATACGCCGTCACCGTTGCCTGCACGGAGGCGTCGCTCGGATTCGTCAGGACGAGACGCGCACTCGCGCCAACGGTCGTCGATCCCCCAACCACCCACTGGTCCGTACTCGGCGCCGTGCACGTGACCGCGGAGAGACCAGTGATGTCTCCCCCGCTCACGCGCTGCACGGTGGCACCAACCAGCGCCTCAGAGGCCTGACCCGCGCCCACGGGCCGTACCTCGCCCGTAAGGAAGGTGTTGGCGCTCACTCCAGTGGCGGCACCGCCGAGCTCCGGATCAGTTCCCGTCACGCCAGATGGCGTGGATTGCGGTCCTGGGCACGCGACATCCTGGCGCGCGGGCTGCACGGAGACTGTGGTGCCCGACGCTGTGGGAACCTCGTGCGCCACAAGAGTGCTGCCCGCGCCTATCGCCGCGACAACAGCGGCAAACACGAGCGCGCCAGTCACCAAGCCCTTGACTCTCATGAGCGCCCCCCAACGAATCGCCGCTGGTGGATGGGAGCGGACGCAACGAGCGCGAGCCCGCACACGATCGCGGCGATCCACCACCACAAGCGATACGTGGAGTCGTCGAACCCAAACTCAAGCACGCCTCCCCCGGCTGGCACAGCGAACGCTTGCCGCCCCGCGTCGTCGGGCGCGACGGCAAGCGGCGTGCCATTCAGCGTTGCTCGCCACGCCTTATCTGCCGGCACCGCGATGATGAGCGTGCCCTCGTCCGCGGCGTCGAGTGTCGCGTTTCCGCCGGAGAATGCCATCGCCACGGGGATGTCATTCCGTTCGGTCGCGATCCACGCGCGGCTCGATTGCTCGTCACCGCGCCCAACGCGGTACACGGTGCCTAGCTCGCTCGCGCCCATGAGCTCGAGCGTGTCGACCTGCGCGAGGCCGGCCAGCGCACGCGTGGAGTCTGGCGTCGCGACGATGACTCCAATGCCCCATGCCGCGAGATCGTCATCCGCTCCAACGCCCGAACCAACGAGGGTCGCGACCGCATTCGACAGGCCCGCTGGAGAGGGAACATCTGTGCGGCCAGGACGAGCGAGCGCTGCACCGTCACTGCCAAAGGCGGCCCCGCCGGCGATCATCACGGCCCCGTCATAGTTCTCGACCGAGTAGACAACACCTTGCTCGGTGTCGCTGAGGGTAAGCACACGTTCAGAGGATGGAGGCCCTTGCTCTAGCGCTGCGACGAGTGGGAGCACGTCGACGCTCGTCGTGGCGAGATCGCCAGGGGCTGCCCTTCCGGGCCACGCCCATGCGGTTGCGGAGAGGAGGACAGCGCATGCCGCCGCGGACACGGCGACTACAGCGGCGATGCGGCGAACGCGAAGCGCCCCTCCCGCATGCCAAAACCCTTGCGAGGCTGCTGCTGTCGCCCCGAGCGCGCCGATGAGTGCGAGCGACAATCCCGGCCCGCTCCACCCGTTCGCGGCAAGCGAGCCCGCACCGTCGGGCCACGCAACGATGGCGCGCTGCACCGCAAAGGTCGTGAAGAGGCCGATGGCAGCCACAATCCACCCAACGCGGACTGCCGCGGAGGCGCGGCCGCTCAACAACGCGAGCAGCGCGGCCCCGCAGACCATGAGCGCGATCGCCGCGACCACGCCGGGCGCGGCGTACCACTGAGCCCCGCCGGGGTTGGTGTCGAGAGTCAGCACGGTGCGCCAAGGAGACTCGACGGTGCTCGCAGCTGAGGGGCCAACCTCACGCGCGAGAATCCCCACCGCGTCGCTCACGGAGCTTGCGCTGAGCGCAGCCCGGATTCCGGGCGCGGCGATTGCCAGCGCGGGAACCGCGACAAGGACCACCCGCAACCAGCGACGGCGCGCGATGACAGCTACCACCGCAAGTACAACGAGCGCTGGCACAAGCAACACGGGAGCAACGGCGACGCACCACGCCAAAGCGAGTGAGGCCCCAGCAGCAGCCGAAGGAGATGCCACGCGGCGCGCGGTGTACTCGTCGCCGCTTGCGAGCGCTTCGCCTCTGTGCCACCCAAGCGCGCGGGTCACGCCGAGCGCGACGAACGGCAACATGATGTGCGCGATAACCGCGCTGACGCGGCCCTCGTAGATCGAGACGAGGAAGGGCGGCCACGCAGCGTAGGCAAGTGCGACGACCGCACGCACGGAGACGGCACGCGTCGCTGCGCCGGCCGCGAACCATGCGGCCACCGCGGCTAGCACCACCGCGAACGTCAGCAGCAAGCCCAGCCACAAGCGCAAACCGCCTGGCACAATGGCAAACGGCAAGAGCGCTGCGGCGAATCCGCCGTCGACAGATGGGGCGCCATATCCCACGTCTGACCAACCGGTCCACGAGCGTTGCCACAGCTCATGCCACGTGACATCGGTGACGCCGAGCGACGAGCCAACAAGCATTCGGCCAGCAATCAGGCCCGGGAGCCAACCACCGAAGAGGGCGACCGCGATGCCCCCAGTTGCGGCAACGACGACCGCGAACATCCAGCGACGCCGCGTGGCGGCTGCCGCGAGTTCTGCGCGCACCATTCCCGTTGGCGTGACGGCAAGGCGCCAGCGATCGTATGAGCGCAAGTACCGCGCCCTCGCATAGTTCAGCGCCGCTCCTGGGCTCGCGAGCAGCGCACGGGTGGCGCTCGCGCGGACTGTTGCGTGGCGTCGAGCCATGCGTCGAGATCTGCCGAGTGACCGCATCCTGGCGAGGAGCCGCCACGGCACGGCAAGTTCGGTCAAGGCCGCACGCGGGTCGTTTTGAGCCACGCGGACGAGCGACCTGACGACCGAAGAGAGGTAGGCAAAGAGCACGAGCAACGGCACCGCGAGAAGCGGCGCCCACACGGCCGCGTGGTACCACTCGCCAACGCGGCGCGAGGCGTACGACGTAGCCGAGCCGCGTCGCGCCAGTTCCGGATCTCTCGCGCCGCGCAGGTTGAGCTGCACGTGGCGCACCAACGCTCCCGGCACCACCACCACGTCGTGACCTGCTCGCCACACGCGCCTGCAGAAGTCTGCGGAGTCGCCGAATCCTCGGTACGCCGCGTCGAGGCCCCCGAGCTCCGTCCACGTTTCGCGGCGCACCAGCGCGCCCGCTATGGAGACGGCGAGAACGTCGTCCCTGAAGTCGTATTGGCCTTGGTTGATGTCGTTGTCGTCCACGAGGTCAACGCGCCGGGCGCCGTAACGAGAGACAGTGGAGCCCAAGCTGATCAGGCGATGGGTCTGGTGCCAACGCACCTGCGCTGCTCCGACAATTGCGGCGCGCGAGCGTTTGCGCGCGGTGGGCGCGAGGCGCGCGAGGCAGTCCGCGAGCGGTGCGCTGTCGTCGTGTAAAAGCCACAGGTACTCGGCGTCGCGAGCGGGAAACTCCGCGATCACCGCCTCAACGGCCGCGCCAAAACTCGCCGATGCGGAAACCTCTGTGATGGCGACGGTGAGGCCGACGGGCGCTTCAAAGGCGACGTCGCCAACCGTGGCGACATGCACAGCGTCTGGCGCGAATTCTTGGGCTGCGATCGCCTCGAGGACCGCCGTCAGGTGAGGGGAGCGGCCGTCGCTGACAACGACGGCGCGCACAAATACGCGTGCCGCCGTCACTGCGCGCCCTCGAGTCCCGAAGGACTAGACGGCGCGACGCTTGAGTTTGCGCCGCTCACGCTCGGACAGGCCACCCCAGATGCCGAACCTCTCGTCATTGGCGAGCGCGTAATCGAGGCACTCGGAGCGCACGTCACACGACGTACACACCTTCTTGGCCTCGCGCGTTGATCCTCCCTTTTCGGGGAAGAACGCCTCAGGGTCTGTCTGAGCACACAATGCGCGCTCTTGCCATGCCAGCGGACCGTCATCGACTCCGCTGAAAATGTCCACAACCGGCGCCAGTGCCGATGCGGGAGTGCGCACGTCCGAGGGCACTGAACCTTCGTAGATATTCCACATAGGCCCTCCCTTGATCGCTGGCAGGCGAACCCGCCTAGGGGAATTACACCGTTGTAATCCCTCCGCGTCAAGTCGAGATTACCGGATACCACGGAGATAACCCGCACCCCACGCGATGTGCATGGTGGCAAAGACGGCAGGCAGCAAGAGCAAACTGCGGAGGGGCAGGTCCCTAAGGTGCGTCAGGCTCGCGACTATCACCCCTGCCACATAGGCGATTGGGGCGAGGAATGCGAGCTCCAACCACACGAGTGACGTGGCCATTCCAAGGGCGCCGAGGGCGAGTCCTGCCCCCACCGCAACCACCACAAATGGCGCCGCCAAATATCTCGCCGACCTTGAGTCTGGATGCACTCGCACCACTTCGCGCCTCCACCTGCCGGACTCATGGAACTGCTTCGCGAGTGCTCGCCACGATCGTCGCGGCTCGTACGGCACCGCCATCGTGGGCACAAAGAAGACAGTGAACCCCGCGTCGCGCAGGCGATAGTTCAGTTCCCAGTCCTGAGCCCGTCGGAAGTGCTCGTCAAAGCCGCCAACGGCATCAAGCGCTTCTCTGCGGAACGCGCCAAGGTACACCGAATCCGTTGGCCCCGCGGCCCCGCCAACGCGGTGACCCGCTCCCCCAATTCCCCACGGCGATGACATCGCGAGCGCGATCGCCTTACCCAAAGGAGCGTCGGCCGTCGGCACCATTCGCCCGCCAACGTTTCCCGCACCCGAGCGCATCAGCGCGGCAACCGCCTCGGCGACATATCCGCGCGGCAAGCGCGCGTGGCCATCGGTCCTCACGACGACTGGGTTGCGCGAGGCGGCGATCGCCAGATTTAGGCCCGACGGAGTCGCGCCAGTTGGGTTCGCAACGAGGACGACGCGGTGGTCGGCGGCTATGGCTTCTGCAACGGCATCCGTGCCGTCGGTAGACGGACCCAGCGCGATGACAAGCTCTAGCGGGCCGTCATAGCCGTTGTCGAGCACAGCTGCGCACGCGTCGGCGAGGTAGCGCTCCTCGTTAAGCACCGGCATCACGACGCTTACTGGAACACGCGCGCTAAGACTGGGCAGGGCGTTGCTCACGGGTCGAGGGTAGCCCTGGCCGAGCCCGCGGCACGCCTGCGCGGAGGGCGCGGCGGCGATGCTTACACTCAAGTGCCATGATTGACGACCTTCCGACAGTGCCCGTGACCGGCCCCTCGCACGCCAGACGCCGCAACCCGTCGCGCGTGTTGGCGTGGCTTGGGAGCGTCGTGGCTGGTGCCGCAGGCTTTGGCCTCGTCTACGCGAACACGGTCCTTGGGCAAGTGGACGAGGCGTTCACGGCGTCCGACAACTCCGCCCTCGTGAGTGAAGTTCCTGCGCCAGTAACGTCTGTGTCGCCGTCGAAATCGCCGGATCCCACCGATCTCAACGATGGCGAAGCGATCAACATCTTGCTTATGGGCTCCGATTCTCGCGACGGGGAAAATGGCGACATCGGCGGCAACGTTGCGCAAGGCATGCGGAACGACACCACGATCATCATGCACATTGCCTCAGACCGCAGCCGCGTTGACCTGGTGTCGATCCCCAGGGACGCCCAGGTGGAGATTCCCTCGTGCAAGTACTTCGACGGCACCACCATCAAGGCGACTTCAGGCGATTTCAACGTCGCGTTCTCGAACGGCGGTCGCCACGGCGATCCCGCAGAGGCGGCAGCGTGCACCATCAACACGGTACAGAAAATGACTGGCCTCACGATCGACCACTGGGCGGTCATCGACTTCTCAGGGTTCGAGGACATGATCAACGCTCTTGGCGGGGTGCCGATGTGCATCCCAGAGAAGATAGTGTCGAAGAAGGCTCGGCTCAACCTTGAGCCTGGGCCGCAGGTGCTAAGCGGCCGCCAAGCTCTCGGACTAGCCCGTATGCGCACCGCGGAAGTTGGCGACGTCTCCGGCTCCGACCTGCAGCGCATCGCGCGCCAACATGAGTTGCTGCGGCAGGTTAGCCGGGTGATCCTGTCCAAGAATCTGCTCACCGATGCAGGTGAACTTACGCAGTTCCTCAAAGCGGCGGCGACAGCGATGACCATGGATACCGACCTAGCGAGTACCAAGTACCTTCTTGGTCTGGGGTTCAGCTTGCGCAACGTCAACCCCGCAAGCATCAATTTCTACACCGTGCCGTGGAAGTACACGGAGGACTTCAACAACGTGATCATCCTCGATGAAGCACGTACGATGTGGGGTGAGCTTGCCGCGGACGAGCCACTCGCGACCGTGGGCAAGGAAAGCGCGGGGGACACATGGGATCAGGTCATCGACACATCGCCGGTGCCCGTGCCGTCGTCCTCGGACGCCACGGCTACGCTCCTCAGCGAGTGCAGTACCTGATCCGCTTGGGAACCGTGCGTGACTCGCGCGCGTTGAGGCGAGTAGGAACCCGAATATTCTCGCGCGCCCGCGCGCACCAGGAGGTCACGTGAGCACCAGTAACCGCGCAGGCAATCGCGCGCGCCATGGCTCTCGCGGCCCTGGCAGCACCGCGCTACGCCTGACCGCAGCAGTGACCGCGGCCGTGCTCGGGTTTGGCATCGTGTTCGGAGCGACCTACGTGGAACGCCTGCAGCACTCGTTCAACACGCAAGACATCTCCGGCCTCGTCACTGGCCCGTCGCACACCGCAGTGGAAACCTCCTCGGCGAGCCCCTCGCCCAGCGTTACCCCAGACCCTGTCGACACCGAAGCGGGCGCGCCCATCGACATCCTGCTTGTCGGATCGGACTCTCGCGCCGGTGACAACGGGGCCATCGGCGGCAACGTCGCAGGCGGCATGCGTTCTGACACGACGATGATCATGCACATCTCCGGGGACCGGTCTCGTATCGACTTCCTCTCGATTCCTCGCGACATGCGTGTACGAGTGAGCAATTGCAAGTTGCTCGACGGCAGCACCGTTAAGGGATGGACGGGAAAGTTCAACATCGCATTCGCCAACGGCGGCAAGCACGGCAACGAGGCAGAGGCCGCAGCGTGCACCATGCAGACCCTTCAGGACCTCACCGGCATCACGTTTGAGCACTACGCAGTGGTCGACTTCGCCGGGTTCGAGCACATGATTAACGCGGTGGGCGGCGTGCCCATGTGCATCGAAAAGAAGATCGATGACCGCCGGTCACACCTGCACCTCAAGCCGGGGCCCACGGTGCTCTCTGGCAAGAAGGCACTGGCTTACGCACGCGTTCGCCACATCGGCGATGGCACCGATCTGCAGCGCATCGAACGCCAGCACGCTCTCATGAACAACCTCGCCAAGAAGGTGCTCGGCATGAATGTGCTTGCCGACGCCCCGCAGTTGACCTTGCTACTCAAGTCCGCAGGCCAGTCCATGACCATGGACCCCGATCTGGGCTCGTTCTCGTACCTCGTTGGCCTCGCGTTCTCGCTGCGCAACATCGACCAAAGCAACATCACCTTCGCTACCGTTCCGTGGAAGTACGCGGGCGACAAGTCAGGTGACGTGCTGGCGACTCCAGAGGCAAAGGTCATCTACAAGCGACTCGTGAGCGACATCCCGATGGATGGCGGCACAACGGAGACCGTTGACACGACGCCAACCTCGGCGGCACCCGGCGTGACCGGAACGACCTCGCCGACGATTGCCCCCACACCGGAGCGCCTGACGCAAGACCAGATCCTCGCGACCTGCGCCACGAGCTAACCGCTTACAGCTCGCGCAGCGCCTGACCCTTGTGTTTGGCAGCGGCGCGCAGGTCGTCTTGGAACGCCGACATTCTGTCGCGCAAGCCCGCGTCCGCGATTCCGAGCATCCTCACCGCGAGCAGGCCGGCGTTGCGCGCTCCGCCGATGGACACTGTCGCGACGGGCACGCCCGCAGGCATTTGCACAATCGACAGCAGCGAGTCCATGCCGTCCAGATACTTGAGCGGCACGGGAACTCCAATCACGGGCAGCGTAGTAACTGACGCGAGCATGCCAGGCAAATGCGCCGCACCTCCCGCTCCCGCGATGATGACCTTGAGACCGCGCTCGTGCGCGGAGCGCCCGTAGGCGACCATCTCTTCTGGCATGCGGTGAGCGGACACAACGTCCTTCTCAAACGACACCCCGAACTCCGCGAGCGCCTCCGCGGCGCCGCTCATGACGGGCCAGTCAGAGTCGGAGCCCATGACGATGCCGACGTCTACCACTGCGTGCCTCCCGTGTTTGCCTCGCCCCTCACGATATCGGCAGCCGCGCGCGCTCGGCTGAGCGCGGATGCAAGATCCGCGCCCGCGACTGTCACGTGACCCACCTTGCGGCCGTCACGCACGTCCTTGCCGTACAAGTGGATCTTGGCCCCGGCGTCGGGCACGTCTGCAAGCGCGGAGGTGAGGTTGGCGCGCGGCCCGCCAAGGACGTTGACCATCACCGTCCATGGTGCGGTGGGCGCCGTGTCGCCGAGCGGAAGGCCGAGCACCGCGCGCAGGTGCTGCTCAAATTGTCCCGTTACAGCGCCGTCCATCGACCAGTGGCCAGAGTTGTGCGGGCGCATCGCGAGCTCGTTGATGACGATGTCGTCGCCCACCTGAAACAGCTCAACCGCGAGCATGCCCACCACATCAAGCTCGGTGGCGATGGTGATCGCGAGAGCGGTCGCACGCTCGGCGAGGTGCGCGTCAAGCTCCGGCGCTGGCGCAATCACCTCGGCACACACGCCGCCCCGCTGAGTGGACTCGACCACCGGATACGCCACCACGGAGCCCGACGCTGTGCGCGCCACTTGCGCGGACAGTTCCCTCGTGAAGGGCACTCGCTGTTCGATGAGCAGATGCAACGTGCCGCGGTCGCGAGCCAAGCGTCAGCCTGCTCCGCGTGATCGATCATGAGCACGCCCTTGCCGTCGTAGCCGCCGCGCGACGTCTTGAGCACGCTCGCGCCATGCTGCGCGAGGAAGTCGGCGACGTGATCGGCACGAGTTACCTGACGCCACGGTGGATTGGGCAGTCCAAGTTCATCCATCCGCTCGCGCATCGCGATCTTGTCTTGTGCGAATCGCAAGGCTGCGGCAGACGGCAGGGCCGGGATCCCGCTTGGCCGCTGCTGCCTCAAACACGGCTGCGGGAATGTGTTCGTGCTCCCACGTCACCACGTCGGCGCCGTCGAGAAGGCGCGCCACGGCGTCGGCGTCCGCTGGCATGCCCACCACGGTCTCGTGGGCGCTCGCGGCAGCGGCAGCGTCTCGGCGCCTCGACAAGAACCCGCAGTGTGACCCCCAGTTCGGTGGCTGGGCCGGTCATCATGCGAGCGAGCTGGCCTCCGCCGATCACGGCGACGATGGGGGCGGTCATGGCTACAACCTACCGGCGTATACGCTTGCCCGATGCTTGCTTGGCTCCGCTCCCACGCGGCCGAACTCGGCCGTTTTGGCGTGGTGGGGATCGCCGGCGTGGTCATCAATCTCGCGGTGTTCAACTGGCTGAGATTGGGGCCGCTTAGCGAAGACTCGACGTTCCTTGGGGCTCAGGACCGCGTCGTGACCGCGAAGGTCATCGCGACCGTCGTGTCCGTGATCTTCGCGTGGGGCGCTCACCGATGGTGGACGTTCCGCGGCCAGCGGACGCACCGCGCCGCGCGCGAGCTCGCGATATTCGCCGTCGTGAACGGTGTGGCGATCGTCGCGGAAGCCGGCGTGCTCGCGATCAGCCACTACGTGTTGGAGTTCACGAGCCTGGCAGCGGACAACCTTGCCTCTGTGCTCGGCATAGGCGTCGGTACGGTGTTGCGATACGTGGGCTACAAGATGTTCGTCTTCGGTCGGCGCGATGTTCCGGCAACCGCGTGCTAGCGCCTCCGCCGACGCTGACTGACTGTTTGCCCGTGCGGGATCACGGTGTCGAGGTCCACCATTTGCGGAACGCCTTGCAGGAACACTGCGAAGACTGCTGGCACGCGCTGAGCGAGTTCTAGCCTGCCGCCGTCCGCCGTCACAAGGTCACGTGCAAGCGCGAGACCAAGCCCCGTGCCCCTGCCCGCCCGTTACCTCGCGCTCAAAGATGCGCGAAGCGATCTCGTCGGGCACGCCCTTGCCGGTGTCCCTGACTTCGACGACCACGGCCTGGCTGCCGTTTGACCCCCTCGCGGACACTGTGGTGGTGCCAGCTCCGTGGCGCAACGAGTTCTCGATGAGGGTCGCGATGGCCTGCGCGAGGCCGCCAGGGCTGGCGAAGACGAGCGCTTCGGTGTGCTCGATCACGAGCTTCCTGCCCGCGCTCGCATACGTAGGTGTCCACTCGACGCGTTGCTGGTCGAAGATCTCTTCGAGTTCCACCAATTCCGTGCCCGCACCGAGCGCCTTGCGCGTGCGGCCTAGCAGGTCATCGACGACCCCAACAAGTCTCTCGACCTGCTCGAGCGACTTCTCCGCCTCCTCGCGCACCTCTGCTTGCGTGCTTGCGCTCGCGATCTCCTCAAGGCGCATGGAGAGCGCGGTGAGCGGCGTACGCAACTGGTGGGACGCGTCGGACGCAAATTGCCGTTCCGCGGCGAGGCGCGCGGCCATGCGATCCGAACTTCGCGCGAGCTCGTCCGCGACGAGGTCGATCTCCTCGATGCCCGTGCTCTCGAGCCGCGGGCCGCACCTGGCCAGATCCAATCTGCTCCGCGCTCGCCGCGAGATAGACGAGCGGCGCTCGCCAAGCGATTCGCCTGCCAAATGGCCATTGCGATGCCCGCGAGGACCGCGATGAGCCCGACTGCGAGGACCAACCCAACGGCCCTGGCTGCCTCCCAAAACACGTCCCACCAGGACTCGTACATGATGACGACGATCCCCGACTCGGTGACCTCGCTCGCCGTATAGGCGGGAGACGGCTCCTCCCCTGCTTGCACCATGGTGCCGTCGGGGAGCGTCACCGTGATGAACGCCGGGGCGCCCGCCGCGGTCGAGACGTATGACTCGAGATTGGCCGCAGTGATCGCCTCGCCCGCAGTGTAGCGCACCTCGAGCGCGCGAGCGGCGGTTGCGGTGCGGGCGTCGAGGTCTCGCAGCGCATCGTCGCGCACCAACTGAGCCGCCGCGATCGCGAGCGGTATGCCGAGCAACACCACGGCCACTGCGAGCGCCGAGATGGTCGCGGTCAGGACGCGACGGCGCAAGGTCAGTCGTCGTTCTCGAAGCGGAAGCCCATGCCGCGCACCGTGGTGATGAAGCGCGGCTGCGTCGCGTCATCGCCTAGCTTGCGACGCAACCACGACACGTGCATGTCGAGCGTCTTGGAGGGAGCGCCCGGTTCCGCGGACCACACCTCGTGCATGAGATGCTCCCGGGAAACCACTGAACCCGCGTTGGAGACGAGCACGTGGAGCAGGTCAAATTCCTTGCCGCTCAGCTGTAGTTCCTTGGAGTCAACGAAGGCGCGGTGCGCCGCGACATCGACCCTGCACCGAACCGACTTCGACGTCACCAAGTGCGTCGCCCCCCGTGCGCCGCCGCAACAAGGCGCGGACTCGCGCGAGGAGCTCCGCGAGCCTGAACGGCTTGGTGACGTAGTCATCCGCGCCTGCGTCGAGGCCCACCACCAGGTCAACCTCGTCGGCGCGCGCGGTGAGCATCAGGATGGGCACCAAGAGGCCCTTGTCGCGCACGCGGCGCGCAACGTCCACGCCATCGATGTCGGGAAGCCCGAGGTCAAGTATCAGTAAGTCCGCGTCATCGGCTGCCTCGACACCGCCTAATCCGGTGCCGTGCCACACGACTTCGTAGCCTTCCCTGCCCAAAGCGCGGGTCAAGGGTTCTGAAATGGTCGGGTCATCTTCGACCAAGACTATTCTGGTCATGGAGTCACCATACCTGGGTGCGCCGACTTTGCCACGCTAAGACGACGCGCGCCCCAACTCCTCTCGTCCGCGTGAGTGCCGACCGCCATTTGTTTGCATCGGCGGCGTCCCCGGTAGGCTCTGCGAGCGTGAGAGACCACGGCACCCCCGTTCGCGAGCGCGTGTGGATTGCCGGCTTGCCGGATCGCATCGTGCACGTGACAGTCGCTCTCGCTCTCGCCGCGGGCATCACAGTGAGCATTGGCCAGTTTCGGCCGTGGACCACGATTCCGCTTGCCGCGCTCATCCTCGCGGCGACCTGGCGCGTCTTTCGTCCGCGCGTGTCGGTGGCCGATGTCCCCGGCGCTCTGTTGGCACTCGGTGCCGCCGGCGGCTGGACGTTGCTCAACTGGGTGCTCACCTCGGAATACCTCATCGTGGTGCGCGACCCCGGATTTCTCACGCTCTCTGGCATGTGGCTTACCAACCACCCCTCCACCGACATCCCGCTCCTAGGTGCTGACCACGCGGCCGCGGTACAGAACTCGATGCTCGCCGACGCCCCGCAAGCGTGGAACATCCACGGCGACTTTGTACAGCCGCAGGGCGCAAAGATGCTCCCCGCGACCATCGCGCTCGGCGGTTGGGTGGCCGGCACGTGGGGCGTGCTCGGAGCCAACATCGTCATCGGCGCCGTTGGGCTGCTGGCCGTCTACATCCTCGGCCGCATGTTCCTTGGCCCCCGCGTAGCGCTCGCCCCCATGGCCGCGTTTGGCCTCAGCGTTGCCCACATCGCACTCTCGCGCTCGGCATACTCGGAGCCACTCACTGCGCTACTCGTCATCGCAGGCGTCGCGTTTGCTTGGCGGGGCCTCACGCAGCGGTCTACGACGCTCGTGGTCTCCGGGGCCGTGCTCACGGGCGCCACCACCATTGTGCGCATCGACGGCGCCCTCTTCGCGGCTGGCGCCTTGCTTGGGCTCATCATGGCGCTGGCATTGTCCGACGCTGACAGGGCGTGGCGTGTGCGTACCGGTGTGCTGGTGGTCGCCTCGCAAGCGCTCTTCGTTGCGCTTGGGTATTGGTCGCTGTGGCGCTGGAGCGCGGCGTACGCCGATCGGCTTGGCGATCAGACGCATTCGCTCATCCACGCCTACGTGGTTGCTGCGGGACTTGCGCTCGTTTGGGTGGTGTCGTGGATCTCGCCGCTCAGAGGTGATGGCTTGCTCGCGTTCCCGCTACGGAAGATCGGCGAGACCGGCGCCAGGGTTGTGGGTGGCGCGGTGACGGTGCTCATGCTCGTGCTCGCGTCGCGCCCCCTGTGGACAACGGTTCATCGCGGCACCACCGATCCCGTGGACATCTTCACCAACTCCGTAGTTGAGTCATTCCAGAAGTCACAGGGCCTCCCTGTGGACCCAACGCGCACCTATGCGGAGAGCACCATCAACTGGGTGAGCTACTACCTCACGTGGCCTGTGGTGCTGCTCGCGTTCCTTGGTCTCGGACTCGCCACCTACTACGCAGTGCGCGGTCGCGGGGGCTGGGCGGTGCTCCTTGGGGCCACACTTGCACCCTCGCTGCTCTACTTCTGGAAGCCGGAAATCGTTCCGGATCAGGTCTGGGCAATACGCAGATTCGAACCCATGACGATCCCCGCGTTCGCCCTCGCCGCCACCCTCGCAGCTGTGTGGTTGGCCAAACGCTTCACCGACAAGAGGCGCCGGCGCATTGCTCTCAACTGGGCGGTCTGGGGAACCGCACTCTTGCCGATGACGACGTGGCTCATCATCACGCCGGGGGACTCCTACCCCGTGCGTGGTGCGACGCCGCTCGTGGTGCGGGAAATGGGCGGCGCGCTGAGCCAACTCGATCAGCTCTGCGCGCTCGCGCCCGGTCACCCGATCGTGCTCGCCTCAACGGCGTCCCACTTTGGCTCGTTGCGCGTGACGTGCGATGAGCCGGTTGTACTTGCGCTGTCCGCCCCCTCGCCAAAATCCCTCACCGAAATGGCGCAGGCACTCGGCGAGCAACCCGTAGTGCTGACGCGTGACACCACGTGGTTCACGTGGACAACGGATCCGCAGGTTGTGGTGACGTCCACGGTCCGCCAGTCCGGCTACCAACTTGGCGGCATACCGCGCACCTACATCGACAGGGGCTACGAGTGGTACGCGGGGCTCGTCAATGACGACGGCACGCTGACCCCCATCGCGCCCTGACGTAACGATTCGTGCGCGCCCTTAGAATGGCGCACAGGCGGGCATCGGGGCCCGCAAGAGGCGAGGTAGACCATGGCGGACGACCACCGCGGGGTGCAACGAACTGGCGTGACGCTTATCGGACTCGGCGTGCTCGCCGTTGTCGGTGCGCTGATCTTCGGAATGCTGGGTCCAAGCGACGCGAGCGCCCCCTCCGCGTCCCCTAGCCCCTCTGCCACGCCGTCGGCGTCCCCTAGCGCGGACCCGGCGAGCTTCGTCACCGCGGACGGTCAGGACCTGATGCTAGACGGCAAGCAATTCCGTTACGCGGGCGCCAACGCGTACACGATGATCTTCGAGGCTCCTTCCTCGCTCGCTGTGTACATGAAGACGGCGAAGGATGCGCACTTCACCGTGATGCGCACGTGGGCCTTCTACGACACGGGCACCGAAGATGGCGACCTCGTGGTCGAGGGCAACAACCGCGGTATCTACTTCCAGTACTGGGACCAGGCGGCGGGCAAGCCCGCATACAACGACGGCGAGACGGGCCTTGAGCACCTTGACGCAGCAATCGCAGCGGCGCAAAAGGAAGGCATCAAGCTCATCCTGCCGCTCGTGAACAACTGGACAGCCTTCGGCGGCATCGACCAGTACGTGCGCTGGGCGAATGGCCAGTACCACGACGACTTCTTCACGGATCCACAGATAAAGCAGTGGTACCAAGACTGGGTGTCGCACTTGCTCAACCGCACCAACACGATCACGGGCGTCAAATACAAAGACGATCCGACGATCATGGCGTGGGAGCTCGGAAATGAACTTCAGTGTTCGAGCGCCGGACCATACCCCCCGAGCGCCAATTGCGGTTCGGACATCATGGTGACGTGGGCCGACGAGATGTCGCAATACGTGCGCTCGATCGACGCCAACCACCTGATCGGCTTTGGCGGCGAGGGCTTCCTGTGCACGGATCCCGGCGGGCAACGATTGGCTCACGAACTGCTCGATGAGCGCCGATCCCGTTGCGCTGCTCGCGCTGCCAGATATCGATTGGCACGGCATTCACGTGTACCCGTACCACTGGCAGCCAACCGAGCCAACGTCGGACTGGGAAGACTGGGGTGCGTGGTGGATAGACGAGCAAGGCGCCATCGCCGCAGACGCAAATAAGCCCTACTACATCGGCGAATACGGGTGGGTCGACCTCTCGGACAGGATGCTCGTTTACGACAACTGGTTGCAGCATTTCTACGACGCCGGCGGCGACGGCTCCCACTTCTGGGTCATGCAGCCAAAGTCCTCAATCAGCGCAGCCTCCGGACGGCGTTGGCTTCACTCAAAAGTGCCCGGGCCCCTCGTGCGACCTTGTCTCGAACTGGTCGTTGCACGTTGGTGAAGGCGTGGACTGGACGGAGTTTGGCCCCATCGCGGAAAACGACTTCGCGTTCGAGGACCCGGACGGCAACGCGACGATCGACGTCCTCGCGAACGACAAGGTCTATGCCCCTGCCACGTTCGACCCCGCGAGCATCGACCTCGATCCCGAGCAGGCGGGCGTGCAGAACACGTTCGTCACCGACGACGGCACCTTCACGGCGGCCGACGGCGTGGTGACCTTTGCCGCGAACGGTGAGCCGGCCTCGGCGAGCGCCTTCTACGTGGTGGCCGACTCCGAGGGCCGCGTCGCAGAGCCACGTCAGATTTCGGTGTCTCCGCAGAGCTAACGGTTATCCACAGCCCCCCGCGCGAGTGGTACCGCGGCGGCGATGCTTGGCGCATGCGTATCACCGTTGCCGACACCGCGCTCGACGCGGAGCCCGGCGTACCCGTCCGCGACATCGTCGCCTTCGCGCGCGTTCACGGGGTGGACATCCCAGACCGCCCGTGGTGCGGCCCCGTGCGGCTTGGCCCCGACCACCCTGTTGGCCTCTCCCCACTCGTCCCCTTCGCTCGACTCTCGTCCTCCAGGGGGCCCGACGCTAGGCCCCATGTCGGCGTGCACCTCGCCGTGGTCGGGGGCCCGGATGCGGGGGCCGTGATGACGGTCGCGGACGGGCTGGTCATTGGCCGCGGTACCGCCGCCGGCCTGCAGATCGGAGACCCCTCACTCAGCGCCGCGCACGCCCGCGTCGCCGCGGGGCGGATCGCCGACCTTGGCTCGCGCAACGGCACCGCTGTGCGTGGACGGCGCGTCTACGCCCGGGCGCGGCTGCGAGCGGGAGATGTCGTCGAGTGCGGCGACACGGTGATCACGCTGTGCGACCCGAGCGCCCCCGCAGAAAAGGGCGAGCGCCCCGGGCGACCGGCCGCCGGCTGGGGGATCGCGTCGGGCGGCGCTGCCTCACTCTCGATGGTGATGTTCGCCCTCGCCACTGGGCACCTCGTCCTAGCGCTCGCCGCGCTCGCGATTCCGCTTGCGCTGGCGGGCGCAGCGTTTGTGCGTTCGCGCGGATGCGAGCCTGCCCCCGCGCTCGACGTCACGGGGACCTTGGGACTCGCCCCCTTGCCGGACGGCGACGTTGCAGTGAAGGGACCGCGCGGATTGATACGAGCCGTCACCCTCGTCACGGGCCAACCCTCGGCGTCGGCCCCGCAGTGGGAGCCTTGGATGGCGTCCCTGCCGCCCGCTGGCCGTGACGTGACGTGGCTTGGCGAGAGCGAACCGGCTCCTTCGTGGGTGCAGGTCGAGGTGACCGCGGACCGGGCGGAGGTCGTCGTCGCCGCGCACGGCACCACCGTGCGCGGCCCGCTACCGCTCGTGACGGCCGCGACAGCCGATGCGACTGCCCGGCGCGTCGCTTCGCGAGGTGCAGAAGCGGCGTTGCCCGATCACGTGCGCTGGGCCCAATTGCCTCCGCCAACGGGCGAGCTCGCGGTGCGCCTCGGAGTAAGTGCTGCTGGCCCCGTCTGGCTTGACCTCGTCGCTGATGGCCCACACATCCTCGTGGCTGGGACGACCGGATCGGGAAAGTCGGAGGCCTTGCGCACCATCATCGGCTCACTCGCCCACGACCACTCCCCCACCCACGTGAACTTCGCGCTCATCGATTTCAAGGGCGGCGCGGGCCTTGGCCCGTGCGGGCGCCTGCCTCACGTGGCGTCGGTGCTCACTGACCTCGAGCCGCACCTTGCGCGCAGGTGCCTGCTCGCTCTCACCGCAGAACTCGCGGATCGCAAGCGCAGCGCTGCTGCTGCGGGTGCGACCTCATTCGATGACTGGCACGAGTCGCGGCCGCCACGGCTCGTTGTTGTCGTGGACGAGTTTCAAGAGATAGCTTCCGCGGACCGCGACTTCTTGCCGCAACTCGCGAGGATCGCTGCGCAGGGTCGGTCGCTTGGAATCCACCTCGTGCTCGCCACCCAGCGGCCCGCAGGAGCGGTTGGCGCTGAGATCCGCGCCAACATCTCGACGACGCTCGCCTTGCGCACCGCATCACCAAGCGAGTCGAGCGACCTCATCGGCACCGTGGCCGCTGCCGACATCCCAGCATCGACGCCAGGGCGCGCGGTTCTCATGCGCGGCGGGTCGCTAGAAGGGGTGCAGGTGGCTGTCGCACTCGCGGACCCCGTGCCGCGGATTCGCGTACTCGCACAGCCGGCCGCGCCGGGACGCGACCTGATCGACGTCGCGCGGGACCGTCATGGCGGCGCCGCGGCGCCGCTGTGGTTGCCCGAGCTACCGAGGCACATCGCGGCGGCACCCTTCCGCGAGCCGTCCAGCGACGCCCGCGCCGCGAGCGCGCGTGGTGCTCCACGCGGGATCCTCTTGGGAGTGGCCGACGTGCCAGAGCGGCGTGCGCGGGTTCCGCTTGAATGGGATCCCACGGGCGGCCCACTGATCGTCACCGGCCCGCCGCGCGCCGGCAAGACGAGCGCCCTCCACGCGGTTGCCGCGCTCGCGGCCGGTTCCGGGCTTACCCCGGTGTGGGTGCCGCACGATGCTCGCTTGGCTGCTCGCACGCTTGCTTTGGCGAGTGAGGTCCCTGGCGCAATGCTGGTGCTTGACGACGCCGCGCGCTCACTCACGGCGGCAGCGAGCTCAGATCCTGAAGCACTTGACGTGCTCTCCGCGGCGATGCACGAGTTGCCAACGCTGCTTGCTGTGCCGGCAGCTTGGGCCACCCACCGGCTCACAACGGGAGCGGGGCTGCGACTCGTGTTTACGGGTCTCCCCGAACACGACGAGGCCGCTTGGGAGGTGCCGCGCGAGCTCCGGCGCCTGCCCGCGTTGGCGGGCCGCGTTCGCGCGCACGACGCGGCAGGGTGGCGAGAGGCACACCTTGCCCTACCCGGTCGTTTCCACGCGCAACCACTCGCACTCCCGTTGCCGACTTCGGTAACCGGCGAGCTCCCTCGCTCCGCGATCGGGATTGGCGGCGACGCTGCCGCGCCTGTGCTCGTGCCGGCTGGCTCGGCCGGTGTCGTTGGCCCTCCGGGAGCCGAGCGAGACGCAGCGGCGCGGCGCGTCCAGTTGGCCACGGGCGCGGCACCGGCGGTCGCGGAGTCAGTCTTTGCGCTTGGGGGGCCCGGCCGGCCGACGCCGCGCGTCATTCTTGTAGTGCGGCCAACCGTGCGGTCCGTGCGAGAAGTGGCGCGAGACCGTCACCACGGGCTCGTGGAGCCGCGACCTGTGCCGTTACGCTGCGTTGTCGTTATCGACGGCGTCGCGAGCGCCGTCCAGGTCTTGGGCGCCTGACGCGGCCGAGCGTGAAATCAACGCGAGTGCCACGAGACCAGTGGCCGCGAGCGCAACCGCGGCCGCGCCAAAAACGATGTTCCCCGAGCCAGCGGAGATCGCAAAGGCGCCAACGAAGCCCTGCAGCACTTGCCAGGTGATCGCGGGAGACACGGCCCAGCGTCGGGCACGCCAGAGCCCACGCGCGAGCAATCCAAGGCCCACTGCGGCGAGACCAAAGACCACCGCCAGGCCAAAACTGACACCGCGGCCGCCCGCGTCGCCGACTATCCCCATCGCTATGTAGGAGAGCGCAGCAAGAGCAGTAGCAGCGCTCTCAAGGCCGAGCACGGCGGACGCGAGGATGCGCGCGGTACGGCGGGGAGCAAAACGGGCAGTCACAGCGTTAACCGTAGCGAGAACAATTGTGAGGCAACACACAGGATGGAACCCTTGTCACACATTCGTAACCATGAGAACCTAGAGGCAGTGCAATCGCGAGGCGCGGGTGCAGTCCCTGTCTTACCAGACGTTATTGTGACGCGCCCCGCTCAATTCTCCTAAGGAGACCCCATGGATTGGCGCAACCGCGCTGCTTGCCTTGATGTCGACGACCCCGAACTGTTCTTCCCCGTCGGCAACACCGGACCCGCGCTTGTTCAGATCGAACGAGCAAAGTCTGTTTGTAACTCGTGTGGCGTACGCGAGACGTGCCTGCAGTGGGCGATGGAGCACAACCAAGACTCTGGCGTTTGGGGCGGGTTGTCTGAGGACGAGCGCCGCTCGCTCAAGCGCCGCGCTGCTCGCGCTCGCCGCGCAGCAAAGTAACCCTCGCGCGAAGGCGAATCATCGAGTCTCGCCGACATGCGCGGTGAGTTCTACTGTGGAACCGGCCTCGCTGCCACTCCACGTGATCTGACCGCCTAGTTCGTTCTCGACGAGCGTGCGAACGATGCTCGATCCCAACCCGGACGGCTCGTGCGTTAGCCCAACTCCGTCGTCGGCGATCGTCACCGCTACGACGTCGCGTTCGCGCTGCGCGGTCACGGTGATGGTTCCGCGTTCCCTGCCTTCAAACCCGTGCTCTACCGCGTTCGTGACGAGCTCGGTGATCACGAGCGCGAGCGAGGACGCGTATTGGGCGGGCACCAAGCCAAAGTCACCCTCTCTGACAATCTGCACCTGAACGCCTGGCGAGGCGACGTCCGCGGCCATGCGCATGGAGCGAGCGGCGAGATCGTCGAAGTTCACGAGCTCGTCGAGCGTGCCGGAAAGCGTCTCGTGGACCAGAGCAATCGTGGACACGCGTCGCATCGCCTCCGCGAGAGCTTCCTTCGCTTCTGGAGCCTGCACGCGCCTCGATTGCAGCCGCAACAGCGCGGCAACCGTCTGCAGGTTGTTCTTTACGCGGTGGTGAATCTCGCGAATAGTCGCATCTTTGGTGATGAGTTCGCGCTCGCGACGGCGCAGTTCCGTCACGTCGCGGCACAGCAGTAAAGCTCCAACGCGAACCCCGTGTTCAAGAACTGGGAGGGCGCGGATGGACAGGCACGCGCCATTTGCCTCAAGGTCCGTGCGCCACGCGGCGCGACCCATCAGGACCATCGCGAGCGTCTCGTTCATGAGGCCTCTGTCGGTCACGAGCTCGCTCGCGACTTGCGGTAGCGACCGATTCATGAGGGCGCCGTGCACGCTCAAGCGGTGGAAACACGAGAGCGCATTGGGCGAGGCATACATGACGTGGCCAGAGTCGTCGAGGCGCAGCACGCCGTCGCCAACGCGCGGCGCGCCGCGGCGCGGGCCTGTCACCGACGTGTGTACCGGGTACTCGCCGCGGGTCACCATACGCAAGATGTCGTCGGCCGCGCCTTTGTAGTTCAATTCGAGGCGGCTCGAAGAACGCGACACCGCCTGCGACACCTCTCGCGTGAGCACCCCAACCGGCTTCCCATTCATCATCACGGGGAGCGCATCCTCGCGAACGGCATATGTCTCGTCCCAGCGAGGCTCTCGCGAGGCGACGATGCCGCCCTCGTCGAGCGCCCGCTGCAGGTGAGCGATACGGCCGGATGCGGCCATGGTGCCCACCACGTCGTCCATGTGCACGGTGGCGCCGGTTGAGGGTCGGCATTGGGCGATTGCCACGAAGCCCTCGTCTACCGCTCGCCACAGAATGAGGTCGGCGAACGCAAGGTCGGCGACGATCTGCCAGTCGGCAACGAGGGACGCGAGCCACTCGGCCTCGTCGTCCGTGAGCGGCCCGTAGCGCTCAGCAGTTTCTCGCAGGGTGGCCACGCACCTAGCGTACGGCGCTACACGCGGTACCCTTTCGCGGGGAGGCCTCGTGGAGTTCACACACCAACACACGTTCGCGGCGAGCCTCGACCGAGCGGTCGAGATGCTTGCCGATCCGGGTTTTGCGCGCGCCCGGGCTCGAGCGTCCGGTGCGGAGGACGGCGAGGCATGGGTTGACGGCACCGCAGACACCGCATTCACGGTCGCGATTCGCCGCACGGTGCCCGCCACATCGATCCCGAGCGAGTTCCGGTCGTTCGTCGGCAAAGACCTTCACGTGCGCTACACAGAGGCGTGGCTTGCCCCCTCTGGCGACGACCGCGTCGGGACCTTCGCCGTCGAGATCGTTGGCGCTCCGGGCCACGTTGGCGGGGCCCTTGGCCTCACGGCGGCCGGGGATGGCTGCGAGTTCCTTGCGACCGGAGAGGTGAAGGTCGGGATTCCGCTGTTCGGCGCGATGGTCGAAAAGGCGGTGATGGAGGCCGTCCTCAAGGGCCTCGCGCTTGAGCTCACCGCCGCTGACGCGTGGCTCGCCAGCTGACACGGCGCCTCGCGCTGGCTTTCGCAGGCGGCTGCATAGGCGGCGCCGTGCGCCTTGGCATCGGCATGGTGTGGCACGACGGCGGCGGCATTCCGTGGTCGCTGCTCGCGATCAACGTGCTCGGGTCGCTCGTCATCGGCATCGTCGGCGTCATGTGGGGCGGCCACGCGGGCTGGTGGCCCTTGCTGGGGCCAGGCGTGCTCGGCGGCTTCACTACCTTTTCGGCTATCGCAGCAATGGCGTGGACAACGTCCGCGACGCTCGGCGTTGCGCTCGCGGTGCTCGCCGTGACGCTCGTGGTGTGCACCTTCGCCGCCCGGCTAGGCGTCGCTATTGGTGAGCGCGTGAAGGAGGGCGCGTGACTCCCTGGATGTATGCCGCGGCAATCGTCGCGTGCGGAGTTGGCGCAACCGGTCGCTACGCGCTTGGGCTTGCGCGGCGTCCTCACCAGTACCCGTGGCCCACACTCGCGGCCAACGTGTTCGGCTCTGCCGTGCTTGGCGCGGCCGCGGCCGCGGTGCATGAGGGTGCGCCCGGCTGGGTGCTCGTCGTGATTGGAGCAGGCCTCGCGGGCGGCATCACCACGTTCTCTTCGCTCGCGCTCGATGCCGTAACCCTCTGGGGATCGGCCCGACGCTGGGCGGCCGTTGGGTATCTTGCGCTCACCTTGGCGTCCGGCGTCACGGCAGCGTGGCTGGGCTGGGCGCTCGTACTGTAACGATTCGATAACGCCACGCAGGATCGGTAACCAGAGCCCCGCGAGCGGGCGAGGATGGAGGCCGAATGTCCCGGTGCCGGGCTGACAACGCAAAGGGGTGTTGAGCGGCGTGAGACCGTGGCGAATCCGCCTTGCTGTGAGGCGATCACGCATCCAGTGGGCGTTCCTCGCCGTCGTTCTCGCGGTGTCGATTCTCTCCGCCACCTTGCTCGGCACCCTGTATCTGCTCTCTGTAGCCACCGAGACGTTTGCCGCTCGAGCGTCGCTCGCGGACGCGTCGGACCAAGATGTTGCCGTCAGCATCCGGGTGGTGCCAAACGGCTCCCTCGACGACATCCTGACCGGCACTGACGAGACCGCTTCCGACTTGTTCGGGGAGGTCCCGTACACGCGATCCGTGACCACACAAGGCACGTGGCTCACTGTGCCGCGCGGTGATCGCCCCATCGCGCTCGCCTACTTGGGTTCTAACGACGCCCTCGATACGCAAAGTTTCCATTCGCAGTGGCGAGGCTCCGCAAGCGTCGAACGGCGGGCCCATTCAGGTGCTCGTCCCCCCTGCGCTGTTGTACGACCTCAACGTGAGCGTTGGCGACACCATCACGTTGTCGGCGTACTCGTCCAAAGAGAACAAGGCCAATTTTCTGATCGTGGGCACATACGCCGTCACGGATCCGGAAGACCCCGTGTGGTTGATCGATCGCTTCCTTGGAGCTGGCCACAATCCGCAGACAGTGGTGCCGTTCTCCGCCGGCATGGTGATCACCGACGGATATGGCCCCCTCTACACGGTGCAAGAAGACGTCGAGACGATGCCGCTCTCGCTCGTCACCACAACCTACGTTCCCGATTTCACGGGCACATCGCTCAGCGAGGTCAACGCCGTGCTCGCGCGTAGCGCGAACCTCGACCGCCTTGCCACACGCAATATTGGCGATGCGGCGGACACCGTCACCGTGGTGTCAGACGTGTCCTCAACGCTCGGCGGAGTAGTCGGGTCGCTCGCTGTGACGCGCTCTAGCGTGCTCGTTACCGGACTCCTCTTGCTTGTACTCGCGGTCGCCGCGCTCAGCCAGACCGCGCGCCTCATGGCGGAACGGCGCTACGGCGAGCAACACCTCATGGTGGCCCGTGGCGGTTCCGGAAGGCAGATCTTCCGTTTGGGATTCATCGAGGCGGTCGCACTGGGCATTGCCACGGCGGCGGCCTCCGCACCGCTCGCGCGCCTCGTCTACCTCGCCCTTGCGCAGACGCCCGTGATGACCGACGCGGGCATGAACGTTGACCCAGGAATTCCCCCAATGACGTGGGTCGTCACGGGCATCGTTGGGCTCATCCTGATCGGCGTCTTGGTGGCCCCGCTCTTGCGCCGCCAAACGAGTTTCGTGGACGCCGAACAGGCTCGCTCGCGCCCTGGTCGACGCGCGGCCTTCCAAAGATCAGGGCTCGACATTGCGGTGCTTGTGCTTGCCGTGCTCGCGTACTGGCAGCTGAAGAACTACAAGTCACCCGTGCTCGCGAGCGGCTCTGTGGCAAGCGTCGACCCGTTGCTTGCCGCGGGCCCAGCGCTCGCTCTGCTCGCTGGCGCGCTTGTAGCGGTGCGGCTCATTCCGCCCGCGTCGAAGGTGCTTGAGGCGGTAGCCGCGCGGGGCCGCAAGGCCGTGTTGCCGCTCGCCGCGTGGGAAGTTGGCCGACGCTCCGCTCGAGCGATCTCTGCGATCCTGTTGCTTACCCTTGCTGTGTCGATCGGCACGTTTGCGGTGACGTTCCTCGCCACGTGGCACCAGTCGCAAGACGACCAGGCGCTGTACCAACACCCGCCAGACGCGATCGTCAAAGGTGTGGACGCGGCCACGCTTGCGCAGCGCTCACTCGTTGACGATGGCACCTTCGCGCAAGGCGTGTCGCCCGTGGTGAGCCAATCCGCCGGAATCGGTGCGGCGCCGGATCCCGGCCGCCGCCGAGAAGAGTTCAACGGGTGGCCCGTGTCGCTCGTGGCAACGGATGACGCAGGACTCAAGACCTACGGCGTTGGTCGCCTCAACGAGGCCGGTGGTGCGCGCATCGCTGAGACTCTCGCCGGCAAGCAAGCCGAAGAGATCAACCCCGTGGAGCTTCCGAGTGGCGCCCAGCAGCTGAGCATGAAGCTCGTCGCCACGACGTCGCAACCGATCGGCGACTTGCAGATCTCAGTGCGGGCCGTCGTGCGCGATGCCGCTGGCATGTACCAGACCATGGAAATGGGTCAGTTGCCTGTCGATGGCAAGACCCATACCGTCGTCGGCACGATTGCCGCTACCGACGACCTCGACGACCTCACAACGCCGCTGTACTTCGTCGGCCTCCAAGCGCAATGGATCTTGCTTGATCCAGCGGGCGACCCTGGCCAGTTCGACCAAGGCTCACCGCTCACGCTCAAGTTGTCCGTGGACAAGATCGAGTCCGTAGTTCCCGTCTATGCAATTCCGGTTCCTGGCGTGCCGAGCGTCGTTGACGCGACCCCACTCGAGATCCCCTCGGACCTCAACTGGACCGCGACCACGAATGGCGTCGGAATCGACTCGCTAGAGCCGGAAAGCGATCAGATTCACGCGAACGTGTTTACCACCGTGTCCACGTTGCTAAATCGGCCCGTCTCGCTCGCGTTGACAGCGTCGAAGGTCGCGGTCCCTGTGCCACTCGTTGTCACCGGCTCTGTGCTCGATGATCTCTCCCTCGAGGTGGGCGCCGAGGTGCAGATCCAGGTCGAAAACACCCTCGTGCCCGCCTATATCGCGCAGCGCGTTCCCTTGGTGACAGGCGAACAGACCGGCGACCCGACGATCGTGGCGAATATTTCCACCCTTGAGTTGGGCGTGATCCAAGCTGGCGGCCGCACCATCTCGCCGTCGCAATGGTGGGTGACCGTCGCCGACGACGACATCGCGGCGTACACGGCCACGCTGCCAGATGGCGCCACCATCACGACGCAAGCTGGACTCGCGGACCAACTCAAGAACGACCCTCTCCGCGTGGCAATCCAGGCGGCGCTCTGGCTCGTGACCGGGGCCGCCGTAGTGCTCGCGGCGCTCGGCTTCGCGGTCCACGCGATCGTCACCGTTCGCGCGCGCGAGATCGAGCTCGCGCAGATGCGAGCTATCGGCGTGCTGCGCGGGCAACTCTTACGCATCGTGAGTTCCGAGAACGCGCTGTTGTCGTTCCTCGGGCTGGTGTTCGGCCTTGGGCTCGGGCATCGCGCTGAGCTATCTGGTTGCCCCGCTCGTATCGGTCGGCGCCGACGGGCGGCCGCCGCTACCACCCGTCATCGTCGACATTCCGTGGCCCGCTCTCGGGATTCTCGTGATCGAGGTTGGCCTCGTCCTCCTCGTGTCGATCGTGATCGTTGGCCTCATGCTGAGGCGCATCAAACCGGCGCAGATGTTGCGGCTAGGTGATGAGCGATGACCGACACCATGATGATCGACGTCAGCCCACCGCCAAGCGGGCCGCGCACCGGCAATGGCACGTTCGCCGGGATGTGGCTGCTCGTGCGTCGCAGGCTGTGGCGAGACCGTTGGCTCGTCATCAGCTCTGCCCTCGTCGTGGCCCTCGCGACGCTGCTCGCCCTTTCCGGCCCCGAACTTGTGGCGCGCACGATCGACGAGGGAGCGTCGGACGCTGTTACCGCCGCGGGACCAAGCGCTGACATCATCGTGACGGTTCCGGTTGGCAACCCCAACGGCGACAACGTCAGCTCTATCCAAGGCGTGCCGGTCGAGGACTTCGCGGACCTTGGCGACACCGTCGTCAGTAATCTGCCGACGCGCACACGCCTCCGTGGTCGTCAGGAGTTTTGACGTCGTGGGTGCTCTCGAATGCCGCACCGCTCGGGTGGTCCGCGACGGCCGACGCGGTGGCGACGCAAGCGGCAGACGGCGGCCGAACTCGCCAAGGATCCACGCGTTGGCGACTACTTCCAGTTTGGCTACTCCGAGCAGGCTGAAGTGACACTCGTGGATGGCGTCGCTGCCGCTGGAAGCCCGCCCAACCCGGAGGACACGACCGGCGTTGGCGCGGTCGATACCGCCCACGCAGATCGCCATCAGCCAAGAGGTCGCCGACGCGTTCGAACTCGCGATCGGCGACCACGTGCAGGTCACCACGTCCGCTGGCGAGAGCCTCATCCTCGAGATCAGCGGAATCGTCGCGGCCAAAGACCCCACCGCAGACATCTGGGCAGAAGTTCCCCGAGTTCTCCGACCCCCTCGTCGCGACGGGCGGCGCAGGCACCAACTGCGCCGCGGCACGGTCATGGTCTCGCGAGACGAGCTTCGACGGGCATGACCGCAGTCGCTGCGGACCCCGTTCCCTGGCACATGTCCGCATCTCGGTTGACCCGGACAAGATGACGCTCGGCCTCGCCCGCGCGATCTCGAGCGAACTCAAGGACCTGAGCGCAAACCCCCGCGACCTGGTTGGCGACACCGCCGGCGTCAATGTCACGGTCATCACGGGCCTCGACGAGGCGCTCGCGCAATATCCGCCACGCGCGCGTGCCGCGCTCGCACAAATGTCCATCATCATCTCTGGAGTGGTGTCGGTGGCCGCTGTTGTCATCGCCCTCATGGCTTCGCTGTTGCTCACTCGCCGCGAGAACGACATCTCTCTTGAACGCGCGCGCGGCTCGTCAGTGCTGTCGACGTCGTTGCGCTTGCTTCTCGAGTCGCTCCTCATCGCCGCCATTGGCCTCACCGCTCGGCATCGTGGGTGCATCGCTTGCCACGCCAGGCGTCCAGACGCAAAGCGGCCTACTCAGAGTTGTCGCGCTCGTGGCGATCCTGAGCGCGCCCGTGCTTGGCGCCCTGTCCGCGCGGCGCATGTGGACCGGCAAACGCGAGGCCGCCAACCGACAAGACCGCGCAAAGGTCGCGAAGGCGCGCCGGGCTCGCCGTCTCACGCTCGAGCTACTCGCGATCGTCATCGCGGCTGCCGCGGTTGTCAGCCTGCGCGGGCGCGGCGTGCTGCAGACCGCCACCGCAGGGCATCGACCCGTTCTTGGCTGCCACCCCCGTGCTCGTCGCCCTCGCGGTGGTCGTCGTGGTGGTGCGGCTATACCCCATCCCGATGCGCATCATCCAGTTCTTCGCGAAGCGCACGCGCGGCGTCGCGGGCGTCATCACCTTGTCAAAGGCGCGCGAGGCGATTCCCGTCTTACCGCTGTTGGGCTTGACCCTCGCCATCGCCATCGCGGTGTCCGGCGGTCTGCTCGTCTCGTCCGTGCAAGCCGGTCAGGAGCAAGCCTCGTGGGAGCGCGTTGGCGCCGACGTCCGGATCGAGTCCGGGTTGACGGATGAGCAAATCGCCGACCTCGAAGCCAAGGGGCTCACCGTGTCTAGCGGGCTCGCAAAGCCCAGCGCAACGATCGCGTTCGGCGGCGACTATTCCGAGGGCTACCTGCTCGCGATGGACAAGAACTACCCAACGATTCTCGAGATGGCGGGCGTGGAAGACGTCAGTTCCCTGCAGAGAGATGTACGACGCTGCCGCCAAGGCCTCGCCGACCGACCCCATTCCCGCGCTCGCGTCCCAAGAACTCATTGACATCGACGTTCACGACACGCTCCTCCGTTTACGTCGGCCGCGTATACGTGCCGTTCGACGTCATCGGCGAAGCGACGATCACGCCCGGCTGGGTGGGCCGAGGAAGGCCCGTACCTGCTCATGCCCGCGGAGCCCTCTGTTCGCGACCGCCTTCGACGAGCCGGTCGCGATGAACATCGCGTTCGTCTCCGGCCCCGACGCCGCGAAGCGGTTGCCGCTGAACCCGGCATCGACCAAACAACGGTCACCACGCGCGAGGGCTGGTTGTCTGCCATGCAAGACTCCGCGCTGATCGGCGGAGTTGAGCGCGCTATCGCGATCGCGGTGCTCGCGGTTGGCCTGCTCGCCGCTGTCGCTCTCCTCGTCACGATCCTGCGCGGAGTGCGCGAGCGCGGCCGTGCGCTGTCGATGCTGCGCACGCAGGGCATGGGTTCTGGCTACGGCTGGTGGCTGGCCCTCGCCGAACTCGCGCCGCTGACGCTTGCCGCGGTGATTGGCGGCGCCGTTGGCGGGCTTGCCATCATGTGGCTCTCGAGCGACACGTTGGGACTCAAGTTGCTTTCCGGTGGCCTCAGCGATCCGCCGCTCACCGCCAATTGGACGTTCCTCGCGATCGTGGGAGGCGGCATCCTGGTGTTGCTGTTCCTCGCGGTCGCCGCAGAGGTGCTCACGCACCGTCGCAATAAGCTCAGCGAAGTGCTTCGCTGGGGAGAGTCCCGATGAGGGAGGACACATGACCACAGAGACACTGAACGAGCCCACGGTCGAATACGGCGCGGATGCGCTCATCGTGTGCGACAACCTGGTGCGCATCTACCAGGTCGAGAACATCGAGGTGCAGGCCCTCCAAGGCCTTGACCTGCTCGTGGACAAGGGCGAGATGATCGCCATCGTCGGCCAGTCCGGTTCCGGCAAGTCCACGCTCCTCAACGTCCTTTCCGGGCTCGACGTCCCGACCGCCGGCGCGTCCCGCGTCGCGGGCTGGGACTTGCTGCGCATGTCGCACGCCGACCGGCTCACCTATCGGCGCTCGGTCGTCGGCTTCGTGTGGCAACAGACGGGTCGCAACCTGCTCTCCTACCTGAGCGCAAAGGAGAACGTCATGCTGCCGATGGCGTTCGCGGGCGTGAGCGGCAAGAAGCGGGCGGACCGCGCGCTGGAACTCCTTGGCGCGATGGGCATGGCGGACAAGGCGGCCCGACGCCCCAACCAATTGTCCGGTGGCGAGCAGCAACGCGTCGCGATCGCCGTGGCGCTTGCCAACAGCCCGGAAGTGATCTTCGCCGACGAGCCGACGGGAGAGCTCGACTCGGCGACGGGCGATGACGTCTTCGAGGCGCTGCGAGCCGCCAACCGCGACCTAGGCGCCACGGTTGTTGTCGTGACCCACGATCACGCGGTGAGCTCTCAGGTGCAGCGCACGGTTGCCATCAGGGACGGGCGCACGGCGACGGAAGTGGTGCGCCGCACCCACGTTGACGCAGAAGGTGTCACCCAGACAGTTCACGAGGAGTACGCGGTGCTTGACCGTGCTGGCCGCATGCAGTTGCCGCGCGACTACCGCAAATCGCTTGGCCTCAAGGATCGCGTCCGCCTTGAACTCGAGGAAGACCACATCGGCATTTGGCACGACGCGTCGGTGAAGAAGGTGCGCCATGAACCCGTGCCTGCTGTTGCGGCGCCGCTGGTAACAGAGCCAGTTAGTCAGGTTGAGCCTGTGGTGCGCCCGAACAGCCCGGCGTCCACCGGCATTGCGCCGCTGCTGCGCCCGACGCTGTTGCGCCTGCAGTGCCGCCAGCGCCGCTGAGCCCGTATTTGGCCCCGGCACGCCCCGATCGTCGAGAGCCCATCCAAGCCACCGGCGCCCGTGACCGGCGCGATCCCTGTCGTTGCTGCCGAGCTCGCGGCGGCAGCCGACAGCCGCACCCGAGGCACCTGGCTCCAGAGCCGACGCCGACCCAAACGCCGACTCGACGCCGACGCAGCAGTATCGGCCAAGCCCCTACGCCAATCTCGCCGCATACGCGCCACCGATCGATCCCGAAGAGGACGCGGAGCCGTACGCTCCGCGCGTGGCTGCGCCGCCGCCCGCGCCAGACGAATCGGACGCTCAACCGGACCCGTATGCCCCGCCAGCCGAAGCGTCGGACAAGCCGCGGGCGCCGTGGCTCCCCAAGGAGGACAACGATGAGTGACACACCCTCGCCAACCACGCCCATGGTGAGCGTGCAAGGCGTCACAAAGACCTATGGCAACGGCTCGGCGAAGGTCACCGCTCTCGATGACGTCAGCTTCGAGGTGGGACGCGGCAAGATGGTCGCGCTCGTTGGGCGCTCCGGCTCGGGAAAGACCACGCTGCTGAACTGCATCGGCGGCCTCGACCGCGCGAGCGGCGGCAACATCGTCGTCAACGACATCACCGTTACCAAGCTGTCAGAACGCGCGCGCACGTCACTGAGGCGGGACTCCGTGGCGTTCGTCTTCCAGACGTTTGGCCTGGTACCCATGCTTTCGGCTGCGGAGAACGTGGGACTGCCCATGCGCCTGCGTAACACCAAGGCGTCGGTACGAGACAAGCGCGTTGCGGAATTGCTCGACATGGTTGGCCTGTCCAAGCACGTAAACCAGCGGCCCTCGGAGCTCTCCGGCGGCCAGCAACAGCGCGTCGCGATCGCGCGAGCGCTCGCGAACCAGCCGCAACTGCTGATCGCGGATGAGCCAACCGGCCAACTCGATGCGGACACCGGCGCGGCGATCATGGGCCTGCTGCGCGAGGTGATCAGTGGCCAGGGTATGACCGCGCTCATCTCCACTCACGACCAGTCGCTGATGGACATTGCAGACGACACGGTTCGCCTCGCTGACGGACACCTCGTGTCCGCTGACGACGCCAGGTTCGTCTCTACGGGCTCGCGCGCGACCGGCTCTGAGCACCAGGGCCGGATCGTCTAGCGTCGCCTCAGGGATGCCAGTGCTGGCCAGCCGACCACCAACGCGATGAGCACGAGCGGTGCGGCCAAACCGCCGGCGATCGAAGGCAACGCCGCCGCCCCAAGCACGAGCGCAGCCGACGAGCCCGCCTACGCTCACGGCGATGGGCACCCTAAGCGTAGAGGTGCGGCCCGCCCGGCGTTGAGCGATCGCCGCGATATTGGCGACGCCGTAATAGAGCAGCACGCAGGCCACCGACACGAAGATCAGCGACATCGCATTTGTCCAGGCAAGGGCGATGGCGCACGCCGCAATGGCGGCCTCCGCGAGCGCCGGCGAACCGGAGCCGGCCTGCGTGGCCAGCTTCGCCGGAGCGTCCCGATTGACGGGCCATCGCCATGAGGGTCCGCCCCGCTCCGGCCATGACGGCGAGCAACGCGCCAAAGACCGCAAGCACGGCGACGACGTTCACCAGGGCTACGGGAAGCCCCGCCACGCGCGCGAGCAAGGCAATCGGCGTGGATGCGTCGTCGCACTGACCGTGCGCAGAGGCCGCCGTGATGCGCGCGGCGCCAACGGTCCGCGCGAGCGCAACCGCCACGAGCGCGTAGACCGCAAACACGATGACCAGCGCGAGGGCGATCGCGCGAGGCACGGTGCGGCGCGGATCTCGCACCTCCTCGCTCAGGGTGGCGATCCGCGCGTAGCCAGCAAACGCGAAGAACGCAGCCGACGCGCCAACCAATACCGCAACCACACTTCCGCTCGGAGCCTCGCCACCGGCAACTGCCGGCAGATGCGCCCTCCGGTCCCGCTGAGCGCCCCCACGGCGATCGCCACGAGCGCAAGCGTGACGACGATCGCGGAAATCGTCGCTCCGGCGGCAGTGCGCGTGATTCCTCGAGCGTTGAGCGCCCACGCGATCGCGATCGCGCCGGACGCCACAAGCGGCGCGTGCCCGCGTCCAACGTATTCGGCAACCACGAGGGCCGCCACGGCAGCCGAAACTGTCTTGCCAACGACAAATCCTGCGCCTGCAAGGTGACCAAGGAAGTGGTTCAGTTCCGCGCGGCCGTAAGCATATGCTCCGCCTGCCTCGTGGTGACTCGCCGCGAGCTGAGCGGTCGACAGCGCATTTGCTGTTGCCGTAGCCGCCGCGATCACCAAGCGCAAGCAGATACCACCTGCCCGCAGCGAGGACGCTCTCCCACATGTTCGAGAACACGCCCGCCCCAAGCATCGAACCCACCCCGATGCCTACTGCACCTATCGTGCCGATGCGGCGCGCTGTGTTCACGGTCACGAGTGTGCCGGATAGTCGCGGACTACGTCGCGACGGCGCCGGTGTTTGCGTCTGAGGCGACGTCGGCGACGTCGGCCTCTGCCTCGCGCAACCGCATTAGCCGCGCCACGCGGCCGCCCAGCACGCACCCAAGCGGCGTACAAGCCTGCGGCGACCAGCGCCGTGGCGACGAGCGACCCGATGGCTTGGACGCGCGTGAGGTTCGCGATCAGCGTAAAGCCAACGGCGACGGTAGCCGCCGCGTTGAGGACCACCCAGCCCCAGCGTCGGGCCTCGATCTCGAAGCTGCAGCATCGCGGTAAGGCCCATCAAGAAGCTCACGAAGACGGAGACCGCATAGAACAACACGAGCCGCTGGTCGTACGCACCCGCGGAGACGACCACGACCGCGGACAACACCAAGAACACCGCGAGGCCACTCACAGGAACGTGGTGGCGATTGGTGCGCCCCAGCACGGTCGGTAACACGCCGTGGTTGACCTCGCCAGGCCGATCGTGGCGCGCAAGCGCCTTGAGCAGCCCGGGCCCCGCCTGGAACGAAGAGCTCGCGGCGGAGAGCAACAAGCAGGGCGGTGGCGATTTGGAATGCGCCGAAGAGAGCGCGGGCGACGGGCCACGCCTGCGATCTCCGCGACGAGCGTGGTGTCCGCTTGCGGCACGGTGACGCCCAAGTACACGGCCGACGCGGTCAGGGCGAGCGTGAGAGTGCCAACAATTCCAAGCGTGAGCCACAGCGCCCAGCGGCCAAAAGAGCGCCTGCCGTTGTCATCGAGTTGGCCCAGCTGCGCGATGGCAGACGACGGCGCCTCCACCCCTGTGGCGAGCGCCATGGCGACGGGGAACGCGAGCAACACCGCAAGAGGCGGGTGGGCTGTCTCAACCGGCACAACACGGCACTCGGACGCTCTTGACAAGACCTGAGCACCACTACCGCAATGACAAGAAGCGGATGGTCAGGGTCGCGAATACGGCACGGCCCATGTGGCCAAACCACACGATGCCGGACACCACGACAAGCAAAATGAGTGCGAGCGGCAACCGCCAAGGCGCGAGCGATGGCACGTAGGCGATGATCGCGGACGCACCAGCGGAAACTGAAATCGCGATCGTCAACACAAAGTCGACAATGAGCGCGCCCATAGGGATGAACGAGACGCCTTCTCCAAACGCCTTGCCCGCTGCGGCCGCGGACCCGCCGCCTTCTGGGAAACGGCCAACGAACGCGTGATAGCTCGCGACCACGAGTGCAACGACGAGAACCACGAGCGCCATCGCGGCGAGCAACAGCGAGAGGTTGTTATCGAGCGCGCGAAGGGCGGCCTCGATTGCGTACGCCACGGAGGAGACTGGGTCCGCCATGACGGTGAACGCGAACGCGATGAGCAAGATGATTCGCCGACGTGTCCACGTGCGTGGGGCTCCCTGTGCGGCCTTCGCCATCGTGCTCCCTCCGGTGCGCCGGTGAACAGCGTACGCGTCCAGGAATAGCATTCGATTCATGAGGCAAAGCCATCTCCCCGAGCTAGCGGCATCGCGCGCAGATTCGATCGCGATTGGCGAGGCCGCACGCAAACGCGTCGCGCGCAGGGCGCTGGGCCGCCTCGACGTCGCGCGACCGCGCGACCCGCTCGCGCTGCTGAGTTCCCAAGAGGCAACGAGAGTCCCAGAACTGGTTCCCGTGCGCCACGAGCGCATGAAGGCTTCGCCGTTCACCTTCTTCCGCGGCGCAGCCCTCGTCATGGCAGACGACTTGTCCCAGACGGAACATTCCGGCCTCATCACCCAAATATGCGGTGACGCGCATCTGGCGAACTTTGGGGCGTACGGGTCGCCAGAGCGCAGACTCGTGTTTGATCTCAACGACTTTGACGAAACGCTTCCCGGCCCATTCGAGTGGGACGTCAAGCGCCTTGCGGCGTCTATGGCTGTGGCCGCGCAAGACAACGGACTCGGCACGTCGGCGGCTCGTGAAACGGCTGTGGCAACGGCGCGGGCCTACCAAGTGGCCATGGCCTCGTTCGCTCAGCAACCCATGCTCGCCGTCTGGTACGCGCGCATTGACGCGGAGGAGCAGCTTGCCGCGCTCTCCAGTGCGTCGCAAAAAAAGCAAGCGAAGGCCCTCACAACGAGCATCGCAAAGGCGCGCAAGCGCACGTCGTTGCGCGCGCTGCGAAAAGCTCACCGAAATGGTCGACGGCGAGCGTCGGTTTGTCCCTGACGTCCCTCTGCTTGTGCCCGCAGAGCACGTGCAGGCCGGTCGCGATTTTGATGAACTGTATGACTGGATGCGTCACCTCGTGACGCTCTATACCGAGTCCCTGGCGCCGGAGCGGCGCATACTCATCGAAAATTACCGGCTCACCCACGCCGCGCGCAAAGTAGTAGGTGTCGGCAGCGTTGGCACCCGGGTATGGGTGTTGCTCATGGAGGCTCGGGACGGCTTAGAGCCGCTGTTGATGCAGGCGAAGGAGGCGAACCCCTCCGTGCTATCCGCCTACCTTGGCGACTCCGAATATGACAACCAGGGCCACCGAGTGGTGGCAGGCCAGCGCATCATGCAGGCTTCGAGCGACGTGCTACTCGGATGGCAAAGAACACCTACCGAAGGCATTACCAGGGACTTCTATGTTAGGCAGCTGCGCGATTGGAAGTTCTCAGTCGAGACCAGCGGCTTCGAGCGCCGCTTCACTGTCAAACTACGGGCGGTTGTGCGCGTGGACTCTCGCTAGGGCACACGCTCGCGGCGGCGATCGGATTGCGATCTCCGCGTATATCGGCGACACCCTTGCATTTGCGGAGGCGATCGGCGACTTTGCCCTCGCGTACGCGGAGCTCACGGTGGCGGATCACACGCTGTTTACGGCCGCGCTCGCCGACTAGTCAGGGGCAACACGAAAGCCCCTCCCACGGAGGGGCTTTCGTTTCGTAGCGGGGACAGGATTTGAACCTGCGACCTCCGGGTTATGAGCCCGGCGAGCTACCGAGCTGCTCCACCCCGCGTCGGCAATAGTTGACTCTACCGGAGGGCCTCCGCCTGGCCTAATCGCGTCCTCGGTAAGTATCGCAACATGACCGACTGAAGACCCATTCACCGCTCCCCCCGCCGCTCCCGGGATCATCCCTTCCGCCAGCAATCCGGCCGCGCCCGATGCCACTACGTTCAGTAATTCCGCGCCGCTGGCTCCCATCCCCTTCAAGCCCGTGGCAAGCCGACTCTGCCAGCGAAAGGCTTTGCCACAGCGGCCATCGCGCTCACGGGCGCGTACACGGCGCTCGCGCTCGTCAGCGCGGCGCTCGTACGATCCACGCGTGGAGAATACCAAGGAGCTGCTCGCCAATCCAGACTCCGCGAGCCCGTTCGGCGATCCGGCAAGCTCGGCAATCAGCGGCCTCAGCGAGCCTGCTTGGCATCGCGTCCTTCATCTTCCTGGCGCTGTGGATGATGCGCATCCGCACCAACCTCGGCGCAATAGGCAAGCCAGCTGGCGGCCCGCCCTCGGTCGAGTGGTGGGGGTGGTTTGTGCCCACTCGCCAACTACGTATTGCCTTTGCTTGGCATGCGCGCGATCTCGCGTCGCAGCGTTGGCTGGGGCCGATTGCTTGGTTGGTGGATCCCGTTCTGCGTGGTGTGGTTGATCTTCCCGATAACAGCTTCCGCAACGTTTCGCGCGATCGATTTCAGCACCGGAAAACTCATTCACCCTGAGGCTCTTGATTCGATGGTGCCGTTGACCTACGCGTCCACCGCCGCGCTCGTGGTGTCGTGGCTGTTCCTCGTGACGATCATCCGGCAAGACAACGGCCCGCCACCTGGAGCCCGCAGAAAGCTAGCCTCGCGTAGGCGCTCGGCGCGAACACTCGCCGTCAGGCGTCAGGCGTCAGGCGTAGGGCGTCGGCGTCGTGGCCGCGGTCTGGCCTTGCAGCCTGCGGGACGCTGCGACGGCGTCCTCAAGAGCCGCAGCGAGTTGCTGCTGAGCTATGCCGTACGCCGCGAAGTCGCCCTTCGCGAGGGCCGCCTGGCCGTCGACGATCGCTTGCTGCGCCGTCGTGAGGGCGGAGTCGAGCGCCTGCTGAGCCGCCTGCTGGTCCGGATCCGTGGGTTCTCCGGTGCCCGGGTCACTGCGTGCCGGGATCCGTTGGGCCGTTGTCGATTCCATCAGAGGCCCCGGCGCCAAACACCTGGTCAAGCGCGCCTTGCAGGGTGTCCGCGAAGCCCAACCTCGTCGCCAAAGGCCACGAACACCTTGCGCAACAGCGGCACCTTGGTGCCCGCCTTTGCCTCGACGTAAACCGGCTGCACGTATAGCAGTCCGCCGCCAACGGGCACGGTGAGCAGGTTGCCATTGATGACATTCGAGTCACCCTGGCGCAGCAGGTTCAGCGTGTCTGCGCGTCGGTGTCCGTGCTGAAGTTGTTCTGCACCTGGCCGGGACCCGGGATGGTCGTGTCGCGCGGCAGTTCCAGCACGCGCAGCTTGCCGTAGCCTTCCGCAGACCTTGCCCGCGGTGTCGCCGGTTTCCGAGTCAACCGCGAAGTAACCCGGTCAGGATGTTGCGCGGGTTTGTGCCGCCCTGAATGAACGTGCCCGTGAGCGAGAATGACGGCGCGTCTTGGTCCGGCATCTGCAACGTCAGGTAGTACGGCGGCTGGTTCTGCGAGTCCTTTGTGGGGTCCGCGGGCACCTTCCAGAAGTCCGATCCAGAGTAGAAGGACGCTGGGTCGGTCACGTGATAGGCCTGCAACTGGTAGCGCTGGGTCGCGAACAGGTCCTCCGGGTAACGCAAGTGGCTCATGAGGTCCGCGGAGATGTCGGAGACCGGCTTGAACGAGCCGGGGAAGACCTTCTGCCCACGTCTGCAGGATGGGGTCCTCTGGTGTCCCACGCGTACAGCGTCACTTCACCCGTAGTACGCGTCAACGGTTGCCTTGACTGAGTTGCGAAGGTAGTTGATGGGCGCGGCTGGAAGGCCCGACGCAGAGTTGGCAGCGTTGCCGTAGAAGATTCCGGTTGGCGTCACGGCCGCCGAGTACGGGAACTGCGAGGTGGTGGTGTAGCCGTCAACGACCCACACGATGCGGCCGTCGACGACGGCGGGGTAGGTGGTCTGGTCCAGCGTCAGGTACGGCGCGACCTTCTGCACGCGCTCTTGCGGGTCGCGGTAGTAAAGCACCTGCGAGTCGCGGCGTCACGCGGTCGGAGAAGAGAATCTGCTCCTCGCCAAACTCGATCGCGAACATCAGCTTCGAGAAGAAGCTGCCGATCCTCGGGCCGCCGTTGCCCGTGTATGTGGTGTTGACCTGGCCCGTTGGCCGACGTGTCGTCCGGGTAGTCGAGCTCCCACGGCGTGGTGCCCTTGGGCGCGCCAACGATCGAGTACGTGGGCAGCTTCTGGCCAAAGTAGACGCGCGGCTCGTAGTCGCCGCATGTCGCCGGACGACGGAATGCCGCCCTCCCAGAACGTGGGCTGGCCGTCAAGGTTGACGCGGTTGCCGTATGCCGCGACCACGCCGAATCCGTGCGTGTAGACGGTGGTGTCGTTGACCCAGTTGCGGTTGGCGGCGCTGATGCCGTCAAGGTTGAGTTCGCGCACGGCGATCACGGTGTCGCGAATCTCGTCGCCGACCCGATACCGGTCCACCTGCAGCGTGTTGCCAAAGTTGTAGTACTGCTTGTTCTGCTGCAGCTGCTGGAACGCGGGAGCCACGACGTTGGGGTCAAGCAAGCGGATCTGCGTAGTGGTGTCGGCGTCACCGCGCAACGCGTCGGCTTCGGCCTGCGTTGTTGGCGTCAAACGGCGTCACCTCCACCTTGTCGATGCCGTACGCGAAGCGCGTCGCCGTCGATGTTGCGCTGAATGTACGGCGCCTCCTTCTCTTGCGCGTTGGGCCCCACCTGGAACCGCTGCACGATCGACGGGTAGATCGCCGCCGATCGCGACCGCGGCAACCACCATGAGCCCCACGCCAACGGCGGGGATGCGCCAATCGGGGCGCCAAATCACGAGCAGGAAGACGCCTGCGACGAGGAGCGCGATGCCCACGAGAATCCCGCGCGAGGGCAGGATCGCGTTGACGTCGGTGTAAGAGGCGCCGTAGAACTTCTCGCCCACCTTGTTGAGCAGGCTGTAGCGCTGCAGCCAGTAGTTGGCGGCGATGCCGAGCATGATCAGCGCGCCCATGACGGCGAGCTGGATGCGAGCGCCGCGCGAGGCGACGAACGTTCGACCGCCGCCGGAGATGCCGCCGTAGAGCAAGTGCACAAAGGTCGCGAGGGCGGTGCACAGGATCAGAATCGTGAGGTAGAACGTCACGAACGCGTGCAGCACCGGGAGCGTGAAGACGTAGAACGAAGCGTCGAGGCCAAATTGCGGGTCCTTCACGCCAAAGTCGGTGGCGTTGAGCCACGCGAGCAGGCTGGCCCACTGCGCGGACATCGCGGCGCCCGCAATCAGACCAACGAAGCGGGCGCAACCCACATCACGGCGCGCTCGAGCGGTCGCACCTGCTCGCGGTATTGGTCAAGCGCTGGCCGTCCGCCAGCTTCCGGGCGCGCGCGGCTGCGCGATCCACAAGCGTGAGCCATACGGCACCGCCAGCGATGACGCCGAAGATCACGAAGATCACCGCGCGCGCAATCCACTGGGTGCGCAGCACGTTCGTGAAGCCCAATCTGCGCGTACCACTGCCACTCGGTCCACACGTTGGCGAACGCGATCGTGGCCACGATGACGATGCCGACAACGACGGCGGTCACCGCGACAGGAGAGCGCCCGCGCTTTGGCTCAGGGCGCGCGGCAGAGGCTGCGTCGGTCGGCGTCAAACGTCAACGGAGCACTTCCTTAACAGCGACGGGTGGTGTCATCAGCGTGCCATACCTAGCACGTGGGCAAGTGACGCGGTGTCGCCCTTGCCGATCGCGACAATGGCGTTGTACGCGTCGTCAAGGGTGTCGACTGAGAAAACGCTCAGGCCGTCCGGAATGTTGCCCACGACCTCGTTGCAGTTCTCGATGGGCGCAAGGAAGTACTTGGAACCGGCATCGTGCGCGCCCCACATCTTCATGCGGATGCCGCCAATAGGCCCCACGTCGCCGCTCGCGTCGATGGTGCCGGTGCCTGCGACCTTGGCGCCGTTCAGCTCGTCCTCCTGGGTCAGCTTGTCCATGATGCCAAGCGAGAACATCATGCCCGCGCTCGGGCCGCCCACCTTGTCGATGCTGCACGGTCACGTCGATCGGCAACGTGAACGTGGGGTCCACGTAGATGCCCATGATGGCATTTCCGTCGCCGTCATCGCCGGTTGCGAACGTCTCGTCGAGCCTCGCGCCTTTGCGCACCACGGTCACCGTGACGTGGTCGCCTGGCGACTTTGCGTGCATCGCATCGGACAGATCTGCGTATGTCTCGATGTCAGTGCCGTCGATCGCGACGATGATGTCGCCTCTCTCGAGATAGCCCACCGCATTCGAGTTCTTTGGCACCGCAGCGACAGAAATGACGGCGGGAACCGGCTGGCCCAATTCCTCGAGCGCCGCAACGGTCGCTGATTCTTGTGACGAGATCCAATCCGTCTGCGCCTGCTGCGACACCTCATCGGCCTGTTCCGGAGTGCCGAAGACATATTCGCGCGGCAATACGTACTCCTTTGGCGACACCCAACCGGCGAGCACGCGGCCCATCGTGAACGGCGTCGAGCTCGCGTCGGACACGGAAACGGTGAGCAACCGGAGCTCCCCTGTGGACTCGTACGTTGGCGCGCCCGAGATCTGCACGAGCGGCACGCCGTCCTTCTCGCCCAGCGTGTCGAACGTGGGGCCCGGTCCCGCGATCGCGAACGCTGCGGGCATGACGGTGAGGACGGCGATGAGAATGGAGACGGCGAGGCCGGTAACGGACAACACCGCGGCCCGACGCTGAGCAGCCGGATCGTCGAGCAGCGGATCGTCGAGCAGCTGGTCCGCGAATTGCGGGTCGGCGAATGGTTGCTCGGCGAGCACGGGCTCAGGAGCGCGCGCTGCGTCCTGCTCAGGGGTGGTCACAAGGACAATCATCGCCGATGCTCCCCCATGCTCATAGCGAACGTGACGCCAAACCGTCGCTGCCGCGCGTTACGTTGGTGGAGCGCGGCGAGTGCCGCGCGCCTTGGGAGGCCCCGTGACCACCGACGACACCCCTGGATGCGCTCTGCTACGCGAGCTGTTCGGCGACGACGCGGAGCGCGCGCTCGAGGAGCTCGAGCACATGGGACTCGACCCTGCCCAGATCGCGGAAGCCTCCGGCATGTCGCGCGTCTCCGGCAATGATGGACCACGTCTTGTCGCAGATCCGCTCCCTCATGAGCCAAAGCGTTGGCGAGGACGTCAACTGGACTCTTGCGCATGACGTTGCGCGCGGCGTGGCCGCGCAAGGAGGCGACCCGAGCGTGTCCGCAGCCACGGCGTCGGACTATCGCCAGGCCGTGAGCAGGGCAGAACTGTGGCTCGATGCTGCGACCGACTTTGATCCCTCTCGGCTTGAGCTCACGTCTGGAGCCGCGCGCAGTGGGTCGAGGCGACGATGCCTACGTGGCGCGCGCTAGCTGGCCCGGTAGCGGTCAGCGTTTCCGCGGCACTCAACTCGGTACTCCATGCGGAGGCAGAGGGCACGGCAGGCGGACTCCTCGGCTCGGTAGCCCCCACGGTGTGCGGCATGCACATGGGCCAGGCGGCAGGCCAGGCGGCGCTTGAGGCCTTTGGCGGCACCGACCTGGGAATTCCCTTGCTGCCCGAGCCGCGCGTGGCTCTCGTGCCGAGCGTGATCGAGAAGTTTGCAGAGGGACTCGACGTGCCACGCGGCGGAGGTGCACGCGTTCATCGCGTTGCGCGAGGCCGCCCACGTGCGGCTCTTTGGCGCGGCGCCATGGCTAGCCGGGCAATTGCACGCGGCCATCGAACGGTACGCGAGCGGCATCACGATCGACCTCGAAGCCCTTGACCGTGCGGTAGCCGATGCAGGGGCCGGCGACCCGGCGGCGCTTCAGCAAGCCCTCACTCGTGGCATCTTCGCTAGCCACCACACGCGAGAGCAGGCGGCAACGCTCGAACAGATCGAGACGTGGCTCGCCCTCATCGAGGGCTGGGTGGACGAGGTGACGATGAACGCGGCGGCGCCCCACCTGACGTCGATTGGCTCGTTGCGGGAGATGATGCGCCGCCGGCGTGCAGCGGGAGGTCCTGCGGAGGACGCCTTCGCGAACCTGTTGGGCCTGGACCTCCGGCCACGCCGATTGCGCGACGCTTCCGCAATGTGGGGAGCCCTCACGCGCACGGTGGGAGCGGACGAGCGTGACGCCATCTGGGCGCACCCTGACCTCTCACCCCGGCCAGAGCAACTTGCCGACTGGCAGGCGTGGATCGACTCCCGCAGCGCCGGTGCTGACGAGATCGATGCCGAACTCAAGCGCATGCTCGACGGCGACCCAGCCGACGACGCAGGGGCCTGATCCGACACGTCGAACCCGATTGGCGCGAAAACGGGGCTCTCCCCGTCTAGGCTTGACCGCAAGAGGCCCAGGTGGCCACTAAACGCGTGCGCATGCACGCACCGAATCAAAGGGAGAGCCACATGGCTGACGAGACGTACTCTGGCGAGTTCTACTGCGTGAAGTGCAAGGAGAAGCGCACCACTGAGGGCAAGGTCGTCATCTCCGAGAACGGCCGCCGCATGGCCAAAGGCGAGTGCCCCGTGTGTGGCACCAAGCTGAACCGTATTCTCGGCAAGGCGTAAACAGCCAACTTTCACAGCGGCCATCCTCCTTATGGGGGGTGGCCGCTTTGTTGTTCCTGTGGAAAACCGTTGCACAAGCCCTGAGGGCTGACACCGTGGAGCCATGCGTCTACCGCCCCACTGCCCCGTGCTCGCGCGTCCGGGCGCGGACGGCGCCATTGATATCCAAGTTGGCCTCGCATCGCCAATGGTGATTCCGGGTTTGGGACTCGCGGAACGAGAGTTCGTGGCCTCCCTCGAGGGCGGGCGGGTCATACCCCCTGCGCAGGCCCGACGCTTTGCACGAGTAGTCACGCTCCTCGCCGACGCCGGGGCTTTCGAGGTTCGACGCTCACCCACGCCTGCCGCGCGGGTTGCGCTCCACGGATGCGGCGAAGCAGGAATGGCAATCGCCGCCGCGCTGCACGCCGGCCCCTTCGACGTATCGCTGTATGACGACGCGCCACTCGCCGCAGAACCCGTGGGGACGTATGCGCTCTCGGCAAGCGGAACGTGTGCCGTGGCCGCTGCGACCACGCTCGCCGAGCGGGGGATGCCCGTGCGGATTGGCGGAGGCGGTGAGGGGCTCGTCGTCAACGTCTACACCGGCGCTCCCGATCCTGCTCTGGTGTCGGAGTGCGTACTCGCAGGGGTGCCGCACGTGCTCGTGGCGTGCGACGGGGTTGCCGTCTGGGTCTCACACGTGATCGTGCCAGGGCTGACAGCGTGTGTGCGGTGCCGAGATATTGGGCTCACCCGGCGCGATGCGGCGTGGCCGAGCCTTGCGCTCCAACTGGGCGGTTGCGGACTCCCGGCCCGACGACCCGTGGCACCTCGGCTCTCGCTCGTCGCGGTCGCGGCGCGCGTTTCAGCGAGGGTCGCGGGATGGCTCGAGCGAGGCGACCCTGGAGAGGCCGAACTCATTGCGGGCGACGGTTCGTTGGTCCCTGCGCCACTGACACCCGAACGCGCGTGCGGATGTGGGGCTGCCGGCCCAGTTGGCGACGAGGTCGCGGCGCGGCGCGTCGCCTGGCCCGGGCCGTGAGTGAGGGGCGAACTGGGCTAGTGGTGACCGACAATCTCCAAGATGTCGGCGCCGTACTTCTCTAGCTTTGACGCACCTATTCCGTTGACGCGCGCGAGGTCGCCTACGGTGCGCGGGCGGTCGCGCGCGATCTGCACAAGCGAGACGTCAACAAGGATGGTGAACGCGGGCTTCGACGTCTCTTTCGCGATCGCCAAGCGCCACTCCTTGAGCTCGTCGAAGAGCCGCGCCTGGCTTGCGTCGAGTTCAGCCATCTGGGCCGATGCTGGCTGCCGCTTGACGCTTGACGGGCGCGCGTCCGGCCACTGCTGCTCGAGGAAGCGCGTCCGCTTGCGCGTGGCCTTTCCGCCGCTCTTGCGGGCTCGCGCAAAGCTGATCGCGATGTTTTCCCGCGCTCGCGTGATGGCAACGTAGAGAAGGCGTTTCTCCTCTTCGACAGCCTCCGCGGTCTCGGCGAGGGAGATCGGCATGAGCCCCTCGGAACAGCCAACGATGAACACCGCGTCCCACTCAAGGCCCTTCGCCGCGTGCATCGTCGTGAGCGTCACGCCATCAACAGACGGAGCATGTTGGGCCTGGGCGCGCTCGGCGAGGTGCTCTACGAATTCGCGCATTGTCGCCTCGCCTGCTGCGTGCGGCATCCACGTCGTCCGCGAGTTCCGCAAGCGCCTGGAGCGCCTCCCACCGTTCGCGGACCGCTCCGCGTGCGGCCGGCGCCTGTTCCGTCCACCCCGCGTCGAGCAGAACGGAACGGACGCGCTCGCCCAGCCCAGCGTCGGCCGGAGAAGAGGAGCGCCAACAGCGGCGCCCCGCAGCAAGACGATGGCGCGCTTGACCTCGTCGCGATCGAAGAACCGTTGCCCGCCGCGCACGAGGTAGCCGATGCCACGGGCCGCGAGCGCCTCCTCGAGCGCCTCCGACTGGCTGTTGGTGCGGTACAGCACCGCGATCTCGCGCGGCGGCAAGCCTTGCGCAGTGAGCGCGTCGATGCGCGCGGCCACTCCCTCGGCCTCCGTGACGTCGTCGTCGTACGCCGTGTACGCGGGCGCGGGGCCGTTGGGCCGCTGCGAGACGAGTTCGACGGAGCTGAACGCGCCGCCGCGACCTGCGCGTGAGCGCGTTCGCGAGCGCCACCACTTGCGGCGTTGAGCGGTAGTCGCGGACCAGGCGCACCACGGCGGCGTCGGGATAGCCACGGCGAAAACCCAGGAGGTGGCGCGGGCTCGCTCCCGCGAAGGAGTAGATGGTCTGCGCGGGGTCGCCCACCACGCACAGCTCCTGACGCCCGCCGAGCCACTGGTCGAGCACAAACTGCTGGAGCGGGGAAACGTCCTGGTATTCGTCCACAACGAAGTGCTTGTACTGCCGCCTGATCTGGTCGCCCACCTCGGCGTGACGGCCGATCATGTCCGCGAGCAACAACAAGATGTCCTCGAAGTCGAGGACCACCGCGTCTGTCTTTGCCTGCTCATAGGCGCGCATCGCGTCGGCCACTTGCTGCGCGGTGAGGCCCGCGGGAAGGGGGCGACCCGCATCGGCGACGCGGCGCGCGTAGTCGTCTGGGTCGACGAGCGAAACCTTTGCCCACTCGATCTCGCTCGCGAGGTCGCGCACTGTGAGGCGGTCCACGCGGAGGCCGATGCTGTTAGCGGCACGGCCAACCAGTTGCGCCTTTTGTGAGAGTATCTGCGGCATTTGTCCACCAACGACCTCGGGCCAGAAGTAGCTGAGCTGGCGCAAAGCGGCCGCGTGGAAGGTGCGCGCCTGCACGCCGCCCGCGCCGAGCGCGCGGAGGCGCTGACGCATCTCGCCCGCGGCGCGTGCCGTGAAGGTCACCGCGAGCACCGATTGCGGGTTGTAGGCGTTGACGCGCACCCCATACGCGATGCGGTGAGTGATGGCGCGAGTCTTTCCGGTGCCGGCGCCCGCGAGCACGCAGACGGGACCATGGAGCGCGGTGGCTACCTCGCGCTGCTCGGGATCGAGGGCGTCGAGGATCTCTTCTGCAGACATCACGCGCATTGTGTCAGGCATCGCGGACATGGAACCGCGTATCCACAGCCGTCACTCGAGCCAGTCGTCAAGCAACCACCGGGCGATGGAACCTCCCGGGGGCAGGATCACGTTGCCGTCCGCAACAAGGACGGGAAGTTCCTCTCGCGTAACCCACATCGCGGACGTGATCTCGTCGTTGTCGAGCGTCAAGGTGGGATCGGTGACCGTCGCCTTGAACCCCACCATGACCGACGCAGGGAACGGCCACGGTTGTGACGCTACGTAGGCGAGGCTCGCCAAGGTGAGGCCGGCCTCCTCCCCTACTTCGCGTCGGGCAGCCTGCTCAAGGCTCTCCCCTGGCTCCACATAACCCGCAAGGTGTGAGTACCGCCGTTCCGACCAATACGACGCGTGCGCCATGAGCAGGCGGTCTTCGGGGTCGGTAATTGCGACGATCACCGCTGGATCTGTGCGCGGATAGTGCTCACGGCTATCGATCTCGCAGCGCCGCACCCAACCGCCGCTAGTGGGCGTCGTGACCGCGCCACACAGTGCGCACCGTGGGTGGTTCGCGTGCCACGTGGTGATAGCCACCGCCGTGCACGCGAGCTCCCGGTCCCTCACGGCGCCCTCACCACGCTGCGCGAAAGCGTGCAACAGGTCGCGTAGGCCCACCATCCGCTCCGAGCCCAGGCCGTCGTCGTCCAGTCCAAAGCGAGCGTCTGCGGGCACCACGGCGACGATGTCCCTGGCGGAGTCCCCTGCGCCCTCTCGGCCAAGGTAGACGGTCAGCCCAGCTAACGGGCGCTCGCTCGGCGATAGCTCGACAACCCGCCCTTCGGCCGCGAGCACCGCGCCGTCGCGCACCACGACCGCGGTCGCGTGCGCCATGTCGAGATCCCTGCGCTCGTGTGCGCGATCAACGATCAGGGCATCAGCGAGCGGCCACGGGGAAGTCATAGCCCCAACCTATGCCCGTACGTGCGCGGCGTGGAGCGTGGCATCGCCGTCCGATTCAACGTAGCGTGATGCCGTGCCACGTTCACCCCTCGCGCTCGCCGCGCTCGCGTCTGTCGCCGTACCAGGGCTCGACGTTTACGACGTGTTGCGCAGCCCGCACGCGGATAGCGATTTTGACGTGGTGGTGGTCAAGGATTCGACCGGAACCCGCTGGATCGTCCGCGCTCCACGCAGGCCCGCCGCGGGTGCCGCCCTTGAGGCAGAGCAAGCACTGCTCACCGCGCTCGGCCGTGCTCAACAATCTGGGCTCGTGAGCTTTGCCGTGCCACAACCCCGCGGGTCGGCCCTGCTCGGTGCAGACGAAGGGCGCGTGATCGTCTACAGCGAGGTGCCCGGCGCGCCGCTCGTACTTGCAAGCGTGCAACCCGGACCAGGGCTCGCCGCGAGCATTGGCCGCACGCTCGCGCAGATCCACGAACTGCCGCTTACGTTGATCGAGGAGCAAGGGCTGCCCACCTATTCCGCGGAGGAGTACAGGGACCGGCGCCTTGCAGAACTCGATGCCGGCATCCAAACCGGCAAAGTGCCTCCGCGCCTCGCGGACCGCTGGGAGCGGCAACTAGAGAACGTGTCTTGGTGGCGATTCGAGCCCACCGTGGTGCATGGCGACATGGGAGAGCACCAACTGCTTGTCTCCGAGGGCGCGATCGCGGGAATTGTCGACTGGATGGATGCGCGAGTCGCGGACCCCGCAGACGACCTTGCGTGGCTTGCCGCAGCCGCTCCGCAAGACGTGCTCGATTCGATTGTCGAGGCGTACCAGGTTGGCCGCCGCGAACTGCGCGATCCTCACTTGCTCGATCGGGCTCGGCTCGCGTCGGAGCTCGCACTGTTGCGCTGGCTCATGTACGGAGTTCGCACCGAGAATGCCGACGTGATCGGCGACGGAGAAGGCATGATGCTCGACCTTGAGGCACTGCTATTCGACGAGCAGACAGAGGGTTAGTCAGCAATCAGCTGTTCAAGCTCGTCCCGCGTGAGGAGCCGTTCGGGCCACACGGTGTCGTCCGTGGCGACGTAGTAGAACGCAGCGTCCACGTCGTCAATCGCGAGCCCCTTCCACGCCGCCCACGCGACGCGGTACACGGCGAGTTGCACCTCGCGCGCCGCCTTCTCTTCCGGGTCGCGCGGAGGAGCGCCCGACTTCCAGTCCACCACCGTCACGCGCGATAGACCGCGGCCGGCGGGGAACACGGCATCGATGCGGGACCGAATCACGCGGCCGCCGAGCGGAAGCTCGACATCCACCTCGACGTCGGTGGGCGTGCGCTCCGCCCACTCGGATGCCTCCCACGTCGCTTTGAGCGAGCTGAGATCTGCGTCGCCCATCTCGTCCGGCCCCATGTCGTCGGCCTCGATGAGCGGCACCTTGCCGTAGTGCGCCTCGATCCACGCGTGCAGCGCGGAGCCGCGATGCGCGGCGGAGGTTGGCTCTTGCGGCATGGGCCGCCGCACAAGGTCAAGGAAGCCCGCGCGGTCGCGCTGAATCGCCACCATGGCCGAGGTCGACAGGTGCGCAGGCAGTACGACCTCGCGCACCGTACGCTCCGCCCGTTCTGCAAGCATCGCCGCGACTTGGGGCCCAAACGGCAAAGTACTGTCCCAGCCACCAAGCTCAGTAGCCGGCTCTTGCGAAGCCAGAGCCACAGCGCTCGCCTCGTGCACGGCGTCGGCGAGGCGGCGCCGCACCAGCTGCGCCGGAGTCGCGGGGCGCGGCCATGGCATCGGCGGGTATACCTGGGGTGTTGGTCGCGTGCCGGGCTCGGGCTGGGGATCCCATTCGCCTGGGTCCGCGACGCCACTCAGCAGCAACTCATCAAGAAAGGGCGAAACGGTCTGAATCGTGACGCCGGAAGAGAACCACGATCCGCTCAGCAACACGTGACGCCGAGCGCGCGTGAGCGCCACGTAGAACAGCCGCCTCTCCTCTTCTACCGCAAACGCCCCCGCGGCGGCTTTGAAGTTGTCGATGCTGGCCGAGAGGCTCGCGTGATCGGTCGCGGAACGCCACTCCCAGACGGGTAGTCGCGGCGAGTCCATACGCAGGTGCCACGGCAGGCTCGCCCCGGTCAACCACGCGCTGTCGCGATACTCGCCATCCGCCGTGCGAACGCTGGGGAAGGTCTTGTCCATGAGCCCAGGGACCACCGCAAGATCCCACTCGAGGCCCTTGGCGCCGTGCACGGTGAGCACCTGGACCAGCCCGGGCTCAGGCTCTTTGACCGGCAGTTCGAGCCCGGCTTCTTCGCTAACCGCCGCCTCAAGCCATGCGAGCATTGCGCCAACAGTTGCGTGCTCGGCGCCCGCGGCAAAGCCGCGCACCGCGTTGACGAAGGCGTCGATGGTGCGCCGCGCGCGGCCGTCAGGATTCGCGACGGCGATCTCAACATCGAGGCCCCACGTGCGTTCCGTGAAGGTGATGAGCTCGGTGAGCGGGAGATACGTGTGGCGGCGGATTTGGCCGACGCTGCGCGCAAGAGATTCGAGCCGTTTGAGGCCGTCTGGGGAAACCGAACGGCCGTCCCTGCTCACCCAGTCTTTCGAGGGCAGGTCGGCAAGAGCGTCGACTATTGACGGAGATCCCTCGCGAGCCTCGCGCGGGCCCGCGAGTTCGATCGCGCGGTCCTTCAGCGCGGCGAGGTCGCCCGGTCCGAGGTTGATGCGCGCACCTGTGAGCAAACGCATGAGTGAGTCGCCCCGCGTGGGATCGTGAGCAACCTGCAGAAGGGCCACGAGGTCGCTCACCTCTGGGGTGTCAAGAAGTCCGCCGAGCCCGACTACCTCGTACGGCATACCCGCCGCGCGCAGTGCATCGATCATGGGCTCGAACTCCGCGCGCTTGCGGCACAAGACCGCCATGCTGACCGTTGCCGGATCTCCCTGCGAAATCTCGGCCCTGCGTGCCTTGAGCCATGCGACCGCGAACTCCGCCTCATGGTCGAGCGTTGCCGCAAAGTGCGTAGCTACCGCCGGTGACTTGGCCGTGGCAAATGGGCCGGGCCGCGCGGAAAGCTTCTTGACGTCAACGCGCGCGGCGCTACGCAGCGGCGCGGCGGCGACGTTCGCCGCGTCGAGGATCGCCGGATCGTTGCGCCAGGACACGGAGAGCGAAGCAGTGTGCACGCGGTCGGGTCCCCCAAATTCCTCGACGAACGCCTCGAGCGCAGAAGCGGAGGCACCCCGGAAACCGTAGATCGCCTGATTGGGATCGCCAACAGCCATCACGGGAGTCCCCTGGAACAGGCGAGAAAACAGGCGCAATTGGGCCGGCGAGGTGTCTTGAAACTCGTCGAGCAACACCGCGCGATAGCGAGCGCGCTCCGCGAGTTGGACGGCGGGCAACTGGGCGAGTTCGGTCGCGATCGCCACTTGGTCCGCGTAGTCGAGGAACGAGCCCCGGCGCTTGCGCTCCTGAAAATCCTCTATGAGGTGACTGAGCGCCACGAGGCGACGAAGGTTCGCTATCGATGAGGCGAGGTCTTTTGTCATAGCGCCCGGCGCCACATCACCGTGTCTCTTGGGCAATCGCGCGAACGACTCGAGCATGAGCGACAGGTCCTCGCGAAGTTGCTGAGGGGTCACTCCGTGGTCGCGCAGTTGCCCCGCAAGGGACGGGATGCCGGCGGCGACCGTCGAGAGTGCGGAATCGGTCTCGAGCGCGTCCGTCCACTCTTCCACCACGCGCCACGCGAGTTGCCAGAGCGCCGCGCTCGTGAGGACTGTCGAATCTGGGTCCACGCCAACGCGCAGTCCGTGCTCGAGCGCAAGCCCCGCCGCGTAACCGTTGTAGGTGGACACGGCGGGCGAGGCGCGCTCGGGGTCACGCACGGGCCCGTGCGGTCCCACGTGATCGAACGCGTGAGAGATGAAGCGCTCGGAACGCTCCGCAATCTCCGCCGCCGCCTTGCGCGTGAAGGTCAGGCACAGAATCTCGTCTGGACCAATGTCCTCGCCAAAGAGCTCGCGAGCGTTGTCGAGCAAGTAGAGGATGCGCAGCGAGAGCGTCTCCGTCTTACCGGAGCCCGCACCAGCGACCACCAGAGTGGGGGCTAGCGACGCCTCGATGACCGCCGATTGCTCTCCCGTTGGCGTCTTGCCAGTTCCCGCGGCGATCGCCGCCATGAGCTCGCCAGCGCGCCGCCCTCTTCCCACCACCACACCGGGGGTTGCGTCGCTCATTGCCCCACCTGCGCGCCCTGCGCGTGCGCGGGGCACGAGCGGATCACTGGGCACGAGGAGCACGTGTCGTTGATGCACGCTGGGAAGCCAGCAGACGTCATCGTGAGCACTACGTCGCTCAGCTGTGCGCGCACGGCCGCGTCGTCAATAGGCGCTTGCGTACGGCTCGAGCCCTTGAGCCCCGCCGCCCCGCCCACGAACAGCAGCGACGCGCCATCGACCTTGTCTATCCCCTCGAAGCCGCCGTGATTGGCGGCGAGTTGGTACAGCATCAACTGGCCGTGCTCCTCGGCATCCGCTTGCGAGATCGGGGCGCCCGTCTTGAGGTCGACCACCGTCGCCCCAGCCGGGCCCAGCTCGAGCCGATCCGCGCTGCCTACAATCTCCGCGCTGTCCACCCGCACCTGGAACCGCTGCTCCGTGCGCACCTCGACGTCAGCACGCGTCGCGAGGTATCCGGCGAGCTTGACCACCATGTGCCGCGTCTTGTCGTACTCCGTGCGTTCGGGCAACGTGACCGGCGGATCTCCCCACGCCTCGTCGAACGCCTCCAGTAATTCGTCAAGCGTGCCGTGCGGCAGCGCCTCGGCGATTGCGTGCACCATCAGTCCGGTGTTCTGCTCCTCGCTCGACTCGCGCGTGCCGCCAACCGTCTCTAGCGCCCACCGCAAGGGGCACCGTCGCACCGCGTCGTAGCGCGAGGGCGACACCCGCACAACGGCGTCGGGCGACCACACCCCGGCCTCCGTGCTGCGGTCGGCGACGCCGTACCAGGTAGCGGGGTCTGCGGTGGTCTCGCCAAGGGCGGCAAGCCTCGCCAACGCTGTTGCCGCAGGCCCGACGCTCTGCTCACCAGTGCCGGAGGCTAGCGTTCGCGCGGCGTCTGCACGCAGCCGAGCAACCACCGAGCGCAGGTCCGCGACGATCACTTCGCTTGCCGCGTCTCGTGCTTCAACGCCCGCAGCCGACTCGATCACGGGTACGAATCGAGAGGGCGCATTTTCGCCGTCGGAGATGGCGGTCACGAGTAGCTTTCGGCGCGCGCGCGAGACGGCGACGAGGAGCGAACGCGTTTCGTCGTCGAGAACCTCGCGGCGGGCCTGGCGTACGTCCCTATCGCCGGATGCGCGATCGAGCGCGCCTTGGGGTCCTAGCGCGAGCGCCTCCGCGAGGCGCTGCGAGCCCAACACAGAGTCACGCAAGCGCAAGTTGGGCCACACACCCTCGTTGAGGCTGGCGATCACCACCATGTCCCACTCGCGACCGACCGCAGAGGCGGGGGTCGCGAATGCGACGCTGTCCGCGCCCTGACCCCGGTCGCCAAGGACGTCGGCAGCGAAGTCTTGTGCCTCGAGGTAGTCGAGGAACGCAAGGGTCGTGGCGGTAGGGAGCCGTTCGGTGAAGGTCTGCGCGGCGCGCAGCAACGCGATCACAGCGTCGAGATCTGCATCATCCCTGGCAGAGCCGGCTAGCGCTGCGGACCGCCACTCTCCGGCCACCCCTAGCCCATCCCACACCGACCAGATCACCGTGCCCGGTGTCGCAAGACTCTCTGCCGGCCCTGCCTTGCCTGCCCGTGCGGCCCCGCGTGCCACCGCGGCGGCGGCGCGCGCAGCGAGGCGCGCCTCCGCACCCCTCAGCGTGGCAAACCCAGCCGCGTTGGAGTCAAGAGCGGCCAACAACAGTTCCGAGCTTCCTCGCGTTCCACCAGCAGCGCGCTCCTCGCGCAGCAGCTCGCGGCGAAGTCGCCGCAGGCCCACTGCATCGAGGCCAACGAGTCGAGAGCACAGCACCGCGGTTGCGGACTCCTCTGTCCATGGTTCGCCAAGAGCTATCCGCAGCATCGTCAGCAACGGCTCCACGGCGGGCTCCCGATGCAGTGCGACCCCATCGCCGAGGCTCTCGCACGGGATGTCAGCCGCGAGGAGATCGGACCGTATGTCTCTCAGCATCGAACGCGACCGGGCAATGACGACCATCTGACCCCACGGCGTGCCGCTCTGGTGCCGCTCTCGCCGCAGGCGTGCAGCTATGGCGCGCGACTGCGCATACGGGTGGGCGGCAGTGATCACCTCGACGGCGCCGTCGGGAACGCCGTTCGCGCTACCTCCGGGCACCGCGTGTGGCCGGCCAAAGGCGCGCGCAGAACCCACCCCTGCAACGGCAATGCGAGAGGCAAGCCGAGCCGTGACGGCCGCGAGCGAGCCGCTCTGACGGTAGCCGTGACCCAATTCAAGGTGAGTGGCGCCGAGCCGCGTGACAGCGTTGGAGAGCCCCTGAGGGAGCGCGCCACGGAAGCCCTCCGCAGTTTGGTCCGCGTTGCCAACGAGCACCACTCGCGTTCCTGCAGCCGCCAACACCCCAACGAGCGCTCCCGTCGCGGCCGTGACGTCGTGGTAGTCGTCGACAACCAAGAGATCCCACGGCACGTTGCCGCCCTCCGCGAAGTAATCGTGCAGCTCATCAGCGGCCCGTGCCACGATCACGGCGGGGTCGTAGCGCGCCCCCGCGTCACTCGGCCCCATGCGCAGTTGCAGCACGTCGAGGTATTCGCGATAGAACTCTGCGGCTGCGACCCACTCGCCACGGCCGGCACGGCGCCCAAGGCCCGCGAGGTCCTCCGGCGAAAGGTCCGCCTCCGCAGCGCGCATCATGAGGTTGCGCAACTCGTCGCGGAACCCGGGCAGTTGCAGTGATTCGGGCACCACAATGCCGTCCCAATCAGGGCCAGCGACGCGGCCAGCGCGGTGCCCGTCAAGCAGCTCGCGAATGACCACGTCCTGTTCGGCGCCGGAGATCAGCGACGGTGCGGGCTCGTCGCGCTCGGCAGCCGCAGTGGCGAGAATGGAAAACGCGAGTGCAGAGGGCGTGCGCACCAACGCCACACCCGTTGGTCGATTCACCGCGAGCGAGACTCTGTCTCGCAGGTGAGCCGCCGCAATGCGCGTAGGAGCCAACAACATGACGCGCTCCGGCGCCGTGCCTGCCGCAACGGCCCTCACCACTGTCTCGACGGCGACGCTCGTCTTGCCTGTACCTGGCCCGCCCGTCGCCACGACGTTGCCCGCAAGCGCCGCGGCAAGCACGGCTGCCTGCGTAGCGTCGGGCGCGAAGGTCATGCCCACATTCGACCACTCGGCGGTGACACGCGACGGCGCGGCACGATCACGCCGCGGCGGGGAACGGCCACGGGTTTGGCGAACACGCCTCCGGCATCGTCTGCTGATTCACCATCACCGGGGCGAGGCCCTTTGCGCAAGGAGCGTCAGCTTTGCCGAGCACATGCCCGAGTCCGTGGTTCAGGAGATAAACGCGCGCATTTGTGCGGTCGTCGCCGTACGCCGGCACCCCTTGGATCCAGTCGTAAATGCTCAGCACGATGGCGCCCTGGGTAGCGCACTGGACGCTGACGGCGGGCTGACTGGCCGACGCTGAGGGAGACGGCGAGGCGGTAGCCGTTGGCGTAAGCACAGCGGGTTCGTGCGGAGTGGGACACAGCAACGCGGCGGTGTATGGGCTCGCGAAGACGATGCGGATGTCAGGTGCGCCGTCTGTCTGGACGTAGGTCGTCGGCCCTTCCTTGCCCCAACCTTGCGGGTCATTCAGCGCACCCATGACGAAGGCCGAGAGCGTGCCGTCCGTCATCTTGAGGCCATCCTCGACGTCGATGCGCACGTACTGGACTACTTCAGTGTCGGGTGACGCCGTGTCCGGAGCCTGCGCGGGCGTGAAAGTGCCGTCAGCGCGAATCGGGAAGTCCAACGTTCGCAGCCCCGCGAGCCGATCCGCATCATCGATCTTTCGCACCACTGGCACCATCGGTGGCAGCGACACGTCGATCGTTGGGGTTTCCGACGGGCTCGGCGAGGCCGACGGCGACGGCGTGGGCGAGGTCGCCTCAAGACGGTCCGCGAACAGGCTCGTCCCCCACCCGGCCGCGATGCCGATGCTGAAGGCCACGACAATCACGGCCACCACGGCAACCGTTGTGCGCAGACTCGGTAGAGAGATTCTCCTGCCCGCGAAAAGCCGATTGGTACCACGGGGCATGTGCCTACGATAGACGCAGTACCGGTCACCTAAGCCCTGGAGGTCAACGTGGAGATCCGAATCGGCGTGCAAAACGTGTCACGAGAGGTCGTCCTTGAGACGGATCTCACTGCAGCGGCCCTCGACAAGAAGTTGGCCGACGCCCTCAATGGTGCCGCGCTCGACCTCACCGATGTGAAGGGACGCCGGGTGTTCGTCCCCGGCACCGCGATTGGTTACGTCGAGATTGGCGAAGAACAGCGGCGCAGGGTTGGGTTCGGCGACTAGTTCAGCTCACGGCGTCGATCGCCACGCGCGCCATCATCACGGCGCCCTCTGGCGAGTAGCCCATGACGTCGATGCTTGCGCCCAACTCATCGTCCTCGAGGTTTTCGAGGATTGCGTATTGCGAATCGAGTAGCCCGGGGCCCGCGAAATGACCGGTCGCCTTGGCGCGGCGCCGAACCCTGTGCTCGATCTCGTTCTGATGCGCCCACAGATGAATGAACACGGTGTCGGGCGCGTGGGCTCGGATCGCGTCACGATACGCGCGCCGCAGCGCCGAACATGCGACCACGCGATTGTTACCTTCGGCGAGCCACTCACCCACCCGCTCGAGCCAGGGCCACCGGTCCTCATCGTCGAGCGGGACGTTGGCCGCCATCTTCGCCACAGCGTCGGGCGAATGAAAATCGTCCGCGTCAGCGAACTCGGCATGGGTCTCCGCGGCAAGTCGCAAGCCGACCGTCGTCTTGCCACTTCCGGTGACGCCCATGACCACTACGTGCATGGTCCACAGCCTAGGCGAGCGGCAGCAGGTAGAATGATCGTGACCTGAGGTTGACCGGTCGTCATGTGAAGAGCGGCGAGAGCGTCGCAAAGAAGATGAGCGCGATCGGCTACCCGCCGTATCGGCGCCCCTGCGCCCTCTTTACATTGGATTCTTCATGACCGAAACGCACGCCTCCGTGCACGTCGCGGACCGCTCGTTCGCCGACTTCCCCATCAATCCCCTGATCGCCCAGGCATTGGCCGACGCTGGGATCACCGCCCCCTTCCCCATCCAGGCGATGACGCTGCCCGTGGCACTTTCCGGGCACGACATCATCGGCCAGGCAAAGACCGGAACGGGCAAGACGCTCGGCTTCGGTGTGCCGCTGTTGCACCGCACCACGGCACCCGGCGAGCCCGGTTTTGACGAGATGGGTGACGCCACGGGCAAACCCCAAGCCCTCGTCGTTGCTCCTACGCGTGAGCTTGCCGTTCAGGTGGCAGGCGATCTCGCTACCGCGTCCAAGCTGCGCTCGGTACGCATCGCGCAGATCTATGGTGGCCGCGCCTATGAGCCGCAGATTGAGCAGCTCCGCAACGGCGTCGACGTCGTTGTCGGAACGCCGGGCCGCATGATCGACCTCCTCAACCAGGGCCACTTGGACCTCCGCTTCGTACGGACGGTTGTGCTCGACGAAGCCGACGAGATGCTTGACCTTGGCTTCTTGCCTGACGTCGAGAAGCTGCTCGCCACGACCCCCGCGTCGCGCCACACCATGCTTTTCTCGGCGACCATGCCGGGCGCGGTTGTTGCGCTTGCGCGCCGCTACATGACGCAACCAACCCACATTCGCGCATCCGAACCCGACGATGGCGGCGCCACGGTCAAGGCCACGGCCCAGTTCGTCTACCGCGCGCACGCTATGGACAAGGTCGAGGTGCTCGCACGGATCTTGCAGGCCCAGGGGCGCGGACTCACGATCGTATTTGCGCGCACCAAGCGCACTGCCGCGAAGGTCTCCGACGAGCTGCGTGACCGCGGCTTCGCTGCAGGCGCCATCCACGGCGACCTTGGCCAGGGCGCGCGCGAACAGGCTCTGAGGGCGTTCCGCAACGGCAAGATCGACATCCTCGTGGCCACCGATGTCGCCGCGCGCGGCATCGACGTTGACGACGTCACGCACGTCATCAACTACCAGTGCCCAGAGGACGAGAAGATCTACCTCCACCGCATCGGCCGCACCGGGCGCGCAGGCAAGACCGGCATCGCCGTCACCTTTGTTGACTGGGACGACATGCCGCGCTGGGGCATGATCGACAAGTCGCTCGACCTGGGCTTCCCCGAGCCCGTAGAGACGTACTCCAACTCGCCGCATCTGTTCTCCGACCTCGACATCGCCGCGGGGATCAAGGGCCGACTGCCTTCCTCGGCGCGCACGCGCGAGGGCCTCGACGCCGAGACGCTCGAAGACCTTGGCGAGACCGGCAAGAAGCCTTCCTCTGGGGGTCACGGAGGGTCTCGTTCCGGTGGTTCCCACTCCGGTGGTTCTCACTCCGGTGGTTCTCATGCCGGTTCGCGTTCTGGCTCGCAAGCGCGGAGGAGATCGCAACCGTTCACGTGGCGGGCAGGGCGGTCAGAGCAGCAGGCCCGACGCTGCTCACAGTTCCGCGCCAAGCTCCAGCACTGCGCCACAACAGCCCCGCGACCCCAACGCACCAAAGCGCAACCGCAACCGTCGCCGTCGCAGTTCTGGCGGCAGCTCCGCACCCGCCGCGGAGTAGATCGCGGAAGCGACCACTACTGCGTCAGGGACGGCAACAGCCCGCGCTGAGCCTCAAGCGCCTCGAATGCCGCTGGCGTCGTGAGGTTCTCGCCAAGCCGGTTCAGCTTGCCCTCGCCGTGGTAGTCCGACGCGCCTGTGCGCACCAGTCCCAGCCGCTCGGTGATCGCCGCGAGCCGTTCCCGCTGCTCCGGGGAGTGGTCCCGGTGATCCACCTCGAGGCCGACGAGGCCCGCCTCTGCCATCTCCTCGATCACAGCGTCAGGCACCACGCGCCCCCGCGCGTCGGCCCCTGGGTGCGCGAATACCGCCACGCCGCCACCGGCGCGCAGCGTCTCGATTGCCTCCACCACTCCGGGCGCGTAATGCGGAACGTAGTACCGGGCGTTGCTTGAGAGCACCTCCGCGAATGCGTCGTCTCTCGTAACAAAGTGCCCGCGAGCCACCAAAGCGTCGGCGATGTGCGGGCGTCCCACGGTGTCCGAAGCCGTCGCATGGTGCAGCACGTCGTCCCACGTAAGCGCGTAGTCGGCAGCCACGCGTAACACGATCTGCTGCGCGCGCTCCACTCGCGCGTCACGGGTGCGCGCGATCATCGCGGCAAACGCCTCGGATTCCGGGTCGGGCCAGTAGCCCAACAGGTGAATGGAAATCCCGCGGTGACGACACGAAATCTCGATGCCCGGCACAAACTCGAACCCCTGCGTCGGCCGCCGCGGTGGCGGCTTCGCCCCAGCCGGAGATCGAATCATGGTCGGTGAGCGCGACAACATCAAGCTCGGCCACGGCTGCCGCGCGCATCACCTCGGCAGGCGTTTCGGTCCCGTCGGAGACGTTCGAGTGAGTGTGAAGGTCTATGCGCACATAGCCAGTATCCGCCGTGCGACGATGGGTGGATGGACGACGACAACCCAAAGAAGAAAAATGAGGCCCGTTCCACGCGCCCAAGCTCCGAGGAATTCAAGGCGTTCATCGCCAGTAATTGGGCGGAGCCGAGCGACGTCGCGACGACCCTCACAGCAGCCGCCCCCTATGCCGAGGAGCGCAGGCGCCGCCTCAGCGCACTGTTCCCCGGCGTGCGGATAGTCGCGCCCGCAGGAAACCTCAAGGTGCGCGCCAACGACACCGACTATCGCTTCCGGCCGCTGAGCGACTTCGCCTACCTGACGGGCCTTGGCGCCGACTTCGAGCCTGGCGCGGTGCTCATCATGGAGCCGCTCACCGGCAAGGACGGCGAGCCAAAGGGCCACGACGCCACGCTGTACTTGATCCCCCCAGCGGGCCGCGACAACGAGGGCTTCTACGCAGACCCACGCTCCGGCGAGTTCTGGATTGGCCGGCGTCCCGGGCTGGCTGAGTTCACGGCCATGACCGGCCTCGCGACCAAGCCCCTCAAGGAGCTTCCGGGCGGCATCCGCCTCGCCAATCACCCGAGCAAGGCGGTGCAGGTAGCGCTCAGCGAGATGCGCATGGTCAAGGACGCGTACGAGATTCAGCAGCTACGAGACGCCGTCGACGCGACCATCGCCGGCTTCGAGCGCGTGGTGCGCGAGCTGCCGCGCGCGATCGAGCACAAGCGCGGCGAGCGCGTCGTAGAGGCCAGCTTCGATGGCCATGCCCGGGAGGAGGGGAATGCCGTTGGGTACGAAACCATCGCGGCGTCGGGCCCCAATGCGACCACGCTGCACTGGATCCGCAACGACGGCCAGGTGAGGCGCGGCGACCTGCTGCTGCTCGACGCGGGCGTTGAAGTGGAGAGCCTGTACACCGCCGACATCACGCGCGTGCTGCCCATCGACGGCGAGTTCACGGAGGTGCAGCGGCGCGTCTACGAGGTGGTGCTCGAGGCGGCGGACGCGGGCTTTGCGGTGACGCGGCCCGGCACCAAGTTCATCGACGTGCACAACGCGGCGATGGAGGTCATCGAGCGACGGCTCACCGAGTGGGGCATCGTGCCGCCTGCCGTTGAGGAGGATGCGCGGCTGTACCGACGCTGGATGGTGCACTCGACGTCTCACCACCTTGGCCTCGATGTCCACGACTGCGCGGCAGCAAAGCGCGAGCTGTACATGGAAGGCGAGTTGCTGCCAGGGATGGTCTTCACGATCGAGCCGGGGCTGTACTTCAAGCCCGACGACTTGGCGGTGCCTGCCGAGCTACGTGGGATCGGCGTGCGGATCGAGGACGACGTGCTGGTGACGGCAGACGGCGCGGAGAACCTTTCCGCGGCTCTGCCCCGCGAGGCCGACGCCGTGGTTCAGTGGATGGATCAGTTGCGGACGTAAGCGTCACCCTGCGCGCAGTCGCATTGAGCAATGTCAGTCACCGCGCGATGTCATGCTGCGCGTAGTCGCAGCACCCGGCGCCACCCTCCACTGCCCCCACAACTGGGGCTTGCCCCCGATCAGATCCATTCGTAAGTTAGCAACAGGAGGCGAAGACGCCCACCGAGGATCGCAGGAGGAATCTTATGACTGTGAACAAGCGAATCGCCCGTGCCCTCGTCGTGGCGCTCGTCGCGGTGGCCGGCGCCCTGAGTTTGGCAGCACCAGCGACGGCTGGGTCCGGCTCGATCCTCTGCGACTCGGGCAACCGGGCAATCTCCAATGGGAACAATAGTTCCTCGTCCTGGAGTACCACCAATCCCGACGGCACGTGTGGCAATGTCGGCATGCGCGCCAAGACCTACGTGGGCGGTGGCGCCTACGGATGGACCACCACCATCTACTACGGGGTAATCTCCGTCCCGAAGACTCGCAATTACAGTGCAACGATGAACCAGTCTCAGAACTACTGGGACTACATGGGGAATCCGACTTCGAAGTTTCTCGCGATCTGAGCTTGTCGCACGTGGCCAATAACCGTGTCGTGGCCGTGGTGCTGGCGGTCCTCGTCACCACCTCGGGCTGCTCGTCGTCGCCCGCAGAGCAGTCATCGCCTGGGAACTCTGCGGTCATCGAACAGCAACTGACCTTGGCCAAGGCTGCAGGCGCGGCCCCAGAACAAATCGAGGAACTCGAGATAGCCCTCGATCAAGGCGAAGTCAAGATCGAGCAGATCGTCAACCTCAACACCAGGGTTGAGGACTGTCTAAGCGCTGCAGGGTTCACAGTTCGGGACACCGGCATGGAGGAGATTCTCACGGGCAGCGGCATCGAAATGCCGGGGTATGTTGCAACCCAACCTTCTGCCATGGACGACGCAGCGGCAGGTGCGGTGATGGACGAATGTGGACATCGATACATGGAGTTCCTGCAATCCGCGTACATGAGCCAGCCTTCGACAGATGTCCTGTATTACGGGGCCTTCGACACCCCTGCGATTCGGCAATGCCTTGCGGACCATGGCGTCGACGTAGACGATGATGCGACTGGGCGTGAAATCGCTGACCTCGCGAACGCAGATCAAGAGAAGAACATCTCATTGCCAGATTTCAGGCCGTGCCTCCCGGGCGTCGAGTAGTCTCGTTCATCGGTTCATACCGAGTGCGACAACGAGCGGTAGCTCCCACATGTGCGAGATCTACTCGCGGGCATGGTGTTCACGATCGAGCCGGGTCTGTACGTCAAGCCCGGCGATTTGGCGGTGCCCGCCGAGTTGCGGGGCATCGGCGTGCGCATCGAGGACGACGTTCTCGTGACGGCAGACGGCGCGGACAACCTTTCCGCGGCGCTGCCCCGCGAGCCCGACGCCGTCGTCCAGTGGATGGCGCGGCTCAGGGGGTAGTCCACAGGCCTCTTTCGAAAGTCTGACGTAGGGCGTAAAGTGTCAGACATGTCCACGATCACCATGCGAACACTGTCCCGCGAGACAGCCCGAGTTCTTGACGAGTTGCCGGGCGAAGTCTCGGGCGTGGTCGTCACCCGCGATGGCGTCCCCGTGGCCCGGCTCACGCCGATTTCGGTCGTCGAGAGGGACCTCTACGCTCGCCTCGCCGCACACGGCGTCGACATCGACAATCCACCGCCCATCGATCCCGACTGGAAGCGGGCACCCGCCGTAGCACCAGGCGAGAAGACAGTGAGCGACTATCTCGCGGAGGATCGAAATAGTGGCTACGAGCAGTCGTGACTAGGTACCTCGATGCGAGCGCTCTAGTGAAGTTGCTTGTCGATGAGATCGAGTCGGGGGATCTCGATGCGCACATGAGCGCTTCGCCGTTGCCCGGAGCGACAAGCCTCATCGGCGTGGCCGAGACGGCGATCGCCACGGCCCGCCAAGGAATGACCGCACTCGCCGCGCGAGCCACAAACCGCGGTGGTTGGCTACTGCTCCCCGGTTACGCCATCTACGGGCTGGACGTGACCGCGGAGATTGCGCAGTCAGCGGCCGCTATTGGAAGTTCGTTTGGCCTGAGGACTCTGGACGCGATCCACGTCGCCACCGCACACGCGATACGCGGGTCCCTCACAGAGATCGTGACATACGACAAGACGATGGTTGCCGCCTGCAGCGCCCTCGGCCTGCGAGTGGTGAGCCCGGGCGCGTGACTCGAGGCAGCGTCGGGCTGGCAGCCTGCCTATGAACTACGCCGCCGCTGCAAGGATCTTGACGCCCAGCCGCATCTCCTCTGGCGGCAGGTAGAACGGCAGCCGGAAGCGGCCAGCCCCCGCACCCGGCAGCACCTCGAACGCCGACCCTGGCGCGACGGGCGCGCCCCCTGCGGCAGCGCGATCGGCGAAGCGATCTTCGTTCACCCCCGGCACCTTGACCCACAAAGAGGGACCCCCTGACGGGAGCCCGTACTCCCACTGCGGGGCGTACTCGGCGAGGGCGTCGACAGTCGCGTCTAGTGACAACCTCAACTGCCCAACGCGCCACTCGACGACCTCGTCGTAGTGATCGGTGATGAAGCGCGTCGCGAGGTGCTGGAAGAACGAGGGCGAGCCGAGGTCCATCGCGGCCTTGCGGTGGCGCAGCTGCGCAGCGAGCGTCGGGTTGGTGTGGAGCCACCCGATGCGCAGGCCGCCCCAGAAGATCTTCGAAAGCCCGCCGATCGTGATGATGCAAGAGTCTGGACGCAGGGCCGCGAGCGGCGGGCGCTTCACGCCGTCGAGCGCTAGGTCCGCCATGATGCGGTCGTCGATGATGGTGGTGCCGCATTCGTCGGCCGCGGCGATGAGACGCAGCGCGTCCTCTGGCTCGAGTGCAGTGCCCGTGGGGTTCTGGAACGTGCTGAGGTAGGCGACCTCCGGCCGCGCGGCGCGCAATAACTTGGCCGCCGCGGTGACGTCGAGGCCGTTGGCCCCCATCGGTAGGCCGAGGGTGCGGGAGCCGGACGCGCTGATCGCGTCGAACACACCTGGATAGGTCACGGCCTCCACGGCCACCGGCGACGACGGCCCCGCGAGCGCCGTCACGGCGAGCCACACCGCTTGCTGTCCCCCGGCGGTGACCACAATCTCGTCGGGCTTGGCGCTGATGCCGTCGCGGCGCAGCAACTCGACAATGGCGCCGATGAGCGCGGGGTCGCCGAGCGAGGCGTACCCGTTGCCGCTCAGCACCATCGTGTCCAGGTCCGCTCCGGGATTGCGGAGCGCGTCGATCACCACGGGCGCGGGCGGCGGGCACGCGCCGGACAGCCCGACGATCGGCCCAACTCCCGTGTGAAGAATCTTCGCGAAGCGATCCTGAGCGCTCAAGCCCTCGATCCCGCGCGAGCGCGAGCCCAGCGTCGGAGCCGCACCCGGCCGCACGTCGAGCCACTCCTCGTCGCGAAGCTGCTGGTACGCGGCCGTGACGGTGTTTCGCGACAGATGCAGGCAGTCGGCGAGAGACCGCTCGGAGGGAAGGCGCGTGCCGTATTCAAGCGAGCCGGACTCAGCGAGCGACACGATCGCGTCCGCAAGCTGCTGGTAGAGCGGCCCTGTACCGGACTGCCAATGGTCGAGTACCGCGGATAGTTGATCTGCTGTTGTGCGCATGGAGCCATTCCACAGCAAACTGGCACCCACTAACAAGTGCCAGTCACTTCGAATCTGGCCCTAGATACCTGGGGCCAGTTGCGAGCAGACTCGGGCCATGAGTACAGCAACGGAATACCTGGACCGGGTTCACACCAACCCCACCAGCATCGCTCGGATCCGCGAGCGCATCGCCATCACCACGGAGGCTGCCCGCCGCGCGAGCAGCTACATCGCCAACGCACCCCACCGCCCCGTCGCGCCATCTGCAGACGCAATCGCGGGTCTCGACGTGTTCAGGCGTCCGCTCCAGAACGCACCCATCCCTGCACGCGAGGTGCTCGCGGAGCTCGACGCGTTCGGATCCCCAGCCACGGTGGTCCAGAACCACGGCCGCTTCTTTGGCTTCGTCAACGGAGGAGTGGAGCCTGCGGCAGCTGGCGCCGCGATCCTCGCGACCGCGTGGGATCAGAACCCCGGCCTCGCCGTCACCTCCCCCACGGCCGCGGCGCTGGACGAGATCGCCGCCGGCTGGATCCTGGATCTCCTCGACATGCCTCATGGCGCCATCGCGACCTTCACCTCAGGAGCGACTCTTGCCAACTTCACCGGGATCGTCGCGGCCCGTGACGCCCTGCTCGCCCGCGCGGGCTGGAACGTCCACGAGCAAGGCATCTTCGGCGCACCGCGCATCCGCGTGATCGTTGGCGACGAGGTGCACGCCTCAGCGCTCAAGTCTCTGCGCATGGCCGGCTTTGGCCCTGGCGAGGTGGAGCGCGTGCCAACCGACGCGTCGGGCGCCGTCATTGCCAGCGAATTCCCCACCGACACCGACGCACTTACGTTGGTGCTGCTCCAGGCAGGTAACGTCAACACGGGCGCGAGCGACCCGTTCGCGGACATCATTCCCGGCGTGCGCGAGCGCGGTGGCTGGGTTCACGTTGACGGCGCCTTTGGCCTGTGGGCGGCTGCAAGCCCTGCCCGACGCCACCTCGTGGAGGGCGTACAACTCGCCGATTCGTGGGCAACAGACGCGCACAAGTGGCTCAATGCGCCATACGACTCCGGCGTGATCATCGTGCGCGAGGACGCGGATTTGCGGCGAGCGATGCGCATCGAGGCACCGTACCTGCGCACGGACGACGCACGCCCGCTGATTCACCTCACGCCGCACATGTCGCAGCGCGCTCGGGGCGTGGAAACCTGGGCTCTGCTCGCTGCACTCGGCCGCGAAGGGCTCGCGGATCTCGTGGACCGCACGAGCGACCACGCAGCGGCGTTCGCCAAACTGCTAGTTGATGGCGGAGCCGAGCTGCTCGCGCCCGTGGTCCTCAACCAAGCGCTCATCGCTTTCGGCGATGACGCCACCACCGACGCCGTCATCGCGGGCGTCCAGGCAGAAGGCACGATGTGGGCCGGCGGCACCGTGTGGCACGGGCGCCATGCCATGCGGATCTCGGTGAGCGACGCGGCAACTACCGCGGACGACGTGGCTGCCAGCGCGTCGGCCGTGCTCCGAGTGTGGGCCTCGCTGCCCGCTTAGCGCCGTGACGGGCGTCGCTCACCTCCATGGCGACGCCCGTCGCGGCTCCCCTGAATTGCCTTTGGCCAGCACTACTCTGAACACATGAGCACGGGAAGTGAGCGTGTGTACGTCGCGCGCCTGGTGAACACGCCCGTTTTTGACCCCATTGGCGACAGCGTTGGCCGGGTCCGCGACGTCGTGATCCTGATGCGCAGGGGACTGGCGCCGTCCGCAGTTGGCCTCGTAGTCGAGGTCGCGGGTCGCAGGCGAGTGTTCATGCCGCTCACGCGGGTCACGTCGATTGTGCCCGGACAGGTCATCTGCACCGGCGTCATCAATCTGCGCCGCTTCCAGGCGCGCGCCTCGGAGACGCTCGCGATGGCAGAGCTCTTTGAGCGTTCGGTGAAGCTCAAGGAAGACAAGTCGACCGCCTTCATCGAGGACATCGCGATTGACCTTGACCGCAGCAAGACGTGGCACGTGAGCAAGCTCTACGTGCGCAAGGCAGAGCGGCGCAAGGGAGTGCTCGGTTTCAGCCGACGCGGCGAAGCCATCGTCGTCGACGTTGAGCAGGTCACGGGGCTGGCCCAGCGAGACAAGAACCAGGGCGCGGCCCTCATCATCCAGCAGTTCGTTGACCACAAGCCTGCCGACCTCGCCGCGGCGCTCATGGAGATGAGCCCGTCGCGCTCCGCCGAGATCGCGGCCGCCCTTGACGACGAGCGCCTCGCGGACGTGCTCGAGGAACTGCCAGAAGAGGACCAGATCACCCTCATCGGCACGCTTAACGCGGCGCGCGCGGCCGACGTGCTCGACGCCATGGACCCGGACGACGCGGCCGACCTGCTCGGCGACTTGCCAGCACCCAAGGCGGCCGAACTTCTTGACCTGATGGAGCCGGACGAGGCTGCCCAGGTGCGTCAGTTGCTGAGTTACGCAGACGATTCCGCTGGTGGCCTCATGACCACCGAGCCCATCATCGTAGGTCCGGAGACGTCTGTAGCCACGTGCCTCGCGCTTGTGCGCAAGCAAGACGTGGCCCCTGCACTTGCGTCGATGGTGTTCGTGGTGCGGCCCCCGCTAGAGACACCCACGGGCAGGTACATAGGGCTCGTCCACATCCAGCGCCTCTTGCGCGAGGCTCCTCACGAGTCCATCGGCAACTACGTGGACAGCGCGATTCAGCCCGTGCACCCACAGAGCAGCCTCTCCGAGGTAGCTCGCCGCATGGCGGCATATGACATCCTCGCGCTGCCCGTGGTAGACGAGGACCACCTCTTGCGCGGTGCGATCTCGATTGACGACGTGCTCGATCACCTGTTGCCAAACGACTGGCGCGAGCAGTTCGACGAAGACCAGGCGCGCGGCGAGCCATGGCTGAGCGGGCACTCGATCGCCCAAAGGGCGAGAAGCGCTCGCTACGACTGCGCCGCAAGTCCTCGAACCCGGACCGCGGCGGTCAGTGGGCGGAGTCGATCGCGCGCTTCCTCGGCACGCCAAGCTTCATCATCTATCTGACGCTGTTTGTCATCGCCTGGATCCTGTGGAACACCATTGGGCCAAAGAATCTGCACTTCGACGAGTGGGGCTTCGTGGCGCTGACCCTGATGCTCTCACTCCAAGCCTCCTACGCCGCTCCATTGATCCTGCTCGCACAGAATCGTCAAGCGGACCGCGACCGAGTGCAAGCAGAGCAGGACCGCCAGCGCGCGGAGCGTTCGCTCGCAGACACCGAGTACTTGGCGCGCGAGGTCGCCTCCCTACGCCAAGCCATTAACGAGACCGCAACCCGTGACTTCGTCCGCTCTGAGCTCCGCTCGCTACTCGAGGACTTACGCGAGCTTGACGACGAAGGGGCGGAGCGCAGTGATCTGCGCCCCGCCCCAAAGTCGAGCCCCAAAGCGGCGCCCAAATCTGGCCGCTAAGTAGCGTGCTTCGCGACCGAACCTACGCCCCGGGCGGCGTCTCGTTCTGGGCAGCGTTCAGCGACTCGTTGGTCACGACGGACTGTTGCTGAGCGAGAGCGGCCTTCTCGGCCTTCGCCGCCTTACCGCCGTTCGCGTAGTAGAAGGCGAACCCGACGGTGAGGGCAAGGAACAGGTACGACAACGCGTCGGAGAAGTAGAGGGACACGACGTCGCCCGGGCTCTCCACTGCCGCACGAAGACCGTCAACGAACGAGACTTCGAAGTACTTGGCAATTCCGCCTGCGGTTTCAACAAAGATCGCCACAAAGAACAACACCAGCGCGATCACCGCTGCGATGACGCCAGGAACGAGGCCACGCGTGTGCCCAAAGCGGCTAAAGCCGAATGCAATGCCAAAGCCGATAAGGAGCCCGAGGAGCGCAAACTCACGCTCGGTCACGATCGCGATGACGGCGTACAGGATTGCCGCGATCAGCCCAAAGAGCGTGCCCATCGCGATGCCTACGGCGAGGTTCGAGTTGGGCGCCGTCGAGATGCCCGGTACCGGCACCGCGCTCGCCTGAGGCGCCTGCCACGACGGCTCGATGGGTTGCGGCGTTGCCTGGAAGGCGTCGCCTGGTGAATCTGCCATGATTTTCCCCTTCAATGTGCGCTGTGTTGCGCTGGCGAGAGCCTAGTGGCGCCGGGCGAAATCGCTCTCACCTACACGGCCTACGATGGACGCATGCCCACAATCGAGTTGATCCGCGACGCCCTCGCGACGGTCATCGACCCCGAGATTCGCCGCCCCATCACCGAAATTGGCATGGTCCGGTCAGTGGATGTCGACGGTGGAACCGCGATCATCGGCATCGACCTGACTACGCAAGGCTGCCCCATGCGCGAGCGCATCACGAGTGACGTGGACGCCGCGGCCATGACCGTCGCTGGCGTCACCGACGTCCGCATCGAGCTGGGCGTCATGTCCGAGGAGCAGCGCCTCGGACTCCGCTCGAAGCTCCGTGGCGGCAAGCCGGAGCCCGTCATTTCCTTTACCCAACCCGGCAATCTGACGCGGATCTACGCCGTAGCGTCGGGCAAGGGCGGCGTTGGCAAGTCAACGGTCACCGTGAACCTCGCGGCCGCCATGGCCGCCGATGGCCTCAAGGTGGGCGTGCTCGACGCTGACATCTTTGGCTTCTCGGTTCCCAGCATGTTGGGCGTCACCGGCCAACCAACCCGCATCGACGACATGTTGTTGCCGCCCATCGCGCACGACGTCAAGGCCGTATCGATCGGCATGTTCGTGCCGCCTGGCCAGCCCGTGGTGTGGCGAGGGCCGATGCTGCACCGCGCTATCGAGCAGTTCCTCGCGGACGTGTACTGGGGTGACCTTGACGTGTTGCTACTCGATCTTCCCCCCGGTACGGGCGACATTGCGATATCCGTAGCGCAGTTGCTTCCCCACGCGGAGCTGGTGGTCGTGACCACCCCGCAGGTGGCCGCGGCCGAAGTCGCGGAGCGCGCGGGCGCCATCGCCACGCAGACATCACAGAACGTGGTTGGCGTGATCGAGAATATGGCGTGGCTTGAGCAGGCAAACGGTGAGCGCCTGCTGGTTTTTGGCGAGGGTGGCGGTGCCACGGTGTCAAAGCGGCTCGGCGATACCCTCGGCACCGACGTTCCGCTCTTGGGTCAGATTCCGCTCGACATCATCGCTCGTGAAGCGGGCGATGCCGGCACGCCGGTTGTCCTCAGCGATCCTGAGAGCCCAGCTGCACGGGAACTCATCCGCATCGCGCGCGCTCTGGCGGCGCGCCAGCGCGGACTCGCCGGCCGCAGCCTTGGCGTCACGCCAATTCGTTCCTAACCAGGCGGCGCGAGTTACTCCTCGTCGCGCGGTCCCCAGCCAACGATGATTGCGGCAATGAGCCCAGCGAGCACGGTTCCCGTAGACACCGCGGGCATCGCCATCGCGCCAAGCAGCGCATCGTCGAATCCGGGGCCGGAAATCTTGAGCATCGCGGGCAGGTTGTCGAAACCAAGACCGCTGATGGTTCCGGTAACCGCCATCAAGTGGACGCCTAGCACCGTGCCAAGGAATGCCGGCACCTGCGCACGCCACGAGCCCGAGTAGCTCAGGTACCGCACGCTGAAGCCCACCGCAGCGGCAACGAGCGTGCCAAGCAGCATGAGCGCCCACACGTTCATGGGGCTCGGCACCAGCATCGACAACACGAGGCCAACGAGACCGCCGATGATCAAGGCGGCGGCGAGCGGGCCCATGCGGTTCAATCGAACCCGGTCAAGATACGACGGGGCTGGGACATAGACAATGGTCGACTCGACCGCGGCGTCGTTGACCATGGTGTCGTTAACCACAGCGTCTGTGGGAACAGCGGCTGGCTTAACCGGCTCAACCGGCTCCGAGGGCTTACTTGCTGGCGTGCGCGCCATGATTCCTCCTGCTACTGGGACGTTGAGATGGCCTTCTCGACATCGTACGGCCAGCGTCGGTCATGCGCCGACCGGCGCGGGTACTGGCAGAATGACAAGCGTGGCGCAAGGGATATCCGCTGAGGGTCCCTCGTGGCGAGTCCCGTGGACGGAGCCCGAGGGTGCTGCTCGCGCCGCCTCCTTGTTTCGGAGCGCATTTGGCTACGCGCCGGCCACTGTGGCGTCCGCCCCCGGCCGCATCAACGTCATCGGCGAGCACACCGACTACAACGGCGGGCTTGCTCTACCAACGCTGCTCGAGCACCGCACCTTTGTGGCGGCCGCTGCGCGCGCTGATGCGACGCTGCGAGTGGTCTCCGCTCACTCACACGACCTAGATGGGCCCGACGCCGTTGCCGAGTTTGACTTCGACGCGATAGCTTCTGGCGCGGTTGCGGGCTGGCCCGCGTATGTGGCCGGCGTGATCTGGGCCCTGCGCGCACGCGGCTTCGAGGGCCGTGGCTTGGATCTGGCCGTCGACTCGTGTGTACCAATAGCCGCGGGCCTCGGCTCTTCCGCGGCGTTGTCGTGCGCCGTGGCACTTGCGGCGAATGAGTTGTGGGGCCTCGCGCTGAACTCGCGAACGGACACGATGACGCTCGCAGACGCGTGCGTTGATGGAGAGCGGAACATCGTCGGCGTCCCCGCTGGCCCGCTCGACCCATATTCGGTATTGCTCACCACGCCTGGCCAGGCGCTCATGCTCGACTTTTCGAGCACGCCGCCAAACGCTCGCCCGCAGCCGCTGTACTTCCCCGAGTACGGCCTTGGCCTCCTCGTGATCGACACCGGCACTACGCACGCACACGCGGACGGGCGCTACGCGGAACGCGTGGCCCAGTGCCAAGCGGCGTGCGATGCCCTCGAAGTTGAATCATTGCGCGAAGTTGCCGACGCCCTCCACGCGTTGCATCGCATTGAAGGCATCGCCGACCCCATAGCGCGCCAGCGTGCTCGGCACGTCGTCACGGAAATTGACCGCACGCGGCTCGTTGCTGCAGAGCTGTCCGGCACCGCCCCCGCGCACGAGCGCTTCGTCACTATCGGCAAGGCGCTCTACCGCTCACATGCGTCGCTCGAGATTGACTTCGATGTGAGCGTGCCGGAAATCAACGCCGCGGTAGACGCCGCATTCCGCGCGGGTGCGCTTGGTGCGCGCCTCGTCGGCGGCGGCTTTGGCGGCGCGGCATTCGCGCTCGTGCGTAGGGCTCAAGCTGAGCGCACCGCGGAGATCATCAGCGAAGCGATGGTTGATTCCGGCTTTGCGGCTCCAAGCTTCCTGATGGTCTAGGCCGCAGCGACGTTACAACTCGTAGTCGACAACGAGTGGTGCGTGGTCCGTCCACCGCGTGTCCCATGACGCCTGACGGTGAACGCTGACCGCGCGGGCGCGCCCCACAAGAGCTGGCGTCGCGATCTGGTAGTCGATGCGCCAGCCCGCATCCGAGTCGAACGCCTGGCCGCGCTGCGACCACCACGTGAACGGACCCGGACCCTCTGGGACGAGCGCGCGGTGGGTATCTACCCATCCTGAGCCAAACCACGCATCAAGATAGGCACGCTCCTCTGGCAGGAATCCCGCGCTCTTGAGGTTGCCCTTCCAGTTCTTAATGTCGTCGTTCTTGTGCGCAATGTTGACGTCACCCATCACCACGGCGAACTCGTGCCCGGCGGCAAGCTGCGCAAGCCGCACGGTCGCTAGGTCAAGGAAGGCGTACTTGTCGATCATCTTTGGGGTTCCCACCGTGCCCGAGTGGACGTACGTAGACACCACGCGCAAGGGGCCCGACGCCGTGGTCACCGTTCCCTCTACCCAGCGACCCGTGTGCGTTGCCTCCGCACCCACGGCGCCAAACACGTCAACGGCCACTTGCACGTCAGTCAGCGGCGTGCGGGACAAGATGGCGACGCCGGAGCGACCCTTTTGCTCGCTTTCTTGGTGAGCGATGCTCCACTCACCGCCGAACGCTTCCTGAACCACAGCGTCGGGCGCGCGAACTTCTTGGATGCAGACGACGTCTGGCTTTGCAGTCTCGAGCCACTCGACCATGCCCTTGCGCAGCGCGGCGCGCACGCCGTTCACATTGACGGTTGCGATTCTCATGCGGCGAGCCTATCCCGGCCCCCCGACGCGGCGCCTTTCGCGTCCCTCCTCCACACTTTTGCTGTGCCCGCGGCGCTAGCCGAGCACAGATTCGGCCAGCGCATAGGGCAAGAGTGCAAAAAGTGTGGAGGAGGGCTGCGGGTGAGGCTAGGCGGTGAGGGTGCGCTCGGCGCTCTCGACCACGTTGGCGAGCAGCATGGCGCGCGTCATGGGCCCCACCCCACCAGGGTTGGGCGAATACCACGATGCCTTCTCACGTGCCGCGAGCGCAATGTCTCCCGCAACGCGTGACTTGCCGGTCTCCGCATCCACCACACGGCTGACACCAACGTCGATGAGCACCACGCCGTCCTTGACCATGTCCGCGGTGATGAGGTCGGGCACTCCGGCAGCGGCGACGATGACGTCGGCACTGCGGGTGTGCGCCGCGAGGTCTGCAGTGCCGGTGTGGCACAGCGTCACGGTCGCGTTCACGGCCTTGCGCGTGAGCAACAACCCAATAGAACGCCCGACGGTGGTGCCGCGGCCAACGACGGTCACCTCTTTGCCCCGCAACGAGATCCCGTGGCGCTCGATGAGCTCGATGATCCCCTTTGGCGTGCACGGGAGCGAGGACGTGACGTCCTCGCTCATGCGCAACACGAGCCGGCCCAAGTTGGTGGGATGCAGCCCGTCCGCGTCCTTATCGGGGTCCACGAGCTCGAGGATGCGGTTGGTGTCGATGCCTGCGGGGAGCGGCAACTGCACGATGAAACCCGTGCACTCCGGGTTGGCGTTGAGGCGCGCTACCGCGGCCTCGACCTCCGCCTGGGTGGCCGTGGCAGGCAAGTCCTCGCGGATGGACGCGATCCCTACCTCGGCACAGTCCGCGTGCTTGCCGTTGACGTACCAGGTAGATCCCGGGTCATCCCCTACGAGCAGCGTGCCGAGCCCGGGCACGACGCCACGCTTAGCGAGCACCTCGACCCGCCTCGCGAGCTCAGCTTTGATGACTGCGGCAGTCGTCTTGCCGTCGAGCACGCGTGGGGCACCCCCATGGGCCGACGCCGTGGCAACAGAAGTCATGGCGGTCGCCCTACTGCTGCAGTCCGTCGTAGAGCGGGAAGTCGCCTGCAAGTTTGGCGACGCGGGCACGCAGCGCCGGAACGTCGGCGCCGCCCTTGAGCGCGGTGGCGATGACGTCCGCAACCTCCGTGAACTCCTCCGCGCCGAAGCCGCGGCTTGCGAGGGCGGGCGTGCCGATGCGCAGGCCGGACGTGACCATCGGCGGGCGGGGGTCGAACGGCACCGCGTTGCGGTTGACGGTGATGCCAACCTCGTGGAGCAGGTCCTCGCCCTCTTGGCCGTTCATCGGCGAGTTGCGGAGGTCAACCAGCACCAAGTGAACGTCCGTGCCGCCGGAGACCACGTTGACGCCTGCCGCCACAGCGTCGGGCGCCGTGAGGCGTTCGGCGAGGATGCGGGCACCCTCGAGCACGCGCTCTTGGCGCTCCTTGAATTCGGGCTGTGCTGCCGCCTTGAGCGCAACTGCCTTGGCCGCGATCACGTGCATGAGCGGGCCGCCCTGCTGGCCGGGGAACACTGCGGAGTTGAGCTTGCGAGCGAGCTCCTCGTCGCGCGAGACGATGAGGCCGGAGCGGGGTCCGCCGAGCGTCTTGTGCACGGTCGTGGACACCACGTCCGAGTGGGGAACGGGGCTGGGGTGCAAGCCCGCGGCAACGAGCCCGGCGAAGTGGGCCATGTCCGTCCAGAGCTTGGCGCCAACCTCATCCGCGATGGAGCGGAAGGCGGCGAAGTCGAGGTGACGCGGGTACGCGGACCAGCCGGCGATGATCACATTGGGGCGTTCGGCGATGGCCTGCTCGCGCACGCGATCCATATCTACCAGGTGCGTTGTCTCCTCGACGCCATACGCGGTGACCTCGTAGAGCTTGCCACTGAAGTTGAGCTTCATGCCGTGCGTGAGGTGACCACCGTGGGCGAGGGAGAGGCCCATGATCTTGTCGCCAGGGTTGATCAGCGCGTGCAACACGGCCGCGTTGGCGGTGGCGCCAGAGTGTGGCTGCACGTTGGCGTACGCCGCGCCGAACAGCGACTTGGCGCGCTCGATCGCGATGGTCTCCGCGACGTCAACCTCTTCGCAGCCGCCGTAATAGCGCTTGCCGGGGTAGCCCTCCGCGTACTTGTTGGTGAGCACGGAGCCCTGCGCCTGCAGCACGGAGCGCGGCACAAAGTTCTCGGAGGCGATCATCTCGAGGTAGGTCTGCTGACGGTTCAGCTCGCGGTCGAGGACCTGGGCGATCTCTGGGTCAAAGTCTTGCAGCGTGGCATTCATGACCGCTGCAGTGGCGCTGGAATTGGTGCTCATGGCGTTCCTTCACTGTGGGAGCCGGCGGCTGGCCGCCGGGTGCGTGCTTTCCGGTGACCTAGGCCCAGGCGTACGACCAACAGTCTTCAGGTTCGCCGCTCCCTCGTGGTATCCCACTGCGCCAGTCGCGACGGGGTCAGTCTAGCAATACTGGCCGACGCTGTGGCGAGGCCTCCGTGCCCTCGTCGCCGGCTGACCACAGCGTCGGGTCCGAACACCCAGACACGGCGACACGCGTGACACGCCGGTGGGTAAGCGTCGGCACGCGCGACACGCCGGGCGACACGCCGAAGCGACGTGTGACAGCGCTCGGGGGGTCCGGCTCGCCTTTGACAGGTCGCCTAGTTGTCGCCGCGCACCGCGACGTCGTCGTCGTCGATGATGGCGCCGGCCTCAAGCACCTTGCGCAGGTACGCATACGTGAGGTCGCCAGCGACCTGGTCAAACTGGTGCTCGTAGCCCGCCTTGTTGTACAGCGAGATGTTGTGCTTCGAGTTCTGGCCCGTGAAGACCCACACCTCTGTGGTGTTGTCTGGCAGATAGCCGAGCACCGCGAACAATAACTGCGTGCCGATGCCCTTGCCCTGCAGGTCCGGCGCCACAGCGAGGCGGCCGATGGTCGCCTTGTCGTCCTCGATGCCCACGCGGATGGAGCCGATGAGGCGGTGCCCGCGCCATGCGCCGAGCGTCACCACGTCCTCCGACTGCAAGTCAACGATGAGTTCTTCGAGCGTCTGCGTGAGCGCGGGGATGTTGGGATCGTTGAAAATCTGCGCCTCAGTCACAAAGGCGGCACGACGAACCGTGAGCAATTCACCAGCGTCGTCCACCGAAACAACGTCGATCCGGACTTGATCCTCAACCATGAGTCCATCGTGGCACGGTGTGCCGCCGCCAAGACCAAGACGCGGCGCGACGTAACCGAATCGTGCTGTTGCGCCTAGCGGCTCACGAGCGAGCCCGGTCGCGGCCATTAGGATGGGCGCGCGAGTTCCAGGAGGCGAGCGTGTCCACACCAACGGCGTATGTGCTGAGCCTTTCGTGCGCCGACAGGCCCGGAATCGTCCACGCAGTCAGCGGACTCCTGGCCCAACACGGCGGCAACATCGTGGAATCGCAACAGTTTGGCGCGGAAGACACGGGCAACTTCTTTATGCGCGTGGCATTCACTTCCACGGCCGGTCACGACGAGTTGACGGCCGCGCTCGCCGAGCTTGGCCCTCGCTTCGAGATGACCTGGAACCTTGACTTCGCGGGGCGCGCGATGCGCACCCTGATACTTGTCTCCAAGGCCGAGCACTGCGTCAACGACCTGCTGTTCCGCGAGCGCGCGGGCACCCTTCCCATCGACGTCGTCGCGGTGGTGGGCAACCATGGCGAACTCAGCGAGCTGGCGGCCTTCTACGGCAAGCCGTTCGTTCACATCCCCGTCACCCCGGAAACGAAGGCCGACGCTGAGACGGCTTTGCTCGCGATCGTCGAGGAACTCGACGTGGAGTTGGTAGTGCTCGCTCGCTACATGCAGATCTTGTCGCCGGAGCTGTCCGAGCGCTGAGGGGCCGCGCGGTCAACATCCACCACTCGTTCCTGCCCTCATTTAAGGGCGCGCGCCCGTATCTGCAGGCGCACGATCGCGGTGTGAAGCTCATCGGCGCCACCGCGCACTACGTCACGAGCGACCTCGACGAGGGGCCGATCATCGAGCAGGACGTTGAGCGCGTTGACCACGCGCAGACGCCAGAGACTCTCACCGCGATTGGCGCGGACGTGGAACAGCGCGCGCTAGCTCGCGCCGTGCGTTGGCACGCGGAGCACAGGGTGCTACTCGACGGCCACCGCACCATCGTCTTCCGTTAGCGCGCGGTTCAGCGCCTTATCAGCTTGGCCGGCACGGTGCTCGCCGCCGCTATGGCTGCGTCGCGCGGAACCCCCGCGGCGACGCACACCTCCACCGCGCGATCCATCGTGAGCGTTGAACCCGCGAGCGTGTCGGTGCCCGCGAGGACGGCGCGGCCGTCGGCCCCCACCTCAACGGCAAGCCCTCCCAGGGAGTACGTGCCGGGCGCCGACGCCGCGGCGGCCATCGCGTCCGTCACCAGTACCACGCGGCCAGGCGCGGCGGCAAAGACGGTGCGGATCAGCGTGGGGTCAACGTGGATCCCGTCGGCGATCAGTTCGATGTGCACGAGGGGGTCCGCAAGTGCGGCGCCCACCGGCCCGATCGCACGCCCCTGGATGCCTGCCATCGCGTTGAACGCGTGGGTGACGAGCGAGGCCCCTGCCTCGAAGGCCGCGGTCGCCGGCGCCAGCGTCGGCCGTTGTGTGGCCAACCGCCACCACGGCGCCAGCGCGCGCGAAGGTGTGAATTGCCTCCATCGCGCCTGGTAATTCGGGGGCGATGGTGATCTGGCGCAAGTCGTCGCCAACGATGTCAAGGATGTCGTTGACGAGGCTCTGCGTGGGCACGGCGAGGGCGGCGGGGTCGTGAGCACCGCGGCGCTCTGGGGCAAGGAATGGGCCTTCGAGGTGCACGCCCAGAATCCCGCGCTCGTAGGTCATCGCGGCGCGCAGCACGTCCATAGCGCGTTCGAGTTCGTCGAGCGACATCGACACGAGCGACGCCACGACCTGGGAGGTGCCGTGTGCGTGGTGTGCCGCAAACGCGGCGAGCGTGCCCGCGACACCATCGCCGAACGCGTGCCCGCCCCCGCCGTGGCAATGAATATCAACGTATTCGGCCATGGGGTGAGCCTAGATGCCTTGCCAGGCGGGCTTATGGTCTTGCGCCCACGTGTAGTAATCGCGATAGGCGAGCCGCTCAGCCGCCGCGGGGTCAAGCAGCACCGTGACGTGGGCGTGGAGCTGGATGGCTGATGCCGGGCATCGACGCGCTCACGGGACCCTCGAGCGCCGCCGCAACGGCGTCGGCCTTCCCCTCGCCAAACGCGAGCAACACCAGGTGACGCGCGCGCAGAATGGTGCCGAGGCCCTGAGTAACGCAGTGAATCGGCACCTCGTCGAGGCCGCTAAAGAAGCGCGCGTTGTCGATGCGCGTGCGCTCGGCGAGCGTCTTTACGCGCGTGAGCGACCCAAAAGACGAGCCCGGCTCGTTGAAGCCAAGGTGGCCCGTGGCGCCAATGCCCAAGAGCTGCAGGTCAACGCCGCCGTGGGCGAGCAGTGCCTCCTCGTAGCGCTCCCCTGCGGTCTCGACGTTTGCGAGGGTGCCGTCTGGGACGTGCACGTTGCTCGGATCGAGCCCCAAGCGGCACCGTCACTTCGCGGTCAATAACGGCCCGATAGCTCTCGGGGTGGTCCGCGGGAAGACCTACATACTCGTCGAGCGCAAAGGCGGCCATGCTCGAGAAGTCCGCGCCGGCCGTCGGCTCGCTGCCGGAGCGCCGCGTACACGGGGAGCGGCGTGGACCCCGTGGCGACGCCGAGTGTGAACTGCTTCTGGGCTGCAACGCGCGCGGCGATGTGCGCGGCCACGAGTTCCCCCGCGGCGTGCGCGGACTCGACAACGATCACCTCAGCCAAGGGGCGCCTCTGCACTTACAACACCTATGCCAGCGGCACCAAGGCTCGCGGCGCCGAGCGCCGCCACCGGCACGTCCGCGTCGAGCACGAGCAGGCGATCTCCCATGCCGAGCGACGTCAGGAAGTCGCTGCGCGCCTCCCAGCCAGCCGAGCACCTCGGTGACGCCCGTCAACGAGCGAATCGCCATAGGCCCGCGAGGCCGCCGCCGAGCACGATCACGTCTCACATCCAGCATCAGCACGATGGCGCGAACGGCAGAGGCGACGCCAAAGTAGAGCCCGTCGCGAATCTGCGACCGCGTGCGGCTCGCCGCGCTCAGCGGCCTCGAGCACGTCGCGCGCGACCGCTCCCGCAACTCCCCATTGCCGTCTCGATGCCGGAGCCGGACGCGTACGTCTCAAGCGCGCCGGGAAGCCCATCGGCGTCGGCGGTCCCGCAGGATCGACGCTGATGTGACCCATCTCCCCTGCCGTTCCGCGCGCGCCGCGCCACAACCGGCCGTCAAGGATGACACCTGCAGCAAGACCCGTGCCGAGGTTGAGATACGCGAGCGAGGAAGACGAAGCACCTCCGCGCAGCTCCCACGCTCCGAGCGCGGCGACGTTGACATCGTTGTCGATGACGGGCCTGCGACCCCACGCGTGCTCAAGCGCGCTCGCAAGGTCCAGCCGCTCGATGCCCAGGTTCAGCGCATAGCTGACCACGCCGTCGGCCACCCCACCGGGCACCCCGATGCCAACCGACTCGACGTCCGCAAGGGTGACCCCGGCCGGTCAAGCGACGGTGTTGACGGTGGCAGTCGCCGCGGCGATGACCCCCTCCGGCACCAAAGCCGGACAGCGTCACGCTCGCGCGCGAGCACCTCGCCGTCGTGCACCACAACGACGTCGGTCTTGGTGCCGCCGATATCTACTCCGAGGCGCACGTGTCACGTCCAATCAAGTCCACCAGAGCGCCGCCTACCAGGCGTGACGCTCCAAAAGTCGCGATGTCGACTCCCTCAAACGTCGGCTGCGGCCAACCCATGTCAACGACTAGGGTCGCACGTTCTGCGCGCAGCGCGGCGACCGCCGCCGACGCAAATTTCTGACGGTGCAGATCCTTGCCAACGGCGACCACCAGAGCGTCGGGCGCGAGCCGCGCCAAGGCCTCGAGGCCCGACGCTGCGGTGACCCGGGCGGCCGCCTCGGCTCCCCCGGCGAACGGCCCCCAAGGCGCGTCGCCGACGGCCATGTTTGGCTCGCTGTCAAGCGCCACCCACGCGACTGGCCGGCCCGCGAACTCCGCCAACAGAGCGCGCGCCTCAGCTGGACACACACCAACCTGCGCGGACGTCGGAGCGACTGAGGCCCTGCACCTGACCAAGGATGAGGTCGCGCGGCACCGAGATGTCCTCGCGCTGCGTGCGCGAGGTCCGCGCCCAAGCGCGAGCACGTGAGCCGCGGCCGTCTCCACGTATTCGGAAGGGAGGGTGCCGTCGGAGACGGCCGCGTCTATGGCGACGAGGATGTCGTCGAGCTGATCGTCGGTGTTCTTGGTGCCGATGCACAGCAGTTCCGCGCCAGCGGCGAGCGCGGCGACGGCGGCGCCGGCGATGCCGCGCCGCGCGGAGGCGCCCGCCATGTCGAGGGCGTCGGTCACGATCACGCCTGTGAAGCCAAGCTCGTCGCGCAGGATGTCGCTGAGAATGCGGCGAGAGAAGGTCGCCGGGTTGTCCGGCTCGTACGCAGGCACCACGATGTGGCTCGTCATGATGGTGCGCGCACCGGCGGCGATCGCCGCGCGGAAGGGCACGAGCTCGCGGGTCGAGAGGATGTGCTCCTCCACCTCGATCACGGGGAGGTCGTGGTGGGAGTCAACCGCGGTGTCGCCGTGCCCGGGGAAATGCTTGGCGCAGGAGGCCACACCCGTGGCCTCGATCCCGCGCGTCCACGCGGCGACGTGGCGCGCGACGGCCTCAGCGTCGGTGCCAAAACTCCGCACGCCGATCACGGGATTGTTGGGATTGGAGTTGATGTCCGCGTCGGGGGCGAGCGTGAGGTTCACCCCTGCCGCACGCAACTCCCACCCCACCTGAGCGCCAACGCGCTCGGTGAGTGCAGCGTCGTCCATGCGGCCGAGCAGCGCATTGCCCGGGAAGGGTGATCCGCGATCTTGGTAGAGCCGCGAGACGTCGCCGCCCTCCTCGTCGATCGCGATGATCGCGTGAGGGTTAGCCGCGTAGATCGCGGCAGTCAGCTGCTCGAGCTGGCCGCGCGACGTGATGTTCATGCCGAACAGGCACACCCCGCCAAGCCCGTCGCGGAGGCGCTGCTCGAGCCACGCCGGGAGCGTCGTTCCTTCGAAGCCCGGCAAGAGGACGGCCAGGCTCATCCCTTGACCGCCCCGCCAACGAGACCCGCGGTCATGCGTCCCTGGACGAACATGAAGAAGACGATGACCGGGACGGCGACGAGCGTCGACGCGGCCATGACCTGACCCCAGTTGGTTGTCTGAATGGCTGACGACTGAATGAACGTGCGCAGCCACAAGGGAAGCGTCTGGTTGTCGCCGTCCGGCAACAGGATGAGCGCGAGCGCGAACTCGTTCCACGCCTGCAAGAACGCGTACACGCCTGCCGCGACGAGGCCCGGGGCAAGCAACGGGAACGTGATCTTGAGGAACGCCTTGTTGCGGCTGAGGCCGTCAACCATCGCCGCCTCTTCGAGGTCGACTGGGATTCCCGCAACGAATCCGCGCAACATCCAGATGGTGAACGGAATGACGCCTGCGATGTAAATGATGGACACGCCGATGACGGAGTTGAGGAGGTGGAGCGACGAGACCATTTGTACTGCGCGATGAAGAGCGCCTCTGCGGGCAGCATCTGCACCAGCAGCACCACGAGCACGAACGAGCGGCGCCCGCGGAATCGGAATCGCGAGATCGCGAGAGCGGCGAGGAACGCGAACGCGAGGCACACGATCGAGCGTGATGAGCGTGATCGCCATCGACCAGCCGAGCGCGCGCACAAATCCGGAGTGGAAGAGCACTGCCTCGAAGTTCTTGATCGAGCCGCCGAACGGCAAGAACGTTGGCTTGAGGGCCGTGAGCGTGCTCGTCGGCAAGAAGGACGAGTTGATCATCCAGTACACGGGGAAGGCCCAGAGCATGGCGAGCACGATTGCCCCTGCTCCACCGAGCCAGCGGCGAAGAGCTGATGTCCTTGTCATGATTCTTCGTCCTCCTTAAGCATCCGATTGATGTAAACCCAGCTCAGGCCAAGCGTGAGGAATCATCACGATGATCGCGGCGGCAGATGCCGTGCCGAAGTCTTGGGAGCCGGTTCCGAGTTTGTAGATGTAGGTGCCGAGTAGGTCGTATTGGGACCCGAACGAGCCTGCGTCCTGGAGCAACTTGATCTGGGAGAAGACCCGTAGATCCCAGATGAGCTGGAGCAACAGCACGATCGCGAGCACGGGACGAATGATCGGAATGATGATCTGCCGCAGCACTTGGCCCTTGGTGGCGCCATCGATGGATGCGGCCTCGAGAACCTCGTCGCCCACCGTGGTGAAGGCCGCGTATACCGAGAAGGCGACGAACGGCACGGATGCCCACGTGATGATCACGCTCGCGACAAAGAAGAAGCTCAGGGGATTGACGAGCCAGTTGTGGCCGATGAGGTCCACGCCGGGAATCTTGCTCAGCACGTAGTTGAGGATGCCGTTGCGGTCGTCAACGAGCCACGTCCACACCGTCATCTGCGCCACGACGGGCATCGCCCACGCGAGCAGCAGCGAGACCTGCAGGATGATTCGGGGAACGCGCGACACGGCTCGCATCACGAGCGCGATGCCAATGCCGAGCGAGCATCGTCGCGGCGGCCGTCACGAAGCAGAAGATGATGGACCGCACCACGATGGTCCAGAAGTCAGACCCGGTGATGAGGTCAACGTAATTTTGGAACCCAACAAAAGGCGCGGGCTTGCCGAATTGCTGCGCGAGACCATACTCGCGGAACGACGTCAGGGTCTGCCACACCGTGGGATAGCCGGTACCGACCAGCAGCGCAACGATGGCGGGGATGATCAGAAAGATAGGGGGCCTTCGTCTTGCGACGGCCCGGGCGCTCGCGGCGCTTTCCGAACAAGAAGCGTGCGGTGTCGACGCTGGCGTCGGCACGCTCCGGGGTGACGATCGGGGTGCTCACTTCACGCTCCTCTCTGTGGCGTAGATGCTTGTCAATAGTGCCGGTTCACAGGTCGGGCCGCGGCTTATGGCCGCGGCCCGACCCATGTGTGGGAACTGCCGTCACGCGCGTGGATCAGCCGCCACGGGATTAACCGTTGAGCAGTGCGCCGATCTTTTCGTCGTACTCCGTGGCGAGGGCGGTGACGTCTCCGCCTTCTGCGATCTTCTGGAAGAACTCCTCCAGGAGACCGGAGCCCTCGACCGCTGCCCAACCCGGCGCCGCAGGCGTCAGCTTGGAACCCTGTGCGGTGTCCCACGCGATCTGACGGAAGTCGTCGGTCACGAAGGAATCCTTGGCGGAGTCGTTGGCGGGGCCAAGACCGTTCTTGCCGAGCATGTTCTGGTACTCGTCAGAGAAGATGATCCTGAGCAGGTCACGAGCGCTGTCCTGGTGCGTGGAAGCGGCCGAGATGCCGATGTTCGAGCCACCAGCGAAGACGGGGGCGATGCCGCCGTCAACACCGGGGAGCGCGTAAGCGCCATCGATCGCGTCGTTCCACTGCGTGCCGTCCGTGCCGTCGTCCTTCTTGACGGGGTCACCGATGCAGCACGACGCCCACGTGGGAGCCAGCGAAGAGGCGGCCGGGGTGCCCGTGAGCTGGCCGTCGTTGATGATGAAGTAGTTGTTCGCGTCGGTGTCGTTCGCCTGAGCAACCGATGCCGTCTTGAACATTTCCTGCCACGCCTTCAGGCCCTCGAGGCTCTTCGCGTCGGAGAACGTGGACTTCCACGTGTCGCCGTCCTTCATCGCGAGGTCGCCGCCGTAGGCGAAGATCCACGAGATGGCGTTGCGCCAGTCCTGGCCGCCGACGTACACGCCGCCGATGCCCTTGTCGACTTCAGCGTCGCGTTGATGGTGGTGAAGTCCTGGAGCGTCGTGGGAACCTCAACGCCGCCAGCGGTGTACAGGTCCTTGCGGTACCAGACGTTGCGCGAACCGAAGTAGTACGGAAGTGCGTACTCCTTGCCGTCCACCGAGCCGACGTCAACGAACGACTGCAGCAGGTTGGTGCCGCCGAGCTCGTCGTACATGTCGGAGATGTCGGAGAAGGCGCCGACGGACGTGAACGTGGGCGCCCAGGTGTTGCCGATCTCGACAACGTCAGGGGTGTTCGCGGCGTCGGGAAGTGCCGTGGTGAGCTTCGCAAGAGCGTCGCCCCAGGCAACGGCCTCAACCGTGAGCGTGGCGTTGTATTCGGACTTGTAGGTGTCCTCGAGGTACGTCACGAGGTCCTTGGGGGTGTCAGGGGCTCCCATGAGCCACAACGTGATGTCCTCGCCCTGCTTGGGACCCGTGTCGCTCGGCGAGGCGCTGGGCGCCTCGTCGTCGGACGACGAGCATCCAGCAAGGATGAGAGCACTGGCGGCCGCAAAGGCGGCGACGCCAAGCATCGTCTTCTTCATACCGTTTTCCTTTTCCTTTGGATGGATGTGCGTGACCCGCGCGGTCACGACTCTTGCCGAGGGTCATGAGACCCCCAGCTGGCCGGTAAGGACCATGACCGCGGCGCCCAGCACGACGATGTCGCGACCAAGCGTGGTCATCCGCATCGTCAGATCGCCGTGAAACTCGGCGATCGTCCGATTGCGAAGCGTCTCGGCGGTGCTGGCGAGCAGCGTTCCGTCGAGAAGATCAAGGGGGCCGGAAAGCACGACCTCCCCAAGGTTGAGCGCGCCAACGACGGGCGCGAGGGCGATTCCGAGCCGCTCGCCGGCTTCGGTGAGGACTGCTGTCTGCGTGTCGGCGTCTGCGCTGTCGAGGCGAGCCTGCAGGCGCGGGATGGCGAGCCAGGTCTCGAGGCAACCGTGCTTGCCGCACGCGCACAGTTCGCCGCCATCGGTGCCCACAACGACGTGGCCGATCTCGCCCGCCGCCGAGCGCGCGCCCTGGACGAGCGCTCCGGCGATGACGACGCCGGCACCAACACCGCGTCCCACCCGCACGAGCATCATGTCCGGGTCGCCGCCCGCGAAGGTGCGCTCGGCGAGCGCGGCGACGTTGGCGTCGTTTGCCACCAGCACCGAGAGCGAAGAGTGCGCGGCGAGGATCTCCTGGAGCGGCACGTCCGTCCAGCCAAAGTTGGGTGCGGAGAGGATGGTGCCGTTCGCCGTCCACGACACCAGGAGAACCGACGCCGACGCCGAGCACGGGTGCCGCCGCACGCTGCACGAGGCGGTCAAGGAGTTCCGCTACGGCGCGTCGACGGCGGCTTCGCCCGAGACACCTGCGACGTCCATCTGCTCGCGCTGCAGCACGGTGCCGTCGAGGTCCATGAGCGCGCCGCGGAAGATCGAGTCGTAGCTGAGGTCGATCCCGACGATCGCGAATCCCGTGCGGTTGATGTCCAGAACCGTCGCGGGCTTGCCTGGCCGAGCGTCGTTGCGGATCGCCAAGTTCGATCACGAGGTGCTCGGCGATGAGGTCCGCGACCAGGTCAGAGATGGTGACTCGAGTAAGGCCAACTTCACGGGCAAGATCCGCACGGCTGAGGCCCGCGGAACGGTAGAGGGTTTGCAACACCAGCGCGCGGTTGTGGGCACGAGCGTGCTCTGGCAAGACGCGAGCGCCTGGGCGCACCGAGGCCGCCCAGGCGCGGGAACTTGAGGTGCGTCGCGGGGCGCCTTCTTCGGCGCCGTCGGTGACCTGCGGTCGCATCGACTCTGTCGTCATGTTTGTTAGTAAAGGTTACGAACAAACTATCCGCAAGCCGGTGAAACGTTTCGAGGACGAATAGTTACCGGGTCGTTACAAAACTCGGAGAGGTCACGCTGGGGTCGCGAGCAGTCATGCGGTCGGTTAGGCGGTCCTCCTACGCGGGCCCGTTATGCAGTAGTGCCGTCGCCCAACACGATGCGGCGCACGCCTGCCCAATTGGCGGCGGTCGTGATGCCGCGCCCATCCACCACAACCGTGGCTCCAGGGAAGTCCGCAGCCGTGAGCGCCGCATATTCGGCGTGGTCCGTGTGAACCACAACTGCGTCTACCGGAGACCCGAGCGTGTGCGGCACAAAACCGAGCTTTTCGAGCTCGGCGTCCGTGTACATGGGATCGTGAACTACGGGCAATCCCCCCCGTGCGGTGATCTCTCGGACCAGCGGGAACACGCCTGAAACGGCGGTCTCTTTGACGCCGCCGCGGTACGCCGCGCCAAGCACAACGATGGTTTTACCAGCGATGTCGCCGCCCATCTCGTTGGTCAGCAGATCGATCGCGTACGCAGGCATTGACTCGTTGACTGCACGAGCGGTGCGCACAACGTCGGCCCCTGGATCGCGGTGCAAATAGAGCTTTGGGTACACCGGGATGCAGTGCCCGCCTACGGCAATCCCCGGGCGGTGAATGTGGCTGTATGGCTGCGAGTTCGAGGCGCGAATCACCGCGCCAATGTCCACGCCAACCGTGTACGCGTGGCGCGCGAACTCATTCGCGAGTGCGATATTCACGTCGCGGAACGTGGTCTCCGCGAGTTTCGCGAGCTCGGCGGCCTCCGGCTGTCCAAGGTTCCAGACGCCGTTTGGCTCGTCCAGATCGGGACGCTCGTCAAACTCAAGAGCCGCCTCATAGAACTCGACGGCGCGAAGCACGGCCGGCCTCCGAGAACGAACCGATGAGCTTGGGGTAACGGCGCAGATCCTGGAACACGCGACCAGTAAGCACGCGCTCTGGCGAATACACGAGGTGAAAGTCGACACCTTCCTTGCCACCGGAAGCCCGCTCAAGCGTCGGCACCCAGCGAGCACGAGTGGTCCCAACCGGCAAGGTGGTCTCGAAGATGACGAGCGCACCGGGCTTGAGGGCAGCACCGACGGCATTCGCCGCGGCGTCCATCGCACGGAAGTCGGGCTCTGCGGTGACGGGGTCGGTCAACAATGGCACAACGATGACGATGACGTCGGAGTCCTTGACCGCGTCCGTCGCGTCGACCGTAGCGCGCAGGTTGCCTGCTGCGACGGCCTTCGCAAGGCGCACGTCAAGTTCAAATTCACCGGGGAACGGCTCGCGGCCGGCGTTGACGTCTGCGACAACGGCAGGGTTGATGTCGAGACCAACGGTGGTCAATCCGCGCGAGGCGTACTGCACTGCCAACGGCAAGCCGATCTTGCCCAAACCCACAACCGTGACCTGCACGTGCGCTCTCCAATGCTCTCCCGGCTAAACTCGGTCGGACCCCCAAAATATGCCCATCCATCATAGCAACCACCCTTTGCGCCGCCGCGTTCGGCAACGGCGCCGTGCGGCCGCGATCCCTTGCTACTTCAGCGAGACCTGCGCGCCGGTCTTCGACGACTCGATGAGTGCCTCCGCGACGATCACGGTCGCGAGTCCCTCGCGCATCGTGACGATGCCTGCGCCGGTGCCGAGCACCGCGTCACGCATCGCCTCGTGCTCAAGGCGCAACGGCTCGTACTTCTTGAGCGCGTAGCGAATCATGTCGCCTTCAGACACCCCGCGGAAGTCGGCAACCTGATCCCACTGGGTCACGTGCGTGCCGTTGGCGAAGAACGTGAGATCCGCGGTCAGCGTGTCCGCGACGAACGCGCCAGCCTCCCCCGTAACCACCGTGACGCGTTCCTTCATTGGCGACAGCCAGTTCACGAGGTGGCTGGTCACGGTCGCCGTCCGCGAGCCGCCCAACCCATGCCACGAGGTCCTCGTGAGGCGCGGCCGCTCTTGATCGCGGTTTGCGCCGCGACGGATTCGTAGTTGGCGCCAGTCACCCACGCCGTCAGATCGATGTCGTGGGTCGCGAGGTCCATGATGACGCCCAACGTCGGCGATACGCGCAGGGAAGGGGCCCTGGCGGCGCGTCACCACTTGATAGACATCGCCGAGTTCGCGCGCCGCAAGGCGTTCGCGCAGGGCCTGCAACGCTGGGTTGAAGCGCTCGATGTGACCCACCGCCCCAACGAGCCCGGCTGCGTCGAACGCCTCGGCAATCTCCGTGGCCTCCGCGACGGAGGGGGCAAGCGGCTTCTCGACCATCGCGTGGACGCCTGCCTCGGCGATGCGCAGCGCCATATCGCGGTGGAATCCCGTGGGCGCGGCAACCACAATGTAGTCCGGCTTGGCGTCGAGTACGTACTGCACGGAGTCGCCAACCGGCACGTCCCCAAGCACGCCGTGGACGTCGCCAGAGGGATCCGCTGCGGCAACGAAGTCAACGCCAGGCAATTGCCCGAGTACGCGGGCGTGATGCCGCCCCATCATGCCGAGGCCAACGAGGCCCGCGCGCAGGTTCTCGGCCATCAGGAACCCGCCGCAGCGACAGCGTTGACGCCGGAGATGATCTGCTCAAGGTCGGCTTCCGAAACGCTCGGGTGCACGGGGAGCGAAAGCACCTCGTTGCACGCGCTCTCTGTCTCCGGCAGATCGGCGTCGGACAGCAGGGAAGGCAGCCGGTGGTTGGGAATCGGGTAGTAGACGCCAGAACCCACGCCGTGTTCATCGGCAAGCGCCTTGGCAAACCCGTCGCGATCGTCGGCCACGCGAATCGTGTATTGGTGCCACACGTGCGTTGCCCTGGGGTCGGTGTACGGCGTCACCACCCCGCTGAGGCCCGCGTTGAGTGCCGCTGCATTGCGCTGGCGCGCCTCGTTCCACGCGGGGAGCTTGCCGAGTTGCACGCGGCCAATCGCCGCGTGGAGATCGGTCATGCGTTGGTTGAAGCCAACAACCTCGTTCTCGTAGCGCCGCTCCATGCCCTGGTTGCGAAGCAACTGCACCATGCGCTGAATCTCAGGAGTTGCGCATGACACCATGCCGCCCTCGCCTGAGGTCATGTTCTTGGTGGGGTACAGGCTGAACATTGCGAACTCGCCAAAGGTGCCAACCGAGGCGCCGTCCCACGCGGCCCCATGTGCCTGCGCAGCGTCCTCGAACACGCGAATGCCGCGGCGATCGGCAACCTCTTGGATCGCCGCCATGTCCGCAGACTGCCCGTAGAGATGCACCACCAGCACCCCTGCGGTGCGCTCGGTGATGGCGGCCTCAACGGACTTCGCGTCGAGGCAGAACGTGCGCGGGTCAATGTCCGCGAACACGGGCGTCGCGCCCGTGAGCGCAACGGAATTGCCCGTCGCCGCGAAAGTAAAGGACGGCACGATGACTTCGTCGCCTGGGCCGATACCCGCGGCGAGCAGTCCAAGGTGCAGACCCGCCGTGCCAGAACTCACGGCAACGCACACTCTGCCTTGCGTGAGCTGGGCAGCAAATTCGGTTTCGAACGCGGCAACCTCGGGCCCCTGCGCAATCATTCCCGAGCGCAATACGCGGTCGACCGCCTCGCGCTCTTCGTCGCCGATCAACGGCTTCGCAGCAGGAATCATGACGCTTGTTCTCCGATCGTTTCCACATCTATCTGGCTCAACGTGCCAGCGTCCTCTCGGTACCGCTCTCCGGTCACCGGGCACTCGTATTCTCCCCCGCCAACGTCGACGAGCCGCACCCCTGCGCGGCCGACCCAGCCAATGCGTCGGCCAGGCACACCAGCGATCAGCGCGAAGTCAGGCACATCGCTTGGTGACGACCGCGCCTGCGGCGATGGTCGCCCAGCGGCCAATCGTGAGGGGCGCAACGCACACCGCCCTCGCGCCGATCGACGCTCCCGCGCCAACGGTGACCCCAACCGGCTCCCAGTCGTGGGCGCTCTTGAGCGTGCCGTCCGTGTTGACTGCGCGCGGGTAGGTGTCGTTCGTCAGCACCACTGCGGGGCCAATGAACACGCCGGCGCCGATTACCGCTGGCTCGTACACGAGCGCGTAGTTCTGGATCTTGCTGTTGTCCCCAACGCGCACGCCCTCGCCGATGTAAGCGCCGCGACCGATCACGCAATTGGTGCCGATGTCCGCGCCGGAACGCACGTGGACGAGGTGCCAAATGGAGGTGCCTGCGCCAATCTTCGCGCCGTCATCGACGTCCGCGGAACCAGCGATCTTCACGCCTTCATATGCCGTCACTTGCTAAGCCCTTCTCATCGGCGAGCGATACTGCGCTCGCGACGGCAGTCACGTGGATCAGGGTTCTATCAACACTCTAGTGAAGTGAACCAGGCCGCGGGGTGGTGCTAGATAAGCCCTAGGTCCCGCACGGCGTCGCGCTCTTCAACAAGTTCCGCGACCGAGGCGTCGAACGCCGCGCGGCCGGACGCCGTGAACTCCAACCCGGGAACGATCTTCCATTCGCCGCCCTCCGAGATGGCGGGAAATCCGCATACGAGGCCCTCTGGAACGCCGTACGAACCGTCCGATGCAGCGCCCACCGACACCCACGTGTCCTTGGGCGTGCCTAGCACCCAGTCGCGCACGTGGTCGATCGCCGCATTCGCTGCGGACGCCGCGGACGAGGCCCCGCGCGCGTCGATGATGGCCGCGCCGCGCTTAGCGACGGTCGGAATGAACGTCTGGTCAAGCCACGCGTCGTCCGCGATTACGTCGGCCGCACGCCGCGCGCCGATGCGCGCGTAGTTCGTGTCGGGAAATTGCTTGGCGGAGTGGTTGCCCCAGATGACGACGTTCTTTACCTGCCCGACGCTCGCGCCGGCTTTCGCTGCCAGCTGGGCGAGGGCGCGGTTGTGGTCGAGCCGCATCATCGCGGTGAAGCGCGATGCGGGGACGTCCGGCGCGTGGGCGGCGGCGATGAGCGCGTTGGTGTTTGCGGGGTTGCCAACGACCAGCACGCGGATGTCTTCAGCCGCCCCGGCGTTGATGGCCGCGCCCTGGGGCCCAAAGATGCCGCCATTGGCCGCGAGCAAGTCGCCGCGCTCCATGCCGGCTCCGCGCGGACGCGCGCCAACCAAGAGGCCAACGTTCGCGCCCTCGAATGCCGGCTTGGGGGTGTCGAAGATGTCGACGCCATCGAGCAGCGGGAACGCGCAGTCCTCGAGCTCCATCGCGGTTCCCTCTGCCGCCTTGGCGGCCGCTGGGACCTCAAGCAAGCGCAGTCGCACGGGGGTGTTTGGGCCCAGCATCGCGCCGGACGCGATCCGGAATAGCAGTGCGTAGCCGATCTGGCCGGCCGCGCCGGTGACGGTCACATTGACGGGGTGTGTCATGGGGACTCCGTGGGTGGTTAGGCGAGGCGAGCGGCGAGGCGCTCGTCAAGGGTCGCGAGGAAGGCTTCGGTGGTCTGCCAGGCCTGATCCGGCCCAACGAGCGACGCGAGGTCCTTTGTCATGTTGCCGGCCTCCACGGCCTTGATGACAACGTCCTCGAGGGTCTGGGCAAAGCCCGTGACCTCCGGAGTGCCGTCGAGCGTGCCGCGGTGCTTGAGGCCGCCCGTCCACGCGAAGATCGATGCGATGGGGTTGGTCGAGGTGGGCTGCCCCGCCTGGTGCTGGCGGTAGTGGCGCGTGACGGTGCCGTGCGCCGCTTCCGCCTCTACGGTCTTGCCGTCTGGGGTCATCAGCACGGAGGTCATGAGGCCGAGCGAACCAAACCCCTGCGCCACAGTGTCCGACTGCACGTCACCGTCGTAGTTCTTGCACGCCCAGACGTAGCCGCCCTCCCACTTCATCGCCGCGGCGACCATGTCGTCGATGAGGCGGTGCTCGTAGGTGATCCCCGCGGCCTCGAACTGCGCCGCGAACTCGCTGCTCGAACACGTCCGCGAAGATGTCTTTGAATGCGCCGTCGTACGCCTTCAGGATCGTGTTCTTGGTGCTCAGGTATACGGGGTAGTTGCGCTGCAGCCCGTACGCGAAGGATGCGCGCGCGAAGTCCGCGATGGACTCGTTGAAGTTGTACATGCCCATCGCGACGCCGCCGCCCTCAGGCATCTTCACCACGGTGTGCTCAATGGGTGCCGAGCCGTCGTCCGGCGTGAACGTGATGGTGACTGTTCCCGCGCCGGGCACCTTGAAGTTGGTTGCCTTGTACTGGTCGCCGTGGGCGTGGCGGCCGATGATGATGGGCTTGGTCCAGCCCGGCACCAGCCGCGGGATGTTCGAGATGATGATGGGCTCGCGGAACACGACGCCGCCAAGGATGTTGCGGATGGTGCCGTTGGGGCTCACCCACATCTTCTTGAGGCCAAATTCCTCGACGCGCGCCTCGTCAGGGGTGATGGTTGCGCACTTCACGCCCACGCCCGCGCGCTGAATCGCGTGCGCCGCGTCAATGGTGATCTGGTCGTCTGTCGCGTCGCGCGATTCGATCGAGAGGTCGTAATACTCAAGGTCAACGTCCAGGTACGGGTGGATGAGGCGCTGCTTGATGAACTGCCAGATGATGCGCGTCATCTCGTCGCCGTCGAGTTCTACGACGGTGCCCTCTACCTTGATCTTCGCCATGGATGCTCCTACGCGCCGTTTGGGGGGTGTCTAGGCACAAATCTAGTCCACGGAGGGCACGCGGGTTTCCGGCCCGACGCCGCCGCAAGGTGGCAGGATGGCAACCAGTGGGACCCGTCCCGCACGCTAACAAGGAGGAGAAATGTCTGAAACCCCCGCGGCCGACGCCGCCGAGGAGATGACCGAGGAGTTCACGGAAGAGTTTGACACCGATATATGGGCAGATGAGCCGGCCGGTCCGAGCCTCGTCAGCAAGATGCTCGCCGAGGTCGCTGGCACATTCATCCTTGTCTTGCTCGGAGTTGGCACCGCGATCACGCTCGGCATTGCGTCGCGGTCCACGCTGTTCTTGCAGTCGGACTCAGGCGGCTACTCGCCCGTTGGCTACAGCATCATTGCACCGACTCTCACAGTGGGCCTGGCCTTCGGTGTCTCCGTCATCATTGCCGCTGTCGTGTTCGGCGGCGTATCGGGCGCTCACCTCAACCCTGCGGTGACGGTAGGCGTCTGGCTCGCGGGCAGATTCCCGGGCCGCGACGTGGTTCCATACATCCTCGCCCAGATCATTGGTGGCCTCTTCGCCGGACTCACGATCTTCTATCTCGCAGGCACTTCGTCGATCGTTCCCGACCGACGCGGCGCCATGGATTCGGTCTCGAATGGGTTCGGCGATCACTCCCCAGGTGGATTCAGCCTCACGGCAGCGCTCATCGTTGAGGCCCTCATTACAGCTGGCCTCGTGCTCGCCGTTCTTGGCGCGACGAAGGCTGGCGCGTCCAAGGCCGCGGCCCCGTTCGTTATCGGATCCGCGCTGGCGTTCATGGTCATTCTTGGAATCCCCTTCACCAATGCGGCAGTCAACCCAGCGCGGGCTACCGCAACGGCGGTGTTCGCGGACTCGTGGGCGATCACGCAGTTGTGGGTCTTCTGGCTAGCGCCGCTCATCGGCGCCGCGATCGTCGGCTTGCTCTACCGCGCGTTCGCGCCCGTTGAGGAGATCGAAATCGTGGAAGTCATCGAGACAATCGAGGCCTAGCCACCTCGAGTCAGGCTCCGCACCACATTCAGTCGCAACACGCCGCCTCACGGCCCAATCCTGGGCCGTTGGGCGGCGTGTTGCACTTCGACGTGGTGCGCAGCCGAACTGGTGGGTCAGCCGAGCGGCGTCGTCAGGCCGAGCAACAGCAGCGCTAGGCCAAGGCTCCCCAACACGGCAATGTCGACGGCCCGAGACCGCACCCCAAAGAGTCGACTGCCAGAGGCGTTGATGCGTGCGATCGCACCGGCAACGGCGAACGCACCAAGCAAGAGCACAGCTACGCGCGCGTTGACGAACACGCCGAAGGCGAGGATCGCGAGCCCCCCAATGAGGGCAAATATCGCTACCCTCGCGGAGGCCAAGCGCGGTTCTGTCGGTGTCATGTCAGTGAAAGAAGTGCCTAGTACCGGTGTGGTAAAGAGTGATTCCGGCTGCCTCGGCGGCCGCGATCACCTCGGCGTCGCGCATCGAGCCGCCTGGCGACACGACCGCCCGCACGCCCGCATCGATGAGCACCTGCAGCCCGTCCGCGAACGGGAAGAACGCATCGGACGCACGCGACCGATCCCGTGACCCTGTCTTCCGCGCGTGCCACCGCGAGCCTGCACGAGTCGACTCGATTCACCTGCCCCATGCCGATTCCGACAGCCGCTTGGTCTTTAGCCAACAGGATCGCGTTGGACTTGGCTGACCGGCACGCGCGCCACGCAAACTCGAGATCGGCGAGGGTCGCGGCGTCCGCGGCGGGCCCGGCCACGAGCTCCCACGCGGCTGGGTCGTCACCTGGGGCGTCGATGCGGTCGGCGCTCTGCAACAGGATCCCGCCGCTGATGTGGCGCACGGAGCCTCCGGCAATGCCGCCCGTCACCTCGAGCACGCGCAGGTTCTTCTTTGCCGAGAGGATCTCGAGCGCCTCCGGCTCGTAGCCGGGCGCGACCACGACCTCTGTGAAGATCGGCGCGATGGATCGCGCCGCGTCCGCGGTGATGATGCCGTTGGCCGCGATGACGCCGCCATACGCGGAGACCGGGTCCGTCGCGTGCGCCTTCGCGTGCGCCTCCGCGATGGACTCCCCCACCGCGATGCCACACGGGTTTGCGTGCTTGATCACCGCGACCGCTGGCTGCGCGAAGTCGTGCGCCGCGCGCCACGCGGCGTCGGCGTCTACGTAGTTGTTGTACGACATCTCCTTGCCCTGAATCTGGCGAGCGCCAGCGAGCCCTGCGGGGCCGTAGTCGTCCGTGTAGAGAGCGGCGCGCTGGTGCGGATTCTCGCCGTAGCGAAGCGATGCCGCGCGGGTGGCGCTGAAGCCCACCCAGCCGGGGAAGCCGGCCACGTCGTCGGGCGCCACGACGTTGCCAAGCCACGACGCCACCGCAATGTCGTAGGTCGCGGTGTGACGGAAGGCGGCGGCGGCGAGGGTCTTGCGCTGCTCAAGCGTGAAGCCGCCCGACGCCACGGCGGCCAACACGTCTGCGTACGCCTCTGGCGTGACAACGACGGCAACGCTCGGGTGGTTCTTGGCGGCGGCACGCACCATGGTGGGGCCGCCGATGTCGATCTGCTCCACGATCTCGTCCTCGGAGGCGCCAGACGCGACGGTCGCGACGAACGGGTAGAGGTTGACGATCACGAGCTCGAATGGCTCGATCTCGAGTTCCTCGAGCTGCGCCACGTGATCGGGAAGGCGACGGTCAGCGAGGATGCCGGCGTGGATGCGCGGGTGCAGGGTCTTGACGCGGCCGTCCAGGCATTCCGGGAAATTCGGTGACCTTCTCTACCGGCGTGACCGAGATCCCCGCGGCGGCGATCGTGGCTGCGGTGGAGCCTGTCGAGATCAGCTCAACCCCGGCGTCGGCCAGTCCGCGCGCTAGGTCAACGAGCCCCGTCTTGTCGTAGACGGAAATCAGCGCCCTGCGCACCGGGATCTGGTCAGTCATGCGTGCTCCTTAAGTGTCATCGCCAGCGGGTCCGATGCGGACCGCGCGGCCGTCTACGCTCCAGCCCTCGCGCACCATGCGGCCAATGGTCGTCGCGAGCAAGTTCGCGCTCCACCACCTTGATGCGCTCGTGAAGGGTTTCCTCTGTGTCATTGTCCTCTACCGCGACCGCGGCTTGGGCGACGATGGGGCCCGTGTCCACGCCCTGCGTCCACGACGATTACCGTGCAGCCCGTGACCTTCGCGCCGCCCGCGAGTGCATCGCGCACCGCGTGCGCGCCTGGGTAGGACGGCAAGAGTGCGGGGTGGGTATTGACGATGCGGCCGTCGAAGCGCTCGAGCGACGGCGCCCCAAGAATTCGCATGAAACCGGCGAGCACAACAAGTTCGGGATCGAAGCTCGCCGATAGTGCGCGCAACGGCCTCGTCCCACAGCGCGCTGTCGGGGAAGTCCTGGAGCCGCACCACCGCTGTGGCAATACCCGCGCCTCGACGCTATGGCAAGTCCGGCGGCGTCGTCACGGTCGGCGATCACAGCGACGATGCGCGCTCCGTACTCGGGATCGGCCGTGGCGTCGAGGATGGCCCGCATGGTGGAGCCGCCGCCGGAGATGAGGACACGACGCAGCGGTGGCCACGCGACGAGCCTAACGGGAGGGCGCCATTGGCACCTACCCTTGACCCATGACCACGCCCACGACTGAGCGACCCACGCTGCCAAAGGCTTTGCGCCGCGACTCGCTGTGGACCCTAGTGCTGCTCGCCGTTACTGCGCTGGCGTGGGCGCAAGGGTTGCCAGCGGCGCTATTCGTGGTGCTCACCGGCCCAGCGACGATCGTCTTCGCGATCTACGCCCTTGTGCACGCCCGTGGAGTCGAGGCCGCAACGAGCATCCGGATGTGGCTGTGGATCGCGATTGGCGTTGGCGCAATGTCATTCGTTGGCGGCCTCGGCTTGTTCCTCGCTGCGAGCGCCGATCGAGCACAACCAGGCATGCCTTGAACGCGCCATCACCGAGACGGCGAAGCGCGAGTGCACGGCTCAGTACGAGAAGGAATACCAGGAACTTCTTGACCGAATCGAGAATTACGGTAAGACCACGAACCCGTGAGTCTCTGCGCTCGCTTCACGTTCTGGAGGCGGGTCCGGGGCCACGCTGTCCGGAACCACGCTGAGAAACGGCGCGTTCGCCACGCGCCGCTCCGTGCGACGTCCCATCAATAAGCGCCACAACATAAGCAGGCCGTGCGTCACGCTGAATCCCAGCGCCGCGAGCAGCGCGAACGTCACCGCAACCGGGATCACTTCGACGCCGACGAACGCGAGCCGTCCTGGCCCGAGCGCCCCGGTCGCGACGGATCCAACGGCCGCGATGACGCCAGCACACACCGCCACCGCGACGCCGATGACGGGAAGGTCGCTCACAGTTGGGGCGATGCGCCGGCTAAGCGCAAGCCGTGCCACGGCCGCGAGCGCCACAATCGCGAACGGCGCCAAGGCGATCCACCCGCCCGAAATAGTGGGAAGGGCGCCGAAGATGGGAAACGCGGGCACGGCGTCGGCCGCGATGTCGCTTGGCGAGTACACGTTGCCTTCGCCAACCGAGAAGCCCTGCCCGGTCATCCAGCCCAGCATCCACACCGAAATATTGGGCGCGTAGAGGGCCTGAGCGAACGCAAGCGCCACGCCCCCAAGTGGGTCGATGCCGAGCGTTGCCACCGCGTCGGCGATGCGACCGCGACCGAGGTACGTAAAGCCGCCGCCAACGATCGCGGCCACGCTGAGGCTCGCCGCAACGGTCGCGAGCCCTAAGCGAAGTCCATGACGAATCGCGAGCGATACCCGTGGCACCCAGCCAAATTCCGCCCCGTGCGCGCGCCAGATTCCTGCCGCGACGGCGGGCCCAGCAATGACGAAGGAGAAGAGAGCTGCGCGCACTGTGTTCGCGACAAAGTTGGGGTACCCGTGCATCGCGCCGATCTCTGCCGCGCACACGAGGCCAACGTAGGTGCCGGTCGCGACGCCCCAACTTGCCCAACTCTTTGTGCAAAACCGGCCAGCGATGGCGGCGATCATGAAGGCGATGAGGAGCGTGAGGCCGAGCGGCGCGAGCGTGAAGGCGATGCCGTTGAGGATGTAGGGGACGCCATGAGCGAGCAGCCACAGACGCACAGAGAGTTTGGTGACGTTCATCCAGTCGATCGCCGCGGATCCGTTCGCCGTCGGCGCCGCCGCAGCCGCTGCGAAGGCAGGAGTGATGACCACGATGAGGCCAAGAGCCGCGCCCTGCACGCCGGTGAGGGCGCCGCCCACCCAGCCGGGCGAGCCGGCGAGCACGGCTTGCAGGCGCGACGGGCGTTGGGAACTCACCGGGCTATCGTCGCTTGCGCTCGCCCCGCGCGGCGGTACCGGCGCGCGGTGGGCGGGCATCCGGCGCACCTGCGCGCGCAGTTCTGCCCGACGCCGGCGTCAGTCGGGCGCGGGCGTCTCCCTTGGCACGTGGCGTGCGCGTCATGCATCGTTTTTAGCCGTCATGAAATCCTGCGTGCGCATCATGTCTCGCGGGGCGTTGAGAACTCCGCAGCCCGCACCCCGCACCCCGCACCCCGCACCCCGCACGCCCGCACCCGCAGCGCGTACGGAAACGGGGCGTGAGGCGCACGCAGAAACGGCACTCGCGTCAAAACGAGGCGTGACGTGCACGCAGGGCTCGTGGTGACGTGTTTCGAGTCGCGCGCGCGGACGGGCTCAGTCAGGCGATCGCGCTGAGGATCTCCCGCATCAGGTTGGCGGTCTCCGACGGCGTCTTGCCGACACGCACTCCGGCGGCCTCGAGGGCCTCCTTCTTTGCCTGGGCAGTCCCGACCGAGCCAGACACGATCGCGCCCGCGTGGCCCATGGTCTTGCCCTCTGGCGCCTCGAAGCCGGCGACGTAGCCGACGACGGGCTTCGTCACGTGCTCCTTGATATAGGCGGCCGCACGCTCCTCGGCGTCGCCGCCAATCTCGCCGATCATGACGATCGCTGCCGTGTCTGGATCGTTCTGGAACGCCTCAAGGCAATCGATGTGGGTGGTGCCGATGACGGGGTCGCCGCCGATGCCGACGCACGTGGAGAAGCCAAGATCGCGCAGCTCGAACATCATCTGATACGTCAGTGTCCCTGACTTGGACACGAGGCCGATCTTGCCAGGACCCGTGATGTTGGCAGGCGTGATGCCCACGTTGGACTGGCCGGGAGTGATGAGCCCTGGGCAGTTGGGGCCGATGAGCCGCGTGCCCTTTGAGGTCGCGTACGCGAAGAACTCGGCGGTGTCCGCAACCGGCACGCCCTCGGTGATGATCACCACGAGCGGCATGCCGGCGTCGACCGCCTCGATGACGGCCGACTTGGTGAACGCCGGCGGCACGAAGACCACGGAGACGTCCGCGCCAGTGGCGGCCATGGCGTCGGCGACCGTGCCGAAGACGGGAACCGTCACGCCGGGGAACTCGACCTGTTCGCCCGCCTTGCGCGGGTTGACGCCGCCAACGATCTGGGTGCCGGAGGCGAGCATGCGCGTGGTGTGCTTCATGCCCTCGGAGCCGGTCATGCCCTGGACGATGACCTTGGATGCTGCGGTGAGGAAGATGGCCATGATTAGCTCCTTAGGCTGCCGCGGCGGCGAGCTCGGCGGCCTTGGCCGCGGCGCCGTCCATGGTGTCGACGATGGTCACGAGCGGGTGGTTGGCTGCGGCGAGGATCGCGCGGCCCTCTTCGACGGCGTTGCCGTCGAGCCGCACGACGAGCGGCTTCGAGGCCTCGTCGCCGAGTGTCTCGAGCGCGCCGACGATGCCGTTGGCCACCTCGATGCACGAGGTGATGCCGCCAAACACGTTGACGAACACGGACTTGACCTGGGGGTCGTTGAGGATGACGTCAAGGCCGTTCGCCATCACCGCGGCCGACGCTCCACCACCGATGTCGAGGAAGTTGGCTGGCTTCTGGCCACCAAACGACTCGCCGGCGTAGGCGACAACGTCGAGCGTGGACATGACCAGCCCTGCGCCGTTGCCGATGATTCCAACAGAGCCGTCGAGCTTCACGTAGTTGAGGTTCAGCGCCTTGGCCTTCGCCTCGAGCGGGTCCGCCGCTGCCGCGTCCTCGAGCTCCGCGTGGTCAGCGTGGCGGAATCCGGCGTTCTCGTCGAGCGTCACCTTGCCGTCGAGCGCGATGATCGAGCCATCCTCTGTGCGGACCAACGGGTTGACCTCCACGAGTGTGGCGTCCTCCTCGCGGTACACGGTCCACAGCTTCTGGATGACGTCCGCGACCGGACCGGCGAGCTCGTCGCTGAACCCAGCGGCGGCAACAATCTCTGCTGCCTTCGCCGCGTCGATGCCAACGAAGGGGTCAACGGCAACCTTGGCAAGAGCGTCGGGCCGCTCTACTGCCAACTGCTCAATCTCCACGCCGCCCTCAACGGAGCACATCGCCAGATAGCGGCGCTCCGCGCGATCGAGCAGCACCCCAAAGTAGAACTCCTCGGCGATCGCTGCGCCTGCGGCGATCATCACGCGGTGCACCGTGTGGCCCTTGATGTCCATGCCAAGAATCGCGGCCGCCGCGGCCTCTGCCTCGTCTGGAGTCTTCGCGACCTTGACGCCGCCTGCCTTGCCGCGGCCCCCTACCTTCACCTGAGCCTTGACGACGGTGACGCCGCCAAGCTTTTCGGCCGCGGCACGCGCCTCCGCGGGGGTGGTGGCGACGATGCCGGGCAGCACGGGCACGCCGTGCTTCTCGAACATGTCGCGCGCTTGGTACTCGAAGAGGTCCATCCTCAGTCCTTCGGCGTTGGGGTGACGCGGATCCGCGCGTTTGGTTTCGGGTGCCAGCCTAATGCGCGAGCGCGCGTCAAATGGCCCTCGCGAGCGCTCGCCGTGCTACACAGGGCCCATGTCGACACCCCCGCCTGGCTGGTATCCGGATCCCGCGATGGCACAAACCCAGCGGTATTGGGATGGACACGCATGGACCGCGGCGGTCGCGCCGCTCCCACCTGCGCCGCGAGCGATGTCGGATGATGAATTGAAGTGGCTACTGCCGGTAGGAAGGTCTGGCCCCTCGATTGCGGCGAGCTATGTGGGCATCGCGGCCATAGTCTTCTCGTTCCTCGGGTTCTTCGGCGTGATTCTGGGCCTGACGTCGCTGGGGCTGGGAATCTGGGCGCGCGTGCTCGCCAGCAAAGGGAAGGGCGGTGGTGGGCGTGCGATCTTTGCGATTGTCGCCGGGGTCTTCGCGATCGTCATCGGCCTGCTGACCGCGAAGATGTACTCGCAATCGGGCAGCTAGGTCGCGCCAAAACTTCACCGCTTACAGGTCGCCCGCGGACCCGGGCGTCACGAACCCGCTCTCGTACGCAACGATCACCGCTTGCGTGCGGTCGCGGACGCCCAGCTTCATGAGTATCGACGCCACGTGCGACTTCACCGTCTCCACGGACACGAATAGGCCCGACGCTATTTCCTGGTTGGAACGGCCCCTCGCCAGTTCTCTGAGCACCACTTGCTCGCGCTCGGTGAGTTCCGGCATTTCCACTCCTTCGGCGGCGGCGAAGCGTTCGATTACCGCCCTCGTCGAGGCGGGAAACAGCAGCGACTCACCCGCCGCGACTATCCGCACCGCCTCGATCAGCTCGGTCGGGGGCACTCGCTTCAGCACAAAGCCAGCCGCACCGGCCCGCATCGCCTCAAAAACATATTCGTCAACCTCGAAAGTCGTGAGTACCAAGACGGCGCCGGCAAGGCCCTCCGCAGTGATCGCGCGCGTTGCTTCGAGCCCGTCCATCGTCGGCATGCGAACGTCCATGAGCACCACGTCGGGCACGTGCTCGCGCACCGCGGCGAGCGCCTGCTCGCCGTCACCGGCCTCCGCGACCACCTCCCAGCCTGGCTCCGAGCTGAGAATTGCCCGCAGTCCCATGCGGACCAAAGGGTCGTCGTCAACGATCACGATTCTCATGGCGCAACTGTCTCGCGAAGTGCGCTCCACTGGCTCGTTGGCTCGCGAGCTGGGGCCAGGTTGGCGCCGAGCGGCAGCAGCGCGAGCACCTCGAACTCGCCGTCGGCGGTGGCGCCGATGCGCGACACGCCGCCAAGCAGGCCGATGCGGTCGCGCATTCCCGCCACCCCGCGTCGGCCCCCCGGGGCTTCCGTCAACGACGCCGCTCGCGGCGTTGACGACTCGGATGGCCACCGCGTCGTCGTCAGTCGTCGACGGTAACGCTCACGGGAGCGCCCGGTGCGTGCTTTGCGGCATTGGTGACGCGCCTCGCGCACCACGGCAAACGCGGCGCGTCCAATGGCTCCGGCCGCTTCGGGCGCGTCGATGACTGCATCGATGTCATGCCGGCAGCCCTGGAACCACCGATGAGCGCGGGCAGGTCCGCCATCCCCGGAAGGGGTGAGCGCAACTCCGGCTCGTCCCCTCGAATCGCGGCGATGATGCGGTCCAGTTCGCCCATTGCGGCCCTTCCTCGCTGCTCGATGTTGCGCAGGGCCTGGCGCGCGAACTCAGGATCCGTGTCGAAGACGTGAGCACCCGCACCCGCTTGGATGACCGTCATGGTGATCATGTGGCCGATCGAGTCGTGAAGCTCCTGGTCGATCCGCACCCGCTCCTCGGCCCGTTCGGCGCGAACGGTCGCGCGCTCTATGCGCTCCGATTCGCACGGGCCAAGCGCCCACCGCGCGAGGGGCACGTGGACCGCCGCGACTCCTCGCACCAGCCATGCGGCCGGCACCAGCAGGAGCCCGGATAGCGGGTACGCAAGGTAGAGCCAGTTGCTCCCCCAGGACGGCTGCCCGTCGATGCTGATGAGCGTGTACACGATCGCGGCGAGGAGCACCGTCCCAGGCAAGACGAGCGCCACAATCGCGAGCACGAAACCCACCGGCCCCATGACGCCGCGGAAGATGGTCCACGTGAACACGCGCCATGCGTGCGCGTCGTGCATGCGCGCGCCCATCCAATTGACCGCACGCATCCAGCCGTTCTGCCCTGGATCCGCAGCCGGGCGGGGCTTGACCGGCCCCGGCGCCTCGATCCGCGAGCCGAGCAACTGGTTGGCGTGCTGCCGCTCAACTGCACCAATGCCACGCATCGACAACTGCGCGAACGCCAGGATCGGTACGCCCACCCAGAAGATGGCCAACGCAGCCCCGGTCACGTACATCGTCACGGACCACGAGAACCACAGGACGCCGAGCGGAAGGCCCGCCAGGAGATATGCCATCGACTTCCAGGTGCGACGTTGCGACACCACGCTGAAGTAACGACCGAGGGCTGACATGCCACCCATCGTGCCCGGTATCGAAGTACTTCGCCCACACTCGCAAGCCTGATCTTCCCTTCCCCCATCCGGGGGATGGCCGCCGGCGCCTCCCCCGCAGCAGTGACTGCGGTTCACTCTGCTGGGCTGCGCAGAACCACCCGTAGGCGGGCTGTGCCGCCTGGGTGTCTCTCCGTAGTTTCGGAAGGTCACCACCCGGGGTGGCATCGAATCACTTGAAGGGGATCATGAAACTAGGACTCACGGGCCGCATAGCCCGCGCATCCGCGGCGACGGCCGTGGCTCACCATCATCATCTGGACATTCGCGCGTTGCGGCGTCCATCATGCGCCGCGGGCGGCCTCGGCGACGCACTCACTCAGGACGAGTCCAACCTCGTCGCCACCGAATCCGACACGGCCGCGGACATCGCTGCGACGATGCGCGACGACGGTTCTCAGCACGTCGATACCGAGACAGTCGTCGTTGCCTCCGCGAGCGCGCCGTACGGCGATGCGCGTTTCGACGCGGCGATCGCCACGGCCGTGGCTACGGCCAAGAGCAGTGCCGGGCGTCGCCTCCGTGCAGGCGCCCGACGCTACCGGCGCCGTCGCGGCGGACGGCCACAGCGCGCTTGTCACCGTCATGCTAGCCGACCCGATCCCGGATGAGACTGGCGCGGACCTCGTCGCCAAGCTCTCGAGCGCGGCACCGCCAGGGCTTCCAGTTCCTGCCCTTCGGCGAACAGACGGCGACAGGCCGTATTCAACGCGCTCGGCGAGGACACCCTGGCTGCGCGGGCGAGGCGCATCGGCATCTCGGTTGCGCTCGTGATCCTGTTGTCGTGTTCGGCGCGCTCGTCGCGGCTGGCATCCCGTTGCTCGTGGCGACTCGTGTCGATCACTGCCGCGGTGGGCGCAACGGCCGTCGTCGGCAGCGCGTTCGACCTCTCGTTCTTCATCGTCAACATGATCACGATGATGGGACTAGCGCTTGGCATCGACTACTCGCTGGTGATGGTGCAGCGGTTCCGCGAGGAACTCGCGAAGGGTCGCACCACCCGTGATGCCGTGGCCGTCGCGGGCAACACCGCCAACCGCGCCGTGCTGTTCAGCGGCATCACCGTGGTGATCGCCCTCACCGGGCTGCTGCTGGTGCCGTCCACCATCATGCGCAGCCTTGGCGCTGGCGCGATCATCGTCGCCATCATGTCCGTGCTCGCCGCGCTGACGCTGCTGCCAGCCGTGCTTCGCCTCCTTGGCCACCGGGTCAACAAGGGCCGCATGCCCACGCGCGCACCCCGGCGCGGAGCCGCGCGGCTGGGCAGCCATCGCGCGCGCGGTCATCCGCCGCCCGGTCTTCGCGATCGTCGGCGGCTTAGCAGTGCTCGTCACCCTCGCCTTCCCGATGCTGTCGATGCGACTCACCTCCCCAGGCATCGAAGCGCTTGCCGGCAGACAACGACGTTCCGCATGGCCGCCGACACCCTCGTTGCCGACTACGGCTACGGCCGCACAGAGACCTTCGTGGTGGTGCCAGACGCCGGCCCAGGCTCGACGCCCAGGTCGAAGCGCTGGCGGCGCGCATCGACGACTCGGCCGCCTTCGCGGAGACGTCTGTCGAATGGCACGGCGACGGCGCGATCATCGTCACCAAGGACGTCTACGACGGCGCGGACACACGGGCCGAAGCGGCGGTCACCACGCTGCGGGCAGACTGGGTTCCCGCCGCGTTCGGCGACGGCAGGGTCCGCGGCCTACGTGGGCGGCAGACCAGGCGGAGACCATCGACTTCACCAGCATCGTCGCCGACGCGACCCCGTGGGTTATGCTGTTCGTGCTCGGCACCAGCTTCATCCTGCTGATGATCACGTTCCGCTCTGTCGTGATCGCGGGCACGGCGATCGTGCTGAACCTGCTGTCGACCGCGGCGGCGTTCGGTGTGCTCGTTGCGGTGTTCCAGTGGGGCTGGGGCGCGCAGCGCGCTCGGCATGCCCATAGTCGGCGGCATCGCGCCGTGGATCCCGTTGTTCCTGTTCGCCGTGCTGTTTGGGCTGTCGATGGACTATCACATGTTCCTGCTGACGCGCATCAAGGAGCGTCACGACGCCGGCGACGACACCCGCACCGCCGTGGTCACGGGACTGTCGCGCACCGGCTCGCTCATCACGGGCGCGGCGCTCATCATGGTGGCGGTGTTCCTGGGCTTCGCGCTCGGCGACCTCGCCGAGTTCAACCAGATGGGCCTTGGCCTCGCGGTCGCCGTCATCATCGATGCGACCGTGGTGCGCACCATCCTGGTGCCGGCCATCATGGCGGTGCTCGGCAAGGCCAACTGGTACCTGCCGCGGTGGCTGCAGTGGCTACCGCAGATGCGCATCGAGACCGGCGGAAGCCGTCGACGAGCCGGAATCGGCGCGCGAACTCGTCGACGCCTGAGGCTCGACTCACGAACGCGATCGGCCCCGCGCCGCCTCGACAGAGGCGGTGCGGGGCCGTTCGCGTACAGCTAGCTCGCGCCGAACTTCGCCGCGGTCTCGCGAATGGAACGGGCCGACGCTGTGAGAGTCGCGCGCTCGTTGCCAGAAAGCGGCACGTCGACGCGCTGAATGACCCCCGCGCGGCCCACGATCGCGGGAAGCGACATGCACACCTCGCCAACGCCAGGGAAGTCGGTGAGGGTGGAGATGGGCAGCACGCGGTGTTGGTCGCCAAGCACGGCCTCGACGATGCGCGCTCCGGCGGCGCCAATCGCGTAGTTGGTAGCGCCCTTACCAGCGATGATCGTGTACGCGGACTGCACAACGTCGCGGTGGATGCGTTGGCGCACTTCGTCGGTCATGACCACCACGCCCTTCTCGTCCACCCACTCAAGCAGCGGCACTCCTCCGATGGTCGCGGACGACCACAGCGCCACCTCGGAGTCGCCGTGCTCACCCGCGATGTAGGCGTGGACGTTGCCAACGGCCACGTTGACCTCGCGCGCGATCTCGTGGCGCAGGCGCGACGAGTCGAGCACGGTTCCGGAGCCGAACATCCGCGCCGGGCTCATGCCCGACTTCTTGATGGCGGCGTAGGTCACCACGTCAACGGGGTTGGTGACGAGCACAAAGATCGCGTCGGGCGCGGCCTCGATCAGCGGCGGAATGACCTTGTCCATCAGCGCGATGGTGGCGCCCGCGAGGTCCATGCGGCTCTGCCCTGGCTGCTGCTTGGCGCCTGCGGTGATGACCACGACGTCCGAGCCCTCGACGACGTCGATCTGGTCCGAGCCGATGACCTTTGCCTCCGGCATGAACTGAATGCCGTGCGCGAGGTCGAGCGCCTCCGCCTCGACCTTCGCCTTGTTGATGTCGAAGAGCGCAACGGTGCGCGCGAATCCGCGCATGAGGCCTGCGTACGCGAGCGTGGAGCCCACGGCTCCCGCGCCAACGATCGCGACTTTCGAGGTCTTTGCATCCATGCGCGTCAGCCTATCGGCGGCGCGAGGCTCACGAGAGGTCGAGGCAGAGGTCGCCGCTGACCGGTCGCGTTGCTCACCGACCGCGGAGCCGCCTGCCGAGACGTACCGACATCGGCGCCGAATTCAAGGCACCACTGCCGCGAATGACGCCCGAGCCAGGGAGCGCGCGGTCCGTCGAAGTTCATCTGACGTCGTTGTGCACCGTCCTGCGGCTGCCGCGGCGTATACGTCAGGTGCGTGCCCATCGCACTGAATCGGCTCGTCTGCATCGAGGCGCCGAGGTACCAATACGCCCTGGCGCGAGTCCGCAGTCGACCAAGTCGTGATGAACGAGTCGGCGCGTGCAGCGACCGGGCAACGTCGCCCGTGATCGACGGAGACGTCGCGACTCGGCGAAGCCCCACACGTCGAGCAACGGCCGCGCAGCCCGGAATAGGTCGACTAGCGATCGCGTCGAATGTGACGTCGACGCAGATCCTGCTGCGGACCCGCGAGATCGCGACTCGATGTGCGCCGACGGTCGATTGCGCTTGCGTGCTGTGACGCCTGGTGACCGTGGGCACCATGGCAGCACGGCAGAGCGCGAGAGCCACGCATGCGCAATGCCGCCGCCGATGATCACCGCAAGTCGTCGCTGCGTCATCCCCTGCCCCCTCGTCGATGCGTTGCGCCTACGCTACAGCTTGGTCGAGCGCGTTGAACCGAAGACTGAGCCGCTTGACTTCAGCGCCGAAGTCCACCTTCGCGACCGTGTTCTTGCCCGAGCCCTCCATGGCCACCACCGTGCCCAGCCCAAACTTGTCGTGCGTGACGCGGTCGCCCACTTCAAAGCCCACATCGCCCGACGCTCCCCGGCCCCGTTCCCATCCCGGGCGGGCTCGGTGGCACAGACCGCGAAGACAACGCACCCACCCTCGCGTACGTGTTGCCGTCGTCGCGATCCTGGCTGCTGCCGTAGCCCATGGAGCTCCACGCGCCCGAACGCGAGGACGCGCGGTCCGTGCGGGCGCGCAGCGTCGCCATCGAGGTCTGCGAACGCGACCATTCCACGAGGTCCGTCGGGATCTCCTCGGTGAAGCGCGACGGCGGGAAGTACTGCGGCGCGCCAAAGCTCGCGCGCACCTCGGCGCGCGTGAGGTACAGCCGCTGCCGCGCGCGCGTGAGGCCAACGTAGGCGAGCCTGCGCTCCTCCTCCATGTCCTTGGTCGCGCCCGATTCGATGGCGCGCACGTGCGGGAACGTGCCGTCCTCGAGCCCCGTGAGGAAGACGACGGGGAACTCGAGGCCCTTCGCGGTGTGGAGCGTCATGCATCGTGACCACGCCGCCGCTCGCCGTCGGCATTCGGCAATCTGGTCCGCGTCGGCGACCAGGCGACCTTCTCGAGGAAGTCGGCGAGCGTTCCCTCGGGGTTCTCTTCGCTGAACTCCCGGCCCACGGCGACGAGCTCCATGATGTTCTCGATGCGGCTCGCGTCTTGCGGATCCTCCGACGCGCGCAGCGCGTGCAGCATCCCGGAGCGGTCCGCGATGGCGTCGAGCACGCCCGCCGGCCCGTTGTCCGCGAGCCAAGTCTCGGAGGTCATCCATGAGCGCAACGAAGTCGTCGATCGCGGCCACAGAGCGGTTGGCGATGCCCCGCCTCCGACGCGAACCGCGCAGCGCCGTGCCGAAGCTCAGGGCAGCGTCGGGCCCAAGCCCGAGTTGGCACGGGCACGGCGCAAGCGCGTCGACACCCTCGATGGCCACGTCGCCGATGCCCCGCTTGGGCACGGTGATCGCGCGGCGCGTCGCGATGTCGTCGTCCTCGTTCACCACGGCGGCGAGGTACGCGAGCATGTCCTTGATCTCTTTGCGCTCGTAGAAGCGCGTGCCGCCCACGAGCTTGTAGGGCAGCTCGGCGCGGATGAAGCGCTCCTCGAGCGATCGCGACTGGGCGTTCGCGCGGTACATGACCGCGACGTCGGACGGGGCGACGTCGCCCGAGTCGACGAGCCGCTTGATCTCGTCTGCGATGAAGCGCGCCTCGTCTTGCTCGGTGTCCGCGACGTAGCCCGTGATGCGCTCGCCGTCGCCGGAGTCCGTCCACAGGTTCTTTGGGCGGCGGTCCGCGTTGTTCGCGATGACCGCGTTGGCGGCGCTGAGGATGGTCTGCGTGGAGCGGTAGTTCTGCTCGAGGTGGATCACCTCCGCGTTGCGGTAGTCCTTCTCGAACTCGTTGATGTTGCGGATGGAGGCGCCGCGGAACGCGTAGATCGACTGGTCCGCGTCACCCACGACGGTGAGCTCCGCTTGCGGCAGGGTTGGGTCGTCCGAGGGCCCTACCAGCTCCCGAACCAGGACGTATTGGGCGTGGTTGGTGTCTTGGTACTCGTCCACCAGGATGTGGCGGAACCGCTCGCGGTAGCGGCGCGCGACGTCGTCGTTGTCTTGCAGCAAGCGCACGGTCTTCACGATGATGTCGTCAAAGTCAACGGCGTTCGCCGCCTCGAGCCGGCGCTGGTACTCCGGGTAGGCGAGAGCGGCGGCGTGGTCGAGGCTGTGGCGGCTCACGCCATCCGCCGCCGCGGCCGCAACCTCGGGCGAGATGAGCTCGTCCTTGAAGCGGCCGATGCGCCCAAGCACGGCCTTTGGCGTGAACTTCTTGGGGTCCATGTCCAGCTCGCGCATCACGAGCTTCATGAGGTTTACCGCGTCCGCGGTGTCGTAGATCGAGAACGAGCTCTTGAGCCCCGCGCGCTCGTGGTCTGCGCGCAGTATCCGCACGCACGCAGAGTGGAACGTGGACACCCACATGAACCGCGCCTCGGCGCCCACCAGCGCGGCGACGCGCTCGCGCATCTCGCCCGCGGCCTTGTTCGTGAACGTGATCGCCAAGATCTCGTGCGGCCGCGCGCGCCCCGATTCGAGCAAGTACGCGATGCGCTGCGTGAGCACCTTGGTCTTGCCTGAGCCCGCCCCGGCCATGATCAGCAGCGGCGTTCCCGCGTGCACAACGGCCTGCGCTTGCGGCGGATTCAGCCCGGCGATGAGCGGGGAACCGGTGACCTCAAAGAGCGCGTCCATAACTCGATGAAGTCTAGGCGGTGGCTCTGACGCGGCCGACGCAGGGGCTGGGTATTGCGCGCGCCGAAACGAAGCCCGCGGCTAGCTTGCTTGCGCTACCTGACCGCAGTGCTCAAAGTCCGCAAGGGCGCGCTCGGCGGCGGCGCGAACCGCCTCGTCGTCGTCGTACTTGGCGAGCCCAAGCAGCGCGCGCCACACCTCGCGGTCCGCGGGAGCCTGGCCAGCCTTCGCGAGAATCGAAAAACACGTTGCGAACGTGATGCGCACCGAAGGGCGAGAGTGGCGAGCAAGGCCAACGAGCTGAGGCACCAACTCCGCGAGGGCACCGATACGCTCCGCGCGCATCGCGTCGCGCATGGCGAGCGTTCCCGTTTCTGTGGGCGGCTCGTACTGATGCTGACCATTCCAGAACGCGATCGCGCGCAGCGGGTCTGCAGCATCGCGCGCGTAGGCGCTCGGCAAGTAGGCGATTTCCACGCGCCGCGAGGCGGTTTGCGTGCTCACGGTGTGATGTACGTCACTTTCTGGCATGCGGAAAGAATACTCAGCCACAGCGATTCGGCAACCGGAGAAAGTGGCAACCTCGGCACCGTGGCAACCACGGCGTCGGGCCGCAGGGTTCTAGTCTTGGCGCGTGGCGACACCGAAGCAGAAACCCAAGCGAGTGCCCAAGGACGTGCCCCTGGGCGAGCACCGCTGGCCCGCAGTGATCGCCGTGCTGATCGCCATCATGCTGTTCGCAATGCTCCCCGAATGGCTGAACCCCGTGTTCCACTGGACCATCGTGGCAATCTGCCTCGCGCTGACAATCCCGCTCATCGCGATCAACCCGGTGCGACTCACCAAAGAGACCGCGGTGGGACGGGCGCTGTCGATCTCTCAGGCCCTCATCCTGTTCGCCGCCAATCAAGTGGCCGTCGTTGTGCTCGTCATCCACCTTGTTCACCCGGACCCGTCCTCGGGGCCGCGGCTGCTGCTCAGCGCCGCGCAGGTTTGGGCCACCAACGTGATCGTCGTTGCGCTCGTGCTGTGGGAGATGGATCGCGGGGGGCCGTTCAAGCGGTGGTCGAACCCGCGCAACCAGATTCCGGCCGCGGACCTGCGCTTCAGCCAGGATGAGGACGACGACGTAAGCGACGAGGTCAAGAAGAACTCGGCGTTCAGCAAAGAGGATTGGCGCCCTCAGTTCTTCGACTACTTGTACTCGTCACTGAGCAACGCGATGGCGTTCTCTGCCTCCGATTCGATGCCGCTGTCGCTGCGCGCGAAGGCCGTGTTTGGGCTCGAGGCGCTGTCGGGGTTTGTGATCCTGGCGCTCGTCATCGCACGCGCCGTGTCGCTGCTCGGCTGACTCGCGCGCTACGAAATCCCGCGCCGCGCCGCCCAGTGCGCTAGTTCGTGGCGGTTCGAGAGCTGCAGCTTGCGTAGCACCTTCCCCACGTGCGTCTCCACAGTCTTGACGGAGATGAACAACTTGCCGCCAACCTCGCGATACGTGTAGCCGCGAGCGATCAGACGCATCACCTCTTGCTCGCGCTCCGTCAACTTGTCCAGGTCCTCGTCCGCCGCGGCGACCTCGCCGCCTGCCGCGTTGAACGCGTCCAGCACAAACCCGGCCAGTCTCGGCGAGAACACGGCATCACCGGTAGACACCCTGCGCACGGCATCGGAGAGGTCTGGGCCTGTTATCGACTTCGTGACGTAACCACGCGCCCCCGCGCGCACCACCGCCACCACGTCCTCCGCAGCATCCGAGACGGATAGCGCGAGCACCTTGGGTGCGTCGTTGCCACCCAGGATCTCCGCGAGCACGTCGAGCGCGCCTCCCCCGGTCCCGCCGGGCAAGTGCACATCGAGGATCACCACCTCTGGCCGAGTCACGCGCACAGCCTCGATAGCGCCCTCTACGTCGCGCGCCTCGCCAACGACCTCAATGTCGTCCTCGAGCGACTGCCGCACCCCAACGCGAATCACGTCGTGATCGTCAACCACCACCACTCGCACGCTCATCATTGCTCCTGTCTCGGCACCGTAATGGTCACCTCTGTCGACTCGCCAATCGCGGACCGAACGCTCGCGTCGCCGCCCGCCCTTTGCACTCGCCCCACGATCGAGTTGCGGATACCCAAGCGGTCGTCTGGCAACGCGTCAGGGTCAAAGCCCGGCCCCGCGTCGCGAATAAAGATCTCGTAACTGTGGGCTTTGACCTCGGCATAGACCGCAATAGGCCCGACGCCGTGGCGGGCGGCATTCGTTGCCGCTTCTCTCGCGGCGCCCACCGCGGCGGCGAGCGGCACCGTGGTGGGAGCGTCCCCAACACTCACGACCTCGAGGGCGACCCCAAACGCGTCCTCAACCTCGTTCATCGCGGCCGCGAGCGCAGCCGCCACCGACTCGGAGGGCGAGCGTTGCTCCTGATAGAGATAGGAGCGGAGGTCGCGCTCTTGCGCGCGAGCGAGGCGGGCAACGGTCTCTGGCTCCGCCGCGTGCGCGCGGATCAGCGTGAGCGTCTGCAACACGGAGTCGTGAAGGTGCGCGGCGATCTCCGCTCGCTCAAACTCGCGCACCCTGCTCTCGCGCTCAACAGTCACCTGGCGAATGAGCCGCAGCCACCACGGCGCGAGCAACAGCACCGTCGCGAACACGGATACTCCAACCACCACCCACGTGCGGACCAGCTGCGACGTTGTGAACGAACTCACGGCAAAGAGCCACAGAGCGAAACCTGCGGCAAGCAGGCCAACCACAATCCGAAGCCAAGCGTCGCGAGAGACGAGCGAGACGACGTCTGGCCGGCGAGCGTCGGCCGAAACCACTGCGTCGAGCGGGCTCCACACAAGCACGAGCGCGCCAACGTAGATGATGGCGGGCACGAGCCACGGCGGCACAGCGAGATCGTCGCCTTGACCAAGCGCGAGCACCACGGCCGTGCCAACCATCGCGAGACCAACGAGGGCGCGCCACCACACGCGCGGCGCAGAAGGCCGGTCAAGTGGTCGCGCCACACGAGTGGTGCGAGGAGTGGCTGTCACGCGCCCATCGTCACACAGCCGCGCATCCCTGAGGCGGCATCAGGGGGAGATTTCAGGGTGCCAATCAGGGAGATACCTCATGGCGGGGGCTCACGCTCGGCCGCCGCACACTTGCCGGTAGAAGCTAAACAAGGAGCCATCGTGTCAACCGAACCAAGCCCAGAACCAACGAGCGAAGCCGCGTTCTTCTCGACCATCCGGTCGTGGGGAATCGGTGCGCGGCGACAACCGCGTATTCGGCGGCGTGCTGAGCGGAGTCGGTGCGCGCATCGGCATGGCGGCCGCGCCCGCGCGAATCATCTTCGTGGTGATCGCGCTCTTCACGAGCGGCCTTGGCTTGCTCGCCTACGCAGCCGCGTGGGCTCTGCTGCCTGACACGGAGGGTCGCATCATCATTCAGGACTTCGGCCGCGGCCGCCCCAACGTCGGCGCGCTGGTAGCGATCGCCATCATTGCGCTCTTCGGCTTTGGCGGCGTTGGCCAGATTGGCCCTGGCGACTTTTTCAACTGGAGCTGGGGCGCGAACACGGGATGGTTTGACGGCGGCGACATGGGCCCGATGAGCAGCCTGTTCCGCGTGTTCGCCATTCTTGCCGCAATCGTCATCCCCCTCGCGATCGTCGCCGGCGTGGTCGCTCTCATCGTCTGGGCGGTGCGCTCGTCGAAGACCACCGATCGCGCGGCGCAAGGCTATGCACGCTTGCCAGACGGCAGCGTTCCAGACGCTCCCGCCGCATCCTCCACTGCGTCGGCGGCCGACGCTCCTGCGGCGCAAGAGTCCACATTGCCACCCGAGACCCTCGCCGTGCCGGCGGCGGTGAGCATTTCCGTCACGTCGCAGCCCCCGATGGCACCCCCGCCGCCGACCGTCTATTCCGCGCCGCCTACGCCGCCGTGGCCCCGCGTTCCTGGCCCCGGCAAGGTGGGCTACCTGCTCGCTCTCGCGTGGATTCCCATCACGATCGCGATCACGCTGTACCTGAGCACCACAGATCAACTTGCGGTGTTTGGCGCGGTCGCAGGCGGGGTCATCTACGTAGCAGGGCTCGGCTTGATCCTCGTGATCACTGCGCTCAGGGGCCGCAAGCTTGGTTTCCTCGGGTTCGTCTCCGTGGTGGCGCTGATCCCGGTCGCTATCGCCATCGGCACCGCGCCGGAGCTGCGAGAGCACTATTCGAGCGGCGACTGGCGCGACTGGGTGAACGAACAAGTGGATGCGGAGATTTCAGTGTCGGCCGCACCAGTTGAATCAATTGAGGCTCCTGATCCCTTTGACCCCACGGAGGCGTTCGATGACTACTCAACGGTTGCGATAGCCGGCCAGTGCAGCACCGACTTCACGGGGCCCGCACCCACGCCGAGCGGCACCATTAGCCTCGCGGAGGTCTCCGGCCCCACCACGCTGACCGTCGCGACCGACATCACGCGCGTGGTGATCCCTAGCGGCACGAACCTCGCGATCGTCACGCAGGCAAACGCGGACTACGAACCGTACGTTGGCGTCACGTGGGTGGACCGCGGCGTGACGTGCTCAATGACCTCTGGCGTGACGGACCTCGTCACGCTCAAAACTCCGGACGCACCGGTCCTGACGCTCGTGCTTGGCGAAGCGAACGCCTCCGGGTCTTTCGACATCTACATCGAGGAGAACTGACATGCGAGAACTACGACTCAGCCCGGCGCAGCGCGTCACGGGCGTGGTGTGGGGGCTCATCGTCACCGGCGCCGCGATCACCGCCATGGTGGCGCTCAGCGGGACCGCCGTGAACCTCACCAACGTTGTCATCGTTGGGCTCTTGGTGCTCGGCGGCTGGCTCGTGCTATCGGCACTGCTTTCGGTGCGTCCACGCAAGCCAAAGACGGTGCCCGACGCTGTGCCACAGGGCGACGCGCTGCTTGAGAACGATGCCAGGGTCACTGACGAATCAGCGGTAGACGCCTAGGTCGCAGACATGCACGACACGCCGGTCTGGTCCACCACTATGAGCGCGCTTTCGACGATCTCGTCGACCGTCGCATTGTCGTCTATCGACCCACCGTTTCGGCGTATGCAGTCGATGATCGCAGGGGTGCGCGCGGCGAACGCGGAGTCCCATGCTTCGACGGTGGTGGGGGCCAGTTGGATGGCCTTCCATGCGTAGCCAACGAATTCGTCCTCGCAAGCCACTCGTTTCTCGGACACGGCGCTGATCTGTTCCTCGGTGTCAAGTTCCATGTCTGGATATGAGACGACAACCTGCGGGAGGGTAACGTTCGGCCCAACCTCCATCGTGCCCTCCGTCTCACCCACCATACCGAAATCGGCGAGGCACTCGAAGTAGGGCTGGAGCAGCGGCGTAACCTGCGCGGGGGTCAGCTCGCCGGTCGCCGCCGCCTTGCGCAACACTTCGACCTGCGCCGCGGTTGCACCACTGCTCTCCGCGCGGTCGGCGGCCTCGGCAAAAAACGCCATGTTGCGGGCGGTCGCCATGTCCACCGGCGGCGGTGCAGGCGAACATGCTACGAGCGCGGTCGCCCACACCAGCGAGCCGATGGCGAGCTCCCAGACCGGGCTCTTATACAAGCCAGCACCCGATGTTGGCAGGCGAGGTGTTGCTTGAGTTCATGAATCCCCCGTCGGTGCGCGACGACCTTGTCTCGCTGGCGACAGAGTATCGGGGCGGTGCCGCTATTCCCATTCAATGGTGCCCGGCGGCTTCGACGTGACGTCAAGGACCACTCGGTTGACCTCGCGCACCTCGTTGGTGATGCGAGTGGAGATCTTCTCAAGCACCTCGTAGGGAACGCGCGTCCAGTCGGCGGTCATCGCGTCTTCGGACGACACGGGCCGCAACACGATGGGGTGGCCGTACGTGCGGCCGTCGCCCTGGACGCCAACGGACCGCACGTCCGCAAGCAGCACCACGGGGCACTGCCAAATGTCGCGATCCAAACCGGCGGCCGTGAGCTCGGCTCTGGCAATGGCGTCGGCCTGCTGCAAGATGTCGATGCGCTCTTGCGTGACCGCGCCAATGATGCGGATGCCCAAGCCGGGACCAGGGAACGGCTGGCGCCACACGATCTCTTCCGGCAGGCCAAGCTCGAGGCCAACCGCGCGCACCTCGTCCTTGAAGAGCGTGCGCAGGGGCTCAACGAGGTCAAACTTCAGGTCGTCAGGCAGGCCGCCGACGTTGTGGTGGCTCTTGATGGTTGCGGCACCCTCGCCGCCTCCCGACTCCACGACGTCCGGGTACAGCGTTCCCTGGACAAGGAACCGCACCTCGGCGCCAAGGTCGGCGTCGAAGACCAGCGCCCGCGCCCTCTCCTCGAACGCGCGAATGAACTCGCGGCCGATGATCTTGCGCTTGGTCTCCGGATCCGTCACGCCCGCGAGCGCGTCGAGGAAGCGTGCGCGCTCGTCGGCGACAACCAACCGCACGCCGGTTGAGGCAACGAAGTCGCGCTCCACTTGCTCGGCCTCGCCCGCGCGCAACAGCCCATGGTCAACGAAGATGCATGTGAGTTGATCGCCAACCGCGCGCTGCACGATCGCCGCGGCGACCGCGGAGTCGACTCCGCCGGAAAGTCCGCAGATGACGTGGCCGTCACCAACCTGAGCGCGGATCGACGCGACCTGCTCCTCGATGACGTTGGCGCTGGTCCAGTCGGGCTCGAGCCCAGCGATGCGGTAGAGGAAGTTCTCGATCGCCGCCTGTCCCATCGGCGAGTGCTTAACCTCTGGGTGCCATTGCACGCCGCTCATGCGGCGCTCCACGTTCTCAAACGCGGCAACCGGCGCGACGTCCGTTGTGGCAAGCACGGTGAAGCCTTGGGGGGCCGTGAGTACGGAGTCGCCGTGGCTCATCCACACCTGCTGCTCGGCCGGGCTACCCGCAAGCTGGGTTCCGGCGTCGGCCACGTGTGCCGTGGTGCGCCCGTACTCGCGAATGCCCGTCTGGGCCACCGTGCCGCCAAGGGCCGCCGCCATCGCCTGGAAGCCGTAGCAAATGCCCATCACGGGAACGCCCGCGTCAAACAACGCGGGGTCAATGGTGGGGGCGCCAGGCTCATACACGGACGATGGCCCGCCGGAGAGGATCACGGCGGCAGGGTTCTTCGCGAGCATGTCCGCGGCACTCATCGAATGCGGAACGATCTCGGAGTAGACGTGCGCCTCGCGCACGCGCCGCGCGATCAGTTGGGCGTATTGCGCCCCGCAGTCAACGACAAGGACGGGGCGATGCGCTGTGGTCACGCCTCAAGCGTACCGGCGCGCACAGCGCGCACTTCCGCGGCAATGCGGTGTTCAACGAAGAACGACCAGAACGGCACGATGCCGCCAAGTGCCATCACGATGAGCCGCAAGAATCCCCAACGCATGAGCAGCCACAAGTGGATAACGGTGGCGAGATAGACCATGAAGATCCATCCGTGCGCCACGGCGATGAACACCGTAATCGAGACGAACGTTGGGTTGTCGAATCCAAAGACGGACTTGAGGATAAGCCCCGCGAACACCGCGAGCAGGAACGTCCCAGTCACGATCGCCATCACGCGGTACCGAGTTAGCGCGCCGGCCACTCGCGGGTTCAGCGCCCGAGCGTTTTTGCCGCTTGCGGAGTCAAGAGAATCGGTCACTGCGGGGTCTCCAAAGAGGTGTCTTGGGGTGTGAGGTCGCGTGGCCCATTGTCGCGTATCCACCGCACCGCGATGAACAGTGCGAACGCGCCAAACACCCACCATTCGAGCGCATACAAGATGGAGCGAATGTTGAGGTGGTGCTCCGGCGGAGGCGGTGGCAGCGGCGCCCAGGACGTGCTCCCCGCATAGTCGGCGAACACCACCGAGTAGAGGGGCGGCGGCCAGGTCTGCGCGAGTTCACTCGGCGAGATCGTGTCGCTCCACACGGTCCCTGGGATGGACTCTCCCTCGTCGCCTTGCGCTGTGGTCGCCTCCTCGGGAGCGCGCAAGTACCCGTTCAGGGTCACGTGGGCGGCGCCGTCGTCCGGCGGGGTGGGGGAATCTGCCGGTCGCCAGCCGACGATTACGGCGATGGTCGCCGTCTCGCCGGTGCCGGTCGAGTCCGCGTCAACCGTGAGAGCGCGCACAAGCAGCACGGCATCGACACCCTCAACGGACCGCCCGCTGACAAGCACCGCGTCCTGGTTCGCCCACGTTCCGCTGACGGTCACCTGCCTGCCAATCGCTACGCCGGCCGAGCTCGCGGGCGCCGCGACGTCAGCAATGGGGACACTCGCCTCTGGCGCCACCGTGATGGCCTTCTCTTGAGCGCGGGTCCACTGCCACCAGCCGAGCCCAGCGCACACCGCCACGGCAAGAAGGGCGACGAGCGCAACCCCGATGCGAGCGGCAAGCGTTGCCGGCTCGCGCACCTCAGGAGCGGGCTGGCTCATTGCGCACCCTCCTGTTCATGTGAGGTTTAGGGCGCGTCAAGCCTAACTGGCGGGGCGCAGCGATTCAGTCGCGCTCAACCGTGCCAACTTCCCCGCCTACGACGATGTTGCGGCCGTTCGCCTTCGCCTCGTAGAGCTTGGTGTCGGCGAGCCGCAACATCTCCTCCTTTGCGGCAAATTGACGGCCGTGCGCTACGCCCGCGGAGATGGTCACCCGCTCGGCAACACCATCCATCGCGTACTCGTCCTCGATCTCGGCGCGGGTCCGCTCGATGATCGCGATCGCCTCAGTGAGCGAGACCTGCGGGATCACCACGAGGAACTCCTCGCCGCCCCAGCGGGCCACCGTGCCACGATCTCCAACGGCTCGCGCGATAGACCGAGCAACATTGGACAGCACAACGTCCCCCGCTCCGTGCCCAAGTGCGTCGTTGATGCGCTTAAAACGGTCCAGATCCATGAGTGCGAGCGCGTAGGCACCCCTGCGCGCGGCGGCGGCCACCACAGGGGCAATCCCCCTGCGGTTGAGCAGCTCGGTAAGCGAGTCGGTTTGCGCCGCAGATTGCGCCTCGGCGAGCAAAACGCCGTTGCGATTGCGTTCGCGCTGGTAAAAGTAGCTATTGAAGGCCGCGATGATGTAGAGCAGGGCGAGCGTCGACACCACATTGAGTACCGCGAGCACGTAGACGGTGCTGTCCCGAATCGGGGCCGCCGGTGCCTCAAACGCGGGCATCAGGTAGATCGCGACCAGCACCCCAGCGCCGATGATGCAAATCCCCAGCCGCAACGCCCAGCGTCGGGCGGGGAGCAACGCAAAACTGAGCGCGGGAATCGCCAGCAACTGCAACTGGAAGGCAGCGCCGCGCGAATAGACCTCAGTGAGGTACGTGAACGCCAAGAGCGGCGCCAGCAGGCCAAGCAGGCTCGCGAGCAGGGGCATGCCGAGCCGGTTGAGCCACAGCCCGGCGACCCACGTCAGGACTAGCACGGATTGGGTAGCCACGGGGGCCGGAACGGCCCCGCCAACAATCGCGAGCACCACGAGCCACGGAATATTGGCACACGCGGCAAGCAGGAAGAAACGGTTCGCGGCGGCAATAGCGCGCGAGTCGTCCGGCTGCGCGACATCTGTGCCGAGGCGCGTCAAAGCGTTCCACGCGGCAAAAATCCGCTCCCTCAAACGCATTGGGGAAGTCTAGGGGGCGGCAGTAGCCAGCGGAACGGCGTGTGGGAGGTTGCACACGTGGGCCGACGCTTCAGGGACCTTTGGCGCGGATGCTCAGCGACGTTCGTGGAATGCTGGGTAGGTGACCCGCAGCATCTACATCACATCAACAGAGGGCGATTCCGGTAAGTCGACGGTCGCGCTCGGCATCACGGCCGCGCTGGCCCGCTCCGTTGGCAAGGTAGGAATCTTCCGGCCCGTTGCCAGAGTCGCCGACGGCTCCGACTACGTGGTGCAGCTATTGCTTGGCCACGACGGCGTTGACCTGACGTACGAAGAGTGCGTTGGCGTCACCTACGAAGACGTCCACGCCGACGCGGAGTCCGCACTCGCGACCATCGTCGCGCGGTACCACGACGTCGCTAGGCGTTGCGACGCCGTAGTCATCGTGGGCACCGACTACACGGACATATCGGGTGCCGCGGAGTTTGAATTCAACGCGCGCATCGCCGCCAACCTCGGCGCGCCTGTCGCGCTCGTTGTGCACGGCATTGACCGCACCGCCGCGGAGATCGCGCAGGTCGCAGAGCAGGCGCGGGCAGAGCTAGAGGACAACCACGCGCACGTTGTTGCGATCTTCGCCAACCGCTGTGACCCCACGCAACTCGACGCGATCCTCGCGGCGCTGCCAGAGGACGTGCGCATGGGTGCGCTTCCGGAAGACCCCATCCTGGTGGCCCCTCTTGGTGAGCGAACTCGTGGCAGCGACGGGCGCAGAGTTCGTCTCCGGCGACCCTGAGCTCCTGAGCCGCGAGGTCGCGTTCCATCCTCATTGGCGCCATGACCACGGAGCACTTGCTTGACCGGCTCGAGGAGGGCGCGCTCGTCATCACCGCCGGAGATCGCGACGACACGCTGCTTGCGCTGCTCAGCGCCCACAGCGCCGGCGGCTTTCCCGCGCTCGCGGGCATCCTCCTCACCGGCGGGTTCGCCCCAGCGCCCTCCGTGACACGCCTCGTCGAGGGAATGCGCTCGCCGCTGCCCGTGATGCGGACCAACGCCGGGACCTTCAAGACCGCGACACGCGCCTATCGCACCCGGGGACGCCTCAACCGCGACAGCCGCATCAAGGTAGACACTGCGCTCGCGATGTTCGAGAACTACGTAGACGCCGGCGCCCTGCTCGCGGTGCTCAACGTGGCGCGCACAGACGTCGTCACGCCGCTCATGTTCGAGTTCGACCTGCTTGACAGTGCCCGCGCCTCGAAGCGCCGCATCGTGCTCCCCGAGGGCGACGACGACCGCATTCTTCGCGCTGCCGCGCGGCTCTCACGCGCAACGTGGTGCGACCTCACCATCCTCGGCGAGGAGCTCGACGATCAGCGCGAGGGCGGGCGAACTCGGCCTCGACATCTCACGCAGCCACGGTCATCTCGCCCGCTTGACCCCGAGTACGTTGACCGCTTTGCCGCCGACTATGCGGAGGCTGCGCGAGGCCAAGGGCGTGACGCTTGATCAGGCGCGCGACCGGGTTCAAGACGTCAGTTACTTCGGCACGATGATGGTGCAGCTGGGCCTCGCCGACGGCATGGTCTCCGGCGCGGCGCACACGACGGCGCACACCATCACCCCTTCGTTCCAGCTCATCAAGACGCCGCCAGGCGTCTCGATCGTCTCGTCCGTGTTCCTCATGTGTCTGGCCGACCGCGTGCTGGTCTACGGCGACTGCGCGGTGAACCCCGACCCCACGGCAGAGCAGCTCGCTGACATCGCGATCTCGTCGGCAGAGACGGCCCTGCAGTTCCACATCGAGCCGCGCATCGCGATGCTCTCCTACTCGACCGGCGAATCCGGCACCGGTCCGACGTGGACAAGGTGCGCGAGCGCCACGCACTCGTGCAGGGAGCGTCGGCCCGATCTGCTGGTCGACGGCCCCATCCAGTACGACGCGGCCGTCGAGCCGTCTGTCGCGAAGTCGAAGGCCCCCGACTCCCCCGTCGCGGGGCGGGCCACCGTGCTGGTCTTCCCCGACCTCAATACGGGAAACAACACCTACAAGGCCGTGCAGCGCTCTGCGGGTGCCGTGGCCGTCGGGCCCGTCCTGCAGGGGCTACGCAAGCCCGTGAACGACCTCAGCCGCGGCGCGCTCGTGCAAGACATCGTCAATACTGTCGCCATCACGGCGATCCAGGCGCAGCAACTGTCTCGACTCCGGGAGGCCACCGCGTGAGCAGTCAACCACATCGGTCTGGCTCTGGTTCTCAATTGTGGGTCGAGTTCCGTCAAGTATCAGGTGGTCGACACGACGTCTGACGAACCGCTCGCCGCGGGGCTCGTCGAGCGGGTGACCGACCACGGCGCGGCGATCGCGGAAGATCATCGCGACGCTTGAGCAGACGTCACGCAGGCTTCGACCTGACGAAGCTCACCGTGGTTGGCCACCGCGTGGTGCAAGGCGGCGCAGAGTTCTCCGCGCCAACGATCATCGACGACGACGTTGAGCGGCGCATCGCCCTGCTCTCCGCTCTGGCCCCGCTGCACAACCCGGGACACGTCGCTGGCATTCGCGCCGCGCGCGCTGCCTTCCCCAACATCCCGCACGTCGCGATCTTCGACACCGCGTTCCACCAGACGATGCCCGAGGCGGCATACACGTACGCGATCGATCGCCACGTCGCGGCCGAGCACGCCATCCGACGCTATGGCTTCCACGGCACGTCGCACGGGTTCGTGGCTCGCGCCACGGCAGAGGCGATGGGGCAGCGACGTCCGCGAGATCAACCAGATCATCCTGCACCTCGGCAACGGCGCGTCTGCGTGCGCGGTGAAGGCCGGGCGATCCGTCGACACCTCGATGGGGCTCACGCCGCTCGAGGGCCTCGTGATGGGCACCCGCACCGGCGACATCGACCCCGCGGTCGTTGCTCCACCTTGGTGCGCGCGGCAGGCATGACTATCGACGAGATCGACACCTCTTCAACAAGGGCTCGGGGATGCTGGGCCTGACGGGCTATTCGGACATGCGCGACGTGCACGCGGCCGCCGAGAGCGGCGATCACGACGCGCGCCTTGGCCTGCAGATCTATTACCGGCGCATCCGCGGCTACGTTGGCCACTACTACGCAGCTGCTTGGGCACCTCGACTCGATCACGTTCACCGCGGGCGTTGGCGAAAACGACGACATCGTGCGGCTCAACTCGTTGGCCGGACTCGAGGAGCTGGGAATCGTCATTGACCCCGAGCGCAACGCAGGCCGCAAGAAGGCGCCAACGCTCGTCTCCGCGGACTCGTCTCGCATTCAGGTGTGGGTGATCCCCACCAACGAAGAGCGCGAGATAGCCGTGCAGTCGCTCGCCGCTATCGCGCACTAAGCACCAACGCGTTCGCGTTCACGGAACGTTCAGGACCAAGGGCCGCACGCTCTCCCCAGGTAGGTCATAGGGTTGAGTGAGTTAACCCCACAAACGGAGGACTCATGAACGCCACCCCTTGGACGAGTACCAAGCGCGAGGTATCAGACCAGGAAATTGGCCAGATCGACCAGTGGTGGCGGGCGTCCAACTACCTCAGCGTTGGGCAGATCTACCTGCTCGACAACCCGCTGCTGCGGGAGCCGCTCACTCGCGATCACGTGAAGCCGCGCCTCGTTGGCCACTGGGGCACCACGCCGGGCCTCAACTTCTTGTATGCGCACCTCAACCGCATGATCAAGGCGCGCCAGCAGCCCACGATGTACATCATCGGCCCAGGACACGGCGGGCCGGGCCTGGTGGCCGCGAGCTTCCTCGACGGCACGTACACGGCGACGTACCCGGACATCTCGTACGACGAGGCGGGCATCAAGCGCCTCTTCAAGCAGTTCTCCTTCCCCGGCGGCATCCCCTCGCACGTGGCGCCTGAGACGCCCGGATCCATCCACGAGGGCGGCGAGCTTGGCTACGCGCTTTCGCACGCGTACGGCGCGGCGTTCGACAACCCGGACCTGCTGGTCGCGGCGATCGTCGGCGACGGCGAGGCGGAGACGGGCCCGCTCGCCACCAGCTGGCACTCGAACAAGTTCATCAACCCGGCGACCGACGGCGTTGTGCTGCCGATCCTGCACCTCAACGGCTACAAGATCGCCAACCCCACGGTGCTCGCGCGCATCTCCGAAGAAGAGCTCGTGAGCCTCATGAGGGGCTACGGCCACAAGCCGCACGTGTTCGTCGCCGGCTTCGACGACGAGTCCCACGAGTCGATCCACGCGCCGCTTCGCCGAGGTGCTCGACGACGGTGCATGGACGAGATCGCGGCCATCAAGGCGGAGGCCGCGCGCAACCCGCACATGGACCGCCCGATGTGGCCCATGATCGTGATCCGCACGCCCAAGGGCTGGACGTGCCCCAAGGAGATCGACGGCAAGCAGACCGAGGGCTCGTGGCGCGCGCACCAGGTGCCGCTCGCCTCGGCGCGCGACACCGAGGAGCACCTGCAGATCCTCGAGGGCTGGCTGCAGTCCTACAAGCCGGAGGAGCTGTTCGACGACAACGGGCGCGCCCTTCGAGGCGGTCACCTCGCTCGCGCCCGAGGGCGACCTGCGCATGAGCGCCACCCCGCACGCGAACGGCGGCCTGCTGCTGCAGGACCTGCGCCTGCCCGACTTCCGCGACTACGCGGTGGACGTGCCCGCGCCCGGCTCCGGCCGTGGCGGAGGCCACGCGCGTGCTCGGCGGCTGGCTCGAGGACGTGATGCGGACCAACCCGGACAACTTCCGCATCTTCGCGCCAGACGAGCTCGCGTCCAACCGTCTGCAAGACGTGCTCGAGGTCACGCGACAAGGTGTGGCAGGCGCGCCGCGAGGACGACGGCACGCACACCGGGCCCGAGGGCCGCGTCATCGAGATGCTCTCCGAGCACCAGTGCCAGGGCTGGCTCGAGGGCTACCTGCTCACCGGCCGGCACGGGCTGTTCACCTCGTACGAGGCGTTCATCCACCTCATCGACTCGATGTTCAACCAGCACGCCAAGTGGCTCAAGGTGTCGCGCGAGCTGCCGTGGCGCCGGCCGGTCGCCTCGCTGAACTACCTGCTGTCTCAGCCACGTGTGGCGCCAGGACCACAACGGCTTCTCAGCCACCAGGACCCCGGCTTCATCGACCACGTGGTCAACAAGAAGGCCGAAGTAGTGAGGGTGTACCTGCCGCCGGACGCCAACACGCTGCTGTCAGCACGTACGACCACTGCCTGCGCTCGCGCGACTACGTCAACGTGGTGGTCGCGGGCAAGCAGCCGCAGGCGTCGTGGCTCACCATGGACCAGGCGATCGACCACTGCACGCGCGGCCTCGGCATCTGGGACTTCGCGTCCAACGTGCCGCCCGGCGAGGAGCCCGACGTGGTGATGGCCGCCGCGGGCGACGTGCCGACGCTCGAGGTCCTCGCCGCGATCGACATCATCCGCACCGAGCTGCCCGATCTCAAGGTGCGCATGATCAACGTCGTTGACCTCATGCGCCTGCAGCCGGAGAAGGAGCACCCGCACGGGCTCGTCGGACCGCGAATTGGACCAGCTGTTCACCACGGACAAGCCGATCATCTTCAACTACCACGGCTACCCGTGGCTCATCCACCGCCTCACGTACCGCCGCCACGGCCACGCGAACCTGCACGTGCGCGGGTACAAGGAAGAGGGCACCACCACCACGCCGTTCGACATGGCGATGATCAACGACATCGACAGGTATCACCTGGTCATGGACGTCATCGACCAGGTTCCCGGGCTTGGGACTCGCGCGGCGTCGCTGCGTCAGAAGATGTTCGACATGCGCCTCGCGGCCCGACGCTATGCGCGTAGTCACGGCGTCGACCAGCCAGAGATCAACGACTGGGTCTGGCCCGACGCTCGGGGCGTCGTGGATACGACGGTTGACGCGGTCGCGGCTACCGGTGGGGACAACGAGTAGGGCCTACGTACGATCGGTTCCATGAACACCGTCAACGTGTCGCGAGTCACGGGGTGGATTCGCGTGATTCTCGCGGCCGCATGCTTTGGTGCCGTGGGGATGGGCGTGTACCTCCTGTGGAAGTACCACGACACCGCGTACACGAACCTGAGCCACGTCCTTCTCTACGTGCACCCAGCGGTCTATTTGGTGACGTTCCTCGCCGCCGTTGTTGGCATCATCTCCGGCGTTGTCGGCATTCGCTCGCCCGGGAAGGCGCCTGGCTGGATCCTCAATGTGGCATTGGTTGTGCTCCTGGCCCTGACCCTGTGGGCTTGCGCATGGGTGCAGACCGGAATCTTCACGGTCGACTAACGGGCATACAACGCAAGGGAGGCGGGCCCGTTGGCCCGCCTCCCTTGCGTATGCAGCCTTAGCTGAGGTTGAACAGCGGACCCGTGACGGTCCAACCCAGGTTCGTGGCCGTGACGGCGAACAGCAGGAACATGCCGAGCGCGCCGCCCATGAGGCCAAGGTTCTTGTTGAACATGACCTGGTCGGACTGCTTCGCCTGAGCGTCGCTCTCCTTCCAGTAAGCGTGCATGTAGAACGAGATAGGGATCAGAGTCGCGAAGATGATCAGGGCGCCGAGGTCGCCGTAGATGCCGAAGAGCAGCATGAGCGCACCCGCGCCAAGCGCCACACCTGACAAGATGACGCCGAACTTGCCGCCCGGGGCGCCTTTGAACTTGGCGTATCCGGCCATGTCATTGGCCTTGAGGATGTGGCCTACTGCGCTCATCAGGAAGATCAGTGCGAAGAGAATGCGGGCAACGAGAAATACGGCGTTCATCGGGTTCCTTAAGTAGTGGAAGATTCAACTAACACTACCAAAACACTTGACGCGTCAAGTTATTCCCGCGTCGCGTCGCGGGCTCCCCCTCTATACGGTCGCGTGATAACGTCGGCGGCGATGGACGTCAGACGCAACTGAAGGACCCGACGAGCCGCGCGCTCGCCGGGAAGTCAGCCATGCCTGTTTCCTATCGAAAGCGTTTTGTCATGACACGCCACCATCGGCGCAACGACGCCCGCCTCACTGCGTCCCTGACCCTGGCATCCGTGTCCGGCGGGCTGTTCTTGCCGCTGTCCCTTGTCTACTTCACCGCCCTGACCGATATCCCTTTGCCGATGCTGGGCGCGATCGTTAGCGCGAGCGTGGCCATCGGGCTCCCGCTGCCCTTGGTCGCCGGAGTGGCAGTCGATCGCTTGGGTGCGCGCATAGTGGTGGTCGGGAGCTTAGGGCTGCAGGCGTTCGCCTACGCAAGCTTCGTCGTGGTCCGTGAACCGCTCGAGGTACTGATCGCCTCCGCGTTGATGGCCATCGGCGTGCGGCTCTTTTGGTCCTCCGTCTTCACCTACCTCGCAGACCATGCTGAAGCGGGCAGTCTGGCGTCCGCCGACCGTTGGTTCGGTCGGCTTAACGCCACACGCACCGTGGGCATCGTGGTGGGCGGACTCGTCACGGGCGTCGCCGTGTCGTTCAGGTCGGAACATGCATACGTCACGGTGGCTTGGGCCGCCGCAGCGTGCACCGCGGTCGCAACTGTGCTCATCGGCACCGTGCCACATCGGGGCCGCGCTAATCCGAACACTCGCGGTCGCGTGTCCGCGCCGTATGCGGCAATCGTCAGAGACCGAGTTTTCGTCCGGTTCCTCGCGCTCAACAGCGCTCTCGCACTCGCCACTTTGTTCTTCAGCCTGTCGCTGCCGACGGTGCTGAGGTCTGGCTACTCGGGCCCCGGTTGGCTGACAGCAGTGCTGCTCGTCGCCAACGCGCTCGCCGTCGCCCTTGGGTCTCGACGCGGCGCAGAACGCGCGCAGCGGACGCCGCGCGTCAACTCGCTGACGCTCGCCGCGGTGCTGTGGAGCGCGGCGTTTGCCATCATTGCGATTGGCGTCAGCCTCAGCCTTGTGGCCGCCACCGCAGTGTTGCTCGTAGGTGTCGTGCTGCTCAGTGCCGCAGAGGTGCTGCACGCGCCGGCATCGGCATCACTCGTCGACGCCTTGTCGCGAGGCGCGCGCGGGCGCTACTTGGCGGTATTTCAGTATTCCTTCGTCGCCGCGGAACTTGTGGGGCCGGTGATGTTCGCGGCACTGTTCAGCTTTGCCGCGGCACTGCCTTTCGCCGCCTTGGCCGTGATCTGCGGGAGTGCCGCGTGGGCCCTTCACTACAGTGCCGGGCTTCGGCAACGAGCTGAGTAATCGGCCTCGCGATGCTACAGACCGCGCAGGTACTCGCGGATCAGTGCAACGCCCGCCATCGCAGCGGCGTCTCCGTGAACGCGAGCCTGCTCACGCAACTCGGCGATCTCGAACCCCCACGCGTTCAGCTCGCTCGAGTGCCCAATCAGCCAGCGCTCGATCGCCTCGGGATCCGCCTCAGGATGGAACTGGAACGCGAGCGAGTGGCCAAAGGAGAATGCCTGGTTCGGATTCGCGCGCGTTGTCGCAAGCGGCCGCGCGCCCCCAGGGACCGAGGCGACGTCCTGGTGCCAGTGCAGCACCGGCGCCCCGGCGAGGTGGCGAAGGGGGGTGGCCGCGGCGTCGGGCAGCAGCTCTACCGGACCCCAGCCCACCTCCCTATTGCCGCGCTCAAGCTCGCCGCCGAGCGCTAGTGACATCAACTGAGCGCCTAGGCAGATGCCGAGCGTTGGCCGGTCAGCCACAAGCCGCGCCGCGAGCGCATCGCGAATGTCCGCAAGGTACGGGAAGTGGGCCTCGTCGTCCGCATCGATGGGCGCGCCAAGGCAGATGCCTAGGTCGGCGTCGGCGAACTCAGAGACGTCGTCAACCCCCGCGTCGAGGTATCTCACCTGGTAACCGTGGGCAACTAACTCGGGCTCCCACACCCCAAGGTCCTCGAAGGCCACAAACCGAATCACGTCACAGCGCATGTGGCAAGGCTAGCGCGCGGGCTCGGCCTCGGCGTCGGGCCGGAAGCGATAGCCCATTCCCGCATCGGTGAGGAGGTAGCGCGGCTCGCTCGGGACGGCCTCGAGCTTCTTGCGCAGCTGCGCCATGTAGAGCCTCAGGTACCCGGTGTCGGTCACGTGCTCCGAGCCCCAGATCTCCTTGAGCAGCGTCTGCCGCGTCACGAGCGTGCCCGCGTTGCGCAACAACACCTCGAGCATTTGCCATTCGGTTGGCGTGAGGCGAACGTATTCGGGGCCCGACGCCGTGGCGCGCACAATGCTGCGGCTCGCCAGGTCAACGGTCACGTCCCCCATGGTCACCACCGCGGGAGAGTCGCCGGTTGGCACGCGGCGCGTGAGAGCACGGATGCGCGCGAGCACCTCGTCGATGACGAACGGCTTGGTGACGTAGTCGTCGGCGCCAGCGTCAAGTGCCTCCACCTTGTCGGCGGCGCCCGTGCGGCCGGACACGACGAGGATGGGCAGGGCGCTCCAGCCGCGGATCGCGTGGATCACGTCGAGGCCGTCGAGCTCCGGCATGCCGAGGTCAAGCATCAGCAGATCGGGCTTGTGGGCGATCGCGGCGTTCACCGCCTCCGCGCCGTTGGTGGCCGTGATGACCGAGTAGCCGCGCGCTGTAAGGGTGATGCGTAGCGCCCGCAACATTTGGGGGTCGTCATCGGCGATCAGCACCGTGAGCTCCGTCATGGCTCCACCTTGGCGCCGTCCGCGCCCACCGCGCGCATCGACACGACCATGGTGAGCCCGCCACCCGGCGTGCCTTCAGCCTCGAGCGTGCCGCCCATGCCTTCCGCAAAACCTCGCGCGAGCGCGAGCCCCAAGCCAAGGCCCGTGAGGTTGTCGTTGTCGCCTAGGCGCTGGAACGGCACAAAGATGGAGTCGCGCCGCTCTGCGTCGACCCCGGGGCCGCGGTCGATGACGCGGATCTCGGCCTTGTCTGCGAACGCGCTGGTAGACACCCTGACGGTGACCCCAGGCGGCGAGAATCGGCGCGCGTTGTCAAGCAAGTTCACTACCACTCGTGCCAGCAAATCGCGGTCCGCGAGCACGGCCGGGAGCCTGGGATCGAGGTCGAGGGTCACCTCGGACGGTCCGAGCGCCAACTCATCGAGCGCGCCAAGGATGACGTCCTCGGCATCCGTTGGCTGCACGGTGACCGCGAGCGCACCGGCCTCAAGCCTGCTGACGTCGAGCAGGCTCGTCACCAACGCAGTGAGCGTGGCGAGGCTCTCGTCGGCCGTCGCAAGCAGTTCTGCGCGGTCCGCATCCGCGAGGCTTACGTCCGTAGCGCGTAGCCCACTCACCGCGGCGGTGGCGGCAGAGAGCGGCCTGCGCAGGTCGTGGCTCACCGCGGAGAGCAGCGCGCTGCGCACCCGGTCGGCCTGCGCAAGGGGCGCCACCTGCTGTGCCGTCGCCGCGAGCGCGGAGTGCTCTATCGCCGTCTCCAATTGGGCCGTGATGACCCCCAGCAGCCGGCGCTCGGAACCCTCCAAGGTGCGCCCGTAAAGTTCCAACTGCGTCCCGTCGCCGACCTCTATGGCGGTACCGCTGCCAAGGACACCACCGTCAGGAATCGGGCCATCAGCGGCGATGACATCACCGTCGTCGACAAGCCGCACGGCGTCGAGCGCAAACGCCTCCCGAGTGCGCGACACGAGCGCCTGCACCGCACCCTCCCCGCGCAGCACTGAGCCAGCCACCGTCACGAGCAACTCCGACTCCGCCGCGGCGCGTTGGGCGGCGCGGGTTCTGCGCGCGGCCTGATCCACCACGTAGCTCACGAGCGCGCCGATCACCACAAACAGCAACAGAGCCACAACGTGCGCGGGCTTGTTGACCGTGACCGTGCGCTCGGGTTCTACGAAGAAGAAGTCGAGGGTCAGCCCCGCGAGCACGGCAGCGAAGAGGGCAGGCCACAGCCCGCCAACGAGCGCGACCACCACAACAAGCAGCTGGTAGCTCAGCGCCTCTGCGGTGATGGAATCCTCGCCGTCGAGTGAGAGCAGCAACATCGTGAGCAGCGGACCCGCAATCAGGGCGAGCGCCAGGCCGGCGATCTGGCGACGTCGCGTCAGCGCGCCGCCGAGGCGAGGCAACACGAGGCGCCCGCCCGCGGCATTGTGCGTCACGATGTGCACGTCGATGTCACCGGATTCACGGATCACGGTTGCCCCGATTCCGGGACCTGTAAACGCGGCGGCAATGCGGCTGCGCCTGCTTACCCCAAGCACGAGTTGGGTCGCGTTGATGCTGCGCGCAAACTCCGCGAGGGTGCGCGGCACGTCCTCTCCCACGACATAGTGGTACTCCCCGCCGAGCGACTCCAGGAGGTTGCGCTGCGCGTCGAGCAACTCCGGGTGGACGGTGGCGAGGCCGTCGTGGCTCGTCACGTGCACCGCGTGCAGTTCCCCGCCAGCAAAGCGTGCCGCGATGCGCGCTCCACGGCGTATCAACGTCTCGCCCTCCGGCCCTCCCGTGAGGGCAACAACAACGCGTTCGCGCGTCTCCCACTTGGAGTCGATGCCGTGCTCTGCCCTGTACGTCTTGAGCGCGGATGTCCACCTCATCGGCGAGCCACAGCAGCGCGAGCTCGCGCAGCGCCGTGAGGTTGCCCAATCGGAAGTAGTTGGAGAGCGCGGCGTCGATGCGCTCCGCCGGATACACGCGCCCGTCCGAGAGACGATCGCGCAGCGCCTGCGGGGCGAGGTCCACCACCTCGATCTGGTCCGCGGCCCGGAGCACCGCGTCCGGGACGGTCTCTCGTTGCGGCACTCCCGTGATCTCGCGCACCACGTCGTTGAGCGACTCGATGTGCTGAATGTTGACGGTGGACATCACGTCTATCCCGGCATCGAGCAGCGTCTGCACGTCCTCCCAGCGCTTGGCGTGCCCAAGGCCGGGCGCGTTGGTGTGCGCGAGCTCGTCAACGAGCGCGATCTGCGGGGCGCGCGCGAGCACCGCCTTGAGATCCATCTCGGTGAGCGTGATGCCGCGATGGGTCACGGCCGCGCGCGGAATCACCTCGAGCCCCTCCGCCATCGCCGAGGTCGCCGCCCTGCCGTGCGTCTCCACGAGCGCGACCACAACGTCGGCCCCCTCGTCGCGCAGCCGCTTTCCCTCTTCCAGCATGGCAAAGGTCTTGCCGACGCCGGGCGCGGCGCCAAGCAACACGCGAAGGCGGCCCCGGCGCATAGGTCAGCCGCCCATGCGGTCAAGCGCGAGGTTGAGCTCAAGCACATTCACCGTGGGCTCGCCGAGGAAGCCAAGCATGCGGCCCTCCGTCATCTCGTCAACGAGCTGGCGCACGGCCTGGGGATCCATCCCGCGCGCCGACGCCACCCGTTCCACCTGTTCACGAGCGTACTCGGGGCTGATGTCAGGATCGAGGCCCGACGCCGAGGCCGTGACAGCGTCGGCTGGCACCTGAGTCTGGGGAGACTCCGTCGCTCGCGGCTATCGCCGCGATTCGCGCAGAGACGTCGGCGGCAAGGTCGGGGTTCTCCGGGCCAAGATTGGAGCCGCCAGACGTCGCCGCGTCGTAGTTCACGGCCGACGGACGGCCTTGGAAGTAGTCGGGCAGCGCGTTGCCGTCCGCGTCTGTATAGGACTGGCCGATGATGCGCGGAGCCAACCGGGGCGTCGGCCGCCGTCACAAGCGAGCCATTCGCGGGCGCGGGCAGCGCGAGCTGGGACACGCCGGTGATGAGCAGCGGGTAGGCGACTCCGAGCACAACAGTGGCGACAAGGAGCGCCCGCAGAGCGGTGGTGAACTGGCGGAGGGTAGAGCGGATTCCGAACATGACGTTCCTCCTAGAAACCGGGTAGCAGGCCGACGAAGAGATCGATGATCCAGATGCCAACGAAGGGCGCGATCACGCCGCCCAAGCCGTAGATAAGCAGGTTGCGGCTGAGGATCTGGGACGCGCCAAGCGGGCGGAACCGCACCCCGCGAAGCGAAAGCGGGATGAGCGCGATGATGATCAGCGCGTTGAAGATCACCGCGGACATGACGGCGGATGCAGGCGAGTGCAGGTGCATCACGTTGAGCGCGGCGAGGCCAGGGAAGGCGCCAGCAAACATCGCGGGGACGATCGCGAAGTACTTGGCGATGTCGTTCGCGATAGAGAACGTCGTGAGCGCCCCGCGCGTAATGAGCAGCTGCTTGCCGATGCGCACGATGTCGATGAGCTTGGTGGGATCCGAGTCGAGATCCACCATGTTGCCCGCCTCCTTTGCCGCGGACGTGCCGGTGTTCATGGCGACGCCGACGTCGGCCTGCGCGAGCGCTGGAGCGTCGTTAGTGCCGTCGCCGGTCATGGCGACGAGGTGACCACCCTCCTGCTCCCTGCGGATGAGCGCGAGCTTGTCCTCCGGCGTGGCCTCCGCAAGGTAGTCGTCCACGCCCGCCTCGGCGGCGATTGCGGCCGCGGTGAGGGGGTTGTCTCCGGTGATCATCACCGTGCGGATGCCCATGACGCGCAGCTCCTCGAACCGCTCGCGCAGACCCCCCTTGACGATGTCCTTGAGGTGCACGACGCCGAGCACCTTTGCGTGCTCTCCCGCCAGTTTGGTGGCGACGACGAGCGGCGTACCGCCGCTTTTTGACACCCGTTCGACGAGTTCGTCAAGCTGCAGACGCACCGCCGGAACCAGCGGCGCCTCGGCCTCGACCCAGGCGATGATCGCCGAGCCTGCACCTTTGCGCAGCTGAGTGCCGGAGCGGTGATCGATGCCGCTCATCCGGGTCTGCGCGGTGAACGGAACTACCGTCGCGTGTTGGACCAGGCTCACCTGGGCGCCGCGCTCGGTGGCGAGCTCGACAACAGAAGTGCCCTCCGGCGTCGGGTCTGCGAGCGATGCCTCCGCGGCGGCCGCCGCGAGCGCCGCGGCGGTCACCCCGTCGAGCGGGAGAAAGTCGACCGCGCGGCGGTTGCCGTAGGTGATGGTGCCGGTCTTGTCGAGCAAGAGGGTGGTGACGTCCCCTGCGGCCTCCACGGCGCGACCGGACATCGCCAAGACGTTGTGCTGCACGAGCCGGTCCATTCCCGCGATGCCAATGGCGCTCAGCAGGGCGCCGATGGTGGTGGGGATGAGGCAGACCACGAGCGCGATCAGCACGGGCAGCGAGACGGCGGCGTTCACGTAGCCCGCGATGGGGTTGAGCGTCAGCGCCACCAACACGAACACGATGGACAGGCTCGCGAGCAGCACGTTGAGCGCGATCTCGTTGGGCGTGCGCTGGCGCGAGGCGCCCTCTACCAGGGCGATCATTCGGTCTACGAAGGTCTCTCCCGGCTTGGACGTGATGCGGACAACTATGCGGTCGGAGAGCACGCGCGTGCCGCCGGTGACGGCGCTGCGGTCACCGCCTGACTCGCGAATCACCGGAGCTGACTCCCCCGTGATCGCAGACTCGTCGATCGAGGCGATGCCCCACACGATGTCTCCGTCGCCGGGCACCACCTCGCCCGCGACCACAACCACAACGTCGCCCTCGCGAAGCTCAGCAGACGAGACGGTGAGGGTAGTCGCCCTCGCCGCCTCAGCGTCGGCCTTGCTGTCATAGCCCTCAACGAGCAGGGCTGACGTCGTGGTGCGCGTCTTGCGCAGGCTCTCGGCTTGCGCCTTGCCTCGGCCCTCCGCCACTGATTCTGCGAGGTTGGCGAACAACACCGTGAGCCACAACCACACCGCGATCCCGATGGTGAACGCCGAGGGTTCAAGAACGAAGGCTATAGACACCAGCACGGCGCCCGCCTCCACGATGAGCATCACGGGGTTGCGCCACATGAGCCGGGGGTCGAGCTTCCGGAACGCCCCGGGTAGCGCTTGCCACGCGGTGGCCGCCGTGAGGGCGCTTGCGGCGCGCTTTGAGTGGTGCTTGATGGGAGCGCCAGTGGGAGCGGTTGATAGTTGAGCGGTCATGTCAGTGGATCCCTTCCGCGAGGGGCCCGAGCGTGAGCACGGGGAAGAAGGTGAGGGCGGTGACGATTACGGTGATGGCTACGAGCATGCCGACGAACTGGGGCCGGTGTGTGGGCAGGGTGCCGGGACTCTCCGGCACGGGCACCTGCGCCGCGAACGAGCCTGCGAGTGCGAGCACAAGGACGATGGGAACGAACCTGCCAAGCAGCATCGCCCCGCCAAGCGCCGCGTTGAGCCACGCCGTATTCGCGGTAAGGCCCGCGAAGGCGGAACCGTTGTTGTTGGCCGCAGACGTGAACGCGTAGAGCGACCTCGGACAGCCCGTGGTTGCCGGCGTTGAGGATCGACGTTGAGGTGACGTCCGCTTTGAGCGCCGGTATCGCGAAGCTCAGCGAGGTGCCACACAGCACGAGAGCCGGCATCACGAGGATGTAGAGGCTCACGAGCTTGATCTGCGTGGCGCCCACCTTGTGGCCAAGGTATTCGGGGGTGCGGCCAACTAGCAGACCCGCGACGAATACCGTGAGCACCGCAAGCACAAGCATCCCGTAGAGGCCAGAGCCCACGCCACCCGGCGCGACCTCGCCGAGCATCATGTTCAGCATGGCCGTGCCTCCGCCGAGCGCGGTGTACGAGTCGTGCATCGAGTTCACCGAGCCCGTGGAGGTCAGCGTGGTGGCTGCCGCGTAAAGCGCAGAACCCGCCACCCCGAACCGCTGCTCCTTGCCCTCCATCGCGCCGCCCGCGAGCTGCGGAACCGTGCCCGCGCCGTGCATCTCGAGCGCCGTGAGCGTGGCGACGGACACGACGAAGAGCGTCGCCATGGCCGCGAGGATCGCGTACCCCTGGCGGTTGGATCCCACCATGCGGCCAAAGGTGCGCGGCAAGGCGAAGGGGATCGCAAGCAGCAGGATCACCTGGAAGACGCTGCTCAGCGGAGAGGGGTTCTCGAAGGGATGCGAGGCGTTGGCGTTGAAGAACCCTCCGCCGTTGGTGCCGATCTCCTTGATCGCCTCTTGAGAGGCGACGGGGCCGCCGGGCAGGGTCTGGGTGGCGCCCGTCAGCGTCGAGACATCGGTGAACCCGTGGAAGTTCTGGATCACGCCCATGGCAACTAGGGCTATGGCCGCGACGATGCTGAGGGGCAGCAGGATGCGGGTCACGGCGCGCGTGACGTCCACCCAGAAGTTGCCGATGGTGGTGCTGCGGTGGCGCGCGAAGCCTCGGACAACGGCGATGGCCACCGCGATGCCGACGGCGGCGGAGAGGAAGTTCTGGACAGCGAGGCCCGCCATCTGGGCCGAGTATCCAAGCGTGGCTTCCGGCGAGTACGCCTGCCAGTTGGTGTTGGTGACGAAGGAAACCGCGGTGTTGAAGGCGAGCGCCGGATTGACGTTCGGCAGCCCAAGCGAATACGGCAACACGGTCTGGACCCGCTGGATCGCGTAAAGCAGCACCACGCCGAGAGCGGAGAACGCCAGCACCGAGAGCGCGTAGGTCTTCCACGTCTGCTCGCGCTTGGAGTCGACGCCAAGCACGCGGTACGTGAGGCGCTCGCCGCTCAGGTCCTTGGGGCTCGTGAAGGCCCACGCCATATAGTCGCCGAGAGGGCGATAGAGGATGGCGAGCACCACGATGACGATGCCGATTTGTGCTGTCGCGTAGAGGGCATCCATTTCAGAACTTCTCCGGTCGAATCAGGGCGAACACGAGCAAGCCAATGGCCGCCACGGCGAGCGCGGCGGCGACGTACGCCAACACGGTCATAGCTTCTCCAGCCCTGCCGCTGCGAGCCGAACCAGCCCAAACAGCAACGCGATCGCGGCCAACGCGATGAGGTCTGCCATCACCACTCCCTTGCACGGGGCGCCCAAAGCCGGCGCCGATACCTTGAGTACAGACCCGCGCGACACCACACGGAAGCCGTCCTAACGCAACCCATACGGGACTGGGTGAGCGGAGCGTCGGGCGTGCGAGGACCCCGTTAGTACCCTGGGGTGATGGAGTCAGAGAACCTCGCCGAGCACTGGGAAACCCGCTATCGCGAGCGCTCGCGCGCGTGGTCAGGCAAGGCCAATCCGACGCTCGTGGACGTGGTCGCTGACCTTGCCCCCGGCACGGCGATTGACCTCGCGTGCGGCGAGGGTGCCGACGTCGTTTGGCTCGCGTCCCATGGTTGGGCCGCGACCGGGGTCGACATCTCGGCGACGGCAGTGGAGCGCGGGCGCGAGGCGGCGGGTGACCTTCCCGCGACGTTCGTTGCTGCGGACCTTTCGGAGTGGTCGCCTCCCGGACCGGTTGACCTCGTGTGCAGCTCGTTCTTGCACTCCGAGGTGGACTTCCCGCGCATCGAGATCCTGCGGCGCCGCCGCGGGCTGGGTCGCTCCCGGCGGGCACTTCCTGATGGTCACCCACGCGGAAGCGCCGTGGTGGAGCGCGCTCGCGCACCACGACCACGTGCACTTGCCGGCGCCGGAGCAGGACATCGCAGAGCTCGCGCTTGACGCTGAGCTTTGGGAAACCATCGAGGTAGCGGTGCGCACGCGCGAGGCCGTGAGCCCTGACGGCGAGGCCGGCTTGCTGCACGACGGCGTGATCCTGCTGCGACGGCGGTAACCGCGATCGATTGCTTTTCGATAGATATCTATCTATAGTCGACACATGAACAACTTCGCCTTGCGGGCCTTGCGGCCGCTACTCGTCCTCCTTTTCGCCGGAAGCCTTTTGGTTCAGCTTGGCATCGTCCCGCTAGCGGCGTGGCAGATCATCCACGATGTGCCCAATCGCACGGCCGGGATCCTCTACGGAATCGCGGGCTTCTTCGCGGTGCTCGCGTGCCAGGTGGCGCTCTACGCGATGTGGAAGCTGCTGACGCTGGTGCGTAGCGACGACATCTTCTCGCTTGATTCGCTGCGCTGGGTAGACCTCATCATCCGCATGGGCTGGGTAATCACAGGGTTGTGCCTGTTTGTCACCGCCTACCAATTCATCTGGGGCGACTTTGGCCCGCTGCCCGTGCCACTTGCACTCTGCGGCAGCGTAGTCGCAGCGCTATCGGTCACGTTGCTGGTGCTCGTGCTGCGCAAGTTGCTTGAGTCCGCGGCCAACTACAAGGCAGAACTCGCCGAGGTGGTCTGATGCCGGTCATCGTGAACATCGACGTTCTGCTCGCTCAGCGCAAGATGTCGGTGGGCGACTTCGCCGACGCCGTTGGCATCACAGCAGCCAACGTTGCCGTCCTGAAGAACGGACGCGCCAAGGCCATCCGCTTCACCACGCTTGAAGCGATCTGTCGCGTGCTCGAGTGTCAGCCTGGGGACATCCTCGCGTGGGAGCCCGACGCACCCTCGGCCTGACGGCTCCAGAGGCGCTGAGTTAGAGTGCCACATGCCCGATCGTGCCGTACCCACGCTTCCTTCACGGGATTTCGACGCGACCGTGGCCTTTTACCGAGAGCTCGGATTTGAGGTGTACCTCCGACTCCCGGACTGGATGATTCTGCGCGCCGGAACACTCGAACTTGAGTTCTTCCCGTTTCACGAACTCGACCCGCAAAAGTCCGATTTTATGTGCACGCTGCGGCTCGCAGACATCGACGCGTTTTGTGATCTCGCGGTCCGTGCAGGCGTTCCGGCGGCGGCCACTGGAATCCCGCGGGTGGTGTTGCCAACGGACGTCCCGTGGGGTCGCGTCGCTTGGGTGATCGACGAGGACGGAACTCAACTCAACTTGGTGCGCGAGGCACGATAGCTCTCTAGCGCCCACCGCGGCGAACCGGCCCACTAGCCGCGACTACCCTTGACGCCGTGGCTCACCTCTTAGGCGCCGAGGCGCTGCACCTCGACTTCGGCACCGGCACCGTCCTCGACTCGGTCTCGATTGGCCTCGACGACGGCGACCGCATCGGCGTCGTCGGCGCGAACGGGGCAGGCAAGACGTCCCTGCTCAAGCTCCTCTCCGGCAAGCTCGAGCCGCACGACGGCCGCGTCACCATCGCGCGCGGCACGCGCATCGGCGTGCTCGACCAGGACGACGCGGTGGACCCGTCGCTCACGGTGATCGAAGCGATAGCCGGCGAGGCGGACGAACACGAGTGGGCGTCGGACCCTCGCATTCGCGACGTCATGGCCGGCCTAGTCCCTGACCTCCCGGCCGACGCCGTGGTCGGCACGCTCTCTGGCGGCCAGCAGCGCCGGGTGGCGTTGGCACACGTGCTGGTTGGCGACCACGACGTGATCTTCCTCGACGAGCCAACCAACCACCTCGACGTTGAGGGCGTGACGTGGCTCGCCGACCACCTCAATCGCCGCTGGGCGGGCGCAAAGGGCGCCCTGCTGGTGGTCACCCACGATCGCTGGTTCCTCGACGAGGTCTCCACCCAGACGTGGGAGGTCCACGACGGCGTTGTGGACCGATACGAGGGCGGATACGCCGCGTACATCCTGCAGCGCGTGGAGCGCGACCGCATCGGCAACGTCACCGAGCAGCGCCGCCAGAACCTCATGAAGAAGGAGCTCGCGTGGCTCCGCCGCGGCGCCCCGGCGCGCACAACCAAGCCCAAGTTCCGCATCGACGCGGCCAACGCGCTCATCGCCGACGTGCCTCCCATCCGCGACTCGGTTCAGCTCGCGCGCATGGCGACCGCGCGGCTCGGCAAGGACGTGGTGAGCCTCATCAACGCGGGCGTCACGTACGGGACTGGCGACGACGCGCGCGAGGTGCTGCGCGGCATCGACTGGCACATCGGACCGGGCGAGCGCACGGGCATCCTTGGCGAGAACGGCGCGGGCAAGTCCACGCTGCTCAAGCTCATCACGGGCGAGCTGCGAGCCAACGAAGGGCCGCGTGAAGACGGGCATCACGGTGCGCGTCGCGTCGCTCAGCCAGCGGCTCGAGGAGCTCGAGGATGTGCAGGAAGAGCGCATCTCCGCGGTCGTCAAGCGCTTCTCCTCGATCAAGATGTCGGACGGCACGGAGATGACGCCGGGGCAGCTGCTTGGAGCGGTTCGGCTTCACGCAGCTGCAGCTCAAGACGCACGGTCAACAAGCTCTCCGGCGGGCAGCGTCGGCGCCTGCAGATCCTCATGGTGCTGCTCAGCGAGCCCAATGTGCTGGTGCTCGACGAGCCGACAAACGACCTCGATACCGACGTCCTCGCGGCGCTCGAAGACCTGCTCGACTCGTGGCCCGGCACCCTCATCGTGGTCAGCCACGACCGCTACCTCATGGAGCGCATCACGGATCAGCAGTACGCGGTGCTTGACGGCGGCCTGCGCCACCTGCCCGGCGGGGTCGACGAGTACGTGAAGATCTCGCGCAAGCGCCGCAAGGCGTCGGCCGGGGTTGGCACGTTTGGCGGCCAAGCGGGCACGCGCCACACCAAGGGGCCCGACGCCGTGGTTGCCGCAGGCGGGCAGTTGGCGAGGCCGTGGCGGCCCGCACGCGAGCGCGTGGTCCGGAAGGTCAGCACGCTTGAGCGGCTCTGAGCGCCGCGTGCTCGAGAAGGAGCAACAATCCGCGGAGCGGCGGATGGCCAAGATCGTGCAGCTGAGGCGCGACATCCACGCGAAGATGGCGGACCACGACCAGTCGGACTACGAGGGCGTGGCGGCGATGACCGCGCAGCTGCGCGAACTCGACGTCGAGAACGGAGCGCTCGAGGAGCGCTGGCTGGAGCTCAGCGACCTGCTCGCGTAGTTGACAAACAAGGGTGCCTGTGACGGATGGGGCGCGTGGGGTTCTTATGACGGACTGCGGGTTAACTCCAGTCACATAAGTACCAGCGACCCTTGTTTGTCCCCCCGCGGGGCGCCGTATCGCCTAGTGCGGCTGGTACGGGCTGACCACCACGTCCACCCGCTGGAACTCCTTGAGTTCGCTGTATCCGGTTGTCGCCATGGCCCTGCGCAGGGCGCCCATGAGGTTGGTGGTTCCGTCGGCTGTGGTTCCGGGGCCTACGAGGATCTCGTCGAGAGTGCCAACGGTCCCAACGTGCACGCGCTCGCCACGCGGCAGCTCGGGGTGGTGGGCCTCAGGACCCCAGTGGTAGCCGGCGCCCGGCGCCTCGCGGCGCGGGCAAGAGCCGCGCCAACCATCATCGCGTCGGCGCCGCACGCTATCGCCTTGACCATGTCTCCCGAGCGGCCGATGCCGCCGTCCGCGATCACGTGGACGTACCTGCCCCCAGACTCGTCGAGGTAATCGCGCCGGGCAGCCGCGGCGTCGGCCACTGCGGTTGCCATAGGTGCGTGAATGCCAAGCGACTGGCGCGTGGTCTGGGCCGCTCCCCCGCCAAAGCCGACGAGCACGCCGGCCGCGCCCGTGCGCATGAGGTGCAGCGACGCCTGGTAGGTGGACGCGCCGCCAACGATGACCGGAACGTCGAGCTCGTAGATGAACTTCTTGAGGTTGAGGGGTTCGTCGTGGTCCGAGACGTGCTCGGCACTGACCGTGGTGCCGCGAATGAAGAAGATGTCGACGCCGGCTTTGAGGACAGTGCTGTAGAACTCCTGCGTGCGCTGGGGGCTGAGCGCGCCGGCCACAGGGACGCCCGCCGCGCGGATCTCCTGGAGGCGGGCGGTGATGAGGTCTGGCTTGATGGGCTCCGCGTAGATCTGTTGCATGCGGCGCGTGGCGTCGGGGCCTTCGAGTGCGGCGATCTCCGCGAGCTGTTCTGTGGGGTCCTCGTAGCGGGTCCACACGCCCTCGAGGTCCAGCACGCCGAGCCCGCCGTGCCGCCCAAGCTGGATGGCGGTCGCCGGGGACATGACCGAGTCCATGGGCGCCGCGATGACGGGGATGGCGAACTCGAATGCGTCGATCTGCCAGCGCAGAGACACGTTTTGGGGGTCGCGCGTGCGGCGGCTGGGGACGATCGCGACGTCGTCGAAGGAATACGCGCGGCGCCCGCGCTTGCCGCGGCCAATCTCGATCTCGTTGCTCACGCGCTCAAGCCTACCGGCGCGTTGATTTCCAAGGGTGCGTGGTGCAGGTGTGACGCGTGAGACGCGAAAGCACCCTGCGTCGGCCACATCCGCCACATTGTTCACAGGCACCCTTGATTGTCGACGCCGTGTCCCATGCTCGTGGGAGAGTTGCCGCATGACCTGGCTAGACAACCCCATGGTGGGCTTCGACACGGAAACCACCGGCATCAGCACCACACTCCGACCGCATCGTCACGGCGGCACTCATCACGCGCACCGGCAGCGACGTCACCGCGCGCACGTGGCTGATCAACCCCGGCATTCCCATCCCCGAGCGCGCCACGGAGGTGCACGGCATCACCACCGCGTATGCCGTGGAGAACGGCTCAAGCCCGGCCGACGCTCTGGCTGAGATCGCGGACGTCCTTGCCTCGGCGCTAGCTTCCGGAGTGCCCGTGGTTGGCTTCAACGCGCAGTACGACCTGTCGATTTTGGAGACCGAGTTGGCGCGGCACGGGTTGCCGACTCTCGCCTCGCGACTGCCCGGCGGATTACGTCCCGTGGTGGATCCGCTCGTGCTTGATCGTCACCTCGACAAGTGGCGCAGGGGTAAGCGCAAACTCATTGACATGTGCGGAACGTACGACGTTGCGGTCGTTGCCGACGACCTCCACGCAGCAGACGCCGACGTGCTCGCGACGCTGGACCTTGTGCATGCGATCGCGGCCAAGTTCCCTGCGGTTGGCGCGGTGGAACTGAGCGATCTTCACGACCAGCAAGTGGAAGCGCACCGCGTGTGGGCCACGGAGTTCTCTGCATACCTACGCAGCAGGGGCACGGTCGACGATCTCCCGAGCCCCTTGTGGCCGGTGGCGGCATGAGCACGCGCGTCGTTGACCTGAGCCACCCCATCCGCGAAGGGCTCATCACCTACCCGGGGCTGCCCGCGCCCACCATCACGTCGTTCCTCACGCGCGCGGATTCCCGCTCTCGCTACTCCCCCGGCACCGAGTTCGCGATGGACATCATCACGATGATCGGCAACACCGGCACCTACTTGGACTCCCCGTTCCACCGCTACGAGGGCGGCACCGACCTCGCGGGCCTTGACCTCGCCACCATGGTGAACCTGCCAACAGAGGTCTTCCACCTCACGGACGCATGGGGCCCGGACGGCCGCGGCATCGACGCTGGCACTCTCGCCGACCGCGACGTGCGAGGCGCCGCGGTGCTGCTCCATACGGGCTTCGACCGCCTCTTTGGAAGGCCCGAATACGCCAAGGGTGCGCCATTCCTCAGCGAGAGCGGTGCGCGCCACTTGATAGAGGCTGGCGCAGTGCTCGTAGGCATCGACTCGCTCAACATCGACGACACCGAAAGCGGCGGCACGCGCCCCTGCACACTCGCTGCTGCTCGAGGCCGGGATCCACGTGGTGGAGCACCTGACAAACCTGGGCGCTCTTCCGGAAACCGGCGCCCTGTTCACCGCCGCACCGCCTGCTGTGGAGGGATTTGGCACCTTCCCTGTGCGCGCATTCGCACTGGTACAGGGGTAGATTCAAGGGACAAGAAAGAGGTCACAATGACGTGGTCTGTCCCAGTTGGCGAGGGCCCCCTCGCCGACGCTCACGCCCAGCTAGCCGCCGCCGTCGGGCACCTTGGTTACGACGACGGTACCCACCAAATGCTCGCCACCCCGCGCCGAGAAATGCAGGTTTCCGTACCGCTTCGCCGGGACGACGGCAGCATCGCCGTGTACTCGGGGTACCGGGTGCAACACAACTTCAGCCGTGGCCCCGCAAAGGGTGGACTGCGCTTCGCAGCGAACGTGGACCTCGACGAGGTGCGCGCGCTCGCCATGTGGATGACGTGGAAGTGTGCCCTCGTTGACGTGCCGTATGGCGGCGCAAAGGGTGGCGTTGCGTTCGAGCCGCGCACGCATTCGCAGCAAGAGTTGGAGCGTGTTACCAGGCGTTACACCTCGGAGATCTTGCCCATCATCGGTCCAGAGGTGGACATCCCCGCCCCCGACATGGGCACCAACGAGCAGACCATGGCGTGGATGATGGACACCTACTCCGCCGCCGTTGGGCACACCGTTCCAGGTGTCGTGACGGGCAAGCCAGTTAGCCTCGGCGGCTCACTCGGCCGCGCGCAGGCAACCTCGCGGGGCGTTGCGCACATCGCCATCCTCGCGATGGAGGCGCGCGGGCTGTCGGCGTCGAGCGCGAGCGCCGCGGTTCAGGGCTTCGGCAAGGTGGGCCGCGATGCCGCCCGCTTCCTTGCCGACGCCGGCGTGTCCGTGCACGCTGTCTCCGATGTGGACGGGGCCGTGTACAACGGAGCCGGCCTCGACGTCGAGGCGCTCTGCGCCCACGTGGACGCCGGGGGCGCCGTTACAGAGTTCCCGGGCGGAGAGCCGCTGGACGGCGGCGAGCTGCTGCTGCTCGACGTGGACCTGCTGGTGCCCGCCGCTCTCGAGGGCGTCATCACCGGCGACAACGCGGGAGCCGTCAAGGCCCGCATCGTGGTGGAAGGTGCCAACGGTCCCACCACCAAGGCGGGAGACGCGATCCTCACAGACCGCGGCGTGCTCGTGGTGCCGGACATTCTCGCGAACGCGGGCGGCGTCGTCGTCTCGTACTTCGAGTGGGTGCAAGCGAACATGGCGTACCAGTGGACCGAGCACGAGGTGAACGGGCGGCTCAAGGAGAAGATGACAAAGGCATGGCGCGACGTGGTCGCGTACTCGAACGCGAACTCGCTCACCTATCGCGACGCCGCGACCGTGCTTGCCGTAGAGCGCGTGACTGAGGCCCACCGGTTGAGGGGCCTCTACCCCTGAGTGTAGACAATTCGTCTACACACACATAAACTGGATGGATGACAACGACGACCGTGCGCATTTCCCGAGAGTCGCACTCGCGCCTCGTCGCACTCAGCGAGCAGACCGGTCAACCCCTCACAAGTACCGTTGAAGACGCGATCGAGGCGCTTATTACGCAGCGCTTCGCGCTAGAGACCGTTAGGCAGCTCGATGACCTGCGCGCCGAACCCGCGGCGTGGGCGGCGTATCTTGCCGATTCCGGCTTGCCGGCAGGTCATGACCTCACCGGGTGAAATCTGGCTCATCGACTTCGGCGATCCATACCCGAGTGAGCCGGCCTTCGAGCGGCCGGCGCTAGTCGTAGGACCGGCGCCAGTCTTTGGCGATCGGTTCCCGTTCGCCTTCGTGGTGCCCCTGACAACCACACGTCGCGGCATCAATATGCATGTCGAAATCGAGCCCGACACCGGCAACGGACTCGACTGCATCAGCTACGCGCAAGCCGAGGCGCTGCGATCTGTCGCCACGAGTCGACTACGGGTGCGCATTGGCGCCGTCGCGCACACCACACACAGCGAGGTCCGCGCGGTGATCGCGCGGTTGCTCGCGTTCGACGCGCGCAGCTAGGGGTCAGTTGCGCCCGGAGTAGTTGGGCGCCTCGACGGTGATCTGCACGTCGTGGGGGTGGGTCTCCTTGAGCCCCGCGGGCGTGATGCGCACAAACTGTCCCTTGGCCTGCAGCTCAGGGATGGTGCGCGCGCCCACGTAGAACATCGACTGGCCCAAGCCGCCCACGAGCTGGCGCACCACGGAAGACAGCGGCCCCTTATAGGGAACCCGGCCCTCGATGCCCTCGGGGATGAGGTCGTCGTCGCTGGGGGCGTCCGCCTGGAAGTAGCGGTCCTTCGAGTAGGACACGCGCCCGCGCGAAGCCATCGCGCCCATCGATCCCATGCCGCGGTAGCTCTTGAACTGCTTGCCGTTGACGAGCACCAGGTCACCCGGCGTCTCCTCGACAGCCAGCGAAGAGCGAGCCGAGCATGACCGACGACGCGCCGGCAACCAGTGCCTTGGCGATGTCGCCCGAGTACTGCAGGCCGCCGTCGGCGATGATCGGGCACCCCGTGCGGCGACGCAGCGACTGCCGCCTCGTAGACCGCCGTCATTTGCGGGACGCCGACTCCCGCGACCACGCGAGTGGTGCAGATGGAGCCCGGACCAACGCCAACCTTGACGGCGTCCACCCCTGCGTCAACCAAAGCGGCGAGCCCCATCGCGCGTGGCGACGTTGCCGCCAATGACCTGCACGTGCCGCGTTGCGGGGTCGGACTTGAGGCGCTTGATCATGTCGATCATGGCGCTGCGCGTGGCCGTGCGCGGTGTCCACGACGAGCACGTCGACCTCCGCCTCAACGAGCGCAGTCGCGCGCTCCCATGCGTCCCCATAGAAGCCGACGGCGGCGCCAACGAGTAGCCGGCCCTCGGAGTCCTTGGACGCCTTTGGGTACTTCTCCGTCTTCACGAAGTCCTTGACGGTGATGAGCCCGGTGAGGCGCCCGGCGGAGTCGACGAGCGGGAGCTTCTCCACGCGGTGCTTCGCGAGCAGTTCAGAGGCGGCCGCATTCGAGATGCCCTCTGGCGCGGTGATGAGCGGCATGGGCGTCATCTGCTCGTGGACCTTGCGGCCGGCGAACTCGGTCGGGTTCACAAAGCGCAGGTCGCGATTGGTGATGATGCCAACGAGGCGACGGTCGGCGTCGACTACCGGCAGTCCAGAGACGCGATACGTGGCGCACAGGGCGTCGAGCTCAGCCAGCGTGGCGTCGGGCCCAACGGTGACGGGATCGGTGATCATTCCGGATTCGGAGCGCTTGACGATCTCCACCTGGTGCGCCTGATCCTCGATGGACAGGTTGCGGTGCAGCACGCCGATGCCGCCAAGGCGCGCGAGCGAAATCGCCAGGCGCGCCTCGGTCACGGTGTCCATGGCGGCGCTCAGCAGCGGCACCTCGATGGTGAGTTCGCGGGTCAGTCGCGTGGCGGTGTCGACCTCTGAGGGGATGACGTCGCTCTCGCCTGGAAGCAGCAGAACGTCGTCGTAGGTGAGTCCGGTGAACCCGAAAGGGTCGTTCGGGGCGGGCATCATTGCACGATTCTACAGGCCCGTCTAGTCCCGGATTGGCGCCGCAAAATTGGGGCTTCCCATAGCCGCCAAGAGGGGGTAAGAATGGCACTAAGCGGTCCGCAACGTCGAGGATCACGCCTCGAGGGAAAGCGCCCGCTGCACGGTGTTTGAAACCATGCGACACGAGGCAATGACGCCTCGAGTCGCCCTAAGCCAGATGGGGGCTCAATGGACGCGGTGGCCAAGCTGCCGGCACCAACCCAAGACCAGTGGGAGTGGCAATACGAGGGAACATGCCGCGAGGCGGACCCCGAACTGTTCTTTCACCCCGAAGGTGAGCGAGGCTCGGCTAGGCGCCGTAGAGCGGAGTCAGCGAAGAAGTTCTGCGCCCGCTGCCCGGTCCTGGAATTGTGCCGCGAGCGCTCCCTCGAGGCGCGTGAACCGTTCGGCGTATGGGGCGGCCTCAGCGAAGACGAGCGTCACGCTATCCTCGCCGGCCGCCTGAAGCGCGCCAGTTAGTCGCTCAGCGCGCAACAGCTTCCCAAGAGCACGGAAGACAAAGCGAGGGGCCCCCGTCCTAGGACAGGGGCCCCTCGTCTTCTGCGTAGGTGCTTAGCCAATAACGGCGAGCAGGTCGCGAGCGGAGAGGATTAGGTAATCCTCGCCCGCGTACTTGACCTCGGTGCCGCCGTACTTGCTGTAAATCACCTTGTCGCCAACGGCAACGTCAACCGGAATCCGGTTGCCGTTGTCATCGATACGACCCGGGCCCACCGCCACGACTTCGCCCTCCTGGGGCTTTTCCTTGGCGGTGTCCGGGATCACGAGGCCAGACGCCATGGTGGTTTCGGCCTCAGCCGACTTCACCACAACCTTGTCCTCAAGAGGCTTGATTGAGACCGACACAGCGGACCTCACCTTCCACGAGTAGTTCCGGACAAAATGCGCATGTTCCGTCGATGCCGTCGCGGGGGTCATACGAACGGAGCGCTGACTCAAAGAGCCAAGACAAATTTAGCACTCGCACCCCGAGAGTGCTAACGCGTGCGCGTTCGCTCGCCGTGAAACGATGGGCCCATGGACGCCGCCGCAGCACGCCTCGCCGTGTCCCCGGCGTGCCGCGCCCTGACCGACGCCATTGGCGACTACGACGCGAGGACCGCGCTCAGCGTCGGGCAGCGCTTGCGGCGCGGAGGGCGTGGCGCCGGAACTGGTGGCCGCCGCGCTCACCCAGGCGCGGTTGCGGGCCGACGCTCGGGGCAAGTTTGGCGAGTTCGCTCGCGGGATGGCGTTTCATCAGGCGGGGCTCGAGCAAGCGACGCGCCTCGCGGTGGCCGCGCGGCACGCCCGACGCTACCTCGAGGCGGGGTGCAGAGCGTCGCCGACCTCACGGCGGGCTTGGGGGCCGACGCGATGGCGATGGCCGCGCTTGGGCTCACGGTGACGGCGGTTGAGATGGACGAGGCGACAGCCGTACTGGCCGACCACAATCTGCGGCACTGGCCGGACGCGCGGGTGGTGAATGCCGACGCGCTGGAAGTGGCGCTACACCTGGGCGTCGAGGGCCTGTTTGCCGATCCTGCCAGGCGCAATGCTCGCGGGCGGCGGCACTCCCCAGAGGACTACTCGCCGCCGCTCGACGCGCTGCTGGCGCTGCGAGACGCTGTGCCCGCGCTGGGACTCAAGTTGGGCCCGGCGGTTCCGCACGAGGCCGTACCCCGAGCACGCTGAGGCGCAGTGGGTCAGCGTTGACGGCGACGTGGTGGAGCTTGGGGTGTGGTGCGGGCCCGCTCGCAAGGCACGAGGGCCACGGCGCGCTCGTGATCCGTGGGGGCGAGGCGCACGAGCTCGTTGGGGACCTGCATCGAGGCGAGGCGCGTGAGCTTAGGCGAGTTCGTTGCCGAGCCGGACGGAGCGGTGATCCGCGCGGGGCTCGTGGGGACGCTCGCGGATCAACTGGGCGCTGGATTGCTGGACCCGACCATCGCGTACGTCACCGCCGACTCCCCCTCCGAGACGCCCTTCGCGCGCTGGTTTCGGGTAGAGGAGTCGATGCCGCTCGACACCAAACGATTGGCGGCAGCGCTCCACGCGCGCGGCGTGGGCGCCGTGGAAATCAAGAAGCGCGGCGTGGACGTGGTGCCGGAGCGGCTCCGCGCACAGCTGAAACTGCGCGGCAGCGAGTCCGCGACGGTCATCCTGACCCGCGTCGGTGGTCGTCACATGGCGCTGATCACGCAGCCGGTCTGACCGCAACGCCCGTCACGCGCTGAGAATCAGCCCCACCGCGAGCGCGATCATCACCAGCGCGATGAGCGCATCCAGCACGCGCCACGCCCGGGGCGTCCCTAGCACGGGCGCGAGCGCCCGCGCCCCGTATCCAAGCGACGTGAACCACACAACGGACCCGGTAATCGCTCCCGCGGCAAACGCCCACGGCAGCTCGTGCCCCGCGCCAACGGTCCCCATGAGGAACACCGTGTCGAGGTAGACGTGCGGGTTGAGCCACGTGAGCGCCAAGCAGGTAAGGGCGACCGATCCGGCGGTGGCGGCGACAACCGCATCCCCTGCCGAGGCGTCCAGCACCTTGGGCCGCCACGCTCGCCTCGCCGCCATGAGCCCGTAGACAAGCAAGAACGCGGCGCCGGCATACCGCACCGCCGTCACGAGCAACGGGTGCGAGTTCACCACCGCACCCATGCCAGCGATTCCAGCGACGGTGAGCACAGCGTCGGACACCGCACAGATGAGTACTACCAAACCCACGTGTTCGCGCCGAAGTCCTTGGCGCAACACGAAGAGGTTTTGCGCGCCGATCGCCACGATCAGCGACAGCATGAGGCCAAGGCCCGCGAGGTACGAGGTCATGTGGCACACGCCGGAGCGGAAAGTTTGAGGGATACGGGCCAGGTTCCGCGCGGCGTGACGTCACCCGCGAGTACGGCCGCCACCGCTGCCATCTGTTCCTCGCCCTCGCCCCACGCGGCGACGTAGGTGTGCGCGGAGGAGGCGGGCAAACCCCATGGCCCTCCGAGCGCCACCACCACGGTCGCGTCGGCATGCCCGGTATCGCCATTGACGAGCGCTATCGCGGTTCCCTTGGAGCCCACCGACACCCCGCGCGCAACGAGCGCCCTCGCGAGCAAAGCACGCTGCGACGCCGTGCCGCCGGAGATCTGCACGGTAGGCCCAATCAAAGCCGCACAGTCAAGCGACGCGACCGCCACGGAACCCTCAACGAAATCTTTCGGCCGCGCCGCGGGGAAGGCCTCGTGATCGCGCGCCTGGTAACGCGCCAGCAAGATCACGTGGGCCGCAGCGTCGTCCAGCCGAGCGCGCGGAAGCGACCCGTCCGCGACCGCCGCCTCGATGCCCGCGATCGCCGCGTCGAGGTCGGCGGGCATGAGCACAAGGTCGGCCCCCGCGTTGAGCGCAGCGACCGTAGCCGCGCCTGGCGCATAGAGATCCGTGATGGCTTCCATGTTCATCGCGTCGGTCATGATGAGCCCGTCGAAGCCAAGGTCGTCGCGAAGGTACGCATAAGCGAGCGAGTTGACGGTTGCGGGCGCCTCGCCCCACTCCGCCACCTGAATGTGCCCCATCATCACCGACGGAGCGCCGGCGGAGATCGCGTCGGCGAACGGCACAAAGTCTCGTCGCGCGAGTTCCGAGATGGTGGCCGTCTGGTGCGGCAGCCCGGTATGGGAGTCAACGGCGACGGATCCGTGCCCAGGGAAGTGCTTGACCACAGGCGTGACCCCGCCTGCGTCGAGGCCGGCCCACGCCGCGGCCACCGCTCGGTCAACGACCAGCGGATCGCTTCCCGCGGAGCGGGTGCGAATCGTGGGGTCCCCAAGCCCAACCGTGACATCCGCGACCGGTGCCATGTCCATCGTGAAGCCGAGCGCCGCCAGTTGCGTGCCGAGGCCCGTGTAGTACGCGCGCGTCTGGTCGGCGTCCGGATTCGCGCCAGCAGCCATGAAAGCGGAGACGTAGCCAATCGCCGGCCGGAGCCGCTGCACCAGGCCGCCCTCCTCGTCCGTGGCGATCATCACGGGCCAATCGCGGTCGCCTCCCGCGCCAGCGAGATAGCCGTTGAGGCTCGTCACTTGCGCGCCGTCCACCACGGCCCCGCCCAGCAGCAGCACCCCGGCGAGGTGACGATCCCTCACCAGCGCTGTCGCTGGCTTCACCGCCGCGGAGTCAAGGCTCACCATGATTACTTGCCCCGCAGCCTGCTCGACAGCCAGGGCTTGCGCGTCGGCAAGAGCAGCGTCCCACTCGCTTGCCGCCGGGCCCCACGCAAGAGGCGGGGCCAGCGTTGGCGTGGGGCTCGGGAGGGGCGTGGGAGCGGCCGACGGCACGCTCGGCTCGGCAACGGCCGTTACGGATGGAGCTGGCTGGGGTTCGGCATCCGCTCGCCAGGCAACCACCACCGCGCCGATCGCTATCGCCGCGAGCAGTGCCTCGATGCGCCTGCCGCGCACCACGCGACGTGCCTTCACACCAGCACGGTACTCAGCGGCATCGAGGAATCCACCCCAATGCCGAGCGTCGAGGGCTCAGCCCCTCGCCGCACCAGCGCGGAACCGAGCGCCGCGATCATCGCGCCGTTGTCGGTGCAGTACTTGATGGGCGGGATGCGCACGTCGATGTCCGCGGCCTGGCTCCGCGCGCTGCGGCGAGTTCGCGCAACTGCGAGTTGGCGGAGAAGCCCCCGCCGATGACGAGGGTGTCGACCCCGTGCTCCTCGCACGCGCGCAAGCGTCTTGGCGACCAGGACGTCGGCGACGGCCGCGGCAAAACTGGCGGCAACGTCGGCCACCGGCACCTCTCGCCCGGAGTCACGGCAGTTCTCGACCCAACGCGCCACGGCCGTCTTGAGGCCGGAGAAGGAGAAGTCGTAGGCGTGGTCTGCCTGGTCCTTTGGCACGGTGAGGGCGCGCGGGAAGCGAATCGCCGTGGGGTCGCCCTCGCGCGCGAGCCGGTCGACGTGGGGCCCGCCGGGGTAGGGAAGGCCGAGCAGCCTGCCCACCTTGTCGAAGGCCTCGCCCGCCGCGTCGTCGAGCGTGTGGCCCAGCTCCGTGACGCCGCGTGTCGCGATGTCGCCTTCAAAGAGCAACAGCGACGTGTGCCCGCCGGACACCACGAGCGCCATCGTGCGCTCGGGGAACGCGCCGTGCACCAGCTCGTCGACGGCCGCGTGGCCGATGACGTGATTGACGCCGTACAGCGGCCGGTCGAGCGCGAGCGAGAGCGCCTTCGCGGCCGCGACGCCAACCGTGAGCGAGCCGACGAGGCCCGGGCCCGGCCGCCACGGCGATCGCGTCAACGTCGCTCGAGCGATGCCCCCGCCCGATCCAGTGCGGCTTCGAGCGTGGGGACGAACGCCTCGAGGTGCGCGCGCGAGGCGACCTCGGGCACGATCCCGCCGAAGCGCGCGTGCTCGTCCATGGATGACGCGACAACGTCCGCGATGAGTTCGCGTGCCGCGCACCAGCGCAACGCCCGTCTCGTCGCACGTGCTCTCGATGCCAGGACCAGGGGCACCCAGCCGTCACGATGTCCACGGCGTCAACGCTAGGCGCGGTCCGGTCGGGGGCGCGGGGTGATCGCAGCTCAGGCGCATCACGAGCGCGTCGACGTCTTCCGGCTGGTAGTACCGCGGCCGGATGCGCACGTCCTCGAAGCCGTACGTCGCGATACAGCGCTAGCGCGGCCGGGTTCTCCACGGCCACCTCGAGCCACGCTTCCGGCACGTGCAGCGCCTCAGCCTCCGCGAGGAAGTCATCCATGAGCGCGCGCGCCACGCCCCGCCGTCGTGCTCGCTCGGTCACCGCGACGTTCATGAGGTGGAACGCGTCGCCGTCAAAGCCGTAGATCGCGTAGGCAACGCAAGTCGCCGTCGAGTTCGGCACCGCGGTACCGCCTGCCGCCGTACGTGAAGTCCTCGCAAATGAGGCTCGCCGACCACGCGGCGGGCCCAAAGATCTCCACCTCTTGCGCGGCAACCCACGCGAGGTCCGCCTCGGACGAGGTCGCGCAAGTGGATCACCTCGTCAGCGCCGGGCACCCCGTGCACGTCTGGCCGCCGCAAGTACAGCGGCTCGGTGGGCAGGTCTAGGCCCGACGCCCTGGCGGCTTCGGCCACCCGCACGAGCCAGCGCGGGGTCGGGGTCGGCGAGGGTCGAGGCGGCGCGTTCACGTGGCGAAGACGTCCGGGTAGAGCGCCGCGCCGCGGCCCACCACGGCGCCGGTGAGCATGCACGTCCGCGGGCGCTGACACCGCGGGTCCACGACGTGCGCTCGCCGCCACGTAGGTGGCCCAATAGACCTCGCGGCGGCGCGCGTCCGTGACCACGGTGCACGTGCCGTACTCAGCGCCGAGGGCGTCGAGCGAGCACACGCCGTCCACGGGAACGCCCCACGCGAAGGCCAAAGTCCGAGCCGTCACGAGGCCCACCCGCAAGCCCGTGAAGGGCGCGGGTCCCGTGCCGACGACCACGCGGTCCGGGCGCTCGCATCCGGCGTCCGCGAGCGACGTCCCGCACAAAATCTGCGAGCAGCTCTGCGTGCCCGCGCGGAGCGAACTCGCTGCGGGAAGCCACGGTGCGCCCGCCGTCGACCACCGCGACCGCGATGGCGCCTGACGTATCGATCGCGAGAATCACGCGTCCCCGCCTATTCAAAGCCGCCAAACTCAACGCCCAACCACCGCGTCGCCGTGCCCCTGAAGCACCACAATGCGGTCGCCCCCGGAGGGATCGTCCATGTTCAGCTCGCCGCCTCGCGCGCGAGTGATGGTCACGTGCAGCCGATCCTCGGAGCAGCGCGGCTGCAGAGTCGCCCCACTCGACCACGGTCACGGCGTCGTCAGGTCGCGTCGAGGTCGAGGTCGTCGAGCTCGGCGAGCGACCCAAGCCGGTACGCGTCCACGTGGATCAGCGCGGGGCCGCCGACGAGGCTCGGGTGCGTGCGCGCGATGATGAACGTGGGGCTCGCGATCGGTCCGCGCACGCCAAGCCCCGCGCCGATGCCCTGCGTGAAGCGTCGTCTTCCCCGCGCCGAGGTCGCCCGTCAGGATCACGCAGGTCGCCCGCGCGAACCAAGGGCGCAACAACGTCGCGCGCCAAAGACTCGCATGGCATCGGCGTCGGGCATGACAATGCGATCCGTCACGCGTCGGCCTTTGGGCGCAAGCCCCCAAACCGGCAGACGATCTCGTAGTCGATGGTGCCCACGGCGTCGGCCCAGTCGCGCGCCGTGGGCCCGTCCGGGTCCGATGAGCGTCACCACGTCGCCCACCACGCACTCGGTGGCGGGCCCGAGGTCGACGACGAACTGGTCCATGCACACGCGGCCCGCGATGGGGTAGCGGCGCCCGCGAATCGAGACCTCGGCGACGTTGCCGCGCGGAACGGAAGATGCCGTCGGCGTAGCCCGCGCTGACGAGCCCAAGGGTGGTGGGGATGCGCGTCACGTACTCGTGGCCGTAGCTCACGCCTTGGCCCGCGGGCACGTCCTTGACGAGCACGAGTTCGCGAGTGACGGACATCGCGGGCGCGAGGCCCAAGTTGTCGCCCTCGGGGTCCTGGACCGGAGGCAGCCCGTAGACCGCGATCCCGGGCCGGACCAGGTCGAAGTGGAGGTCCGGGCCGCGTCAGGGTCGCCGCCGAGTTGGCCAGGTGCCGCACCTCGACCGTCGAGGCCGTGCGTGTCGCAGCACGAGCCGTGGCGCGAGCGGAAGACCTGCGCCTGCATGTCGATCGTCGGGTGGCCCGGCGCGTCCGCCCACGCGAAGTGCGACCAGATGCCCACGAGCGTCACGAGCCCCTCGCGCTTGAGCGGCGGCGATGAGCGCCATGAGGCCGTCGAGTCGCGCGGGCTGCACGCCCTCGCGGCCAAGGCCCGTGTCGACGCACACGTGGATCGCGCGGACGAGCCCCGCCTCGCGCGCGGCGGCGACGATCGCGCCCAGCACGTCCGGCGAGGACACGGACAGGTCAATGCCAGCGGCGATGAGGCGCTCGGCGGGAACTTCGGGCCCGTACAGCCACGTGAGGATGTGGCCGTCGTCGCCCGCCGCGCGCAGCTGCGAGCGCCTCGTCTGGTTGGGCAACGCCGAGCCAGGTGGCGCCCCCGGCGCGCGCGGCGCGGCCGTCGGGCACAAGCCCGTGGCCGTACGCGTCGGCCTTGACGACCGCCATGACCTCCGCGCCGCCCGCACGCTGCGCGAGTACCTCAACGTTGCGCGTGATCGCGTCGTAGTCGACGTGTGACCGTCGAGCCTGCTCATGCGCCTCTCGCAATGACTACGGCAGACGCGATGCCGGCGTCGTGAGACAGGGACAGGTGAAACGTCGTGATCCAAGTTCCGCGGCTCGCGCGGCGACGGTCCCGGTCACCACGAGCGTGGGTTTGCCCGACGCTTCGCGCACCACCTCGGCATCGTGCCAGTGAGAGCCCGCCTGGGCTGCGCCCAGAGCCTTGGCGAGGGCCTCCTTGGCCGCCCAGCGGGCGGCAAGGCTTGCGGTGCCGCGATCGCGTTCCGCCGGGGTGAAGACGCGCTCGAGGAACCGGGGCGAGCGGTCGACGGCCTCCTCGAAGCGGTCGATGCGCCACCACGTCGATGCCCAGGCCGACGATCGTCACGGCCTACTCCACCGTGACGGACTTGGCGAGGTTGCGCGGCTGGTCAACGTCGTAGCCCTTGGCGCTCGCGAGTTCAAGGGCGAAGATCTGCAGCGGCACGACGGTGAGGAGCGGCGTCAGCAGCACGGGGGCCTCGGGGACGTAGAACACCTGCTCGGCGTAGTCTGCGGCAGCCTCGGTGTCGCCCTCCTCCGCGATGACGATGGTGCGGGCGCCGCGCGCCCGGACCTCCTGGATGTTGCGAGACCACCTTGGAGTGGAGGGACTCGCGCCCGCGGGGGCTCGGCAAGATGATGAACACCGGCTGGCCCGGCTTCGACGAGCGCGATGGGACCGTGCTTGAGCTCGCCTGCGGCGAAGCCCTCGGCGTGGATGTAGGCGAGCTCCTTGAGCTTGAGCGCGCCCTCGAGCGCGACGGGGAAGCCGACGTGCCGGCCGAGGAAGAGGACCGTGCGCTCGTTGGCCATGCGAGCGCGCGAGCTTCGCGCACCGGCTCCGCGGTGTCGAGCACGCAGCTGGATCTTCGCCGGCATCTCGTCGAGTTGGGCGAGCGATGCGCCGCGATCTCGTCGGGGAACTTGTTGCCGCGCAGCTCCGCGAGGTAGATGCCCAGCAGGTAGGCGGCGGTGATCTGCGCGACGAACGCCTTGGTGGAGGCCACCGCGATCTCGGGGCCGGCGCGCGTGTAGAGCACGGCGTCGGCCTCGCGCGCGATGGTGGAGCCCTGGGACGTTGACGATCGCGACGACGGTGGCGCCCTGCTGCTGCGCGTGGCGCACCGCCATGATCGTGTCCATGGTCTCGCCGGACTGGCTGATGGCGACCACGAGCGTCCGGACGTTGACCACGGGGTCGCGGTACCGGAACTCGTGGGCGAGCTCCACCTCGACGGGGATGCGCGTCCAGTGCTCGATCGCGTACCTGGCGACCGAGCCCGCGTAGCGCGGCGGTGCCGCACGCGATGACGATGATCTTGTCGACGGAGTTGAGCACGGACTCGGCGATGAAGCCCTCGTCGAGCTTGAGCTTGCCGCGCTCGTCGATGCGCCCGCGCAGCGTGTCCGCGACCGCCGCCGGCTGGTCGTGGATCTCCTTCTCCATGAAGGTGGCGAAGCCGCCCTTCTGCGCCGCCGTCGCGTCCCAGTCAACGTGATACGGCTCGCGCGCGACCACGTCGCCTTCCGCGTCGGTGACCACCACAGCGTCGGGCGTGATCTCGACGACCTCGTCCTGGCCGAGTTCGAGGGCCGTCGCGCGTGTACTCGATGAACGCGACGACGTCGGAGCCGAGGAAGTTCTCGCCGTCGCCGAGGCCGATCACGAGCGGGCTGTTGCGCCGAGCGCCGACGACGACCTGGGGCTCGCGGGCGTCGACGGCGAGGAGCGTGAAGGCGCCCTCGAGCCGCGCGCACGATGGCGCGCATCGCCTCGGTGAGCGACTTGCCTCCGTCCACCTCGCGCGCCAAGAGGTGACCCGCCACCTCGGTGTCCGTCTCGGACTGGAAGATGTACGCCCTGCGCCAGCGAGCTCGGACCGCAGGGTGGCGAAGTTCTCGATGATGCCGTTGTGGATGATCGCGATGCGTCCGCCCGCGGCGAGGTGCGGGTGCGCATTGGCGTCGGTGGGCGCGCCGTGGGTGGCCCACCGCGTGTGGCCGATGGCGGCGGTGCCGTCGTGGAGCGGGTGTTCCGCGAGCTCCTTGGCGAGGTTGGCGAGCTTGCCCGCCTTCTTGGCCACGTCGAGCCGTTCGCGGTCCTCCGTGACCACCGCGATGCCCGCGGAGTCGTAGCCGCGGTACTCGAGCCGCGCGAGGCCGCCCATCACCACACCCTGGGGCCGTCCGCTGGCCTCGCCTGATCCGACGTATCCGACGATTCCGCACATGGGGGCGAGTCTAGTTGGTGCGCCGAGCGGTGCCGCCGTGCGCGTCACAGACGCACCGCGATGCGCCACAATGGTGCGCGTGACGCGAGCCACGACGAGACCCCGTTCATCACGCTCGACCGCAACGAGTGGTCCGCGCTCGCGCCCCACACGCCCCTGCCGCTGACCGAGGACGACATCGCGCGCGTGCGCGGGCTGGGCGACCCCATCGACCTCGCCGAGGTGGACACGATCTACCGGCCGCTTTCGCGGCTGCTTGACCTGTACTCGGAGCTCGGTTGGCGCGCTTCACGACGCCACGAGCGAGTTCCTTGGCGAGCGCGCCTCGCGCACGCCGTTCGTCATCGGCATCGCCGGTTCGGTGGCAGTCGGCAAGTCCACGACCGCGCGCGTGCTGCGGGAACTCATGGCGCGCTGGCCGGGGTCGCCCCGCGTCGAGCTCGTCACGACGGACGGGTTCCTGCTACCCAACGCGGTGCTGCACGAGCGCGGGCTGCTTGAGCGCAAGGGCTTCCCCGAGTCGTATGACCGACGCGCGCTTGCGGAGCTTCGTGTGGCAGGTGAAGTCTGGCGCTGCCGAGGTTCACGCGCCCGTGTACTCGCACATCACGTATGACATCGTGCCTGGTGCTTCCGTGGCCGTTGAGCGGCCCGACGTGCTCATCGTCGAGGGCCTCAACGTGCTGCAGCCGCCGTATCGGCGAGCCGAGGGCGGCTTCTCTCACGCGATCAGCGACTACTTCGACGTCTCCATCTACGTTGACGCCCACCAGGCGGACGTGCGGCGCTGGTACATCGAGCGGTTCCTCGAGCTGCGGCAGACGGCGTTCGCCCGGCCGGATTCGCTACTTCAGCACCTACGCCGACCTCACCGACGAGGAGGCGACCGAGCGCGCCGGCCAGATCTGGGACACCATCAACGCGCCCAACCTGGAGCGGAACATCGCGCCGACGCGTTCACGGGCGACGATCATCTTGCGCAAGGGAGCGAACCACCAGGTGGAGTCGGTGTCGTCTGCGCAAGCTCTAGGGCTCAGGACGCTCTAGCCTGCGCAGGCTCGGGGTGAGCCTCACCCCACTGCCTGAGCGCGTCCATGACGGGCTGGAGAGACCGTCCAAGGGCCGTGAGCGAGTACTCAACTCGCGGCGGCACCTCCGCGTAGACGTGGCGCGCAACGAGCCCCTGTGCCTCCAGCGTCCGCAACCGCTCTGTCAACGTCTTTGGACTTACGCCAGGAAGCGCGGACAGCAACTCGCCGTAGCGGCGTGTGTCGTCGAAGAGCTCCCTGAGGATGAGCAAGGTCCACTTGCCATCGAGCGCGCGAACCGAGCGCTCGATGGGGCATCCAGGGAGTCCCATTGTTACTTTCCTTTCGGTTACTACTGCACTATATAGTGCCTACTTCACAAAATGACACATCGTCGGCACGATGGTGTCGCCGCCAGATGGCGGCTCGTATCGAAGGGATTTCCATGCGCAACCGAGTTCTCCGCGTCACTCTTGGTGTCGTCACCGCGTTTCAGCTCGCCCTCGGGATTGGCTTCCTCGTGGCCCCTGGCCCGTTCTCCGCCTCGCTCGGGCTCGCGCCAGCCCCCGAATGGACCTACTGGATGTTCGCGATGTTCTCCGCAAGGGCGTTCGGATTCGCGTACGGCATGGTCCTCGCGTTCCGCGACCCCATGAAGCACCGCTCGTGGATCACGGCGATGATCGGGGTCCAGGCGATCGACTGGATCGCAACGATCGCGTTCATCGCCACGGGCGCGATCACGTTGTCGCAAGCAACGACCGCGGCCTTCATGCCTGTGCTCTTCATCGCCGGACTCGCGTGGGGCTTCCCACGCCGAACGGCCGATAGCAACGACGAGGCCAGCCAGCCGATTGCCCCTCGTAGTCCCGGCACGCTAGATCCGCAGGCGAGACGTCGGTTACGAGTTGGGCGCGCCCTGCTCGCCCGACGTCTCGGCGACCTCATCGCCCTCGGTCCCAACAGCGTCGGGCACCGAGACCCCAAACCGGGCCAGAATCTTGTCGATCAAGTAGCCAAGCGCGATACCGCCGATCACGCCGATTGCGATGGAGACCAACAAGTTGTCGCCGAGCGAGCTCGCGGTGATGCCAATCAGGATCCCGTAGGTGGCCCAGATCGACACCGCGATCGCGTCAACGATCATGAAGCGGCGGCGGTTGTAGCCCAACGCTCCGGCGGTGAGGTTGACGGCGAGCCGGCCAAACGGGATGAAGCGCGCCGCGATGATGAACGCCGCGCCGCGGTGCTCAAGCGCGTGCTCCGCCCAGTCGAGCGTGCGCTGCCCACGCGGGCCACGGAACATGCGCAACCCGCGAATGTGGATCTTGGAGCCCAGGATGTAGGCGATCTGGTCGCCGCACCACGCGCCTGCCGCGGCGGCGAGCCACACGGCCGGTAGCCAGGGAGCGCCCTCCTTCCAGCCGATGGTCGCCATCGTGATGACGATGGTCTCGCTCGGCACTACGGGGAAGAACCCGTCGATCATCGAGACCATGAAGATCCAGAAATACGCCCACAGGGACGCGGAGGCGGCCACAACCAACTCCTCGACGTTCGCGGAGAAGTGGACCACCCAGTCCCAGAAGTTCACGAGAGGCTAAGCCGCTCTCGCACCACCGCCGCCAGTTCGTCCGCGTGGCTACTGCGCTTCCTCTTGCGTCATCGCTTCCACCATCACCCGCACAAGCGGTTCCGTGCCCGACGGCCGCAGCAGCACCCTGCCCCCGTCACCCAGTTCCGCGCGCACCTTGGCGACCGCCTCAGACAGCTGCGCGTCGGTGTGGACGCGAGCGCGATCGCAGTTGGGAACGTTGACGAGCACCTGAGGAAGCGTGTCGATCCCGGCGCCTAATGTTGCGAGAGGGCCATGGGCGGCGACCTGCGCGGCCAAAACCAGGGACGTCAGCACGCCGTCGCCCGTGGTGGCGTAGTCGGTAAGGATGATGTGGCCGGACTGCTCGCCTCCGAGCGAGTAGCCGCCCTCGCGCATCGCCTCGAGCACGTAGCGGTCGCCAACCGCAGACTCGATGATGGCGATGTTGGCCTCGCGCATCGCGCGGTGCAACCCAAGGTTGCTCATCACGGTCGCCACGAGGGTGCTGCGGTACAGCGCTCCAGAGCGGTGCATCGCGAGCGCGAGCAGCCCCATCACCTGGTCGCCGTTGACGATGTTGCCTGCCGCGTCAATCGCGAGGCAGCGATCCGCATCGCCGTCGTAGGCCACGCCAAGATCGGCGCCGCGCTCCACCACCACGGCGCGCAGGCCGTCCAAGTGCGTTGAGCCAACGCCGTCGTTGATGTTGAGCCCGTTGGGCGCGGTGTTGATCGCGTGGACGTCGGCGCCAGCGGCTGCCAGCGCGCTGCGGCCCCACCACGAATGCCGCGCCGTGACCGGCATCAACGACGATGCTCACCCCAACGAGCGGACGGTCAATACCGGCGAACGACGCGACCGACGCAACGACGTGCGTCACGTACTCCTGGGCGAGGTGCGCGGAGGGGACGATGGTGCCAACTCCCCCGCCCGTCGGCCGCTCCCAGGGCTCGCCAAGGCGAGCCTCGATGGCCTCTTCCACGGCGTCGTCCAACTTGTGGCCGCCGCGAGCAAAGAACTTGATGCCGTTGTCTGGCGCGGGGTTGTGGGAGGCGGAGAGGACGACGCCGAGGTCGGCCTCCATGAAGCCGGTCAAGTAGGCGATGCCGGGGGTGGGCAGCACGCCAACGTCGAGGACGTCGATGCCTGCGGATGCGAGTCCGGCCGCAACCGCCGCGCTCAGGAATTCACCTGAGATGCGGGTGTCGCGGCCGATGACTGCTCGGGGCCGGTGACCGGAAAACTCACCGCGCTCGGCAAGGACGTGCGCGGCCGCGACCGCGAGATCGACCGCAAGTTCTGCGGTGATGTCGCGATTCGCTAGTCCGCGAACCCCGTCCGTACCAAAGAGCCGCGCCATGCGCGGAACCTTAGCGCTTCGAGTACTGCGGTGCGCGGCGGGCCTTCTTGAGACCGGCCTTCTTGCGCTCCACGACGCGAGCGTCGCGGGTCAGGAAGCCAGCCTTCTTGAGGGCGGCGCGGTTGTTGTCCTCGTCGATCAGGTTGAGGGCACGGGCCACGCCAAGACGCAGTGCGCCAGCCTGACCGGACGTGCCGCCACCCACGATGCGGGCGTGAACGTCGAAGCGACCTTCGATGTCGAGCAGCGCGAACGGGGAGTTCACGAGCTGCTGGTGCACCTTGTTGGGGAAGTAGCCCTCGAGCTCGCGGCCGTTGATGGTCCACTTGCCCGTGCCGGGAACGAGGCGAACTCGCGCAACGGCTTCCTTGCGACGGCCAAGGCCGGCGCCGGGGTTGATGGCAGAGGCACCCTTGCCGCGCACGGGCGCGGTCTCAGTGGTGTACTCGGTCGCCTCGATGGCCTCGTCGGTCTCGATGGTCTCGGTCACTTCAGTCACGTTGCTTTAGTCCTTATTTTCCGCGCGCTACTGCGCGACCTGCGTGATGTCGAAAACGCGCGGCTGCTGCGCGGCGTGGGGGTGCTCTGGGCCTGCGTAGACCTTCAGCTTGGTGAGCTGCTGAGCAGAAAGCTTGTTCTTGGGCAGCATGCCCTTGACGGCGTTCTCGATGACGCGCTGCGGGTTCTTCGCGAGCAGCTCACCGATCGGGATGGAGCTGAGGCCACCCGGGTAGCCGGAGTGACGGTAGACCATCTTGTCCGTCAGCTTGGCGCCGGTCAGGGCGATCTTGTCCGCGTTGATGACGATGACGAAGTCGCCGCCGTCGACGTGGGGCGCAAAGGTCGCCTTGTGCTTGCCGCGAAGCAAGACGGCGATCTGCGAGGCCAGACGCCCGAGGACCACGTCAGTAGCGTCGACGACGTACCAGTCCCTGGTGACGTCGGCTGGCTTGGGGGTAAACGTGCGCACTGTAAAGCCCTAACTATCGTGAAGTGTGAGTGGTGACGAATCACCGCAAGTGTCGGTCAGCTGATCCTGCGGCGGCGCATCAAATGCACCGGTCCACGTGGAACGCACAACGAGGATCCATCATACCGGCGAGCGGGCCCGTGGTCAATCTGAGGCGATGGCCCTGCGCTGGGTGACAAACAAGGGTACCTGGTGCTGGTGTGACACACGTGACTCAAAGGTCCGCGACGCCCGCCCCACCTGTCACATCAGCCCCAAACACCCTTGGGAATCAACCAAGCGCGCGGCGGGACCTCGTCAGTTCTGCTCGCGCAGCGACCTCGGCGTCCGGAGGGTAGACAACTTCCTCGAGCGTGAGCCCGTGCGGCTTGACGACCTTGATCGCGTCGGAACGCCCCATGGAGCCGGCGACCCGTGCAAGCCACGCCTCGTCCCGGCGCCCATAACCAACCGGCAGCAGCGCGCCCACGAGCGCGCGCACCATCGAGTGGCAGAACGCGTCCGCGCGGACGGTAGCAACGACCAGGCCCGTGTCCGGTCCTTCCGTCACGCGCGCCCAACTCAATTCAGTCAAGGTGCGCACGGTCGTGGCGCCGTCTCGCGGGCGGCAGAACGCGGCAAAGTCCCGCAACCCGGTAAGCGTGCCCGACGCATGGTTCAGTTTGTCCACGTCGAGGGCACGGTCATACGCAAGTACGTGACGGCGGGTCAAGCGGATCGACGGGCGTACCCAGGTCGCGAATGCGATACGCGTAGCGGCGCTCAAGGGCGCTGAAGCGCGCGTCGAAGCCGTCCGGGGCAACGTCGATGGCATGCACCCGAATGTCCGGAGGCAGGATGCCGTTGAGGCGCCGGAACATGCCCTGCTCGGGAGTCTTTGGCTGGTGGCCCGGCATGCGGTTCCACGCGCCGAGCGGGCACGTCAACGTGCGCCACCTGGGCGCGCGCGTGCACCCCGGCGTCGGTACGCCCCGCAACGGTGACGCGCACCTCGTCGGCGCGCGTGAGCTTCGCAAGCGCGCCCTCGAGCACGCCTTGCACCGTGCGCAGATTGGGCTGGATCGCCCAGCCCGCAAAGTCGGTGCCGTCGTACGCAAAAACGAGACGGGCCCGCACGACCTGTTCAGTCATGGGGCCCGCCTCGTTCTTGTAAATGAGTGAGCTACTTAGCGGTCTCGTCGTCGGCGCCCTCTGCGGGAGCCGCGGCGGACTCGACGGTCTCGGTGACCTCTTCGGTGACATCCTCGGGACCCTCTGCGGGCTCCTGGGAGTGCGCACCGGGCTTGGACTCTTCGGCGATCGTCTCTTCGATGACCTCGTCGGCAACGACAGCGTCGGCCTTGTCAGCCTTCGGAGCCTTAGCTGCCTTGGGAGCGGCTGCCTTCTTGGTGGCCTTCTCGGCCTCCTTGGAGACGGCCTTCTTGGCGGGCGTGCCGAACTCAACGAGCTCGATCACCGCGAGAGGAGCGTTGTCGCCCTTGCGGAAACCGACCTTGGTGATGCGGGTGTAGCCGCCATCGCGCTCCGCGTAGCCGGGGGCAATCTCGGTGAAGAGCTTGTGAACCACGCCCTTGTCGGGAATGGTGCCCATGACACGGCGGCGCGAGGCAAGGTCGCCACGCTTGGCGATCGTGATGAGTCGCTCTGCGTGGGGACGAAGGCGCTTGGCCTTGGTGGTCGTCGTGGTGATGCGGCCGTGCTCGAACAGGCTCTGCGCAAGGTTCGCCAGCATGTGACGCTCGTGTGCAGGTCCGCCGCCGAGACGGGCACCCTTGGTGGGGGTAGGCATTGTGCTGTTTCCTTCTTAGTCTTCGGAGCCGGAGAAGTAGACGCCGGCGGCCGCGCGGTCATAGTCGACGACGCCGTCCTTGAGCGCGAAGCCCAACTCGGCGAGCTTTTCCTTGACTTCGGTGATCGACTTCTGGCCAAAGTTGCGGATGTCCATGAGGTCAGCCTCGGAGCGAGCGGTGAGCTCGCCAACCGTGTGAATGCCCTCGCGCTTGAGGCAGTTGTACGAACGCTGCGTCAGGTTGAGTTCTTCGATGGGCTGGTTGTAGTCCTCTTCAAGCGCCTCGTCGGTGTCCGAAGGGCCAATCTCGATGCCCTCGGCGAACTCGTTGAGGCCCTTGGCGAGCGAGTACAGCTCGACGAGCGTGGAGCCCGCAGAGGCAACCGCGTCGCGAGGCGTGATGGCGTTCTTGGTCTCGACGTCGATGATGAGCTCGTCAAAGTCGGTGCGCTGCGCAACACGCGTCGCCTCAACCTTGTACGTCACCTTGAGGACGGGAGAGTAGATCGAGTCAACGGGGATCTGGCCGATCTCGGCGTCGTAGCTCTTGTTGAGAGCGGCGGGCACGTAGCCACGACCGCGCTCAACGGTGAGCTCCACCTCGAACTTCGCCTTGGAGTTCAGCGTCGCGATGTGCAGGTCAGGGTTGTGAATCTCCACGCCGGCCGGCGGGGCGATGTCTGCAGCGGTGACCGCACCAGCACCCGACTTGCGCAGGTACAGGGTGACGGGCTCGTCGTGCTCGGAGGAGACCACGAGGTTCTTGAGGTTCAGGAGGATCTCGGTGACGTCTTCCTTGACACCGTCGATCGTGGTGAACTCGTGGAGCACGCCATCGAAGCGCACCGACGTGATGGCGGCGCCGGGGATCGACGACAGCAGCGTGCGGCGGAGGGAGTTCCCGAGCGTGTAGCCGAAGCCCGGCTCCAGAGGCTTGAGGGAGAACTGCGAACGGTTGTCCGAGATGACCTTCTCGGTCAGTGTGGGGCGCTGTGCGATAAGCACGGTCTTTTCCTTTCCGAGCATCCGCTATTTGATGCTCGAGGGTCCGGAGGCCTTTGCCGCCGGGGTAGATATGAAGTTTGGGAGTTACTAGCGAGCGCCCGACGCTGTGGTGACCACAGCGTCGGACCTCACCTTGCGACTACGAGCTAGTTGCGGCGACGCTTTGGGGGGCGGCAACCGTTGTGTGCCTGAGGCGTGACGTCCTTGATCGACGTGACCTCGAGGCCGGCGGCCGTGAGCGAACGGATCGCGGTGTCGCGGCCCGATCCCGGTCCCTTGACGAACACGTCCACCTTGCTCATGCCGGCCTCCTGGGCGCGGCGAGCGGCGGCCTCGGCAGCCATCTGGGCGGCGTAGGGCGTCGACTTGCGCGAACCCTTGAAGCCAACCTGGCCGGAGGACGACCACGACACCACGGCACCCGAGGGGTCCGTGATGGAGATGATCGTGTTGTTGAACGTGGACTTGATGTGCGCCTGACCGTGAGCAACGGTCTTCTTGATCTTCTTGCGCGGCTTGCGAACGGGAGCAGCCATGGCTTACTTCTTCCTTCCGGCGACGGTCTTCTTTGGTCCCTTGCGGGTACGCGCGTTGGTCTTGGTGCGCTGACCACGGACGGGCATGCCGCGACGGTGGCGCAGGCCCTGGTAGTTGCCAATTTCGACCTTGCGGCGGATGTCCGCCTGGACCTCGCGGCGCAGGTCACCTTCAACGGTGTACGTGGCCTCGATGAAGTCACGGAGCGCGACGAGCTGCTCGTCCGTGGCGTCCTTGACGCGCAGGTCAGGGCTGATGCCGGTGGCGGCCAGGATCTGCTGTGAACGGGTACGGCCAATGCCGTAGATGTAGGTGAGCGCGATCTCCATGCGCTTTTCGCGCGGAATATCGACGCCGACTATGCGTGCCATATCTCTGTCTGATCTCCATCAGTAGTCGGAGGTCTGATGCTCAGGCGTCCCGCTTATGTGGTGCGGGCCCCGGCCTCCGAGCCGGGGGTAACTGCGTTGCCTGAACGAGGTCTGTTCTTTTTTTGTCTAACCCTGACGCTGCTTGTGGCGCAGGTTTTCGCAGATGACCATAACTCGGCCATTACGACGAATCACCTTGCACTTGTCGCAGATCGGCTTGACGCTCGGCTTAACCTTCATGGTTCTTTCTTACTTGTAGCGGTAGACGATGCGGCCGCGGGAAAGGTCGTACGGGCTAAGTTCCACCACTACGCGGTCCTCGGGGAGGATCCGGATGTAGTGCTGGCGCATTTTGCCTGAGATGTGAGCGAGGACGAGGTGACCGTTTGTCAGTTCCACACGGAATGACGCATTCGGCAATGCCTCGACCACGGTGCCCTCAACCTCGATGACGCCGTCCTTCTTGGCCATGACTCCACTAACGTTGTTGGTTGGGAAAGTGAGCGCGCAAAAACGCCCGACCGACCACTATACGGCACTTAGGCGCCTCGCTCAAGCCACAAGGGTGCCCGACGCGGTGGCTGGGTTCACGCCTCCGTCAGCTCTGCTGCTCGCTTGCGTTTCCGCTCCCTGCGCCCGCTCACGATCTGGTAGCCGGCGTAGATGAACAGTGCTCCGGCGATGACGGGAATCATCACGGATCGCATATCGCCGTTGACGAAGTTGTTGATCCACCCGATGTACGGGACGGAGTACCAGACGGCACCCCGGATCTGCACGTACTGCACCGGCTTCTCGTCGGCGATGCTGTTGGCGTCGCCCTTGGTCACGAAGGTGGGTTCGCCGCCAACAAGGTTTGGCTGAATCACTTCGACGACGCGGTGCGTGACAAGATCCGGCTTCCCGGACTCGATCTGATACGTGACGACCGTCCCGATGTGGATGTCCTCCACCGCAATCGGCTTAACGATCACGAGCGTGCCAGGAGGGTACGTGGGTTCCATCGAGCTCGTGAGAACGGTGTAGGGCGTTGACCCCGTGAGCGCCGGCACAACGATCACTGCCATGGCCACCACTGCCAGGAACGCGAGCAACACCCAGCTAAATCCCTGGATGATGCCACGAATCACTCCGTGTTCCTTCTTGGGCACGTCCTGTTCGCTCATCACAGCTCTCCATCCTCTTCACGCCTGCGCGCCACCCACCAAGAGAGCACACCACCAAACACCATCGCAAGCACCCATGCGGCGACGAACCACTCTTGGTAGAACCTATCGGTGTTGCCGATGTTGCCATCGCCGTGCGGGGGGTTAGGCGTTGGCGTTGGCGACACACTCGGATCGGGCGTGGGCGTCACGCTCGGCGTGGGCGTCGCGCTGGGATCCGGATCTGCCGGGACACCAGGAATGATGACGCTTCCGCCGCCACCGCCGTTGCCACCGCCACCATCACTTGTGGGCTCGGGACTCGGGGTGGGCGTGGGGTCGGGCGGAGTCACGACGCTGCATCCTGTGGGCGCTGCCACGTCATCGCTCGTCAAGTTGGCCTTGAGGTTAAACGCCGCCAACGACCCCTGCGACGTTGTGCCGCCCACGTTGCGCATTGCTAGCGTGACATCCACTCTCACGCTCTGCCCCTGCGCCAAGTGGACCCCACTTACGAGTGACGCGCACGCCCCCACCTCGGCGAAGTTAGCGCTGCCCGTGCGGGTGCCAGCCTGCGCAGTGACGTCAAGCGCCGCGAGCAGAGCAGGATCCGCGGAGGCAACGTCCACCACCGCAATCGCGAGGTTGGCGCCAGAGGGCCCCGTGTTTTTGACCCAGAACGAGCTGCGTTGCCGACTTGGTGGGTACTAGATACACGCCGGCGAACAACTGTCCGGGAAATGACGCGCCGTACGTGACTCCGTCGTCGGAGATAGCGATTGGCGGGTTGGTTGCGGCGGCCGGCTGCGCCGTCACCATCAATGCAAACAGGCTCGCGAGCACTGCTACGGCGAGTGCCGCGGTGGCCCTCGTTCGCGTCTGCAGAACCGGAACCATTAACCCATACCCGTGGCGGTGCACGAGTTGCCGTTCGCGTTGGACGACCCTCTGGTGAGCGTGCCCGTTGCGACCAGCGTGCCGGCATCGCCAGCGGCGCCGGTGTCCTCGTAGATCTCGTAATCCGTAGTGGAGTTCGTAGCGAGGCTCGAGCGCGGGTAGGTGAAGGCCCCAACACCGCCGGCGTTCGTCGTGATGGTCCTGACGGCGGTGCCACCGATGCGGAGTTCGTAGGTCATGGTAGCCGCCGCCGCACTGAGGCTGATCGTGAACGTGGGGTTGGCATACGCACAAGAGATTGTGTCAGTCGCGCCTTGAACGCCGGAGAACATGGTGCGCACCACAAGGAACTCCTGGGTCGCCGTGCCGTCGCAGTTGTCCACCGTCAACTGGTTCAAGGCGGCGGAGGTCCCGTTGACGGCGGCGTACGTCAGGCACTGCCCCGTTGAGGCATTGACGAACTGATAGAAGCTTCGGGTTGACGTGCCGCCAACGTAACTCGTGGGGCTTTGCTGAAGCATCCACTGCTGATTCGCCTGGCCCACGACGGCCGCGACCGCGGTGACTTCCGCACCTGTCGCATTTTGCTGGAACACGGCCGGGTGGTGATGTTCGACTTGATGGTGAAATAACCGGGCTTACCCGTCACGGCGTCGAACCTGTACGACTGGTTCGACGTGCCTCCGTTCTTGCACGGCCACCCAATCCCATTGGGCCCGCCGCCACCCTCGAGGTCCGCGCAGTAGTTACCAACGGGCGAGGTAAACACGCGGTGGATGTAGTTCCACGTGGTGGCGCTCGTGGGGGGAGTGACCAACGGGAACAGGTATTGGGTCTGCTGCGTGGCGGTGGCACTCGCCGCGCCGCTGTAGTTGCCGAGCGCAATCGACGCATCGATTTGCGGCGTGAAGGAGACCGCGCCGGACGCGGGCCAGTTTGTGGTTGCGGGCGCCATCGTGGTGCGCACGCAATACGTGCGCGACTCTCCAACGGTGAAGCCGCTACCTACTGGGCGTCACGTAGCTAGAGCTTGCGCTCCACAGGCCGGACGTGAGCGTGGCACCGGGTGCGGCCGCGTCGGTACACGGGTTCGCCAACGGTCGACAGCCACACCACGTAGGTGAAGTTGCTGCGATACGGGGCACCGCCTGTAGCCGCTGAACGTCAGGGTCACCTGGCCCTTTTGGGCACTTGGCGAGACGGTGTTGTTTGTCACGGTCACGCTGCCGGTACCCACGAGCGTTGAATTGGCGAACGTCTTGCTGATCGTTGCGAAGTTGGCTGTAGTCACCGTAAGGTCCGCGGAGTCGTACGTGACGAGAACGGTCGCCTGGCTGGTCCAGTAGGACCAGCTAGCTGTAGCGCCCGCGAGTACGGTGAACACGACCAATGCCGTCACAGCGGCTACGCGTCGGTTGGCCCTCGTCATCCAGCTCATGATGCCAACTGCGTTCCGTCGAGCGTGACGGTCAGAGGAATGGTGGTGCCTTCGCTTGCGACTGCCGCGCCGAGCTGGCAAGGTCACCTGGAGGCAGAAGGACTGCGTAGCGCCAACCGCGAGCGAGGTGGATCCGGAGGCCGTGGTGGTCAGCGCGGCGCCCGCCAGCACCGATCCCGGGCACGTGCCCGTGGCGAGGCGTGTTTCCCACGCGCTCGCAGCGCTCACGCGCGCGGTCACGCCCTGGGGAACATCACCCGTGTTGATGACATTGATCTGCACGCCCGTGACGTCGCCGGGCAACATGTTCTGGAACACAGCAGCGGGAATCGTCACCGACTGCGCGGCCGCTCCGGCACCGTACTGCACATTGAGGCCAGAGGTGCCCGCGGTGATGGTGCCGCTGGCCGCTACTGGGCTGCTGGCATTCAAGTAAGCGAACGTGACGCCGGCGCCAAGCACGGCGATCGAAACGCCTATCGCCAGCGCGCCAGCGGTCGCCAAAAGCGCGCGCGTGCGTGGTGCGCGTCGCTTCGTGCGGCAGAACCGAGATCGGCTCGGCCCCGCTGCGGCTATCGCCGCGCGCCGTTGCTTCCGGGTTCATGGGGAACTCCACGTGAGCAGGCAAAACGGGTGATGACAGAAATGAAGGTGTGGGGCCCGCCGTTGAGGCGGGCCCCACACCGAGTCATTACGGGGTCGCGACCTGGGTCAGCGTGACAGCACCCTGCGTGAGGTCGACGGTGCCGGCCTTCGCGGGGTTGTCGAGAGTGGGGCTACCCGAAGCACCGAAGTGCCAGTCGATCGTCCACGTGACCGTGATAGTCGCGGTGCCGGTGCCGGTGGCGCCAACCTTCCACGTGCCAGGCGTAGTGGACGCCACGATGGTCGTACCCGTGGGGCTCGAGCGCCGCGACGGTGAAGGTCGACGTGAGTCGAGTGTCCAGACCGTTCGTGGGGTTGGTGAGCGTGCCGTCCGTCGACGCCGACCGTGAAGTACAGGTCCTGGCCGGTCGCGACGACGTTGAACACCTGCGTGTAGACGAGCCTGTTACCAGGAACGAGCTTCACGGTGCCGAGCGTTGCGGCTACGGGTGCGGTGACCTGCGTGCCCGCGGCGTTGTAGAACCCCTTGGTCCACGCGCCGCTGTTCACGGGTGTGATCGTCAGTGTTCCCGCAGAGATGGTCTGGGTACCAGAACCGGTGGCTGCAGAGTCGGTCCAGTAGGCGAGCGATGCGCCGCCGCCAAGCAGCAATACGATGCCAGCCGCGGTTGCGACAGACGCCTTTGTAGTCTTGTTCATTAGAGTTGTTTCCCTCAGCTAGAGATTGATCCGCCAGATCGGCCGACGTCCCGCCTTGCGGCGATCGGCGCGAGTTCTCAGTAATTCCTCAGTGTGCACAAACGGATACAGTCGTGCGGCGGCAACGTTACCAGTTGCACATAGGAAGTAAAGGCGACACGCCTGTGATGTTCGTCACACCACGTAACAGTGTGCTATCGCAGCAACGCAAGCATCAGCCTCAGCAGAAGATGCCGCGCAGGCGCTCCTCCGCGGCGTCGGAGACCTGCTGCGAGCGGTGATCCGCGAGATTGCGCACCACAGAAGACGGCGTGCGCGGGTTGGTGATGAGCGCCAACAAGACCTCGGGCCGGTGATCGTGGCCAAGAGAAATTAGTGCGCCAGCAGGACAGTCAGTGCGGCGAGCGATCGCGGCGCGCACGGCGGGTTCTCGGTGCACCGCAAGCGAAAGCAGTTCGGTCGACGCGACATCGGCCTGCATTGCCCGATCAAGCGCCACCTGGTAGTCCTGCGTAGAAATGCTCACAGCGTCCCCTGCCCTTGAGCCACCGTTGGCCATTCGCGTCAAGAGTAGCGCGCAGCGCCGCAAAACGGCGTTAGGGCTTTGGCTTGAATCCGCGCACGGGGGCGGTGCGTGTTGGCGCAGGCGCGCCGGGCGTCGAGTGCGGCGCAAAGATCTGCGGAATTGTCGGCTCCGTCACAGTGCCCGACGCTGGTTGCAGGGTAGGCGCTCGGCGCCGGATTTGCATGTGGCAACGAGTAGGTCGACGGCACCGGGTAGGCAGGCGGCACCGGGTACGCGGACGGCACTGGGTAGGCGGACGGCACCGGAGAGCCGGTCGCGATGTCCACCACGTTCACGGGGGCGAACGGCGACGGCAGCGCGCCGTCGGCCGTCATGCGCTGCTGTATGGGGATCACGTGCTCGGCGAGTTCGGGATTGTGAACGTCTTCTGTCGCCGGCCGTGCGGGCGGCAACGGCGCGCTGTCAAGCCGAGCGGCTGCCGCAGCGCGCACCTCGCTCTTCTTGTGGAATGCGAGCTCTTCGAGGACGTCGGCCGGCAGCGATGGATTCGCGAGCAAACCCTTGAGCACGTCCACGGAGCGGTCCGCGGAGAGGTACGCCATCACGGTGCGTTGCACGCATGGGGTTGCTAGCGACGCTCGCGCGTACCTCAGCTGAATAGTCGTGAGCGAGGGTCACCATGAGCCCCAGCGGGCAGTCGGGACGCGCGGCGACGGCGGCGCGCACCAAGTTGTTGCGACTCACGCCAAGAGCTGCGATGTGCGTCTTGTGCAAGCCTGGCTGCATCGCTTCTTGCATCTCGGCGCTAGCGCCGGGAGCGTAGTTGAAACCTCGCGCCATGATGGCTCCCCAAGTGCTGGTACCCCGGGGTGGGGCCCCGTTGCACTGTGGACGCTATGCGTCAACCGTTTCGATTAGCGTCATCGCAGGTAACGAGCATGTTAACCACGCCCGCGAGTGTGAACTATCCGACACCCGGGCTAGGGAGCTACAGGAACCACGCCGAAGGAGCTGAGGCCCTCTGCTCCGCCGTCGGACGCGGTCAGCACCCAGATGCCATTCTCGTGAACGGCGATGCTGTGCTCCCAGTGCGCTGCGCGCGAGCCATCGTCGGACACAACGGTCCAGTCGTCCCCAAGACCCGCGAGTGCGCCGTGCCGCGCACGAACATCGGCTCGATCGCGACACACAAGCCGGGACGCACTTTGGCAAGGCGCCCGCGCACGCGGTAGTTCAGCACGTCGGGCTCCTGATGCATCTCGGTGCCGATGCCGTGGCCAACGTATCCGTCGATGGGGTGCAGACCAGCAGCAACCGCGACGTCCTCGATGGCGGCGCCAACCTCGTCGAGGCGCCGAGCGCTCGCAAGGGCGGCGATGCCTGCCCACAGCGCCTTGCGGGTGGCGTCGCTGAGCGCCACATCATCAGCATCAGGCGCAGTCGCCAAGGATCACGGTGATGGCGCTGTCGCCGTGCCATCCCTCAACGATCGCGCCGCAGTCGATCGAGACCACGTCGCCATCCGCAAGGACACGCGGTCCTGGGATGCCGTGCACCACCTCATCGTTGACCGACACACACGTGGTGGCAGGAAAGCCGTGATAGCCAAGGAAGTTGGAGGTTGCTCCGCGAGCGGCAATGACCTTCGCCGCCGCCGCATCCACATCCGCCGTGGTGGCGCCGACTACTGCGGCCTCGCGAGCCGCGGCAAGCGCGGCTTCAACGACCACGCCCGCGCGCGCCATGAGCCGCATCTGGGCGTTTGTCTTGTACTGAATAGCCACGAGCGACAGACCTTAAGAAAGGGCGGCGATGAGGCGGTCGGTGACCTCGTCGATCTCGCCGAGCCCGTCAACCTGCACCAGCAGACCGCGGCCCGCATAGAACGCGGTGAGCGGTGCGGTAGAGATGCGCGTACACCTGCAAGGCGCGTGCGGATCACGTCTTCGGTGTCGTCCGCGCGGCCCTCGATCTCGGCGCGCTTCAGCAGTCGCTTTGTAACCTCGTCCATAGTCGGCGGTGAGCTCGATGGCGGCGTCGAGGTGGGTCCCGAGAGCCGACGAGCATCGCATCGAGTTCCACGGCCTGTTCCGGGTTGCGCGGGTAACCGTCGAGCAAGAAGCCGGCCGCAACGTCGGGCTGGGAAAGGCGATCGCTGACCATTGCGTTCGTCACCGAATCCGGCACCAACTGGCCTGCGTGCATGAACGCCTGCACTTGCTTGCCGAGTTCCGTTCCGGCCTTGTCGTTCGCACGGAAGATGTCACCTGTGGAAATCGCCGGGATCTCGTAATGCGCCGCAAGCCGTGCAGCCTGCGTGCCCTTTCCGGCCCCCGGGGGGCCCAGCAGGATTGCCCGCATTACTTGAGGAACCCTTCGTAGTGACGTTGCTCAAGCTGCGACTGGATGCGCTTGACCGTGTCGAGACCAACGCCAACGAGGATCAGGATCGAGGTTCCGCCGAACGGGATGTTGGTGTTCACACCCATCGCCACGAACGCGAGCATCGGCGCGAGCGCCACGAGCGCCAAGTAAATGGAACCGGCAGCGGTGATGCGCGACAACACGTACGCGAGGAAATCGGCGGTGGGCTTGCCGGGGCGAATGCCGGGGATGAACCCGCCGTACTTCTTCATGTCGTCGGCGACCTGATCAGGGTTGAACGTGATGGCCGTGTAGAAGTACGCGAAGAAGACGATGAGCAGGATGTACAGCAACATGTGCAGCGGCGCCGACGTGGTGGCGAGGTTGTCCTTCATCCACACGACCCAGTCAGCAGGGTCGTTGCCCTGGAACTGCGCGATGACGGTAGGCAACGTCAGCAGCGAGGACGCAAAGATGACCGGGATAACGCCGGCCATGTTGATCTTGAGAGGGATGTACGTCGACGACCCACCGAGCGTGCGGCGACCGACGACGCGCTTCGCGTACTGCACCGGAATGCGGCGCTGGCTCTGCTCAACGAACACGACGACCGCGATGACCGCGAACAGCAACAGCGCGAGCAACAGCGTGTTGACGGGGCCGTTGGACGAACGCCAGATGCTGCCGATGTTGGCGGGGAACGCGGCCGCGATCGACGTGAAGATCAGCAGCGACATGCCGTTGCCGACGCCGCGCTCGGTGATCCGCTCGCCGAGCCACATGACGAAGATCGTGCCCGCGGTCATGGTGAGCACCATGAGTGAGATGGTCTGCCACGACTCGTCAGGGACGATCGCCTCGGAGCAACCAGGGAAGAACTGGCCGTTGCGCGCAAGCGTGATGTACGACGCGGACTGCAGAGCCGCGAAACCAACGGTGATGTAGCGCGTGTACTGCGTCAGCTTCGCTTGACCCTCTTGGCCCTCGCGGTACAGCGTCTCGAAGCGCGGGATGAGCACGCGCAACAGCTGCACGATGATCGACGCCGTGATGTACGGCATGATGCCGAGCGCGAAGATCGACAAGTGCAGCAGCGCCCCACCTGCGAACAGGTTGAGGATGTCGAAAGCAGAGTTGCTGGTGGTGGTCTTAGCGCAGATTTCAACCGCGCTGTAGCTCACACCAGGGGTGGGGATTGCCACGCCCAGACGGTAGACGGCGAGAATGCCGAGCGTCAGCAGCAGCTTCTTGCGCAGGTCCGGCGTGCGGAATGCGCTTACGAAACCCCTAAACATGGATCCTCCAGTTATGCAGGGCACCTAGGTGCCGGAGCGGGTCCGCCCCAACGTTGGGGCGGACCCGACTTCCGACTCTAGCCCTCGTTGACCGCGCCGCCCGCGGCCTCGATCTTGGTCTTCGCTGACTGCGAAACGCGATCAGCATCGACAATGGTCACCTTCACCGAGATGTCGCCGTCGCCCAGCACCTTGACGGGCTGGTTCTTGCGCACGGCGCCAAGCTCAACGAGGTCGGCCTTCGTCACCTTGCCGCCCTTGGGGAACAGCTCAGCGATCTGGCCAACGTTGACCACCTGGAAGTAGACCTTGAACGGGCTCTTGAAGCCACGCAGCTTAGGAATACGCATGTGGATGGGCGTCTGCCCACCCTCGAAGTTCAAGGGCACCTGGTAGCGAGCGCCAGTTCCCTTGGTTCCACGACCGGCAGTCTTGCCTCGCTTGCCACCCTCACCACGACCCACGCGGATCTTCTTCTTGTGGGCGCCGTCTGCGGGACGCAAGTGGTGGAGCTTGAGCGTAGAGACCTTCTCGTCGCCCTCGGCTGCGGCGCTTGGCAGCAGGCTTCTTAGCAGCAGTCGCCTTGGCAGCGGGTGCCTTGGCAGTAGAAGCCTTAGCGGCCGACGCTGCGGCTGGCTTGTCGGCGGCCTTGCGGCAGGCTTCTTGGCGGCAGCAGCCTTGGGAGCAGCAGCCTTAGCGAGCAGCAGGCTTCTTCGGCAGCCGGCTTCTTGGCGGCAGCGCTTTGGAGCAGCAGCCTTCTCCGCAGCCGGCTTCGCCGTCTGCGGTCTTGGCAGCAGGCTTCTTGGCCGGCGCCTTCACAGCCTTGTCAGCGTCGGCCTTTGCGGCAGGCGCCTTCTTGGCGGGGGCCTTCGCGGCGCCCTCTTCTCGTCAGCCATTAGTCAACCTCCTCCACAGCGACCAAGTGGTCGATCGCCTTGACCATCCCGCGAATCTCGGGACGGTCTTCCTTCACGACAATGTCGCCGATGCGCTTGAGACCAAGCGAACGCATGGTCTCGCGGTGCTGCGGCTTGACGCCGATAACAGAACGCTTCTGCGTAACCTTCAAGCGGGCCATCACTTCACCCCTGCAGCCTGAGCGCGGAGCATCGCCGCAGGTGCGACCTCTTCGAGGCTCTTTCCACGGCGAGCAGCAACCGCTCGGGACGCTCGAGGCGCTTGAGCGCGTCGACCGTCGCGTGGACGATGTTGATGGCGTTGGACGAACCGAGCGACTTGCTCAGCACGTCGTGGATGCCAGCGCACTCGAGCACCGCGCGCACCGGACCACCGGCGATAACGCCGGTACCCGGGGAAGCGGGGCGCAAGAACACGACGCCGGCAGCGGCCTCACCCTGCACGATGTGCGGGATGGTGCCCTGGATGCGCGGCACGCGGAAGAAGGAGCGCTTTGCCTCCTCGACACCCTTCGAGATGGCGGCAGGCACCTCCTTCGCCTTGCCGTAGCCAACGCCGACGTTACCTTCGCCGTCGCCAACGACCACGAGGGCGGTGAAGCTGAAGCGACGACCACCCTTCACGACCTTGGAGACGCGGTTGATGGTGACGACGCGCTCGATGAACTTGTTTTCAGGCTCCTGGCCGCGACGGTTGTTGTTGTCGCGGCGGCCGCCGTTATTGTCAGCCATAAGTTTCCTCTATACCTTCTGCGGCGCCCGCCCTAGAGGGCGAGGCCGCCCTCTCGCGCGCCGTCGGCCACTGCCGCAACGCGGCCGTGGTACTTGTTACCGCCGCGATCGAAAACGACCTTGTCGATGCCTGCAGCCTTGGCGCGCTCGGCGACCAGCTGGCCAACCTTCGACGCCTTTGCCGTCTTGTCGCCCTTGAGCGTGCGCACGTCGGCCTCGAGGGTCGACGCCGACACAAGGGTGGTGCCCTTGGTGTCGTCGACGACCTGAGCCACCATGTGACGCGTGGAGCGGGTGACGACCAGACGCGGACGGATTTCCGTGCCGGAGATCTTCTTGCGCAAGCGGAAGTGGCGACGCTTGCGCTGAATCGCCTTGCCCTTGCCCTTGATTGCGAGTGTCATGGTTACTTACCCGTCTTTCCGGCCTTGCGGCGAACCTGCTCGCCCGCGTAGCGGACACCCTTGCCCTTGTACGGCTCGGGCTTGCGAATCTTGCGAATGTTGGCCGCAACCTCGCCCACCTGCTGCTTGTCGATGCCCGCCACCGAGAACTTGGTGGGGCTCTCAACCGCAAAGGTGATGCCGTTGGGTGCCGCGACGTGCACAGGGTGCGAGAAGCCGAGGGCGAACTCGAGCGTCTGAGCCGTTGAGCGCGACGCGGTAACCCGTGCCGACAATCTCGAGCTTCTTCTCGTAGCCGTCGGTCACGCCCGTGACCATGTTGGCGACGAGGGTGCGCGTGAGGCCGTGCAGCGACTTGGCGATGCGCTCGTCGTTCGGGCGCTTCACCTCGAGACCCTGCTCGTTCTTCTCCACCGTGATGGGGGCGGCGACCGCGTGGGTGAGGGTGCCCTTGGGGCCCTTCACCGTGACGACGGCGCCATCAATCGTGACGTCCACGCCTGCGGGAACCGCGACGGGGATCTTTCCAATGCGTGACATGTGTCTTTTCTCCCGCTACCAGACGAACGCGACGACTTCGCCGCCGACGCCCTTCTTCTCGGCCTGACGGTCGGTGAGCAGACCGGAGGAGGTGGACAGGATGGCAACGCCAAGGCCGCCGAGCACCCGAGGAAGGTTGCTTGACTTTGCGTAGACACGCAGGCCGGGCTTGGAGACACGGCGCACGCCGGCGAGCGAACGCTCGCGGTCGGGACCGTACTTGAGGTTCAGGGTGAGCGTCTTGCCCACCTCGGCGTCGGCCACAGAGGAACCGGAGATGTAGCCCTCGGATTCGAGGATCTTGGCGATGTTCGCCTTGATCTTCGAGTGAGGCATCGACACGGTGTCGTGGTACGCCGAATTTGCGTTGCGCAGACGCGTAAGCATGTCTGCGATCGGGTCAGTCATTGTCATGAGTATGTGAACTCTTTCTCGCCGCGGTTTCCCTCAAGGGGACCTACGCCGTTGGGATTTACCAGCTGCTCTTGGTGATGCCGGGCAGTTCGCCCGCGTGAGCCATCTCACGGAAGCAAATACGGCACAGGCCGAACTTGCGGTAGACCGAGTGCGGGCGTCCGCACCGCTGGCACCGGGTGTAGCCGCGCACCGCAAACTTGGGCTTGCGCGGCTGCCTTGTTCTTAAGCGAGGTCTTTGCCATGGGTCACTTCTCCTTGAAGGGGAAGCCGAGCTGCTTGAGCAGCGAGCGACCCTCGTCGTCGGTGGTAGCGGTCGTGACGATGGTGATGTCCATGCCGCGAACGCGGTCGATACGGTCCTGGTCGATCTCGTGGAACATCGACTGCTCGTTGAGACCGAACGTGTAGTTGCCGTGGCCGTCGAACTGCTTGGGGCTAAGCCCACGGAAGTCACGGATACGGGGAAGCGCGATCGACAGCAAGCGGTCGAGGAACTCCCACATGCGGTCGCCACGGAGCGTGACGTGAGCACCAATTTCCTGGCCCTCGCGCAGCTTGAACTGTGCGATGGACTTCTTGGCCTTGGTGACCTGCGGCTTCTGGCCGGTGATCGCGGTGAGATCCGCGATGGCGCCGGTGATGAGCTTCGAGTCACGTGCAGCCTCGCCGACACCCATGTTCACGACGATCTTGGTAAGACCGGCAACCTGGTTGACGTTGGCGTGGCCGAACTCTTCGATGAGCGCCGGGACGATCTCCGCGCGGTAGCGGGCCTTGAGACGCGGCTGCGCTGCAGCGTTGTCAGTAGCGGTAGCCATCAGACGTCCTTACCCGAGCGCTTGGCGACGCGCACGCGCTGCGTGCGCATGCGGCCATCCCGCTCGACCTGCTCGATGCGGTACCCAACGCGGGTGCCCTTCTTGGTGTCCGGGTCAACCAGCATCACGTTGGAGACGTGAATGGGGGCCTCGACGTGCACGATGCCGCCCGACTGGTTGTCGCGGCTCGTGCCCGGCTTGATGTGCTTGGTCACACGCTGAACGCCTTCAACGATCACGCGCTCGGAGTCCGTGAGGACCTCGAGCACGCGACCCTGCTGGCCGCGGTCCTTGCCTGCGATGACGACAACGAGGTCGCCCTTCTTGATCTTCGCCATGTGACTAGATCACCTCCGGCGCCAGCGAAATAATCTTCATGAACTTCTTGTCGCGCAGCTCGCGGCCAACCGGGCCGAAGATGCGGGTGCCACGAGGGTCACCGTCAGTGTTCTTGAGGATTACCGCAGCGTTCTCGTCGAAGCGGATGTAGGAACCGTCGGGACGACGGCGCTCCTTGGTGGTGCGAACGACGACCGCCTTGACGACGTCGCCCTTCTTGACGTTTCCACCGGGGATTGCGTCCTTGACGGTGGCGACGATGGTGTCGCCAATCCCGGCATAGCGACGGTGCGAGCCGCCGAGCACGCGGATGCAAAGGATTTCCTTGGCACCGGTGTTGTCGGCAACGCGAAGTCGCGACTCCTGCTGAATCATGTCTCTGTCTCCTGTCGTCTGGTTCTCGTCGCAAAGCAACGAGCCTGGTCGAACCTTCTACTTGGCCTTTTCGGCGATTTCGACCAAACGCCACCGCTTGGAAGCGGACAGCGGGCGGGTCTCCATCACCACGACGAGGTCACCAATGCCGGCGGCGTTGGCTTCGTCGTGTGCCTTGATTTTGGACGTGCGGCGCATGACCTTGCCGTAGAGAGGGTGCTTGACGCGGTCCTCGATCTCCACGGTGATGGTCTTGTCCATCTTGTCTGACGTTACGTACCCGCGACGAGTCTTGCGCTGTGCGCGGTGCTCGGCGGTCGCCGTCGTGTGCTTCTTCGTAGCCATGTCTTTCCCTTACTCTGACTTCGCGCTCGGCGCGGTCCTGATACCGAGCTCGCGCTCGCGCAGGATCGTGTAGATGCGGGCGATGTCACGCTTGACTGCCTTGAGGCGGCCGTGGTTCTCCAGCTGGCCCGTGGCGGACTGGAAGCGCAGGTTGAACAGCTCTTCCTTTGACTTCTTGAGCTCCTCAAGGAGGCGCTCGTCCTCCATGGCGTCCAACTCGGCCGGAAGCAGTTCCTTGGTTCCGATAGCCATCAGATGTCACCACCTTCACGGGTCACAAAACGGGTCTTCATGGGCAACTTGTGCTGGGCGCGGCGCATGGCCTCACGGGCCAGCTCCTCCGGAACACCGGCAAGCTCGAACATGACGCGACCGGGCTTGACGTTCGCGATCCACCACTCGGGCGAACCCTTACCGGAGCCCATGCGGACCTCGGCAGGCTTCTTCGTCAACGGGCGGTCGGGGTAGATGGTGATCCACACCTTTCCACCACGCTTGATGTGACGCGTCATGGCGATACGAGCGGCCTCGATCTGACGGTTCGTGACATACGCGGGCTCAAGAGCCTGGATGCCGTAGTCGCCAAACGCCACTGCGGTGCCACCGGTGGCAGCGCCGGAACGACCCGGGTGGTGCTGCTTGCGGTGCTTTACTCGACGAGGGATAAGCATGACTTAGCCTTCCTTCCCAACTTCGGTGACGGCAGCGTCGGCCGCGGGGGCCTCAACTGCGTCGGCACGGGGAGCCGAGTCACGACGCGGGGCGCCACGACCAGCTGCGGGACGGTCACCACGGTCACCACCGCGGGCGTCACGCCCACGCTGAGGTGCACGAGGAGCCTTCGCCTGCTCGGCGGCCCACTCCTTCTCCGTCATGTCGCCCTTGTAGATCCACACCTTGACACCGATGATGCCGAACGTGGTCTTGGCCTCAAAGAAGCCGTAGTCGATGTTCGCGCGGAGCGTGTGCAACGGCACGCGACCCTCGCGGTAGAACTCCGAGCGGGACATTTCCGCGCCACCAAGACGACCAGAGCACTGGACACGGATGCCCTTGGCTCCGGCGCGCATCGAGGACTGCATTCCCTTGCGCATTGCGCGACGGAACGAGACGCGAGAGGCGAGCTGCTCCGCGATGCCCTGAGCGACGAGCTGGGAATCCAGCTCGGCGTTCTTGACCTCGAGGATGTTCAGCTGAACCTGCTTGCCCGTGAGCTTCTCCAGGTTGGAGCGAAGCTTGTCGGCCTCGGCGCCGCGGCGACCGATGACGATGCCGGGACGCGCGGTGTGGAGGTCAACACGCACACGCTCGCGGGTGCGCTCGATCTCGACCTTGGAGACGCCTGCGCGCTCCAAGCCCTTCTTCATGAGCTCCCGGATCTTGACGTCTTCCGCAACGTAGTCGCGGTAGCGCTCTCCCACCTTGGTCGAGTCCGCAAACCAGTGCGACCGGTGGTCGGTCGTGATGCCAAGGCGGTAGCCGTGGGGATTTACCTTCTGACCCATTACTTGGCCCCTTCCTTGACGGCGACCGGAGTCGCGACGACAACAGTGATGTGGCTCGAACGCTTGAGAATCTGGTTCGCACGGCCCTGAGCACGCGGCTGAATGCGCTTCATCGTGGGGCCCTCGTCAACAAAGATCTCCTTGATGACCAGGTCACGCTCGTCGAAACGCTCACCCGCAGCGTCGGCCTTCTGGCGCGCGTTGGCGACAGCAGACTCGATGAGCTTGCGCACCGGCTCCGCGACGGCCTGCGGCTGGAACTTAAGAGACGTTGCCGCCTCAAGAGCGTTCTGACCACGGACCAGGTTCACGACGCGGCGAGCCTTCTGGGCGGTCACGCGGAGGTACCGCGTCTGCGCCTTGGCTTCCATATCTTGCTCCTCTTATCCTCGCTCGGGCGCCTTAGCGGCGGCCCTTGCGGTCGTCCTTGATGTGGCCCTTGAACGTGCGCGTTGGGGAGAACTCGCCCAACTTGTGCCCAACCATCGACTCGGTGACGAACACCGGGACGTGCTTGCGGCCGTCGTGCACGGCAAAGGTGTGGCCAAGGAAGTCGGGCGTAATGACCGACCGGCGTGACCAGGTCTTGATGACGTTCTTGGTACCGGCTTCGTTCTGAACATCCACCTTCTTCTGGAGGTGGTCGTCGACGAAGGGGCCCTTCTTCAGACTGCGTGGCATATCTCAGGCTCCCTATCGCTTGTTCTTGCCGGATGTGACGGCGACGAACAATGAGCTTGTCGCTTTCCTTGTTCTTCTGACGAGTGCGGCCCTCGGGCTTGCCCCATGGGCTCACCGGGTGGCGTCCACCGGACGTCTTGCCCTCACCACCACCGTGCGGGTGGTCAACCGGGTTCATGACGACACCACGGACGGTTGGGCGCTTGCCCTTCCAGCGCATGCGGCCGGCCTTACCCCAGTTGATGTTCGACTGCTCGGCGTTGCCGACCTCGCCGACGGTTGCGCGGCAGCGCGCGTCGACGTTGCGGATTTCGCCCGACGGCATACGCAGCTGGGCGTAAGCGCCATCCTTGGCAACGAGCCGCACAGAGGCACCAGCGGAGCGGGCGATCTTGGCGCCGCCGCCTGGCTTGAGCTCGATCGCGTGGATGACCGTACCGGTGGGGATGTTGCGCAACGGCAGGTTGTTACCGGGCTTGATGTCGGCACCTGAGCCGGCCTCAACCTTGTCACCCTGGCCGAGCTTGTCGGGGGCGATGATGTAGCGCTTCTCGCCATCTGCGTAGTGCAGAAGGGCGATGCGCGCCGTGCGGTTGGGGTCGTACTCGATGTGAGCAACGGTCGCGGGAACGCCGTCCTTGTCGTGACGACGGAAGTCGATCACGCGGTAGGCACGCTTGTGACCGCCACCCTGGTGACGGGTGGTGATGCGACCGGTGTTGTTGCGGCCACCCTTCTTGGGCAGCGGACGGGTCAGCGACTTCTCGGGCGTGGTGCGCGTGATCTCGACGAAGTCGGCGACAGACGAGCCACGGCGACCGGGGGTCGTCGGCTTGTATTTACGGATAGCCATGAGAGTTCCTTACCTAGCCAACCTGGCCGAAGATGTCGAGCGTCTCACCAGCACCGAGCGTGACGATGGCGCGCTTGACGTCCTTGCGCTTGCCCAGACCGAACTTGGTCTGACGCACCTTGCCCTTGCGGTTAATGGTGTTGACGGACTGGACCTTGACTCCAAAAATCTTCTCGACCGCGATCTTGATCTCGGTCTTGTTGGAGCGAGGGTCCACCTCGAAGGTGTACTTGCCCTGATCCATGAGCGAGTAGCTCTTCTCCGACACGATGGGTCGGATCAGGATGTCGCGGGGGTTCTTGTTGATGCTGCGTCATGTCAGGCCTCCTCGACCTCAGACTCGGTCGCGACGGCCTTCACTTGCTTGCCCTTTGTGGGGCCAGCAACGAATGCCTCAAGCGCGCCTGCCGTGAAGACGGTGTCGTCGTTCACGAGCACGTCGTAGGTGTTGAGCTGGTCAACGGCGATGACGTGAACGGACGCTGCGTTGCGCAGCGACTTCCACGCGTTGTCGTCGCCCCGCTCGAGCACCACGAGGGCACGGCGACCTGCCGTGAGGGCAGAGATCGCGGCGAGAGCGGACTTCGTGGACGGCGCTTCGCCGGCGACGACGTCCTTGAGGACGTGAACGCGGCCGGCGCGAGCGCGGTCCGAGAGGGCACCGCGCAGGGCGGCAGCCTTCATCTTCTTGGGCGTGCGCTGCGAGTAGTCACGCGGCTGCGGGCCGTGCACAACGCCACCACCGGCGAACTGAGGTGCACGGGTGGAACCCTGACGGGCGCGGCCGGTGCCCTTCTGAGCGTGGGGCTTGCGTCCACCACCGGACACCTCGCCACGAGTCTTCGTGGAGTGCGTGCCCTGGCGAGCAGCTGCGCGCTGCGCAACGACAACCTGGTGGATGAGCGGAACGTTGGCGTCAACGTCGAAGATGTCTGCGGGAAGATCGGCGGTGCCGGTCTTCTTGCCCTTCGCGTCGACCACGTCGATGGTGAGATCAGCCATGGTGATCACGCACCCTTCACAGCGGAGCGGATAAGGACAACGCCACCCTTGTTACCGGGAACCGCACCCTTGACCAGCACGATGCCGTTCGCGGCGTCCACAGAGTGGACCGTGAGGTTCTGGACCGTCTTGCGGTCGTTACCCATGCGGCCGGCCATCTTGATGCCCTTGAAGACACGCGACGGCGTCGAAGCGCCACCGATCGAGCCGGGCTTGCGGTGGTTGCGGTGGGCACCGTGCGAGGCGCCGACGCCGTGGAACCCGTGGCGCTTCATGACACCAGCGGTGCCCTTGCCCTTCGTGGTTCCGGTGACGTCAACCTTCTGGCCGGCCTCGAACACGTCGGCAGCGATCTCCTGGCCGAGCGAGTAGTCGGCGGCGTTGGAGGTACGAACCTCGGCGACGTGGCGACGCGGTGTGACACCAGCAGCCTCAAAGTGACCCTTGAGGGGGTTGGTGACGCGGCGGGGGTCGACGGTGCCGAACGCGAGCTGAACGGCTTGGTAGCCGTCCCGTTCCGCGTTGCGCACCTGGGTCACGACGTTGGTGTCTACCTGGATCACGGTGACCGGCACAATGCGGCCTTCCGCGTCCCACACCTGCGTCATGCCCAGCTTCGTACCGAGCAGGGCTGTGACAGCCTGCTGGGCATTGGAAGTCGTAGTCATGATGAATAGTCCTTAAGTGGGCTTTGAGGGTCAGTCTGAATCGAGCTAGAGCTTGATCTCGATGTTCACGTCCGCGGGCAGGTCAAGACGCATGAGCGAGTCGACTGCCTTGGGCGTGGGGTCCACGATGTCGATGAGGCGCTTGTGGGTGCGCATCTCGAAGTGCTCGCGGGAATCCTTGTACTTGTGAGGCGAACGAATCACGACGAACACGTTCTTCTCCGTAGGAAGCGGGACGGGTCCCACAACCGAGGCACCTGCGCGCGTGACCGTCTCAACGATCTTGCGAGCCGAGGAGTCAATGACCTCGTGGTCATAGCTCTTCAGCCGAATGCGGATCTTTTGTCCCGCCATGGCGTGGTTCTGCCTTATCTCTCGTACAACTGTGGTCATCACCCCCGACCCCCGCGCTCGGGCGTGTCGCGTATCTGCGACACACTGGCGCGACATCGATTTCTCGATAGGTCGTTGGTGAGTGTGGCTGCCCCTGAAAAGGGCAACCTGAATATTGTGCCAGAAGGCGGCCCCAGGCGCAAACCCGTGTTCGCTCCCCGACCGGCCTGTCGGATCGTCCACGGGCCCCGTGGTGGTACACCAGCGTACCGTAAACGGCCTTTAGTTGCGCGTGTGTACCACTCGCGACGCTTGGTTGAGGAAGCGTCGGGCGTGCCCGACGCCGTGTCCGCGCTCCGCGCCTGGTACGCCCGAAGCCATGGCCGGGTGTCTTCGAGGCCGGGCCGACAAGGCTTGGTAGCGTCCTGCTCATGCGATCCGAATACTCCCGACAAGTCTGCCGAGAGCCTGCTCGCGGGGCTACCGCCGCTCACCTTTTACCCCGGCAGCTTCCACACGCGCCCCCTGAGCGGCAGATCGTGACCGTCGTACGCGATGCGTTGGAGACGGCTGGAGTCACTGCGGAGCAAGCGGGCCACGGGGTCGTTCTCGGAGACGAGTTCGGCCCGTTCGCAAATGTGCACATGCCACCGACACCGCGCAAGTACGTAATCCTCGCGCAAGACATCCCCTTGGAGGAGGGATTCACGACGATCGAGAGCTGGACCTATATCGGCGATGGCGTGCTGCACGTGGTTTTTGGCGCGGAGCGGCAATACCAGCGTCCGCCGTTTGTTATGCCACTTGGAATTCTCAGGCAGCTGCAAGAGATCGCTGACGACGATCCGCGAGTGATCGCCGAGGAAGCCGCAGCGAGGGAGAGGGCCGCACTCACGATAGATGACGTGCGAATGGTGACGTGCGACTCGTCCGTTTTAGCGCTTGGCATCACGCCCACAGGCTTCGCGCCCAGGGATGGGCTCATGGTAAGTGCTGCAATCATCGGTGAGTTGGCGCGCTTCTCTTACGCAACCTTGGACGGCGAGGTTGGAGTCCGATTCGAACATCTGAGCTGGATCGACCCGATCCCTGTCGATGACTTCGTGCTCCAGGGCATCTCCTTCTTCAGCAACTGCCAGGACCTCCGGCCGCGAGAGTCAGGGGGCGTGCCACTGAGCGGCGGCGACCTTCTCTGTGCCGCAACCGCGGCGGCGTATGGCGTGCCGCTCTATACCGCACGGCCGGAGGCGTACGCGGGTGTATAAGCGAGACATTGAGATCATCACGTACGAACCAACGGCCTACGCCTAGGCGCAGGTCCCGAGAACGCAACGAGGGCCCCCGGCTTTCGCCGGAGGCCCTCGCGCTTAAGTAGTCGAAACTACTTGAGGATCTTCGTAACGGTACCTGAACCGACCGTACGGCCACCCTCGCGGATTGCGAAGCCCTGACCCTCTTCGAGGGCGATGGGCTGAATCAGCTCAACCGTCATCTCGGTGGTGTCGCCAGGCATGACCATGTCGGTGCCCTCGGGCAGCGAGATGACGCCGGTGACGTCCGTGGTGCGGATGTAGAACTGCGGACGGTAGTTCGTGTAGAACGGGTTGTGACGACCGCCCTCGTTCTTGTCAAGGATGTAGACCTTGCCCTCGAACTGCGTGTGCGGGGTGGTGGTGCCGGGGGCAACCACAACCTGACCGCGCTCGACGTCCTCGCGCTTGGTGCCACGAAGCAGCAGGCCACAGTTCTCGCCGGCCCACGCCTCGTCCATCTGCTTGTGGAACATCTCGATACCAGTGACCGTGGTCTTCTGGGGTGCGCGGATGCCGAGGATCTCAACTTCAGAGTTGATCTTCAGCTTGCCACGCTCGATCTTGCCGGTGACGACGGTGCCACGACCGGTGATCGTGAAGACGTCCTCGATCGGCATGAGGAAGGGCTTGTCCATGTCGCGCACGGGCTCGGGGACGTTCTCGTCCACCGCGTCCATGAGGTCGGAGACAGTCTTGACCCACTCCGGGTCGCCCTCGAGCGCCTTGAGAGCGGAGACGCGCACCACAGGTGCGTTGTCGCCGTCGAAGCCCTGAGCCGAAAGGAGCTCACGGACCTCGATCTCGACGAGCTCGAGGATTTCCTCGTCGTCGACCATGTCGGACTTGTTGAGAGCCACGAGCAGGTAAGGCACGCCGACCTGGCGAGCGAGCAGCACGTGCTCACGCGTCTGGGCCATGGGGCCATCGGTCGCGGCGACCACGAGGATCGCGCCGTCCATCTGGGCGGCACCGGTGATCATGTTCTTGATGTAGTCAGCGTGGCCGGGGGCGTCTACGTGTGCGTAGTGGCGCTTCTCGGTCTCGTACTCGATGTGCGCGATGTTGATCGTGATACCGCGCTCGCGCTCTTCGGGAGCCTTGTCGATGTCAGCAAACGGCGTGAACGGGTTCACGTCCGGGAACTTGTCGTGCAAGACCTTGGAAATTGCGGCGGTCAGCGTCGTCTTACCGTGGTCGACGTGACCGATGGTGCCGATGTTAACGTGCGGCTTGGTCCGCTCGAACTTGGCCTTAGCCATGGTGGCTTCCTCCTGGATTTATCTCTGAGACTCGGGTAGTGACTTGGGGCGCCTGACGGGGCGTTAAGTCCCTACTGGTCGTTATTGTTTCTTATTTTCAACCGGTGGGACTACTCGCCCCGGGTCTTTGCGATGATCTCCTCGGCAACATTGCGAGGAACCTCGGCGTAGTTGTCGAACTGCATCGAGTACACCGCACGGCCTTGCGTCTTAGAACGCAGGTCGCCGACGTAGCCGAACATCTCGGACAACGGCACCAAAGAATCGATAACCTTCACGCCAGCAGCGTCCGTCATGGAACGGATCTGCCCGCGGCGCGAGTTAATGTCGCCGATGACTTCGCCCATGTACTCCTCAGGAGTACGGACTTCAACGGCCATGATCGGCTCGAGCAGCGCGGGGTCCGCCTTGCGAGCGGCCTCCTTGAACGCCATCGAGCCGGCAATCTTGAACGCCATTTCAGACGAGTCGACCTCGTGGTACGCACCGTCGAGCAGGCTCGCCTTGATGCCCACCATGGGGTAGCCGGCAAGGATGCCGACCTGCATGGCGTCCTGCATACCGGCGTCGACCGACGGGATGTACTCGCGCGGAACGCGACCACCGGTGACGGCGTTCACGAATTCGTACTGCAGCTCGGAACCGGCCTCGAGAGGCTCGAGCGAGATCTGCACCTTCGCGAACTGGCCGGAACCACCGGTCTGCTTCTTGTGCGTGTAATCGTGCTTCGCGACCTTGCCGCGGATGGTCTCGCGGTAGGCGACCTGCGGCTTGCCAACGTTGGCGTCAACGTTGAACTCGCGACGCATGCGGTCAACGATGATGTCGAGGTGAAGCTCGCCCATGCCGGAGATGATGGTCTGGCCGGTCTCCTCGTCGAGGCGAACCCGGAACGTCGGGTCCTCTTCTGCGAGCTTCTGGATGGCCGTTGACATCTTCTCTTGGTCGCTCTTGGTCTTGGGCTCAACCGCAACCGAGATAACCGGCTCGGGGAACGTCATGGACTCGAGCACTACGGGAGACGTCGGGTCGCACAGCGTGTCGCCCGTGGTCGTGTCCTTGAGGCCAATGACCGCGTAGATGTGACCGGCGGTGACGCCCGCGACGGGGTTCTCCTTGTTGGCGTGCATCTGGAAGATCTTCCCGATGCGCTCCTTCTTGTCCTTGGTGGCGTTGAGCACCTGCGCACCAGAATCGATCTTGCCGGAGTACACGCGAATGTAGGTCAGACGACCAAAGAAGGGGTGCGTCATGATCTTGAACGCAAGCGCAGAGAAGGGCTCGGCGGCGTCAGCGTGACGCTCGACGATCTTCTCGACGTCGCGAATGTCGTGACCCTCGATGGCGGGCATGTCGATGGGGCTGGGCAGGTAGTCCACAACGGCGTCGAGCATGGGCTGCACGCCGCGGTTCTTGAACGCGGAGCCACACAGCACGGGGTAGAGCTCAGAGCCGAGCACCATCTTGCGGATGCCGCTCTTGATCTCGGGGACCGTGAGCTCTTCGCCAGCGAGGAACTTCTCGAGCAGCTCGTCGGTGGCCTCGGCGACAGCCTCAACCAGCTCGGCGCGGTACTGCTCCGCCTTCTCCTGCATGTCTGCGGGGATGGCCTGAATCTCGTACTTGGCGCCGAGCGTCACGTCACCCTTGGAGTCACCGGGCCACACGAGCGCGCGCATCTCAACGAGGTCAACGACGCCTACGAAGTCACCCTCGGAGCCGATGGGCAGCTGGATGACGAGCGGCTTGGCGCCCAGACGTGACTTGATGGTGTCAACGGTGAAGTAGAAGTCCGCGCCGATCTTGTCCATCTTGTTGACGAAGCAGATGCGGGGAACGTCGTACTTGTCAGCCTGACGCCACACGGTCTCGGACTGGGGCTCAACGCCCTCCTTGCCGTCGAAGACGGCAACGGCGCCATCGAGCACGCGGAGGTTGCGCTCCACCTCAACGGTGAAGTCAACGTGACCGGGCGTGTCAATGATGTTCAGCTGGGTGTTGTCCCAGAAGCACGTGGTGGCAGCCGACGTAATGGTGATGCCGCGCTCTTGCTCTTGCGCCATCCAGTCCATCGTGGCCGCACCGTCGTGAACTTCACCGATCTTGTAGGTGATGCCCGTGTAAAACAGGATGCGCTCAGTAGTGGTGGTCTTGCCAGCATCGATGTGAGCCATGATGCCAAAGTTGCGGACCTTCGTGAGGTCCGTCAGCACGTCCTGTGCCACAGGGCTATCTCCTAAACTTGTTCGGTCAGTCGAACGCGGGTCGCGACTACCAGCGGTAGTGCGCGAACGCCTTGTTCGACTCGGCCATCTTGTGCATGTCCTCGCGACGCTTCACAGCGGCACCGAGGCCGTTGGATGCGTCGAGGATCTCGTTGGTGAGGCGCTCGGTCATGGTCTTCTCGCGACGCTTGCGCGAGAAGTCAACGAGCCAGCGAAGCGAGAGCGTCGTCTGGCGAACCGGACGGACGTCAACGGGCACCTGGTAGGTGGCGCCACCAACACGGCGGCTCTTCACCTCGAGCGCGGGACGAATGTTGTCGAGTGCACGCTTGAGCACAACGACGGGGTCCTGACCGGACTTCTCCGCGACGCCGTCAAGGGCGCCGTACACGATGGCTTCAGCCACGGAACGCTTGCCGTCGAGCAGCACCTTGTTGATGAGCTGAGTGACGACAGGAGCGCCGAACACGGGGTCGTTGATGATCGGCCGCTTAGGTGCCGGTCCCTTGCGAGGCATTACTTCTTCTCCTTCTTCGCGCCGTAACGGCTGCGTGCCTGCTTGCGGTTCTTGACACCCTGGGTGTCGAGCGAGCCGCGCACGATCTTGTAACGCACACCGGGGAGGTCCTTCACACGACCGCCACGCACGAGCACAATCGAGTGCTCCTGCAGGTTGTGGCCCTCGCCAGGGATGTACGCGGTGACCTCGACGCCGTGCGAGAGGCGCACGCGAGCGACCTTACGAAGAGCCGAGTTGGGCTTCTTCGGGGTGGTCGTGTACACGCGAGTGCACACGCCACGGCGCTGCGGGCTGCCCTGAAGGGCGGGGGTCTTCGTCTTGGACGCCTTGGGGTGGCGACCCTTCCTGACCAGCTGGTTAATCGTAGGCACTGCTTCTCCGTGTCTGTATCTGTTGATCGAGAAAACTTGTCGACCCGGTCCGACCCCCGCGCTCGGGTGTGTCGCACCTTGTAAGTCGCCGCACGCCAGGGGCGCGCATGGGGGCCCGACAGCGCGGGCACGAGTATCTACGATACCCGCGCTGAGCCTGAACGTCAAAGCGGATTTGTGGTGCTAGGACGCCCGACGCTACTTCGCCGCGCTTTCCAGCCCACCTATTCTACGGGATGGGTTGGGTGGCGGGTTCCGGGGCGAACTCGCGCAGCCGTTCGCGCTGACCTGCGTCGAGCCGCAGTGGCCGCCACGTTGCAACGTCGACGAGCGCAAGAGTGGTCGTGGCTGACACTGCGACCTCCCCCGCAACGACGATCTCGTATCCGATCACGAAGCTCGCGCCGCCGACCGCCGGCACGGTGACAGCGATGTCCACGGCCTGCGCGTAGGCGATGGCACGGCGATAACTCACGTGGGCGTCGGCCACGACGACCTGAACGGGCGAGCCGGCCGCGAGCGGCGGCAACACGGGGGCATCCGGATCCCAAAACGCTTGGACCCGGGCCTGCTCGAGCAGGCCGATGATCGCGACGTTGTTGACGTGGCCGTAGGCGTCGAGGTCGCCCCACCGCACGGGCACGGAAACGGTACGGGCTGGCACGAGCCAACCATAGCGTCGGGCCGCGACCCGCCGTGCCCCGCGTACGCACATGGGCGCCGCTCCCCGACCCGCCCCGTCGCGTGTACGCACATGGACGCCGAATTCAGGCATGAAACCGACGCTCATGTGCGTACAGGAGTCGGCGAACGCGAACGGCGACGCTCATGTGCGTACGGGAGGAGGCGCGGGGCGCGACGGACGCCGCGTGTACGCGAAAGGCCCGGCACCCTGTGCAGTAGAACGCACTGCGGGGCCGGGCCTTCGCGATGGAACTTATTCGCGCGGGAAGTCGAACTCCTCGAGACGCACGGCTTCGCCGGTGCCCTCGGAGAAGAACTGACCGTCCCACTCTTCGTACCCGAAGGTTGGGAAGAGGTTCGCCTTCGCCTCCTCGGTGGGCTCGATCGTCGCAGTGCGGTAGTTCGCGAGACCGGTACCAGCCGGGATGAGCTTGCCGATGATGACGTTCTCCTTGAGGCCAAGCAGCGAGTCCGACTTGCCGGACATAGCCGCCTCAGTCAGCACGCGAGTGGTCTCCTGGAACGACGCCGCGGACAGCCACGATTCGGTCGCGAGCGACGCCTTCGTGATACCCATGAGCTCCGGGCGAGCCGACGCGGGCTTGCCACCAGCGGTGACCGTTGCCCGGTTAGCGTCTTCGAAGCGCGAACGCTCCACGAGCTCACCAGGAAGCAGGGTCGTGTCGCCGGAGTCGAGCACCGTCACGCGGCGCAGCATCTGACGAACGATGACTTCGATGTGCTTGTCGTGGATCTCCACACCCTGCGAGCGGTACACCGTCTGGACCTCGTCCACCAGGTGCTTCTGGGTGGCACGCGGGCCGAGGATGCGCAGCACGTTCTTGGGATCGACGGCGCCGAACACCAACTGCTGGCCAACCTCAACGTGCTCGCCATCCTGAACCAAGAGGCGTGCACGCTTGGTGACCGGGTATTCGACGACCTCGTCGCCGTTGTCGGGCGTGACCACGAGGCGACGCGTCGCCTCAGAGTCGTCGACCTTGAGCGTGCCAGCGACCTCGGAGATAGGCGACTCACCCTTGGGGGTGCGAGCCTCGAACATCTCCTGGACACGCGGCAGACCCTGCGTGATGTCGTCTGCGGAGGCGACACCACCGGTGTGGAACGTACGCATCGTCAGCTGGGTACCGGGCTCGCCGATCGACTGAGCGGCGATGATGCCAACGGCCTCGCCGATGTCGACAAGCTCACGCGTGGCGAGCGAACGGCCGTAGCACTTGGCACACGTGCCAACCGCAGACTCACACGTGAGGACGGAACGCACCTTGACCTCGGTCACGCCTTCGGCGATGAGCGCGTCGATGATGACGTCCCCAAGGTCGATGCCTGCCTTGGCGATGACGTTGCCCTTCGCGTCCGAGACGTCCGACGCGAGCGTGCGTGCGAAGACCGACGTGGCCACCCGGTCGTGCTCGGTCGTGGTGCCAGGCTCGACGATGGGCATCGTGAGGCCACGATCGGTCCCACAGTCAGCTTCGCGAACGATGACGTCTTGCGACACATCGACGAGACGACGCGTGAGGTAGCCCGACTCAGCGGTACGCAGCGCCGTGTCCGCGAGGCCCTTGCGGGCACCGTGGGTGGCGATGAAGTACTCGAGAACGGACAGGCCCTCGCGGTAGTTGGACTTGATGGGCCGCGGGATGATCTCACCCTTGGGGTTTGCCACAAGGCCACGCATACCGGCGATCTGACGAACCTGCATCCAGTTACCACGTGCACCGGAGCCGACCATGGTCTGCACCGTGTTGTGCTCGGGGAACGCGTCACGCATGGCGCGGTCCACCTCGTTGGTTGCCTGGGTCCAGATCTCGATGAGCTCCTGACGACGCTCGTCGTCCGTGATGAGACCGGTCTCGTACTGGTCCTGCACCTTGGCGGCCTGGGTCTCGTAGCGCTCGAGGATCTCCGGCTTGGACTTTGGCGTGACAACGTCGCCGATGGCGATCGTCACGCCGGAGCGGGTGGCCCAGTGGAAACCGGACTCCTTCAGCGCGTCGAGCGATGCGGCAACCTCAACCTTTGGGTAACGCTCGGCAAGGGTGTTGACGATGTCGCCAAGCACCTTCTTGTCGACGTTGCGGTTGACGTACGGGTACGTGACTGGCAGCAGGCCGTTGAAGAGCGAGCGGCCGAGCGTGGTCTCGAGCAGGAACGGCGTGCCCTCAACGTGGCCGGCGGGGAGCTCGTGCCCAATAGGGGGCACGGTCTCGCCGTCGATACGCAGACGGATCTGGGTTCCGAGCAGGATCTGCCCGGCGTCGAACGCCATGATGGCTTCGGCCTCAGACGTGAACGCGAGGCCCTCGCCCTTGGAACCTGGAAGCAGCAGAGTCAGGTGGTACAGACCGATGATCATGTCCTGAGAGGGCATGGTCACGGGGCGACCGTCTGACGGCTTGAGGATGTTGTTCGACGACAGCATGAGGATGCGGGCTTCCGCCTGCGCCTCTGCGCTCAGGGGCAGGTGAACTGCCATCTGGTCGCCGTCGAAGTCGGCGTTGAACGCGCCACACACGAGCGGGTGCAGGTGGATGGCCTTGCCCTCAACCAGCTGAGGCTCGAACGCCTGAATACCAAGGCGGTGAAGCGTCGGCGCGCGGTTCAGCAGCACGGGGTGCTCGGTGATGACCTCTTCGAGGACATCCCACACCTCGGGACGGCTGCGCTCGACCATGCGCTTTGCAGACTTGATGTTCTGCGCGTGGTTGAGCTCAACGAGACGCTTCATGACGAACGGCTTGAACAGCTCGAGCGCCATCTGCTTTGGCAGACCGCACTGGTGGAGCTTGAGCTGCGGGCCCACCACGATGACCGAACGGCCAGAGTAGTCGACGCGCTTGCCGAGCAGGTTCTGACGGAAACGACCCTGCTTGCCCTTGAGCATGTCCGAGATGGACTTGAGGGGACGGTTGCCAGGTCCGGTGACGGGGCGACCACGACGGCCGTTGTCGAACAACGCGTCAACAGCTTCCTGAAGCATGCGCTTTTCGTTGTTCACGATGATCTCGGGAGCACCGAGATCGAGCAGTCGCTTGAGGCGGTTGTTGCGGTTGATGACGCGGCGGTACAGGTCGTTGAGGTCGCTCGTTGCGAAGCGGCCACCGTCAAGCTGCACCATGGGGCGCAGGTCCGGAGGGATGACCGGAACGGCGTCGAGCACCATGCCAACAGGGCTGTTGGTCGTGGTGAGGAACGCCATGACGACCTTGAGTCGCTTCAGCGCGCGAGTCTTGCGCTGGCCGCGGCCCGTCGCGATGATCTCGCGCAGGTTGACGGCCTCAGCCTCGAGGTCGAAGGTCTGGAGGCGCTTCTGAATCGCCTCTGCACCCATCGAGCCCTTGAAGTAGGAGCCATAGCGACGCGAAAGTTCGCGGTAGAGCAGCTCGTCACCCTCGAGGTCCTGGACCTTGAGGTTCACGAAGCGGTCGAACACCTGGTCGAGGCGCTCGATTTCGCCGTCGGCGCGCTTGCGGATGTTAGCCATCTCGCGCTCCGCGCCGTCCTTGACCTTGCGCTTCACGTCCGCCTTGGCACCTTCGGCCTCAAGCTCGCCAAGGTCCTTCTCGAACTTCTCGGCGCGCGTGTTGATCTCCACGTCGCGCTGAGTCGAGATGCGCTTCTTTTCTACCTCGAGCTCGTTGCGGAGCTGAGGGAGGTCCTCGTGACGGCCGTCAATGTCCACCTCGGTGACCATGTACGCGGCGAAGTAGATGACCTTCTCGAGGTCCTTCGGCGCGAGGTCGAGGAGGTAGCCAAGTCGCGACGGAACGCCCTTGAAGTACCAAATGTGGGTGACGGGAGCAGCAAGCTCGATGTGACCCATGCGCTCACGGCGCACCTTGGAACGGGTCACCTCGACGCCGCAGCGCTCGCAGATGATTCCGCGATAGCGGACGCGCTTGTACTTGCCGCAGCCGCACTCCCAGTCCCGCGTGGGACCAAAGATCTTCTCGCAGAACAGACCGTCCTTCTCAGGCTTGAGGGTGCGGTAATTGATCGTTTCAGGCTTCTTCACTTCGCCGTGTGACCATTCGCGGATTTCTTCCGCGGTCGCAAGGCCGATGCGCAGTTCGCCGAACTCGTTGACATCAAGCATTCTTAGGAATTCCTCTTCTTAAGTTCTTGTCAGATTTCGTCGACGCTCGAGGCATCGGGGCGGCTAGATAGGGAAATGCCGAGCGATTCAGCCGCCTGGTAGGCGTCCTCTTCGGTCTCGCGCATGTCGATGACATGACCGTCAACGCCGAGAACCTCGACGTTCAGGCACAGCGACTGCATTTCCTTCATGAGCACTCGGAAGGACTCGGGCAGGCCCGGGTCTGGAATGTTCTGGCCCTTGACGATCGCCTCGTAGACCTTGACACGGCCGGGGACGTCGTCGGACTTGATGGTGAGGAGCTCCTGCAGCGCGTAGGCAGCGCCGTACGCCTCAAGGGCCCACACCTCCATCTCACCGAATCGCTGGCCACCGAACTGCGCCTTACCACCGAGCGGCTGCTGGGTGATCATCGAGTACGGACCCGTGGAACGGGCGTGGATCTTGTCGTCCACCAAGTGGTGGAGCTTCAAGATGTACTTGTAGCCGATCGCGACGGGCTCCGGGAACGGCTCGCCGGAGCGGCCGTCGAAGAGCTGCGCCTTGCCGTCGGGGCCGACGAGCTGGTCACCGTCGCGGTTGGGGTTCGTGTGAGCACGCAGCCCCTCAAGAACTTCCTCGCTCAGGCCGTCGAACACCGGGGTCGCAACCGGCGTACCGGGCGCGGACTTGACCGCACCCTCGGGCAGCTTCTTGATCCAGTCGCCCTTGGCGTCCTGTCGCGTCCCAGCCGTTCTTGGCGACCCAACCCGTGTGGGTTTCGAGCACCTGGCCGACGTTCATGCGGCCGGGCACACCGAGCGGGTTGAGGATGACGTCGACCGGCGTGCCGTCCGCAAGGAACGGCATGTCCTCCACGGGCAGGATCGTCGAGATGACGCCCTTGTTGCCGTGGCGGCCGGCGAGCTTGTCGCCTTCCTGGATCTTGCGACGCTGAGCGATGTACACGCGAACCAGCTGGTTGACGCCTGCGGGCAGGTCGTCGCCATCTTCCTCGGTGAACACGCGGACGCCGATGACGGTACCCATCTCGCCGTGAGGAACCTTGAGGGACGTGTCACGCACCTCGCGGGCCTTCTCACCGAAGATGGCGCGCAGCAGGCGCTCTTCCGGCGTGAGCTCGGTCTCGCCCTTGGGCGTGACCTTGCCGACGAGGATGTCGCCTGCGCGAACCTCAGCACCGATGCGGACGATGCCGCGCTCGTCGAGATCCGCAAGCACCTCTTCAGAGGCGTTGGGGATGTCGCGCGTGATTTCCTCCGGGCCGAGCTTGGTGTCACGGGCGTCAACCTCGTGCTCCTCGATGTGAATCGAGGAGAGGGTGTCGTCCTGAACGAGGCGCTGCGACAAGATGATCGCGTCCTCGTAGTTGTGACCTTCCCAGCACATGAACGCCACGAGGAGGTTCTTGCCCAAGGCGAGGTCGCCGTTCGTCGGTGGCGGGGCCGTCGGCGATAACCGAGCCGACCTCGACGCGAGCGCCCTCGTCAACGACAACGCGCTGGTTGTAGCTCGTGCCCTGGTTAGAGCGCATGAACTTGGCGATGCGGTACGAGCCCGTGCTGCCGTCGTCGTTCGCGACGGTCACCAGGTCAGAGCTGACGTCGGTCACGACGCCCGCCTTGGCGGCGATGACAACGTCACCTGCGTCGATTGCTGCCCGACGCTCCATACCAGTACCGACGAGCGGCGCCTCGGAGCGGACGAGCGGCACGGCCTGACGCTGCATGTTGGCACCCATGAGGGCGCGGTTGGCATCGTCGTGCTCGAGGAACGGGATCAGGGCGGTAGCGACCGACACCATCTGGCGCGGGCTGACGTCCATGTAGTCCACGGCCTCTGCGGCGACGATCTCGACCTCGCCGCCACGCGAACGCACGAGCACGCGCGCCTCGGCGAAGGCACCGCTTGGCCTTAAGGCCAGCGTTTGCCTGCGCGATGACGAAGTGGTCCTCGTCGTCGGCCGTGAGGTAGTCGACCTGGTCCGTGACGGTGCCCTTGATGACCTTGCGGTACGGGGTCTCGACGAAGCCGAGCGGGTTGATGCGGCCAAAGGACGCGAGCGAGCCGATGAGGCCAATGTTCGGACCTTCAGGGGTCTCGATGGGGCACATGCGGCCGTAGTGCGAGCTGTGAACGTCACGGACCTCCATGCCTGCGCGGTCGCGAGAGAGACCGCCCGGGCCCAGCGCGCTGAGGCGACGCTTGTGCGTCAGGCCAGCGAGCGGGTTGTTCTGGTCCATGAACTGCGAGAGCTGCGAGGTTCCGAAGAACTCGCGGATCGCTGCCACGACGGGACGCGTGTTGATGAGCGTCTGGGGCGTGATGGCCTCGACGTCTTGCGTCGTCATGCGCTCGCGAACCACGCGCTCCATGCGGGAAAGGCCCGTACGGATCTGGTTCTGGATCAGCTCGCCAACCGCGCGGATGCGACGGTTGCCGAAGTGGTCGATGTCGTCCGTCTCGACCCGGACCTCGCCAATGGCGGCCTTGAGGGTCTTGTGGCCGGCGTGAGCAGCGGCGATGTACTTGACGGTCGCGATGATGTCATCGAGGCCGAGCACCGAGTCGCCAAGCGCCTTGCCGACGCCGAGCTTCTTGTTGAGCTTGAAACGGCCCACCTTCGCGAGGTCGTAGCGCTTGGGGTTGAAGTAGAAGTTGTCGAGCAGGTTCTGACCGGCCTCGACCGTGGGCGGCTCGCCCGGACGCAGCTTGCGGTAGAGGTCGACGAGGGCCTCGTCGTGGCCGTGAACGGTGTCCTTGGCGAGGGTCTCGAGCACGGACGGGAAGTCCTTGAACTCTTCGGTGATGTCCTCGTCGCTCATGCCGAGCGCCTTGAGGAACAGCGTCACCGACTGCTTGCGCTTGCGGTCGACGCGCACGCCGACGGCGTCGCGCTTGTCGATCTCGAACTCGAGCCATGCACCGCGGCTGGGGATGACCTTCGCGGTGAAGATGTCCTTGTCGCTCGTCTTGTCGGCGATGCGCTCAAAGTAGACACCAGGCGAACGCACGAGCTGCGACACGACGACGCGCTCGGTGCCGTTGATGATGAACGTGCCGCGGTCCGTCATGAGCGGGAAGTCGCCCATGAACACCGTCTGCGACTTGATCTCGCCGGTGGTGTTGTTCATGAACTCCGCGGTGACGAACAGCTGCGCGGCGAAGGTGAAGTCCTTCTCCTTGCACTCGTCAGGAGTGTGACGCGGCTCTTCGAAGTACGGGTCCGAGAACCCGAGGGACATCGTCTGGCCGAAGTCCTCGATCGGCGAGATCTCCTCGAAGATCTCCGTCAGACCGGCGACCTCAGGAACGTCGTTGCGGCCGGCCTTCTTGGCGGCTGCGACGCGGGCTTGCCATGCGGCGTTGCCCAGAAGCCAGTCGAAGCTTTCGGTCTGCAGCCCGATCAGATTGGGAACCTCAATAGGCTCCGACAATCTGGGCGAACGAAACGCGGTTCGATGCGGTGCGGTTGTCAATGGCAATTTCAGTAGCGGTGCGCGAGGCAGCCAAGGGGGGTCCTTCCCTGTGTTCGTGCGTGACACGAGTCAAAGCCACGGCTCCACCGGATCCAAGGGCACCGCTGTAAGGCGGACGCGCGCGAGGTAGGTATATGAGGGCAGGGCAATAGACAGCGCAAATCGCTAGCGTACTCGGCGCGCGGACGATTGTCCAGTCCTGAACTTCATTGTCCAGTTGCCACGCCGGGAACGCCGGGAACGCCCGGCGCCTGTTTCGCTGGCCACCACGGTACACCCCCTGCCCGACGCTGGCTAGGGGCTGTGGAAAACCGCACGTGACGCATGCGCAGGCGGGCGACAAACGGACAGACAAGGGTGGCTGTGACGCGTGATGCTCATGGGATCCGAATCGGTCCGTTGTTCATCACACGGTTCACATCGTCCCCAAGTGCCCGTGTGTTCCTGTGACGTCCTCCCGGTGGCCGACGCCTTGGCGCTCGCACCTAGCGAACTGATCACAGCGTCGGACACAGCGACGCCCGGGCAACGCAAAGGCCGGGCCACCCCTCAGCCTGCAATGCAAGCAGTGGGGCGACCCGGCCTTCGAGCGATAAGTCGAAACTACTTGAGCTCGACCGTGGCGCCGGCGGCCTCGAGGACCTCCTTGGCCTTCTCGGCCTCTTCCTTCTTCACGCCTTCGAGGACCGTCTTGGGGGCCTCGTCGACGAGTGCCTTGGCCTCGCCAAGACCGAGGTTCGTGAGTGCACGGACCTCCTTGATGACCTGGATCTTCTTGTCGCCAACGGCGGTCAGGACGACGTCGAACGAGTCCTTCTCCTCGACCTCTTCTGCCTCAGCGGCAGCAGGGGCGGCGGCGGCAACGCCGACCGGGGCGGCGGCGGTGACCTCGAAGGTCTCCTCGAACGCCTTGACGAAGTCAGAGAGCTCAATGAGCGAAAGCTCCTTGAACGCCTCGATGAGCTGCTCGGTGGTGAGCTTAGCCATGTTGATTCCTTTACTAGTTGCCTGCGTGAATGCAGTGGGTAGGGGGTGCGGCGTTACGCCGCGGTCTCCTGCTTGTCACGCAGGGCGTCAATGGTGCGCACGGCCTTGGACAGCGGTGCTTGGAACAGGTATGCAGCACCAAAGAGAGACGCCTTCATGACGCCTGCAGCCTTGGCGAGCAGAACCTCGCGGGACTCGAGGTCTGCGAGCTTCATGACCTCTTCAGCAGAGATCACCTTGCCTTCGAGAACGCCGCCCTTGATGATGAGCTTGTCGTTCGTCTTGGCAAAAGCCTTAAGACCCTTTGCAGCCTCCACCGGGTCACCGGTGACGAATGCAATGGCCGTGGGACCGACGAAGAGGTCATCAAGACCCTCAACGCCGGCTTCCTTGGCCGCGAGCGCCGTCAGAGTGTTCTTCGCAACCGAGTAGGTCGCGGCACCGCGGAGACCGGCACGCAGCGCAGCAAGCTGCGGTACGGACAGGCCGCGGTACTCGGTGATCAACACGGCGTTGGACGTTGCGGAACTTGTCCGCCATTTCCTTGACCGCGGCCACCTTGTCTGGCGTCGCCATGTTTGTCCTTCCTGGAATGTGACCGTCGCCCGTTCCGAGGAAAACAAAAGGCCTCGCGCAGGCGAGGCCGTGGTCTGCCCGACGCTGTCGCCAGCTGGGCACTTCAGGTTCTCCTACGCTGGACTTCCGCTTGTCACGGAACTTCGGTCGAATCCAGCGAACTGGGACCGACGACCGGCGGTCTTGGGCTCGGCAAGGTATACCCGAGCGTCGGGCCAGTAGCAAATCCCGCCCTGCGCGGAACCGGCCGCGCGAACGCGACGAAGGCCCGGCCCTGTCACGAGGACCGGCCGGGCTTTGCGCGTACTGCTGTGAGCGCTCTACGCGTCGACCTTGGCGAGGGCGTCGACCGGGATGCCGGGGCCTGTGTCGCCGAGATCGACGCCTTGATGATGTAGCGGCCCTTCGAGGAGGAGGGCTTCGAGCGAAGCACCTCGTCGAGGACGGCCTGGTAGTTCTCGACCAGCTTGTCGTCGCCGAACGACGCCTTGCCCAGCACGGTGTGCAGGTTGGCGTGCTTGTCGACGCGGAACTCGATCTTTCCGCCCTTGATGTCGGAGACGGCCTTGGCGACGTCCATCGTCACGGTGCCCGTCTTGGGGTTAGGCATGAGGCCACGCGGGCCGAGCACGCGGCCAAGGCGGCCGACCTTGCCCATGAGGTCCGGCGTCGCGACGACGGCGTCGAAGTCCTGGCGGCCGCCGGCAACCTCTTCGATGAGCTCGTCGCCACCGACGATGTCGGCGCCTGCCTCGACGTGCCGCGTCCGCCTTCTCGCCGTTGGCGAAGACCAGGACCCTGGCGGTCTTGCCGGTGCCGTTCGGCAGGATGACGGTGGAACGGACCATCTGGTCCGCGTGACGGGGGTCGACGCCAAGCTTGAAGACGACGTCGATGGTCGAGTCTGTCTTCTTGGAGGAGGTCTTCTGCGCGAGGCGAACTGCCTCGAGCGGGGTGTAGAGCTGGCTGTGCGTCGACGAGCTGGCTGCGTCGCGGTAAGCCTTGGAGCGCTTAGTCATCTGCTTCTCTTTCTGTGCAGTCGTGGGTTGCGGGCCAGCGCGGCCCTCCACTGGGTGTCTGTTGTGATGCGGTCTCTAGGAGACCGTGATGCCCATGGAGCGGGCGGTGCCGGCGATGATCTTGGCGGCGGCGTCGAGGTCGTTGGCGTTGAGGTCTTCCATCTTGCTGGGAGCGATCTCGCGCACCTGTGCTTCGGTCAGCGAGCCGACCTTCTGCGTGTGCGGAACGCCAGAGCCCTTGGCCACGCCAGCGGCCTTCTTGATGAGCTCTGCGGCAGGCGGGGTCTTGGTGATGAACGTGAAGGAACGGTCCTCGTAGACCGTGATCTCCACGGGGATCACGTTGCCACGCTGCGACTCGGTCGCGGCGTTGTACGCCTTGCAGAACTCCATGATGTTCACGCCGTGCTGGCCCAGTGCGGGGCCAACGGGCGGGGCGGGGTTCGCCATACCAGCCTGGATCTGGAGCTTGATCAGGCCGGCAACCTTCTTCTTCGGGGGTGCCATGTCTTGGGTCCTTTTGTTAGCTGATGCGGCTGGCGGCCGCATGGGTCGCTCGTCGTCTAGATCTTCGGCACTTGATTGAACGACAACTCGACCGGAGTTTCCCGGCCGAAGATTGAAACGAGCACGTGGAGCTTCTGGCCCTCCACGGTGATCTCGGAAATGGTGCCAGGCAGCGTGGCGAACGGGCCGTCGATGACGGTGATCGCCTCGCCGACGTGGAAGTCGACCTCGATGGCTCTTCGCGGCCGCGGCGGCTTCTCGTCGCCAGCGCCGGTCGCCTGGGTCTCCGGCGGCGCGAGCATGCGAGACACCTCGTCGAGCGTGAGCGGCACGGGCTGGTGAGCGTGGCCAACGAAGCCGGTGACGCCAGGCGTGTTGCGCACGGCGCCCCACGACTCGTCCGTGAGGTACATGCGCACCAAGACGTATCCGGGCATGCGCACGCGGGTGATCTGCTTGCGCTGGCCGTTCTTGATCTCGGTCGACCTCCTCCATCGTGACCTCGACCTGGAAGATGAAGTCCTCCATGTGGAGGCTCTCGATGCGGTGCTCGATGGCCTGCTTGACGCGCTTCTCGTGGCCCGAGTAGCTGTGCACGACGAACCAGTCGCCTTCGCGCGAGCTCAGCTCGGCGAGGAACTCGGCCGCGGGGTCCGGCCTCGGCGTCGGGTTCGGTCTCAGCCGCGGCGTCGTCGGTGACAACCGGCGTCGTCGGTGACTTCGTCGGCGTCGTCGGTGACTTCACGGCGTCGTCGGTGACCACCGGCGTCGTCGGTCGACAACAGCGTCGTCGGTGACAACAGCGTCGGCCTCTTCTTCTACGGCAACGCCGTCAGCAATCTCGCTCAGACACGCAAATCTCTCCTTATTGCGGCGGCGCTAGCCGCCGAAAACCCAGTTCGCCAGCGTAGCCGAAGGACGAAGTCCAAGATAAACACGATCAACATCATCACGAGCACAAATCCGAGGACGATCCAGATGTAGCGGACGGTCTCTTCACGCGAGGGCGTGACCACCTTCTTAAGCTCCGAAATCACCTGGCGCCAGAACAGCGCGATGCGTCCGAAGATGTTGCGGCGCTCGCGCTCGTTATGGCGCGGGTCCTTCTCTCCAGACTCAGTCACGGCAGTTTCGCTCACCGAACATCCTTTGCTTGTTGAGTGACGCAGGTAATGGCCTGCGTCGCGCAGGGCAGGCGGGACTCGAACCCACAACCGTCGGTTTTGGAGACCGATGCGCTACCAATTGCGCCACTGCCCTTCGGGGTCTGGCCCCACGGCTCCCGACAAACTTGTGAGTCCCACGAGGGCGCGAGCCATCATGACGTTTGTCAATCGCCGACTTGCCAGTGTACGTGGTTTTGGTTCAAGGTGCGACCCCGGGTTCGGCTAACAAGGGCGCTTGGGGCACGATGTGGCTGGTGCCGTCGGACTCAAGACGGATCAGCTGACGCATGAGTCCCAGTCGGCCCCACAGACCTTGTTTCGTCAGGGATGTGCGTCACCTGAGTCGTGGCGCCGCAGGCGCTCCACGCTTCCTATCGCGAGCGCGCACCGCGTCGAACTATGTCAGGTGTCGCGTGTCCGTGTAGCTCCGAAGCCTGCGATATCTGAGCAGCGGTCGCCCGCGCTTGATCACGGCGCGACCCTTCTGCGGATCGCGTCTGAAGGATCGGCTGTGAGTGAGTTCATAGCCATCACACTTGAATGCGATGTGATGCCTCTCACTTCGAGGTCCACGTGGCCCGCTCCGTCGATGTACGCCTGGGGCCTCACGTGGAAGCCCGCGGCTCGCATCCAAGCGCAGTCGCCGTGGTCTCGCCGGGAGACTGGGCCCGCGCGTCCGCGTGAGCCACGAGCCAGTCGCGGCGCTGACGTAGATCAGTGGCAGTGAAACCCATGATGTCGCCCGGCGTGATCATGCCTTTATTGAGAGCGGCGTCGACCGCGACGAGGTGCGCAGGTCTCGTCGAGGCACGCGGCCGCAGATGTCAAGCGCGGTCGCCACGGCGACCGACGAGTGCCGAAGCGCGCGATCTCCACTAACGGATGGAGCCGATGCCCTCGCGCGATCGGCGCTGCCTCTCTACAAACCGACGGTGCTCGGGGATCGCTAGATGAGCGCCGCTGTAACGCTCGGACAGTCGGCAAGTCAAGCGCGCCAAGCGCCTCAGGCAGGTGAGGGCGTTCGAGACGACAGCGAGCGCGCGTCGCCGAACGCGGTCTGCGTGACTACACGCCGCGGAACGGCCGAGCAGCCACGTATGCAGGGCGCGTCCGCATCGCGCGCTCGTGCAGCCTGCGGCAGAGCACGAGGTCGCGCTGCTCCACCAGTTGATTGACGGCATCGACTACGTCCATGGCGCGAACGTCGCTCGTCTGACCGTACTCGGCGCCAAGCCGACGCAGCTGTGGACAAAGTGTCCATGGTTGAGAAGGTGCCGACGCGAGCGTCGAGGCCGAGCGCGACTCGGGACTGGCCGCGCGGCAACTGCGGATGAGTGACGGGCCGGCGTGCGGCTGTTGGCCCGCGTGACAATCACGCGGTTCGTGGGGCGCAATGTCCGATGGACCCGTCGCGAAGCGCCGGCGGGCAGCCAGCGCAGATTGGCCGCGGCACCAGCCGCACGCAGCCCCAAGCAGCCCGTGGAAACCAACCAACGCGCCCGTGGAAGAATGGCCCTATGACCGCTCCTGCTCGCCGCGTATCCGCACGCCTCGCCGCCATCGCTCCCTCCGCCACGCTCGCCGTGGACGCGAAGGCCAAGGCGCTCAAGGCGGCCGGCAGGCCCGTGATCGGGTTCGGCGCGGGCGAGCCGGACTTCCCCACCCCCGACTTCATCGTTGACGCGGCCGTCGCGGCGGCAAAAGACCCCAAGAACCACCGCTACACCCCGGCAACCGGCCTCCCCGAACTCCGCGAGGCGATCGCGCGCAAGACTCTGCGCGACTCCGGCTACGAGGTTGACCCCGCGAACATCATCGTCACCAACGGCGGAAAGCAGGCCGTGTTCCAGGCGTTTGCAGCCATCGTTGACCCTGGCGACGAGGTCATCCTGCCCGCGCCGTACTGGACCACGTATCCCGAGGCCATCACCCTCGCGGGCGGCGTCCCCGTAGAGGTGTTCGCCGGCGCGGACCAGGGCTACCTCGTCACGGTGGACCAGCTCGAGGCAGCGCGCACGCCCAACACCAAGGCGCTCCTGTTCTGCAGCCCGTCCAACCCCACGGGCGCCGTCTACTCACCCGACCAGACGCAAGAAATAGGCGAGTGGGCGCTCGAGCACGGCATCTGGGTCATCACCGACGAGATCTACGAGCACCTCACCTACGACGACGCGACGTTCTCCCCCATCGTGCGCCTGGTCCCCGAACTCGCGAACCAGACCATCGTGGTCAACGGCGTCGCCAAGACCTACGCCATGACCGGTTGGCGGGTGGGCTGGATGATCGCGCCTGCGGACGTCACAAAGGCCGCGGCGAACTTCCAGAGCCACCTAACGAGCAACGTCGCGAACGTCTCCCAACGCGCAGCTATCGCGGCGCTTGAGGGCGGCCTCGAAGACGTGTACCTCATGCGCAAGGCGTTCGACCGCCGCCGCACCACCATGGTGGACATGCTGCGCGAAATCGACGGCTTCGTGTGCCCAACTCCCACCGGAGCGTTCTACGCGTACCCCTCGGTTGAGGGCGTCATCGGCCGCACCATTCGCGGCCGCCACATCGCCAGCAGCGCCGACCTCGCGGCCGTCATTCTCGACGAAGCAGAGGTCGCCGTGGTCCCCGGAGAGGCGTTCGGACCAAGCGGCTTCATCCGCCTCAGTTATGCGCTTGGCGACGACGACCTCGTTGAGGGCGTCGCGCGCATCCAGGCACTGCTCGCCGAGTAGCCAACAGCCAGGCCAAGATTGCCCGACGCTTTTGTCCGGTTTGGCCTTTCCACGCACGTAACGTTTCGGTACGGTCGGTACATGGGAATCGCCATCGAGGTCAACGGCCTCAAAAAGTTGTACGGGGACAAGCCAGCTATAGACGACCTAGCCCTTGAGATTCGCGAAGGCGAAGTCTTCGCGTTGCTCGGGCCCAATGGCGCAGGCAAATCCACGACCATTGAGATCCTCGAGGGATTCCGGGCTCGCACCGGCGGCGACGTCCACGTGCTGGGACACGACCCAGCTCACCCAACGAGGGAGTGGCGCGAGCGCCTTGGGATCATGCTGCAGACGACGTCGGACCAGTTGGCCCTGACGCCCCGCGAAGCCATCACCCACATGGGTCGCCTGTATAGCTCGCCACGAGACACCGGACGAGTCTACTCACCGCGGTGGGCCTCGACGACAAGGCCGATGCCAAGCCGCGCACGCTGTCCGGCGGAATGCGCAGGCGCCTCGACGTGGCCCTCGCCGTGGTGGGCAACCCCGAGCTCGTGTTCCTCGACGAGCCAACAACCGGCTTCGACCCTGCGGCGAGGCGCCAGTTCTGGGGCCTCATCGAGTCGCTCAGGCAAGACGGCACCACGATCGTCCTCACCACGCACTATCTCGACGAGGCGGAGCACCTCGCGGACCGCATCGCGATCATCGCGGACGGCAAGCTCGCGGCGCTCGACACCCCGGCGGGCCTGCGTGCAAGGGCAACCGACTCCGTGGTGACGTGGCGCGAGAACGGGGAACTGCGTCGGGCCGTCACAACGACGCCCACGGCGACCCTGCAGAGAACTGCTCGCCACGACGGAAGGTGAGGTGGACGAACTTTCCGTCACCAAGCCGTCCCTCGAAGACGTCTACTTCCAGATCATTGGGGGCACAGAGTGAAGCAGCCAAGTTGGTTGTTCCTTGCGCGTGACCGAGCCAAGGTGGAGCTCAAGGAGTTCTTGCGCTCACGCGAGCAGATGATCTTCATCTTCTTCTTCCCCGTCATGCTGCTCGTGCTTGTTCGGCTCGATATTCGGCGGCCAAGACGTAGCGGAGGGCGTGAGCTTTGGCCAGTATTTCCTCGCCGGCATGATCGCGAGCGGCATCATGAACACGGGCTTTCAGTCGCTTGCCCTTGGGATCGCGACCGATCGCGACACCGATGTCCTCAAGCGCCTTCACGGCACGCCTTTGCCGCCAACCGCGTTCTTCGCGGGCCGGCTCGTGCAGGTGTTGTTCGTGTCCGTGGTGCAAATTGTGTTGCTCGTGAGCTATCGGGCGTAGCCGCCTACGGAGTGGAATTGCCCAGCACGTTGGCCGCATGGGGCACCTTCGTTTGGGTGTTCCTGCTTGGCACGGCGGCGTCGGTGGCGCTCGGCTTCGGCATGAGTTCGTTGCTTCGCAACGCTCGCGCGGGCTCCGCCGTACTGACCCCCGTGGTGCTGTTTCTGCAGTTCATCTCCGGGGTGTTCATCGTCTTCACGCAGGTACCGCCGTTCCTTCAAAACGTTGCGTCGGTGTTCCCTCTCAAGTGGCTCGCGCAAGGCATGCGCTCTGTGTTCCTGCCGCCCGATTTCGAATCAGCGGAGGCGAGCGGAAGTTGGCAGCACGGCGCCACCGCGATCGTGTTGTCCGTGTGGTTTGTCGTAGGGACCATTTGGGCGGTGCGCACGTTCCGCTGGCAGCGGCCGGAAGATCGCTGACCTCAACCACATAGGCTGGTGGCAACGGGGAATGGGGGACGAAATGGGGGACTTCCCCCATGGCCCCCGCCCACGGCCTTCGGCCACACTGATCTAGACCAAGACTTACAGGAGAGCAAGAATGACCGCGACACCCCAAATCACCATCGCCGCCTCCATGCGCGGTGGCTACAAGGACTACGGCCACGGCGAAGCAGCAGTCCGCGCGCTCGATGGCGTCAACGTGGACATCGCCCAGGGTGAGTTCACCGCGATCATGGGCCCATCGGGATCGGGCAAGTCGACCTTGCTCCACACTCTCGCAGGGCTTGATCGGCTCACGGCCGGCGAATCCACCATCGCCGGAATCGTCATCACCTCGTTGAGCGAAGCGCAAGTCACGCAGGTGCGCCGCGACACGCTCGGCTTCGTGTTTCAGTCCTTCAACCTGATCCCGTCGCTCACCGCGCGCGAGAACATCACGCTGCCGCTCGACATCGCAGGCACGAAGGCTGACCCCGCGTGGTTTGACGAGATCATCGGCATCCTTGGGCTTGGCGACCGTCTCAAGCACCTGCCCGCTGAACTCTCCGGCGGGCAGCAGCAGCGCGTCGCAGTGGCGCGCGCGCTCGTTTCGCGTCCAGCAATCATCTTCGCGGATGAACCGTCAGGAAACCTCGACTCGAAGTCCGGCTCCGAGCTGCTCACGTTCATGCGGCGCGCGGTCAAGGAATTTGGCCAGACAATTGTGATGGTCACTCACGACCCCACCGCGGCGTCTTACGCGGACCGGATTCTGTTCCTCGAGGACGGTGTGATCGTCGACGAGATGCGCGAGCCCACGGCGGAGCGCATCCTCGATCGCATGAAGCAGATGGGTCACTGACGTAATGTTTCGCCTCGCCATAAAGAACGTCAGACACAATCCGCGACGCCTGATCCTCACCGCCATCGCGGTGGCGCTCGGCGTTGCCCTCGTGTCCGCAACACACATCTTCACCAACGCACTGTCGAGCGGCTTCAACGCGCTATTCACCGACATCTATGACTCAGTAGACGTCATCGTTGAGCCCGACCCAGACAACACCATCGACCTACCCGCCGGCACTTCCGCTTTGCACGACAAAGACGTGGACGCGGTTCGCGCCGTCCAGGGGGTTGGGGTTGCCGAGGGCTCGCTCACATTCCAGATGGGCGTGCTGCTCGAGGCCAATGGCGAAGCTCCCAATGGTGGTCAGGGTGGTCCGCCATCGCTCGTCATCAACTGGTCCGGAAATGCCGATCTCGACGGCGCCACGATTGTCGAGGGCAAGGCTCCGTCGGCTCCGGGCGAAGCGGTCATCGACGTGGACGCGTTCAAGAAGCGCGACCTCGCACTTGGTGACACGGTTGGCTACGCGTCAGAGGTTGGCGTCACCGATCTCACGATCACCGGGACGGTTCGGTTCGGCGACGACAACAACACTCAGGGCGCAACCCTGCTTTGGGCGCCTCTTGAAACTGTGCGCACCATCGCGTCCGTGGACGGCTTCGACAGCATCCAAGTACTCGTCGCGGACGGCGCCGACCCCCAAACCGTCGCGAACGACATCGCCGAGGTAATTCCGGAGGGTAGCCGCGCGATCACCGCCAAGGACAAGGCCGCCGAGCAGATCGACCAGTTCGACCAGGCGTTGAACTACGTCAACATCTTCACACTTGTGTTCGCGCTTATCGCCCTCTTTGTTGGCGCGTACATCATCATCAACACCTTCCGCATTATCGTGACGCAGCGCACTCGCGAACTCGGGTTGTTGCGTGCCATCGGCATGAAGGGCTCGCAGGTCAGGGCAATGATCCTCGTCGAGGCTGGTGTCGTCGGCTTTATCGCGGCAACCCTCGGGATCCTGCTCGGCTGGGTCCTCGCGCTGGGTCTCACCGCGTTGCTGGAACTCGCCGTGGGCGACATCTTCGGTGCCATAACGGTGCCCCCTGACGCGATCATCTGGGGCTACGGTCTCGGCGTTCTCGTAACTGTCGTGTCCGCGCTCGCTCCCGCCATCCACGCCGCGCGCATCGCGCCGATGGAAGCGCTGCGCGAGTCCGGAACGGCGTCGCGAAAGCCTCTCAAGGTGCGCAACATTGTGGGCGGCGCCATGGGACTCGTGGGAGCTGTGCTGTTCGTCATCGGTCTTGTCGCCGATGTGCCGAATCCTGCTCTCTACGTGGGCCTTGGTGCCGTGCTCCTGATCCTTGGAGCGACCCTTCTTGCGGCGCAGGTGCTCGTACCGTTGGCTTACGCTCTGCGCGGGCTCCTCTCGAGCATGTTTGCGATCGACGGCAAGCTCGCGGCCAACAACATCCGCAGAGAGCCGCGTCGCAGCGCCAACACCGCGGCGGCACTCATGATCGGCGTGACGCTGCTCGCGGTGATCTCGACGTTCACCGCATCGCTCAAGGCGACCATCAATGACGCATTCGGTCAGTCGGATGCAGATCTCTACGCACTCGCAATCTCCACCTACATCCCACAAGGCGCGGTGGACATCATCTCGAAAACGGACGGCGTCGAATGGGCTGGCCGCGAAGCGCAAGGCGTGGTGACGTACGACGGCACCGACAAGAACCTGTGGGTGATGGACTCCGACGTGCTCGGCGGGGTCTATCACGACCAGGCCGGCGACAGCGATCTCAGCGAGCTCGGCGACGGAGTGTGGGCGACCAAGGGCTTCTTGGGCACCGACCTCAAGGTGGGCGACGACATCACGCTCGACGGCGCGGCATCAACGCAGACACTCGAGATCACCGGCACGGCCTCGGATGCCATCGGCACCCCGCTGCTCGTGGACTGGTCAACGGGCGAGAGCCTGCTTGGCCCACTCGAGATTCAGCAGGTGTCCATCGCGGTGGCGGATGGCTACGACGTGACCGAAGTGCAGACGGAGATCACCGATGCGCTCGCAGCCGAGTTCCCCTTGGTTCAGGTGCAAACAGCGGACCAGACGGCGCAGTTCGCGAAGCAGTTCGTCGACATCTTCCTGAACATCATCACCGTCATGCTGGCAGCGGCGCTCATCATCGCCGTCCTCGGCGTAGCAAACACGCTGCTGCTCTCCGTCACGGAGCGGACAAGGGAGATCGGCCTACTGCGCGCTGTGGGCCTCCGCCGCGCGTCTGTGTGGCGCATGATCACGCTCGAGTCCGTGGTGATGGCGCTGTTCGGAACGGTGCTCGGCATGATCCTTGGCGTCTCCATCGGCTCCGCACTTGTGGTGTCGCTCAAGGACCAAGGCATCACGGGCTTCGCGATCCCCTGGGTCAACCTCATGATCTACACGGTGATCGCGGTCATCGCGGGCATGCGTTGCCGCGATCTGGCCCGCGTTGCGCGCCTCACGGCTCGACATCCTCCAGGCGATCGCAGCCGACGGCTAGCGGTGAGTTAGGCGCCCACAATCAACGGTTCGGGGGTGAGGAAGATGCCAGACGCCTTCCTCACCCCAACCTGGATGTGACGCGCTAGTTCGCGCAACTCGGCGGAGGTCGCGCCCCCTGTGTTCGTGAGCGCGAGCGTGTGCTTTGTCGACAGCGCCGCGCGCGAGCCCGGTAGCGAAAAGCCCTTGGAAAATCCTGCGTGCTCAATCAGCCAAGCCGCGCTCGTCTTGACCTCGTTGCCCGACGCGAACTGAGGGGCGCCTGCCGGTAACAGGGCGGCTTGAGCCTGGGTAAGCACGGGGTTCGTGAAGAAGGAGCCAGCGCTCCAGGTGTCGTGGTCCGCGTCATCCAGAAGCATGCCCTTAGAGGCGCGCAGCCCAAGCACGGCCTCGCGTACCTCGTGCGATCGGCGCGGTATCCCCCACCGCGACGCCCAACGCGTCCGCCAACTGTTGATACCGCACCGGCGCCGAGCGCGAACCAAACCGCGTGTGAACGGTGACGTCCAAGACGACGTAGCGCGGCGTCGGGCCATAGGGCGCCACCAACGAGCGCTTGAGGACCGAGGTGCGGTACCCGAACCCCAGGGCCATCAGCACAAGCGTCTTCACGGCGCCCTCCTCGCGATCCCACGTGCGCACGGACGCGAGGGTGTCCGCGAGCTCAGCGCCGTACGCGCCGATGTTCTGCACGGGCGCCGCGCCAACGGACCCGGGAATGCCGCTCAGCGCCTCGAGCCCCACCCACTCGTCGCTCACGGCGCGGTCGACGAGCTGGTCCCACGGCGTGCCCGCGGTTGCGGTGACGGAGACCCCTCCGCAGAAGCCGTCGTCCTGAACGGTGATCTCGCTCCGCGCGTCGCGCAGCACGAGCCCGTCGAAGCCTTCGTCACTGACCAGCAGGTTGGAGCCGCCGCCGATCACGAGCAAGGGCGTCGCAGCAGCGTCGGCAGCGCGAATGGCATCGATGAACTCCGCCTCGCTCGCCGCCTCCACGAAATCCGCCGCGGGGCCGCCAACGCGCAAGCGTGGTGAGCTCGGCGAGGGTGGTCATGGCTCCAGGGTATCGGGACGAGTTTGGAACTCGTCCGGGATCCCGTCACCGTCAGCGTCAAGTTCGTACCTGATTTCGTCTGGCGAAATGGCCGACGGCCCGCTCACCGCGCGCGCAAGCGCCCTGTGCGAGCGGAACAAAGGGCCGTCCGTCCGCACCGCGCGCGCGATGACGAAGGACAACACCGCCGCAACGCATGCGATCGTGAGCGCCTTGCGAAGCTCGATCACGTCGCCAAGGTGCCCGATGATCTGCGGCATGATCAGGCCCGCGACCGTGGCAAAGGACGAGACGGCTGCGACGCGCGCCGCTGCCTTCCGTGGGTCGTCCGACGCCGCGGAGAAGCCGATCGGCACGCCGAGCCCCGCGCCCAGCCCCCACAGAATCATGGCCACCGGGATCGCCCAGAACGTGGGGGTGAACGCAAAGATGAGCACGCCGACGAACACGAACACCGCGGACGCTCGCAGCGACACCACCCGGCCGGCGCGGCCGATGATGTGGGCGCCGAATCCGCGGGTGGTCACCATCGCGACCACGAACACCCAATACGCAATGTCGCCAACGGCCTCCGTGGTGTCGAAGGCTTGCACCACCGCGAGCGCGGACCATTGCGCGGCCGCTCCCTCAATGGTCGATGCCGCGAAGACGATGACGCCAATGAGCACGATGCGGCGTTCGCGGTACTCATCGCGAGCGGTCTTGAACGGGCCGCCGAAGCCGCCAGCAGCAGCGTCAGGATTGCGTGCGCCGTACACCACCGCCCAGGGAATGATCGCGAGGCGAACCGCCGTGAGGATCACTCCGACGACCGCGAAGTGCACGGCGGGCGACACGCCAAGGTGTGACACGAGCGCACCAAACGGCGAGCCCAGTCGCCATGCCGACGGAGAACGAGGCGTGGAAGTGCGGCATCACCGCGCGGCTCATCCAGTGCTCCACGTTCGCCGCCTCTGCGTTCATGGACACGTTGGTGAACGCGAATGCGAAGGAGACAAAGAACTGGCCCGCCGCAAACCACACCTGCGAGCCGAGGTGGATAGACCACGCCACCGTCAGGAATGCGGCGAGGTAAATGAACGAGGTCCAGAACAACACGGCCCGAGTACCGAAGCGCGCGACCACCCAGCCGGTGACGGTGAGCGCCGCGAGCGCGCCGAGTGCGCCCGCGAGCATGAGCAGCGCGAGCCTGCCCGTGGTGACGTCGAGTAACGTCGCCACGCTCGGCACGCGCGAGACGTATGTTGCCAGCAGCACGCCCATGAGCCAGAACAGCGCCAAGACGCCTAGCCTGGCGCGCCGGATCCGGGCTTCATCCGGGGTCGCGGGCACGGGGCGAGTCACCCCTATATTCTGAGGCATCACGAGCGCAAAACTGACCATCCGGTAAGTTCCCGGGTCGAAATTTCCAAACGTTTCGAATGCACCGCGCCATGCCGCTACGCTTAGGGCGACGTCCAGTGCAAAAGGGGTGTGGCGTGGCCAAGGTAAAGAAGCCGACTATGGCGGATGTTGCAACCCGCGCCGGCGTGTCACTGTCAACGGTCTCGCTGACCTACTCGGGCGCGGGGCCCATCTCTCAGGACACCAAAGCACGCGTCGAGCGCGCCGCCGAGGAACTCGGCTACGGCGGCCCCTCGCCCCAAGGCCGCGCACTCCGGTCCGGCAAGTCAGGCATCGTTGGCGTTGTCATTCACGAGAAGTTCGCGCGGTCGTTCCGCGATCCACTCAACTTGCGCATCCTCGACAGCCTCATCGCCGACTTTGGCGCGATGGGCGTTGGCGTGTTGCTGATCCCGCAGCCAACGGGCGAGCCCGGCGAGCGCACGTTGCTCGACAACGCGGCCATGGACGCCGTTGTCGTGCTGCGCGTGCGCGACCACGAAGAGCCTGCGCTCGCGATCGCACACCGGCGCGGCATCCCGCTTGTGGTCATGGAGGGCCCCGCTCCCGAGGGCGCCGGCTCGCTCGACATCGACGACACCGACGCGACCGTTCGCCTCATCAGCCACCTGCGCGAGCTGGGGCACGAGCGCATCGCCACCGTCACGCTGCCCTTCGGCGCCGAGGCGGACACGCGAGTCATCACCCGCGCAGAAACGGCGCGCGCCGCGTGGACGCCCATCCACCACCGCCTCGACGCGTTCGAGCTCGCGGGCATCGAGCCGTGCGTCATCATCGAGGCCCACGCGTCGATGGTCGAGGCGGGCATCGCCGCAGGCCACCTTGCGCTCGCCCACGAATCGCGACCCACCGCGGTCGTGTGCCAATCCGACCTCCTCGCCGGCGGCGTCATCCTCGCCGCGCGCGAGAAGGGCCTCTCGGTTCCCGAGGACCTCTCCGTCACGGGATTCGACGGGCTGGACCTGCCGTGGGTTGCCCCGCACGAGGTCACCACCATGAAGCAAGACGGCGCCGCTAAGGGTCACGTTCTCGCCTCCGAGGTCAAGTCCCTGCTCGAGGGTCGCGCGCCAGAGCGCGTACTCATGCCGCTCGAGTTCCGCCGCGGCAACACCACCGGGCCCGCTCCCAAGTAGCGCCAAGCGCCCGCCCGACGCTTGGGTGAGCCGAGCGCCCGCGTCACCACGGCGTCGGGCACAGCGTTGTTTTGGCACAGCGTTGTTTGGGCACAGTGTTGTTTGGGCACAGAAAAGGGGCGCCGCCGAAGCGACGCCCCTTTGCCGAATGCTGACTAGTTGATGAGCGTGTTGAGCCCAACCATCGAGAAGTAGACGAGGAACGCTGCCGCGCCAACCCACATGAGTGGCTTGATCTCCTTGACCTTGCCGGTGAAGGCGTTGATCACGACGTAGGCGACGAAGCCGAGGCCAATGCCTGCCGCGATCGAGTAGCCGAACGGCATCGCGATCATCGTCAGGAAGGCCGGGACCGCGATGCGGTAGTCCTGCCAGTCGATGTTCACGGCGGAGCGCAGCATCATGAGGCCCACGAGCACGAGCACCGGAGTGGCCGCCTCGAAGGGCACGATCTGCGCAAGCGGCGCGAGGAACACGGCCACAAGGAACGTGATGCCCGTGACCACGGACGCGAGGCCCGTCCGCGCGCCGTCGCCGACGCCGGATGCAGACTCGATGTACGAGGTGTTCGACGACACCGACGCGGCACCACCGGCGATGGCGGCAACGGAGTCGACGATGAGGATCGCCTGGGAGTCCTCCGGGATGCCGTCCTCGTCGTTGAGCTCTGCCTCTTCGCCAACGGCCGTCATCGTGCCGAGGGTGTCGAAGAAGTCGACGACGAGCAGCGAGAAGATGATGAGCAGCACCGTGATGATGGCGGGACCGTGAGTGAAGGGCCCCACAATGCTGAACTGACCAAGCGTGCTGAGGTCAGGGACGAAGTCCCAGTCCATTCCAGAGAACGTGGGCACCACGAGCGACCAGCCGCGAGGGTTGTCTGCTGACGACTGCGCCCAAGGTTCGCGATCGCCTCGACGATGAACGCAAGCACCGTCGAGACCGCGATCGTGATCAGCAGCGCGCCCTTGACCTTCTTGGCGAGCAGGATGCCGCCAAGCAGGATGCCGAACAAGAAGATGACCGTTGGCCAGCTGTTGATGCCGCCGCCGAGGCCGAACGACCCGGGCGTAGCGCCAGAGGCGTCCGGCAGCACGAGCTTCGCGTCCCAGAAGGCGATGTACGCGAGGAACAGGCCGATGCCCGCGGCGATGGCCTTCTTGAGTGCCAGCGGCACCGCGTACAGGAACTTGATGCGCAACTTGGTCAGCACCAGGAGGAGCACGATCACACCCTCGATGACGATGAGCCCCATGGCCTCCGGCCACGTGAAGAGCCCGCCGCCAACGAGCCCGAACGCCACGAAGGCGTTGAGGCCAAGGCCAGCGGCGATCGCGATGGGGAATCGCGCAAGCGAACCCATCGCGAAGGTCATGATGCCGGCCACGAGGGCTGTCGCCGCCGCGATAGCTACGAGGTTGGGCTCGGTGCCGCCGCCAAGGTAGTTGCCATCCTTGTCGGGGACGAATCCAAGGATGAGGGGGTTGAGTACCACGATGTACGCCATCGTGAAGAAGGTCGTGAATCCACCGCGGATTTCTTGACCAAACGTGGATCCCCTTGCGGTGATCCGGAAGTAACCGTCTAGACCAGGCTGGACGGCCGTGCTCTCCTTTGTATCTGCCATGGGGGAATACTGGCAGTAACCAGGGGCTCCGCGCGCGCCGGAAGTCCTTTTTGGCGGAATATTTACGCGCAGGAAACGATTGCCTGCGCCTTGCCAAGCACTCGCGCGCCCTCAAACTCAACCGTGACGTCGATGCGCGCCGTTTGGAGCTCCGCATCAAGCGCGCCAACGGTGGCCGTGACGGTGACGATGGCCTCTCCTGGGTTAGGCACGGCAATCGGCCGCGTAAAGCGCGATTGGAAGTCCTGGACGTTGCCAGGGCCCGCCCATTCCTCGACCACCGAGGCCGCCGCGCCCATCGTCAGCATGCCGTGCGCGATGACGCCAGGGAGGCCAACGGACTGCGCGAACACGTCGTTGTAGTGGATCGGATTGAAGTCTCCTGAGGCACCCGCGTATCGCACCAAGGTGTCTCGCGAGATCTCGACCTCGCGTGCGGCCACCACTTGGCCCACCTCGAGGCCGGCAAAGGTGGGCAGGTTCTCGTCGCTCATGCGTCTTCCCTCACTGCCAGGGTGGAGATAACCGTGGCGACGGGATTGTCGTCCGCATCCGTCAGTTCCGCCCGCGTCGTCACCATGGAGATGCCAGCTCGCGGCGGGGTGATCTTGTCGATGTGGACGGTGGTGGAGATGACGTCGCCTGCCACTATCGGGCGGTGGTGCGTGAAGCGCTCGTCGGCGTGCACCACGCGCGAGAAGTCAACGCCAACCTCGGGGTCAACGACGACGTGGAACTCCGCACGCTGCGCGATGATCACGGCGAAGGTGGTTGGTGCAACAAGGTCGTCGTAGCCCTCGGCACGCGCAGCCTCCACGTTGACGTGGGCAAACGACCGCGCATCGACCGCCTCCGCGAACTCGCGGATCTTGACCCTGGTGACCTCATATGGCTCGTGGGGGCCGTACACGCGGCCCACTGCATCGACGTTGACTGGCACGTCTCTAACCCTACTGGGGCGAGCCCGACGCCGTGGCGGGGTGTGCGCATCGGCTCGCCACAGCGTCGGGCCGGCAGGCGTTGACTTCCAAGGGGGCTTGGTACGCAAGTGACCCATGAGGTGATCAAACGGCCGTCGCCGTCACCATTGGCACCATGCGTCCCACCCACCCTTGATTGTCAACGAACGCACGGCCGAACGCACAAACGCCCGGCCCCCAACGAAGGGGAACCGGGCGTCAGCGAAAAACGAGTTAGCGCGTCTCGCGGTGCGCCGTGTGCTTGCCACACTTGGGGCAGAACTTGTTGAGCTCCACCCGGTCGGGGGTGTTGCGACGGTTCTTGCGGCTGATGTAGTTGCGGTTCTTGCACTCAACGCACGCAAGCGTGATCTTGGGACGGACGTCATTCTTAGCCATCGGTAACTCCCTGCCTTGTGGTGACGCGCAACGTGCGCGCTGGCCCATCTGTGGTGATGGGACTTGTAGCGAGGGCGGGACTTGAACCCGCGACCCCACGATTATGAGTCGTGTGCTCTAACCAACTGAGCTACCCCGCCAAGCGACGGCCTGAGCCGCCCAAACGAGCCCCAACAGGGAATCGAACCCTGGACCTTTTCCTTACCATGGAAACGCTCTGCCGACTGAGCTATTGGGGCAAGCCGGTCAAGGATACACGTACGGCGGCTGGCCCGTGAAATCGGCCGACGCCCGTGTCCGGGCCTCCCGATACGCTGGCTTTGTGAGCCCGACGCTATCCGCCCCTGAGGCTCGACGCACCTTTCTCGCGGCGCAGGGTTTGGCGTCACGCAGGCCGTCGCGTCGCGTTCGGGAGCGCGACTTTGCCGCATACCTTGACCGCCAAGGGGTGCTGCAGCTCGACTCGGTCAACGTCTTTGCGCGCGCTCACTACCTGCCGGTGTTTTCGCGCTTTGGGCCGTATGACACGTCCGCGCTCGACGCCTTCCTGTGGGGCCCGCCTCATGGTCACGGCGCCCACGGTTTCGAGCACTGGGGCCACGAGGCGGCAGTCATGCCACTTGACCTGCTGCCGCCGATGCTCCCGCGAATGCGGCGCGAGAATCGCTGGATCCAGTGGGCGCGGGCCGAGCTCGACGCGCAGCGCCCCGGGCTCATTGACGCGGTGCGTGAGGCCGTCAACGAGCGCGGACCCGTCATCGGCGCGGACATCGAGCACCTCGCCCCGCGCGAGGGCCCCAAGGGCACGTGGTGGGACTACAGCCACGTCAAGCTCGCGCTCGAGTACCTCTTCTTCCGCGGCGAGATCGCCGTGTCGCGGCGAGGCAACTTCCAGCGCACCTACGACTCCCTTGAGCGAGCGTGGGGCGCCGCCGCGCTCGCCGCGCCCGAACTCACGCTCACGGAGGGCAGGCAATTGCTCTTCGATCGCGCGATTGGCGCCGTTGGGGTGGGGACCATGCGTGACGTCGCGGACCACTTCCGGCTCTTGTCGCCCAAGTCGCTCACCGCGAGCGACTTACGGCCCTTTGCCGACTCGTCCGTGGAACGCGGTCTCGCGCAGTGGGTAGACGTTGACGGCTGGCGCGAACCCGCTCTGCTCGCCGCCGGCGCCACGACACCCGGCAGGACCACGGCGTCGGCGCTACTCAGCCCCTTCGATCCCGTCTGCTGGTTCCGCCCGCGCCTTGAGCGGATGTTCGGTGCCGAGTACCGCATCGAGATCTACACGCCCGCGCCCAAGCGGATCTACGGCTACTACTGCCTGATGTTCCTGCTGGGCGATCAGATCGCGGCGCGAGTTGACCTCAAGTCGGATCGCAAAGGCGACCGGCTGATCGTTGCCGCGGCTTGGAGGGAGCCGGGGCTCGCTCCAGGCGCCCGGCGGCGGTCAGTAGCCGTAGTGGCCGCGGCGCTAGCGGACGAGTTGCGCCTCGCGGCGCAGTGGCAGGGTCTCAGTGCCGTAGACGTGCAACCCCGCGGAGACCTCGCGGAGGAACTAGCCGCGGCGATAGGCTAATTTGCACCCCACCACGGGGGGTCGACAAGGGAGTCGCGCATGTCCGCACCAACCGTGCCTGCTGGAATTAGCAGGAAGGTCATCGCCGTCAGTATTGGAGCCGCGCTCGGCGGATTCCTCTTTGGCTTTGACTCCTCCGTCATCAATGGCGCTGTCGACTCGATCCAGAGCGAATTTGGGTTGACCGAGGCGATGAAGGGCTTCACGGTTGCCTCGGCCCTGCTCGGTTGCGCGGTAGGCGCGTGGTTTGCCGGATCGATCGCGAACCGCTGGGGCCGGATCCGCGTCATGGTGCTTGCCGCGATCCTGTTCTTCGTCTCGGCGATCGGTTCGGGCCTAGCGTTCAGCGTTGGCGACCTCATCATCTGGCGCCTCATAGGCGGCCTCGCGGTTGGAGCGGCGTCGGTCATCGCGCCTGCCTACATTGCGGAAGTCGCACCCGCGACATTCCGAGGCCGTCTGGGATCACTTCAGCAACTCGCGATCGTCACGGGTATCTTCACAGCGCTGCTCACCGCGCAAGTGTTCTCGACCGCCGCGGGCGGGGCGTCTCAGGATCTATGGCTCGGCCTCGAGGCGTGGCGCTGGATGTTCATGGCAGAGGCCATTCCTGCCGTGATCTACGGCATCGCAGCGCTACGACTACCTGAATCGCCGCGGTATCTCGTTGGCAAACACCGCGACGAGGAGGCCATCGTGGTGTTCGCTGCTGTCGGCGAGGACGATCCCGCTGGAAAGGTCGCCGAGATCCGGTCGTCGCTTGGAGCCGACGAGGAGCGCTCGCTCAAGGACCTACGTGGCTCATCGTTCGGCCTCAAACCGATCGTCTGGACCGGAATCTTGCTCGCGATGTTCCAACAACTTGTGGGCATCAACGTCATCTTCTACTACTCAACGACGCTGTGGCAGTCGGTGGGATTCTCGGAGTCCGACGCCTTCCTGACCTCGACGATCACGTCGGTAACGAACATCGTGGTGACGATCGTCGCGATCATGCTCGTCGACAGGATCGGCAGGCGCAGACTGCTGCTGATCGGCTCGGTCGGCATGTTCTTCACCCTTGCGCTCATGGCGATTTCGTTCAACCACGCCACGGTCAATGACGCCGGTGACGCGGTGCTGTCCGGACACGCGGCAACGGCGGCACTCGTGGGCGCCAACGGGTTCGTGGTGTTCTTTGGTGCCACGTGGGGACCGGTGGTGTGGGTCCTGCTTGGAGAGATGTTCCCCAACCGTATTCGCGCAACAGCGCTCGCCGTTGCGGCCGCCGCTCAGTGGATGGCGAACTTCGCGGTCACCATCACCTTCCCCTCGCTGTCGAGTTTCTCGCTCTCCTTCGCGTACGGCATCTACGCCTTCATGGCGCTCGTTTCCTTCTTCTTCGTGCTGCGCCGCGTGAAGGAGACTAAGGGTGTCGAACTCGAAGACATGACCGATGCGTCTACCGTGGTTCGTGTTGGCCAACCCGGCTGACCCCTAGGAGGAATTGTCATGGACCACGCCGCGCTCCAGAGAGCCGCGCACGATCACCTGTGGATGCACTTCACGGACCATTCGCGCTGGGCGGACTCCGACATTCCCATCATCGTGAGGGGCGAGGGCGCGTACATCTTCGACGCCGCTGGCCGGCGGTATCTCGACGGACTGTCGGGCCTCTACGTCACCCAGGTGGGGCACGGTCGCCACGAACTGGCCGACGCTGCGGCGGCTCAAGCGAAAGAGCTCGCCTTCCACCCCATCTGGTCGTACGCCCACCCGCGCGCGATCGAGCTCGCGGAGCGGCTCGCCATCTCCGCGCCCGGGGACATCAACAGGGTGTTCTTCACCACGGGCGGCTCCGAGGCAGTTGAGTCCGCGTGGAAACTCGCGAAGAACTACTTCAAGCTCACTGGCAAACCCATGAAGCACAAGGTGATTTCGCGCCAGGTCGCGTATCACGGCACCACTCAGGGCGCTCTCTCGATCACCGGCATCCCCGAACTCAAGCAACAGTTTGAGCCTTTGGTGCCCTCCACGTTCCGGGTGGCGAATACGAATCTGTATCGAGCGTCGGACCTCACTGCCGGCCTCTTGGACGGGAGCGATCCCGAGGCGTTTGGCCGTTGGGCAGCCGAACAGATCGCGCTCGCGATTGAAGCGGAGGGCGCGGACACCGTTGCAGCGGTGTTTTTGGAGCCGGTGCAAAACGCAGGTGGCTGTTTCCCGCCGCCTCCCGGTTATTGGGAGCGCGTGCGGGAGATCTGCACGGAGCACGACGTGCTTGCTTGTCTCCGACGAGGTCATCTGCGCGTACGGGCGTCTCGGCGAGATGTTTGGATCCACGCGTTACAACTACGAGCCGGACATCATCACCACGGCGAAGGGGCTCACCTCCGGGTACGCGCCGATGGGCGCGATGCTCGTCTCGGACCGCATCGCAGAGCCGTTCATGAAGCCGGGCCAGATGTTTGCGCACGGGTACACGTGGGGCGGCCACCCTGTCTCCGCGGCGGTGGCGCTCGCCAACCTCGACATCATCGAGGGCGAAGGCCTGCTCGACAACGTGCGCGACAACGAGGGCGCGTTCTTCAACACGCTCGCGCGGCTCAAGGACCTCCCTATCGTTGGCGACGTGCGGGGAGCTGGCTACTTCTACGGGATCGAGTTGGTGCGCGACAAAGCAACGCGCGAGACACTCACGGAAGAGGAGTGCGAGCGCGTGCTCTACGGGTACCTCTCCAAGGCGCTGTGGGACGCCGGGCTCTATTGCCGCGCGGATGACCGAGGCGACCCCGTAGTGCAGCTCTCGCCGCCGCTGACCGTTGGGCAGGCGGAGTTCGACGAGATCGAGGGCATCCTGCGATCGGTGCTCACCACCGCGGGAAGCATGCTCTAAGCAAGGCCGCCTACCGTGCGGCGAGCATCTTCTTGCGGCGCCGCGAACCCACCTCGCCGATGATCACGATCGTAAGCGCGAGGATAAACATCACGGTGCCAACGACGTTGACCTGCATCGGCAATGCGCGTTGCGCTGCTCCCCACACGTACATGGGGAACGTCACGGTTTGGCCCGCGTTGAGGTTGGTGATGATGAAGTCGTCGAACGAGAGGCTGAAACTGAGCAGCGCCGCGCCGAGGATGCCGGGGAACACGAGCGGCAACGTGATGCGCCGGAAGGTCTGCGACTCGGTGGCATAGAGGTCCATCGCAGCTTGCTCGAGGTTCGAGTCAAGGCCAGAAAGCCGCGACTTGACGGTCACCACCACGAAAGACAGGCAGAACATCACGTGCGCGATGAGGATGGTCCAAAAGCCCAGTTGCCCCCCGAGCCCCGCTGCGATGAACAGCGCGAGGAGCGAAGAGCCCATGACGATCTCAGGGGTCGCCATCGGCAGGAACAGCACAAGGTTCATGCTCGTGCGGCCAGTGAAGCGGTGGCGCACAAGGCCAAAGGCGGCAAGCGTGCCTAGCAGCGTGGCGATGACCGTGGCGACAATCGCGATCTTGATGCTCACCACTACCGACTGGCACATGCCGTCTGGCGCGCACGGATGCAACCAGTTGTCGAGCGTGAACGCCTGGAAAGCGTAGAGGTTGCGATTCGAGCTCGAGTCGTTGAACGACATGAGCGCGACGATCATGTTGGGGATGTACATATAGACGATGACGAGGATGCCAAGGATCAGCACAAGGTTCCTCGCGAAATACCGGCCGACGCGTCCCATCAGAGCAGATCCTCCGTTCCGGCTTTGCGCACATAGACAAGAACCAACGCCACGATGATCACCATGAGGAGCACGGACAATGCCGCCGCGTGGGCGTAGTCACCTGTAGTGGTGAAGAGGTCTTGGATGACATTGCCGATCATGCGCTCGTTGGGACTTCCCAGTAGGTCGGCATTGATGTAGTCGCCGCTTGCCGGAATGAACGTGAGCAAGGTGCCTGCCACGACGCCGGGGAGCGAGAGCGGCCACGTCACCTTGAAGAACGTCTTGAACGAGTTTGCATAGAGGTCGCTCGATGCCTCGTGGAGGCGCGGGTCCATCTTCTCGAGGCTCGCGTACAGCGGCAAGATCATGAACGGCAAGAAGTTGTATGTCAGGCCCGCCACGACGGCAACAGGCGTTGCAAGCAGGTGCCCCTCTTGCGGCAGTAGCCACACATTCTTCATGAAACTGACGATCCAACCGTCGTCGCCGAGGATCAACTTCCAGGAGAGCGTGCGCAACAGGAAGCTCGTGAAGAACGGGGCGATCACCAGCACCAACATGACCGTCTTCCACCGGCCGGCCTTGAAGGCGATGGCGTACGCCAGCGTGTATCCAAGGACGAGGCAGAAGAGCGTGGCGAGCCCCGCGTAGAAGAGGGATCGCAACATGATGGGCCAGTACTCGGCAAGCACGTCCCAGTAGTTGGCGAAGTGCCACGTCATGTCGTAGCCCGTGAGCTCCGAACCTTGTGGATCGAACAGGGAACTTGCTAGCAACGAGTAGAGCGGGATGATGAAGAAAACGCCGAGCCATAGTGCCGTTGGCAGTATGAGCAGATAGCCCGTGCGCTTGCGCGACAGCGGCGCCATGTCAGTCCTCCTCGCGACCCGCGTCGACGTCCTGTGACGCATCGAGAAGGAACGCGAACTCAGGCCGCCACGACACGTCCACAGGGGTGCCGGGAGGGATCACTCCGCGCCTGCCTGTGTTCTGCTCGTGGCACATGATCTCCTGACCCCACGACATCTTGATGAGGTATTGAGTGGACACACCCATGAAGCTCGAGTCGACGACTACGCCGCTCATGTGATTACCAGGCGCGTCGATAGGTTCGCCAACGGGTGCGATGAGCACCTTTTCAGGGCGAATTCCGACCCAGCCTTTGCCGCTGTCTGCGTGCGCACGGCCGACGGGGATCGACACCACGGTGCCTTGCATGTTGACCTTCATCACGTCGCCTTCCTTGCCGACGATCTCCCCTGCGATCAGGTTCGACTGGCCAAGGAAGTTCGCCACGAACGTGGTCGCGGGGTTTTCGTACAACTCGGTGGGAGGACCCATCTGCTCGATGCGCCCTTGGTTCATCACCGCCACCGTGTCGGCCATCGTCATGGCCTCTTCTTGGTCGTGCGTGACGTGCACAAACGTGATGCCCACCTCACTCTGGATCTGCTTGAGCTCAACCTGCATCGCGCGGCGGAGCTTCAGGTCAAGGGCTCCTAGCGGCTCGTCGAGCAGCAATACCTCGGGGCGGTTGATGAGTGCACGGGCCAGAGCAACGCGCTGCTGCTGCCCACCGGAGAGCTGGCCGGGGCGCTTTGACGACTGCTCCGTGAGTTCGGTGAGCTCCAAGATGTCCTTGACTTGGCGCGACGTTTCCTTCTGGCCGCGGCGCTTGAGCCCAAACTCCACGTTCTCGTAGATCGAAAGATGTGGGAACAGCGCGTAGTTCTGGAACACGGTGTTGACGGGCCGCCGGTACGGCTTGTCGTTCGTGATGTCCTGCGTACCGATCGTGATGGTGCCCGCGGTGGGCACCTCAAGGCCGGCGACCATCCTCAGCGTGGTGGTCTTGCCGCATCCAGAAGGGCCAAGCAGCGCGAAGAAGGACCCGGCAGGTACCACCAGGTCGAGTGACTTCACTGCTACGAACCCGTTGGGGTACTCCTTGTGGAGCGCCGTGAGTTGCAGGTCGCGCGCCGCCTCGTTAGCCATTTTGGACATCCGCAAACTCTCCTTCGTATTCACGCGTCTGATACTCCTCGAGCGCCATGAAGGCGTGCGTAGAGGCCAGGTATTCCTCAGTGGGGAAAATCAAGGGGTTGTCCACGAGCGTGGGGTCAATCTGTTCCATCTCCGCTTGGGCGCCTTCAACGGGACACACGTACCAGACGTACGCCGCGAGCAGCGCGGCGATCTTGGGGTCGTAGTAGAAGTCAATCCACTTCTCGGCATTGGCCTTGTGGCTCGCGAGATTGGGGATGAGCATGTTGTCCGCCCAAATCATCATGCCCTCCTCCGGAGGAAGGAACACGAGGTTCTCATCGTCCGCCGCCGCGACATCGCCGGACCACGCAACACACGCCGCGATGTTGCCGGAGGCGAGGTCGTTGATGTACTCGTTTCCGGTAAACGCGCGGATCTGCCCGTCGTTGCGCGCCTTGCGCAGTTTCTCCATCGCGGCGTCCCACTGTGCCTGGGTGAAGTCGGATGGATCGGCGCCCTCGCTCAGCAGCAGAAGCCCCATCGTGTCGCGCATCTCGCTGAGCACCGAAACCTTGCCTGCCAGGTCTTTGCGTGTCATGAGTTCGTCCATGTTGTGCACCTCGCCAACGAGGCTCTTGTTGTAGGCAATTCCGGTGAATCCCGCTTGCCACGGCGCCGAATACTCGCGCTTAGGGTCCCAACCGATCCCTTGCAGCGACGAGATCAGGTTCTTGTCGAGGTTGGGAACGTTCGCCTTGTCGAGCGGCTGAATCCAGCCCACATCGATCATGCGCGCGGCCATCCAGTCCGTCAGCATGAACATGTCGCGCTTGGTGGGTTCGCACGCACCCAACTGGTTAGCGACCTTGGCGTAGAACTCTTTGTTGTCGTTCACGTCGGCGACGTAGGTCACGTCGATGCCGGTCTGGTTCATGAAGAGAGTCAGCGTCGACTCATAGCCGTCGTCGTCCTCGTCGATGTACGCGGGCCAGTTCGACACGATCAGCTTCTTCTCGGATTCCGAGAGATCCGGCGTGATGCACTTCAGCGGATCTTGCTGTTTACCGGATGTAGAGAACAGCGGAAGTGCCGCAAGGCTCGCGACCCCTAACGCGCTTCCCACAAGCACATTGCGTCTCGAGACGCCGCCGCCAGAACCGGACACTTCTGCCACTGCGTTTCTCCCTCACCCCGGCGCCGCCAGCCAACGCCGAATATGCCGATACTGGCACGGCCCGACCGGCTCCACCACTCGAAACCGCGATTTTCCTTGGCGTTTACCGTCAAGTTGCGCAAGATTTCACCTGCGCGAAACTCGGTGGCAACGCAAACCGCTGGGTTTTGACGCCCGACGCCGTGGAGACAACACTGGTCCCCATGGGTTCCCCCGCGGGCGGCTATGGCGCCGTCTCACTGTGGCTCGAGACGTGCGGCGACAACCTTGCGCCCGGCGCGCCGCTCGCTCACGACATTGAGGTTGACGTGGCTATCGTCGGCGCCGGATTCACGGGGCTGTGGACGGCCTACTACCTGAGCGAATCCCGCCCAGACTTGCGTATCGCCATTGTGGAGCGCGAGATCGCTGGTTTTGGGGCGTCGGGCAGGAACGGGGGCTGGGCGTCGGCCCTGTTCCCCAGCTCGATGGCGACTCTCGCAAAGCATGGCGGGCGCGAGGGTGCGCTAGCTCAGCACGCGGCCATGCGGGGCGCGATCGACGAGGTGATGCGCGCGGCGGCGGCGGAGGGCATCGATGCGGGCATCGCGAAGGGCGGAACCATCTCGCTCGCGCGCACGCCCACCCAACTGCGCAGGGCGCGAGCGGCGGTGGAGGACGCGCACGCGTGGGGGCAGGACGAGTACGAGTTGCTCGATGCGGACCAGGCCAAAGCGCGGCTCAACGCGACCAACACTGCTGGGCGGGACCTACACGCCGGACTGCGCGGCGATCCAGCCAGCGAAGCTGGTGCGAGGGCTTGCGGCCGTGCTCCGCGCGCGGGGCGTGACGATCTATGAGAAGACCACGCGCCATGTCGATCGCTCCGCACCGTGTCGTCACCGAGCACGGCACGGTCAGCGCGGACTTCGTGGTGCGGGCAACGGAGGGGTACACGCCGACGCTCGAGGGGCAGGCGCGCGCCGTGGCCCCGGTGTATTCGCTCATCATCGCGACCGCTCCCCTACCCGCGTCCGATGTGGGACGAGATTGGCCTTGCGCACCGCGAGACCTTCACCGACGCCCGCCACCTCATCATCTACGGGCAGCGCACGGCGGACGACCGCATCGTGTTCGGCGGTCGGGGCGCCCCGTACCACTTTGGGTCGCGCATCAAGCCCGAGTACGACAACCACGCGCGTGTTCATCGCTCGCTGCATCGCGAATTGGTGGGGCTGTTCCCCGTGCTGGCCGACACGCCGATCACGCACCGTTGGGGTGGGAACTTGGGGATCGCGAGGGACTGGCACGCGTCCGTTGGCCTCGACGCGGCGACGGGTCTGGGTTGGGCCGGGGGCTACGTTGGCGACGGCGTCACCACCACCAATCTCGCCGGACGCACGCTGCGAGACCTGATTCTTGGCGAGTCCACCGAGCTGACCGTCGCTGCCGTGGGTTGGGCACGCGTCGCGCAAGTGGGAGGTCGAGCCCGTCCGGTGGCTCGCGGTCAACGCCGGGCTGTCCGCGATGACGCTCGCGGACACCGAGGAGAAGATCACCCGGCACGAGAGCCTGCTGGGGCGCGCCATGGCGCCGTTCATGGGCGGGCACTGAGCCGTTGGCGCCCACGCGTGCAGGACATCACGGTTTCGACGGGTGAATCAGGCTCGCGGCCCGTCACATTCCTGACCTGGATCGGCTTCTGACGGGCGAAGGAGCGCGAAGTGCCCGTCAGGAATCCTGCGCCAGCGTGAGCCAAGCGAGCGCTGGGTACGCAAAAGGCCCCACGGTGTGGGGCCTTGAACGTGGCGGGTGAGGGATTCGAACCCCCGTAGCTCACGCAGCTGATTTACAGTCAGCCCCCTTTGGCCGCTCGGGTAACCCGCCTTGCACCGCAATGCGGCGCGCATGGAAGGATAGCAATATTCAGGCACCCGGCGCGAACCGCGCCAACCCGCACGCAAGGAGTGAGCATGGCAGGCGACAGCAGCTTCGACGTGGTGAGCAAGGTAGACCGCCAAGAGGTGGACAACGCGCTCAACCAGGCCGTCAAGGAGATCCAGCAGCGCTACGACTTCAAGGGCGTTGGCGCATCTATCGAGTTCTCCGGCGAGGCCGTGCTGATGAAGGCGAACTCCGAGGACCGCGTCAAGGCGGTACTGGATGTGTTCATCTCGAAGCTCGCCAAGCGCAACATCTCGATGAAGTCGCTCGAGTACGGAGACCCCCAGCCGTCCGGCAAGGAGTTTCGCCTGGTGGCGGAGATCAAGGAGGGCATCTCGCAAGAGATCGCCAAGAAGCTCACCAAACTGGTGCGCGACGAGGGCCCCAAGGGCGTTCGCGCGCTCATTCAGGGCGACGAACTGCGCGTCTCATCCAAGAGCCGCGACGACCTGCAGGCGACCATGGCGCTGCTGAAGTCCTCGGACGTGGACGCCGACTTGCAGTTCGTCAACTACCGCTAGCCACCGGCGCTATTCGTCACCGGCGCTGTCCTCAATGGCGTCTGCTGGTGAAGCGCGAGTAGCCAGCCATCGCCTGCGGCGATATAGATGCTCACCATCCAGGCGTCATACGGGGCTTGGCCCGAGCGGCGTGCGTGGGCTCGATACATTACTGCCCACGAATCGGGAGCCAACTCGACAACGCTCATGTCGGTCAAGTGGTGGTGGTCCCATGGCGGGGCCGCGCCCATGCCAACGATCGCGTCGTGGCGGTTGAGCAACCCGATCGGAAGCACCATCACGGCGTCTGGCTGCCATCACCTCGTCGTAGAAGCGCGCTCCGACTCCGTCGGCGAGCGCTTCCCAGCCCTGCTTCTCAAGTGCGGTCAGCGCTTCTTCGGTGGTCATTGCTTGCTCTCCAATCTCTCGGTGATTTTCGCGATCGCGAAGCCCCGTGTGTGGGCGGCAGCTCCGGGGGTCGCTACCGGCCTCATCTACGCTAACCCCAGTCGGAGCAGACAATTCCGCAATTTCGCCTGGAACGCTGGCCCTCGCGCTCCCAATGGGCTGAAACCAGCGAGCGACCGCGCGTCGCTGACCTCGGACCGTGAACTTGGACGCCGCAGACCTACACTCGCACCATGAGCACGAACGCGCCCCTCGCGGGCCCCTCTCCGCGCATCATGCGCGCAGCCGATTCCACGTTGCGGATCGAATCACAGGCCGTCTACCTCGCCCTCGCATTCGGCGCCATTGGCGCTCTCGTGGGCTTGCTCGTTGCGCGCGGGGTTCCGCACCCTCCGCTCGCGGGCTCCGGTTCCTTTGGGCTGTTCGCGGCGTGGTCGGCGACCGTCGCAACCGCGCTCATCTCTGGAGTCGGGTATTGGCGCTCGCGCAACCGTGAGGGCCAGGAATGGCGACTCGAGCTCGCACGGTGGACGGTTGTCGTCAACACGCTTTCTGTCGTCGTCATCCACTCGGCGCTCGCTTTCCTCGCGACCTATGCTGTGTTCCTGCTACTCGCGCTCGCGGTCGTCGGGCTGCCTGTATCCGGGTTCCTCGGTGCGATCTTGCTGGCCATCACCCTCGGACTCTCGGCGTACGTGGTGTTCCCTTCCGTTGCCCACATGACGACGCAGCGCGCGGCAACGCTGCTCATGGCGTTCGTCTTCATGGGCGCGCTGACCTCAGCCGTGACGACGTCGGACCCCGCGTGGTGGAAGGAACACTTCAGTCAGCTCGGCACCTACAACGATGTCTCGAGCGCGATTTTCAACGGGACTCTCATCGCCGGAGGCCTGCTCGTCACCACGTTCGCGGTGTATATCTCGCACGACATGCACGTGCTGCTCGCCGCGGGAAAGTTGGCGGACAAGTCGTCGCCGCGCGTGGTTTCCGGCCTCTTCGTTGCGATGGGCGCCATGCTCGCGGGCGTAGGGATATTTCCGGTCGACGCCCACTTCTGGATTCACACCCTGTCCGCGTCCGGAATGGCCGTCGCGTTCCTGGTACTGCTGATAGGCGGTCGACGGCACCTTGGCGGGATGCCGCTCACCTACTTCGTCGCGGTAACGGGCTTCCTGGTCGCGACCGTGGCGGCAGTCGTTCTGTACCTGACCATGCGCCTGTCGCTCACAGCTCTTGAGGTCGCCGTGTTCGCGCTCATCTTTGGGTGGATCACCGTCTTCATCCGCTTCTTGGGCCTCGCGGGAGAGCGCGAGTAATTCCAGCCGTTGCCGACGCGCGCCCAGGCAAGCGCTAGGCGGTGGGACTCGGCGAGGGGCTAGGTGAAGCGCTCGGGCTCGGGTTCTTGATGGCCTCAAGTGCGGCCTCCCACGCGGCAAGCGTCGCGGCATCGATGACGCCGGTCTGCTCCACCCCGAGTGCCTTTTGGGCGTCCTTGACCGCCTGTGTCAGCTCCTCGGTCCAGACACCGTCAACCGGACCGTCCCAGAATCCGAGCAGTTTGAGGGTCTGCTGAACCGCGGCCGTTGTCGCGAGCTGGTCCTTGGCCTCGTCGTGACCCTGCTTCACCAGCTCAGCCTGAAGCGCGAGAATCGTGGCTTGGTCAAGCGTGCCGGTGACCGGCAGGCCGCTGGCCTTCTGTAGATCCATGACGGCTTGCGTGGTCTGCGGACCGTAGATTCCGTCCACCTCACCCTTGTAGAAGCCGGCGTCCTTGAGGTCTTGCTGCACCGACATCACGAAGTTGTTCAGCACCGCGTCCGCCTGGGCTAGCTGCTCGTCGGTGGCGCAGCCGGTGTCGACGAAGAGATGCATCCACGCGAGCTGCAGGCCCACTGCGGCGCTGTGGAAGAGCTCCGACGCGTCGGACAGTGGTGTCGTTGGCGTGATCGCGGCCTGCGCATCGGCGAAGTCCTTCTCAGCAGCCTTCACTCGCTCAACCGATGCGGCAGGGGCGAGCGGCGCGAGCGTCGGGTTAGGACTCGCGACCGGGCTGGGTGTGCCAGATACGCCGGCCTCGAGCTTCGCGAGGGTCTCCTGCGCGGCGGCGAGCTCCTGCTGCGCCGTAAGGACCTCCTGCTGCGCCTTCACGGCGGCGTCAGCTCCGTCGAAGGCCGCCGCCTGCGGAGCCGCGAGGTCCTTGCCGCCATCGACGACATCGCCAACGGTTGGGGCGGTCTGGTGAAGGATGTCGCCGTAGCGATCGAGCGCAAGCACGTAGTCCTGGCTGTTCGCGCAGAAGGTCGCGGACGCGGTTGCGAACGCCGCTTCCGCGTCGGTCACCGCCTTCTGCTTGGCCGACACCTGCGCTTGGGCCTGCTCCACAGTCGTGACGCTGCTGCTACACCCGCTGAGGGCTACGACCACGATGGCGATGCTTGCCGCCGATGCGGCACGTAGTCCACGAAACTTCATGGTGAAAATATTGGCACGGGCCCGCCGCACGCGTCGACTTTTAGTCAGCGAACTCCGCGTGCCATTTCTTCGAGCCGCGCGATCCGCTCCGCCATTGGCGGGTGCGTGCTGAACAGCTTCGCCACGCCCTCGCCGCGGAACGGATTGGCGATGAACATGTGGCTCACGTTCTCCAGTTTGGAGTCGTGCGGCAGCGGCCTGGCAGCGGTGCCCGCCTCGAGCTTGCGAAGGGCCGACGCTAGGGCGAGGGGGTCCGCGGTCAGTTCCGCGCCGTCGTGGTCGGCATCGTACTCGCGGGTGCGGGAGATGGCCATGCGGATGAGCGTGGCGGCGATGGGGGCGAGGAAGAGCAACGCGAGCGTGCCGAAGACGTTGTCGCGGCCCCCGAACCAGAACATCATCTGCGCGATCGCGGTGATCATGCCGGCGAAGGCTGCGGCCACCGCGGAGATGAGCACGTCGCGGTTGTAGACGTGCTGGAGTTCGTGGCCAAGCACTCCGCGCAGTTCGCGCTCGTCAAGGAGGCCAAGGATGCCCGTGGTGCAGCACACGGCCGCGTTCTTGGGGTTGCGGCCCGTGGCGAACGCGTTTGGCGCATCGGTGGGAGAGATGTAGAGCGCGGGCATCGGCTGATTCGCTTCACGCGACAGTTCGCGCACGATGCGATACATCGCGGGCTGCTCCACCTCGGTGACGGGGCGCGCGTGCATCGCCCGGATCGCGAGGTTGGCGGAATTCCAATAGCCGTAGAACGTGCCGACGAGCCCCAGCCCGGCGAACAGCCACAAGTACGTGCCGCCTGCGAGTAGCGAGCCAACTCCCAGGAGCACGACCCACATCGCTACGAACAAGCCCATGGTTTTGAGCCCGTTGAAGTACTTCTTACCCACTGCTTCTCCTTGTTATTGCCGACGCTCTATCAACGGCCAAGGGGCGCACTTAGGTTCCCTAGGACCAGGAGTGAAACCAGCGTCGGGCCGCTTGGGGTGACTCCCAAGGGTGGGTGGGACGCAAGTGACTCGAGTGACGGGATCTGAACTCGATCCGCGTCACACGCGCCCCATCTGTACCAAGGACCCTTGGAAGTCAACGGGCCTGGAAGTCAACGGGCCTAGACCCGGGCGCGGCCCAGCGCGATGTCCGTCATGTCTTCGCGCGGGACAACCTTGACGCGGTCGCGGCCCTGAGGCTCGCCGAGCGCGCGCTCGTGGGCGTCCAACACTTCCCACTCGCGCCACTGCACCACCGGAACGTTGCGGTCGCGGAGGAGGCGCAGGATGTTGTCGGGGCTGAGCTGCTCTGGGGTCGCCTTAGTCTCGGTGTAGAGCGCGTGCGCGTCCTCCACGAGGTGCGCGATGGTCTCCGCCGCATCCGACTTGGTGTGGCCGATGAGGCCCACGGGGCCGCGCTTGATCCAGCCGGTTGCGTAGAAGCCATGCACCAGTTCGCCCTCGGCGTCGACGACCCTGCCCTCGACGTTGCTGATCACGCCCTTGCCGTCGTTGAACGGCACGCCCTCGATCGCAGAGCCCCAATAGCCCACCGCGCGGTAGACGGCTTGCACGGGGTAGTCGATGTACTCGCCCGTGCCTTCCGCGTTCCCATCGCCCGTGAGGCGCATGCGCTCTACCCGGACTCCTGTGACGTGGCCGTCCTCGCCCAGCACTTCGTGCGGCGACTGCAAGAAGTGCAAGTGGATGCGTCGCGAAGCGCCCGTTGGCTCGCGCAGCGTCCAGTCAGTGAGCGTCTTCACGACCTGCTTGGTCTGGTGGCTCGCCTCGATCGCGGCGGCGGAGCCCTCATCGAAGTCGTAGTCCTCTGGGTACACAACGATATCGACGTCAGGCACGTGGCCGAGCTCGCGGAGCTCGAGCGGCGAGAACTTCACTTGGGCGGGACCGCGGCGACCAAAGATGTGGACGTCCGTGACGGGAGACTCGAGCAGGCCCGCGTGGACGTTGTCCGGAATCTCGGTTGGCAGGAGGTCGCTTGGGGTGCTTTGCGAGGATGCGCGCCACGTCGAGCGCTACGTTGCCTACCCCGAAAACGGCGACCTCGCGGGCCTCCAAGGGCCACGTGCGCGGGACGTCGGGGTGGCCGTCGTACCACGACACGAAGTCGGCGGCCCCGAACGACCCTTCAAGCTCAATACCAGGGATATTGAGGTCGGCGTCGTGGAACGATCCGGTAGCGAAGATGATCGCGTCGTAGTGTTCGCGGAGGTCATCAAGAGTGAGATCGGTGCCGATGTTGACGTTGGCAAGCAAGCGAATGTCGCCGCGCCCAAGGACGTTCGCGAGGGCCACGATGATCTGCTTGATGCGCGGGTGATCCGGAGCCACTCCGTAACGCACCAAGCCAAAGGGCGCGGGCAAGCGCTCGATGATGTCGATAGAGACATCGAGCCCCTGCTTGGTGAGAATGTCGGCGGCGTAGGTGCCGGCGGGGCCGGCACCGATGATGGCGACGCGCAACGGTCGGTTCGTGGTCACGAGGGAACTCCTGGTCAGGTTTGGCGGCAACGCCACCAGAGTATAGACATAGGGCCGTCGCACGTTTCGCGCAGTTCTTCAATAACCTACCAAACATAGAGGAATTGGGGTAGTGCCTGCGCGCCATGTGTGTAACACTTGCGGCCATGACGAGCCAGGGCACCCCGCGCAGACAGGTTTTCGCGCACCCCGGTGGCGTCATGTGTTCGATGGCCTGATCGCCTAAGGACCTGTCCCACTTCCTTGGCGCTCGGCCTCTCCGGGCGCTGCCCGGCTGGCCGGTGCCCTAGACCCGCGAGGAGCGCCGGTGAGTTCCACCACCGACACCACATCTGAGTCGCCTTTGCGCGACCCCGTGCCTTCCGCAACCGCCCACGCGGAGGCCGAGGAGCGCCAGCGCCACCGCGAGGAGGCGCGCCTCATCCGCACGCGCGAGGCGGCCGCACGCAAGGACACCGCATCCCGTGACGGGCAGTGGGCCGCTGGCGACAAGACTCCCCTCAACCCCAACGAGGAATACAAGGCAACGGCGACCCCCTACTGGTCCGCGAGCGCATCATCAACATGTATTCCAAGTGGGGCTTCTGGTCCATTCCCCCACAGGACCTTCGCGGAAGGTTCCGCTGGTGGGGTCTGTATACCCAGCGTCGGCCAGGCATCGATGGCGGCAAGACCGCCATCCTTGAACCGCACGAACTCGATGACGAGTACTTCATGCTCCGCGATCCGCTCCGACGGCGGGCAACTTTCGGTTGCGCAAGCGCGCGCCATCGCGGGCATCTCCACCGACTTTGGCCGCGACACGGCGGACGTCAGCGATCGCCAGAACATCCAGCTGCACTGGATTCGCATCGAGGACGTCCCGGAGATCTTCAAGCGCGTCGAGGACGTAGGCCTGCTACTCACCGAGGCGTGCGGCGACACCCCGCGCGTGATCCTCGGTTCGCCCGTCGCGGGCGTCGCCAAGGACGAGCTCATCGACCCCACGCCCGCCATCCGCGTCAGATCATCGATCGCGGCATCGGATTCCCCGAGTTCTCCAACTTGCCCCGCAAGTTCAAGACCGCGGTCACCGGCGCTCGCATCCCCGACATCCTCCCCGAGGTGCAGGACATGGCGCTGTGCGCCGTAGAGCACCCCGAGCTTGGCGTCGGCTACGACCTGTGGGTTGGCGGCGGCCTTCAGCTCAACCCCTTCCTCGGCGTACGCCTCGGCGCCTTCGTGACGCCGGAATCAGCGTTCCCGAGGTGTGGGCGGGCGTCGTCGGCATCTTCCGCGACTACGGCTACCGCCGCCTGCGCACTCGCGCGCGCCTCAAGTTCTTGGTCAAGGAATGGGGCGGCGAGAAGTTCCTGCCAGGTGCTGCGAGGACGAATACCTGCACTTCAAACTGGCCGACGGCCCCGCACCGTCAAGAGGTCGCCAAGCCCGGCGATCCGCGGCGATCACGTTGGCATCCACGAACAGCGAGACGGCAACTTCTACGTGGGCACGGCGCCGGTTGCTGGCCGCATCAGCGGCACCAAGCTGCGCGGCCATCGCCGACGTCGCGGAGGCCGCAGGCTCCGACCGTATCCGGCTGACCCCGCTGCAGAAGATCCTGGTCTCGACATCCCAGAGACGAGGTCAACGACGTGGTCAACGGCCTGCGCGCGCTCGAGCTCGACGCCGACCCGGGCGAATTCCACCGCAACGTCATCGCGTGCACCGGCATCGAGTACTGCAAGCTCGCGATCGTCGAGACCAAGGTCACCGCTCGCGAGGTGGTCAAGAAGCTCGACGACATCTTCCCCACTCTCGACACCCCCATCACGGTGCACGTCAACGGCTGCCCCAACTCGTGCGCGCGCGTGCAGGTTGCGGACATCGGGTTCAAGGGCCAGATGGTGCTTGACGAGGAGTCGGGAGAGCAAGTACCCGGCTTCCAGGTGCACCTTGGCGGCAGGCTTGGCCGCGGCGACGACAACGACTTTGGCCGCAAGATCCGCGCGCACAAGGTCAAGGCAGACGGCATGCCCGAGTACGTAGAGCGCGTCACCAAGAACTTCCTCGCCACGCGCGAGGAGGCGAGCAGTTCTCCGACTGGGCGTTCCGGGTAGATGAGGAGCTTCGATCAAGTGAGCACCACCGTCTGGAATGCACTCACGTGCGCGGAGGTCAACGCGCAGCTGGCCGACGCTAGCGCGGAAGAAATCGCCGATTGGGCCGTGGCGACCTTTGGCGACAAACTCGCCGTGGCGTCGTCCATGCAAGACACGATCCTTCCCCACCTCTTTGGCTCGCGCCTCCCAGGCGTTGACGTGCTCTTCCTCGAGACCGGCTACCACTTCGCGGAGACCATCGCCACGCGCGACGACGCGGCAGCCCGCTTCCCCATCACGATCGTCAATGTCACGCCGCGCCAGACGGTCGCCGAGCAAGACGCCGAGTTTGGCAAGGACCTCTTTGCTCGCGACCCCACCACGTGCTGCTTCATGCGCAAGGTTGACCCGCTCGCTCGCTCCTTGCAGGGGTACGACGCGTGGGTCACCGGCGCGCGCAGGGTCGACGCCGTGACGCGGTCAGAGATGCCCGTTGTCACGTGGGATGACAAGCACGGGCTCGTCAAGATCAACCCGCTTGCCGCGTGGAGCGACTTCCAAGTGGAGATCTACCAGACGGCTCACGGCCTACCGCGGAATCCTCTCGTTGCGCAGGGCTACCCGAGCATCGGCTGCGAGCCGTGCACGCGCAAGGTGGCCGCAGGAGAGGACCCGCGCTCCGGGCGTTGGGCCGGCACCGACAAGATCGAATGCGGGATACACACGTGAGCCTCGAAAGCGTTGACACCAGGCCGGCCGCTGGCTCTCGAAACCCAGCGGCCGTTCGACACCCTGAGCGCCCTCGAGGCAGAGGGCATCCACATCTTGCGCGAGGCGGTCGCGCACGGCGCGCAAGCCCGTCATCATGTTCAGTGGCGGCAAGGACTCCGTTGTGGTGCTTCACCTCGCCACCAAGGCGTTCTGGCCGGGCCGGGTTCCCATCGAGTTGCTGCACGTGGACACCGGTCACAACTTTGACGAGGTGATGAGTTTCCGCGACGCCACGGTAGAGCGCCTTGGGCTCCGCTTGCAGGTGGCATCCGTGCAGTCACTACATCGATGACGGTCGTCTGCGCGAGCGCCCGGATGGCACGCGCAATGTGCTCCAGACCGTGCCCCTGCTCGACGCCATCTCGAGTCACGGCTACGACGTCGTCTTTGGTGGGGCTCGCCGTGACGAGGAGAAGGCGCGCGCCAAGGAGCGCGTCGTCTCCCTGCGCGACGAGTTTGGCCAGTGGGACCCGCGCAATCAGCGACCCGAGCTGTGGAACCTCTACAACACGCGTCACCTGCCCGGTCAGCACGTGCGAGTCTTCCCGCTCAGCAACTGGACAGAACTTGACGTGTGGCGATACATCGAGCGCGAAAACATCTCGCTCCCGAGCCTCTACTACGCCCACGAGCGCGAGGTCTTCTTGCGCGACGGGATGTGGCTCACGCCCCACCCGGCTGTGCCTGGTGTCCCGGCCGACGCCGTGGAGACAAAGACCGTCAGGTACCGGACCGTTGGGGACGCGTCCTGCACCGGCGCGGTGGAGTCGAGCGCCGTGACGGTTGCCGAGGTTATTGCGGAGGTCGCGGCGACGCGCATGACAGAGCGAGGCGCGACTCGCGCCGACGACAGGGCGAGCGAAGCCGCAATGGAAGACCGCAAGAAGGAAGGGTACTTCTAGTGAGTGCGCTTACTGAATCGGCGCCCGTCGCAGCGGCCCACGTCGCTGTTGCGCTTCGCGACCGCGGGCTCCGTCGACGACGGCAAGTCCACGCTCGTTGGCAGGCTCCTGTACGACACCAAGTCGATCCTCGCCGATGCCTATGAGGCGGTTGAGCGCGTGAGCCAAGCGCGCGGCGCCGAAACCGTTGACCTCGCACTGCTCACCGATGGCCTGCGCGCGGAGCGCGAACAAGGCATCACCATCGACGTCGCGTACCGCTACTTCTCGACCCCGCGCCGCAGCTTCATCCTCGCGGACTGCCCAGGGCACGTGCAGTACACGCGCAACACCGTTACCGGTGCCTCGACCGCAGACGCGCTCGTGGTGCTCGTTGACGCACGCCACGGCGTTGGCGAGCAGACCCTCCGCCACCTCGCCGTAGCAGCCCTGCTGCGCGTGCCGCACGTGATCGTCGCGGTGAACAAGATCGACCTCGTGGACTATGACCAAGGCATCTACAGCCGCATCGCCGCGGATGTCGCGGAACACGCAGCGAAGCTCGGGATGCCCGATGCCGTCGCCGTGCCGGTCAGCGCGCTCGAAGGCGACAACGTCGTAGAGCGCTCGAGCCGCACGCCGTGGTACGAGGGCCCCACCGTGCTCGACCTGCTCGAGACCGTGCCGAGCGCAGACGAGTTGGCGTCCATAGCGTCGGGCGGCTGGCGCGTTCCCGTGCAATACGTGCTGCGCCCGCAAGACGCCGCCGTAGCCCCCGAGTATCGCGAGTACCGCGGATACGCGGGGCAGGTTGCCGAGGGAACGGTGCGCGTTGGTGACGCCGTGGTGGTCCAGCCCTCTGGGCGGCGCACCACCGTTGCCGGCGATCGACACGGCCGACGGCCCGCTGACGCACGCTGTAGCCGGCGCCTCCGTCGCGATTCGGCTGAGCGACGACGTTGACGTTGCCCGCGGAGACCTGCTGAGTGCCGCGGGCGACGCGGCGCTGCCCGTGAAGAACTTTGTGGCGCACGTGGCGTGGCTCGCTGCGCGGCCGCTGCAGTTGCGCGAGCGGGTGCTTGTGCAGCACGGCTCCGCGCTGGTGCAGGCCATGGTGCTCGGCATCGAGGGCAAGCTCGACATCTCGCTTCCTGGCGGCACGCTCGACGCGTCGATCATCCCCGGCGACGAGTTGGGGCTCAACGACATCGGCGTGGTCACGCTGCAGCTCGCCCAGCCGCTTGCGCTAGAGGACTACGACGCGCACCGCCGCACCGGCGCCTTCTGCCTGGTAGATCCGCAGGACGGCAACACCCTCGCGGCGGGCACGGCGCGCGCTACGGTACCCGGTACCGGCGTGGACGGGTACCTCAGCATCTAGCCGGTGCCACTGCAGTACGGTGCCATCGCGTGCTCAACCGGCCCTCGATGCGCTGAGACAATGGCTAAGTGACGACCGCCCCACTTGACCGCAGCGCCCCCTTGAACCGCAGTGGTCTGCTGTTTGGAGCGTCGGCCTATGTGGTCTGGGGGCTGTTCCCGCTTCTCATGCACGCGCTCATCCCCGCGGGCGCGCTCGAGATCACGGCGCAACGAGCGGTCTGGTCGCTCGTGGTGTGCTTCGCGATTGTGGCGATCGTGCGCGGGTGGGCGCGCCTGAGGACGGTGCTCACGAATGGGCGAATGCTCGCGACCCTCGCCGTTGCCGCCGTGTTCATCGCCGCCAACTGGCTCGTCTACGTCTTCGCGGTGGTGACGGATCAGGTCAACTCCGCATCGCTTGGCTACTACATCAATCCGCTCGTGACGGTGGCGCTCGGCGTGGTGGTGCTCGGCGAGCGCCTGCGGCGCCTGCAGGTAGTCGCGGTGGGCATCGCCATCGTCGCAGTAGCTGTGATCGGCATTGAAATGGGCGGCATCCCGTGGATCTCGCTTGCGCTCGCGTTCTCCTTTGGGTTCTACGGGCTCATCAAGAAGCGCGTAGGCGGCCACGTGGATGCCATCACGGGGCTCACCGTGGAGACCATGGTGCTCGCGCCCTTCGCCGTAGCGTGCACTCATCTGGATCCACAACACCGGGCGGCAGACGTTCGGCGAACGCGGTGCGCCGGGACTGGGCCTGCATCACGACTTGCTGCTCGCCTCCACCGGCATCGCTACCGCGGGCGCGCTGTTGCTGTTCGCGGCCGGCGCCGCGCGGCTCCCGCTCAACGTCACCGGGCTGCTGCAGTACATCGCGCCCACGATGATGTTCATGCTCGCGGTCTGGTACTTCGGCGAGGAGATGCCGGCGGGCCGTTGGGTTGGCTTCGCGCTCGTGTGGGTGGCACTCGTCGTCATCACCGTCGATGGCTGGCGGTCGCGCTCCCGCGTGGCACGCTACCCCTGTGACGGAGCCGGTTTAGCAGCGCCGCCGCATCGGGTGACGATACCGAAGCCGCCCGGTCCTACAGGACCGTTGCTACGAGCATCCCGTCGTAGAACTTGGCTCCTACCGTCTGGACCACGGTGGCCTCGACGCGGGAGTCAGCCGCCACGCGCTCCACCACGGCCCGCGAGCCCTGCACGCGCTCGTCGGGGTCTGCGCCGTTGGCAAGCGCCCCGCCCCTGACCACGTTGTCCACGATCACCAGGGCGCCCGGACGCACGCGCGTCATCGCGGCCTCGTAGTACGCGAGGTTGTTTGGCTTGTCCGCGTCGATGAAGACCAGGTCGTAGGGAGCGTCGTCGGCAAGTGTGTGGAGGTTGTCCAGCGCGGGGCCAACGCGGATCTCGACGCGATCGCCCACGCCCGGCCGCGTCGAGGCTCGCGCGAGCAACGGCCGCGTGCTCGGGCTCCAACTCAAAGGTCGTAACGTGCCCAGCCGGACCCACCGCGCGTGCCAACCACAGCGTCGAATAGCCGCCAAGGGTGCCAAACTCGACCGCGCGTCGGGCCCCCGTTGCGCGAGCGAGCACCGAGAGCAACTTGCCTTGCGCGGGGCTCACCGCGATGTCGGGGAGGCCGCCCGCGCGCTGCGCCTCGAGCACAGCGTGAGCATCGGCGTCCGCGGACGTGAACAGGGCCTCGACGTACGCGTCAACGGCGAGCGCCGCGTCTGTCACGTTGGGAACGGGATTTTGCGCCATGCCGTCACCCTAACCGCAGACCCCGGCCCTCCTCCACACATTTTGACCCAAGGTTAGGACCCCCACGTGAGATACCAGGAACTATGAATCTGGCGCCATGGCTCGAGGGCAATTTGTGTGGAGGAGGGCCGCGGTGGGGTCGGCAAGGCGGCCGCACGCTGGTGTCCGTTAGGAGGCGCGTCCAACCAACGCGTCCGCAAACGCGACGAGCGAGGCCTTGACGTCGCCATCAGGCAGTCCGTCGATCGCTTCCACGGCCCGCGCGGCCCATTGCGCGGCGAGGGCTGCCGTCTCGTCGACAACGGGATGGCCAGCGAGCGCGCCCGACGACGTCGGCAAGCGCCGCGTCATCGGAAAGATCGCTATCGATCGCCTCGAGCAACGACACATCCGCCTCGGAACCGCCGGCAGCGACCCTGCGGCGCAACAACAACACGGGCATCGTGGCAACGCCCTCGCGCAGGTCAGTGCCAGGGGTCTTGCCCGTGGTCGCCGCGTCGGAGCGCAAGTCGATGACGTCGTCCGCGAGCTGGAAGGCGACTCCAGCGAGCTCGCCGTAGCGCGTCACCTGCTGCACGACAGTCGGCTCGCAGCCCGCGAACATCGCGCCAAAGCGGGCGGAGGTCGCGATGAGCGAGCCCGTCTTGTCTGCGAGCACCTGGAGATAGAACTCGATCGCGTCGTCGTCCTCACCGGGGCCCACTGTCTCGTGGAGTTGGCCAAGGCACAGCCGCTCAAAGGTCTCCGCCTGGATGCGCACGGCCTGCGGGCCAAGCCCAGCTACCACCGCGGAAGCGCGCGCGAACAGCAGGTCACCCGTGAGGATCGCCACGGAGTTGCCCCACACCTCGTGAGCGGCAGGGGCGCCGCGACGGGTGGGCGCGGAGTCCATGACGTCGTCGTGATACAGCGTCGCGAGGTGGGTCAGTTCCACGACCACGGCCGCGTCGAGCGACCTCGGGCCGCGAGGCATCGCCGAGGTGCGCGGTGAGCAGCACGAGCGCTGGACGTAGCCGCTTGCCGCCCGCATTCACAAGGTGGCGAGAGGTTGCGTCCGCGAGGCGGTCGGATTGCGCCACCGCATCGCGCAGGCGCTCCTCGACAAGTGCGAGCCGCGACTGCAGGGCCTCGTCGAGAACACCCTGGCCTACGAGGGACGCCACGCGGCTAGCTCCCGGAGATGGTGGTCAGCGACGAAAGCAAGACGCCCGCGTCCTCGGCGGCGGCGAGCGCAGGGCCAGGGAAGACGCCCAGCACGAGCGTCAGGACCGCGGTCACGACCACAACGGAGCGAGTGAGCGGCGAGTACTCGATCTCGATCGAATCCTCTTGGTCCTCCGGAACGTCCGTGAAGAACATCAGCACGATGAGCCGCACGTAGAAGAACGCGGCGGCAGCAGACGCGAGCACGGCGATGAGCACGAGCGGCCACGCACCCTGCGTCGATCGCGGCGCGGAACACCACGAACTTCCCTACGAATCCGGCGGTCAGCGGGATGCCCGCGAAGGACAACAAGAACACCGCCATCGCGGTGGCGAGCCACGGGGCGCGCTTGCCCAAGCCCGGCCCACTGCCCAAGGCGCGTTGCCTCGCCCCCACCACGCCGTCGGCCGTGCGCTCGCGCACCTGGGTGACGACCGCGAAGGCGCCAAACGTCGCGAGACCGTAGGCGAGCATGTAGAACGGCAGCGAACTGAGGGCCTCTGGGCTGAAGCCCGCGAAGGCCACCAAGATGAATCCTGCGTGCGCGATCGACGAGTACGCGAGCATGCGCTTGATGTCCGTCTGGACGAGGGCGACGAGCGTGCCGACGGCCATCGTGACGATAGCGATGGTCCAGAACAGCCAGTTCAGCTCCCATTCGAGCGGGTAGAACGAGGCGTACACAACGCGCAAGAGGGCGGCGACTGCGGCGGCCTTCGTGGCCGCGGCCATGAACCCTGTGACGGGAGTGGGGGCGCCCTGATAGACGTCGGGCACCCACGAGTGGAACGGCACCGCGCCTAACTTGAAGAACAGGCCGACGAGCACCAGCACAGCCGCGGCGATGATCAGCGGATCTTGGCCCGCGAGGATCTCGATCGCGCGCTGTACCGCGGTGAATGACGTCTGGCCAGTAGCGCCATAGAGCAGCGCGACGCCAAAGATGTAAATGGCGGAAGAGAACGCGCCGAGCAGGAAGTACTTCAGCGCCGCCTCATGTGAGAGCGCCCTGCGGCGCCTCGCGAGCGCCACGAGGATGTACAGCGGCAACGAGAACAGCTCGAGCACCACAAACAGGAACACGAAGTCCGTCACCGCGGTGAACAGCATCATGCCGCCTACGGCGAAGAGCGCAAGCGGGAACACCTCGGTGACCTGGAGGCCGGCGCGCAACGCCCTTGTCTCGTCAAGCGAACCGGGCGACGTGGAACCAAGCGGCGTGAACGCCTCTTCGCCTGCGCGGGTGCGCGCGGCGAACAGGAGAACGCCGAGAATGCCAAATACAGCGAGCATCACTTGCCACGCGAGCGACTGCCGGTCAACGACGAGCATGAGGCGCAGCACCACGGTGCCGCTTCCCTCTTGCGTTGCCCACAGCACAATCGCCGCGCCAAGCGCTACAACAAGAGCGCCAATCGCGAGCCACAGTTGAACGAGGCGCCTGGTCGCTGGCGTGCGAATGAACGCCTCGACCAGAATTCCGGCGGCGGCCGCGAGGAGAACCACCAAGATGGGCACAAGCGGTGCCCAGGTGATTTCCGGCTGAGTCCAGTTCACTTGCCAGCCTCCTCAGCGGACACGATGTTCACGATGTCCTGCACCGGCTCGCGCAGCACATCGATCATCAGCCCTGGCAAGAAGCCGAGCACGAGCATGAGCGCGATGAGCGGCCACGTAACGATGCGCTCGCGCAGAGACAGGTCGCGCGTGCCCTCCATCTCCGGTGGCGTGGGGCCCGTGAAGACCTTCTTGTAGGTCAGCAGGATGTACAGCGCCGCGAGCACAACGCCGAGCGTCGCGAAGATGATCGCGACCGGCACCACGGGGAAGGCGCCGATGAACACCAGGATCTCGGAGACGAACGGCGAGAGTCCGGGCAGCGACAGCGCGCTGAGGCCAATGATGAGGAACGTGCCGGCAAGTACCGGGGCAACCTTTTGCAGCCCGCCGAACTCCTTGACCGACGCAGTGCCGTGACGCTGAATGAGGTAGGCCACCGCGAAGAACAGCGCGCCCGTGGAGAGCCCGTGATTGAACATGTAGAGCGCGGAACCCGTGACGGATGTCTGCGAGAACGCGAAGATGCCGATGACCATGATGCCGAAGTGGCTCACCGATGTGAACGACACGAGCCGCAGCATGTTGTCCTGACCAATCGCCAGGATGGCGCCGTACAGCACCGAGATCACCGCAAAGATGATGATGACCGGCGCGGCCCACCGCGACGCGTTGGGGAACAGCACGAGGCACAGCGTGAGCATCCCGAACGTGCCCACCTTGTCGAGCACCGCAACCAGAAGCGCGGTCGTCGAGGGACGTGCGCTCTCTGCCACCGACGGCAGCCACGTGTGGACGGGGAACATGGGCGCCTTGATAGCGAAAGCCAGGAAGAACGCGAGGAAGAGCAGCCGTTCTGTTGCGGTCGAGAGGTGCAACCCGGTGAGCTTGTCCGTGAGGAAGCCCTGCGAGCCGCCCGGCCCAGCCACGTACAGCGCGATGACCCCCACCAGCATGACGAGCCCGCCAACGAGCGAGTAGATCAGGAACTTCACCGCCGCGTAGCGCCGCTGCACTCCGCCGAACGAGCCGATCAAGAAGTACATCGGGATCAGCATTGCCTCAAAGAGCACGTAGAACAGGAAGATGTCTCGCGCGGCGAAGATGCCGATCATGAACGCTTGGCTTGCGAGGACCAGCGCCAGGTAGTTGGCCCGACGCTGTGGATCCTTGTCGTCTCGCCACGCCGAGAGGATGGCAAGGGGAACGAGAAGTGCGGACAGCAGCACGAGCGACAGCCCGATGCCGTTGACGCCGAGCGCCCAGCTGGTGCCGATCTGCGAGATCCACGAGTGCGTCTCCGCGAACTGAATCGTCGCCCGCCTTTGCCTGGTCAAAGCTGAAGAACAGCACGGCCGCGAGCACCAGTTCAACGCGCCGCGAAGCCGAGCGCGATTTCGCGCGAGCGCTTGCGCGCGAACTCGGGAAGCGCGAACAGCACGACGGCGCCAACCGCAGGAAGCGCAACCATCACGGTGAGGATCGGAAACATCACTTACCCCCCAGCACCGCGAAGAAGGCCGCGAGCAACACACCCGTGAGCATGATGAGCGCGTAAGCGCGCACCTTGCCGCTCTGCAGCACCTTGAGCGCCTCGCCGGTCTTGGCCACGCCGCCGCCTGTGCCGTTCACGGCGCCGTCGACGATCGCGGCGTCGGCGTAAACGAGCGTGCGAGTGAGGTGCGTGCCAGGGCGCTCGAAGACCGCCCTGTTCACCGAGTCCTGGAACAGGTCGTTGCGCGCTGCGATAGTTGCGAGCGACGCGGCGGGAGCGGTGAGCGGCACGTCGGCCTTTCCATACTTGAGCCACGCAATCGCCGCGCCAACGACGACAAGCGCGAGCGTCGACGCCACGATGACGGTCTCTGGGATCACGGGTTCGCCGTGCCCCGCGCTTCCCGTCACGGGCTCGAGCCAGTCCACGAAGCGGTCGCCGGTTGCGAGGATGAGGCCCAGGAACGCGGAGCCGACCGCGAGGATGATCATCGGCACGGTCATGCGTCTTTGGGCTCTCGTGCGGGTGCTGATCGTCCGTCCAGCGGGCCTTGCCGTGGAAGGTCATGAAGAACAGCCGCGACATGTAGAACGCCGTGAGCCCCGCGCCGATGAGTGCGGTGAGGCCGAACACCCACGGCTGCCAGCCCTCGCCAATGAACGCGGCCTCGATGATCTTGTCCTTCGAGAAGAACCCGGAGAACGGCGGGACGCCCAAGGATCGCGAGCCAGCCGAAGCCGAACGTCACCCACGTGACAACCATCGCGGTCCGCAGCGCGCCGAAGCGCCGCATGTCGACCTGGTCCTTCATGCCGTGCATGACGGACCCGGCGCCAAGGAACATGCCGGCCTTGAAGAAGCCGTGCGTGACGAGGTGGAAGATCGCGAACGCGTAGCCAACAGGACCCAGGCCCGCGGCCAGCATCATGTAGCCGATCTGCGACATCGTGGAGGCCGCGAGCGCCTTCTTGAGGTCGTCCTTCGCCATACCGACCACGGCGCCAAACATGAGCGTGATGGCGCCGACGATCGCGACCACGAGCTGCGCGTTCGGGGCGCCCGCGTAGATGGGCGCCGAGCGCACAACGAGGTAGACACCTGCGGTCACCATGGTCGCGGCGTGGATGAGCGCGGACACGGGCGTGGGGCCCGCCATCGCGTCGCCGAGCCAGGACTGCAACGGGAACTGCGCGGACTTACCGCACGCCGCAATCAGCAGCGTGATGCCGATCGCCGTGAGTTGCGCGGTAGACGCGGTTGGCGCGCCCGCGAAGACCGTCTTGAAGTCGACGCCGCCGAACGCCGTGAACATGAGCCCCATCGCGACGATGAGACCTAGGTCGCCGATGCGGTTGACGACGAACGCCTTGTTGGCGGCGGTCGCGTAGTCGTTGCGGTAGTTCCAGAACCCAATGAGCAGGTACGACGCGAGACCAACGCCCTCCCAGCCAACAAACAGCAGTAGGTAGGAATCGGCGAGCACCAGCAGCAGCATCGCCGCGATGAACAGGTTCGAGATACGCGAAGAAGCGACGCCTGTCGGGATCGTGCTGCATGTACCCAACGGAGTAGATGTGGATCAGCGTGCCAACAAACGTCACGAGCAGCACGAATGTCATCGACAGCGGGTCTACAAGCAGGCCGGCGTCCACGTTCAGATCGCCGGTAGCGATCCACGAGAACAGGTGCACTTCGGTAGCGCGCTGGTCAGCGGTGACGCCAAGCATCTGGATGAACGCGAGCAGGGCAAAGACAAAGGCGGAGCCCGACGCCGCGACGCCTACCCAGTGCCCCCACGGGTTGGCGCGCTTGCCAGCGAGCAAGAGCACAAGCGCGCTTGCGAGCGGCACGGCTACGACGAGCCAGGTCAGATCAAGCATGGTCAGCCCTTCAGCTCCGATGGGTCGTCGATCGAGATCGACTCACGGGCACGGAAGATCGCCACGATGATCGCGAGGCCAACCACCACTTCTGCGGCGGCGACCACCATCACAAAGAATGCGAGTACCTGGCCGTCGACGGTGCCGTGGATGCGGCTGAACCCGACAAACGAAAGGTTGGCGGCGTTGAGCATGAGCTCCACGCCCATGAACGCGACGATGGCGTTGCGGCGCAGCAACACGGCGGCGGAGCCGATCGAGAACAACGCCACCGCAAGGTAGATGAAGGCGACGGGGCTCATTCCGGCTGCCCTTCCTCGAGGTGCGCGCGGTACGGCTCCTCATCCTTGTTCTGGTGGCGCACCTCAAGGACACGCGAGAACGATTCTTCGATCGGCTCGCCATGAGGGTCAAGCGCGGGGACGTCGAGCGCGTTGTGGCGCGCGTACACGCCGGGCATGGGCTTGTTCACGGGGTTGGCGCCCACGCGCACGCGATCTTCGGCGATCTCCTTTTGGCTGTGCTTTGGCACGAGGCGCGGCACATGCGTGAGCACCAGCGCGCCCACGGCCGCGACAATCAGCACAAAGCCGAGCGTCTCCATGACGACAACCATGCGGCCGAACAAGCGCGCCAGAGATCTGCTCGGGATTGCCAACGGTCGGCTCTTGCACGTTGAGCGTCACGCGCGTGATCACCGCCGGTGAGGAGCAGGCCAATGCCGGTTGCAACGAGGAAGCCGATCCAGCGCTGACCCTTGAGCGTCTCCGTCAGGTCTTCTTTTCCGGAGACGCCGATGAGCATGAGCACGAAGACGAACAGCATCATCACGGCGCCCGTGTACACGACGATCTGCACCATGCCGAGGAACGGCGCGGCGAGCATGATGTACGACACCGCGAGGCCGATCATCACGAGGACAACGGCCATGGCGACGTGGACGGCCTTGCGCGCGAACAGCAGCGCGAGTGACGGCAGCACGGTGATCGCCGCGACCACCCAGAACAGGAAGGAGTTAACCGTTGGACTAGCCACGCGCCACCCCTGTTGCCGGGCCCTGGCTCTGCGACGTTCTCTGGCAGCGTCGGGTCTTCTGGGCGGTTCTCGCGCACCCATTCCACCTGGGCGTCGACCACAGCGGTGACGTCGCCGCGGTAGTAGTCGCCGTCCGTGGTGCCCGGCACCATGGGGTGAGGAGCGGCGAGCATGCCTTGCTCGAGCGGAGCAAGCAGGTCTTGCTTCTCGAAGATGAGCCCCTCGCGAGTGGGGCCCGCGAGCTCGTACTCGTTGGTCATCGTCAGCGCGCGCGTGGGGCATGCCTCGATGCACAGGCCGCAGAAGATGCAGCGCAAATAGTTGATCTGGTACACGCGACCGTAGCGCTCACCGGGACTGAACTGCGCGTCCGGCGTGTTCGAATCTGCCTCGACGTAGATCGCGTCCGCGGGGCACGCCCACGCGCACAGCTCGCAACCGATGCACTTTTCCAAGCCCGTCCGCGTAGCGGTTGAGCTGGTGACGCCCGTGATAACGCGCCATGGGCGGCGTCTTCTTGTACGGGTACTGCTCGGTCACTACGGGCTTGAAGAAGTTGCGCAACGTGACGCCAAAGCCGCCAACGGGAGCAAGCGCTTCGCCGATGGCGCCCTTCTTGGGGAAGTTCGACACAAAGGGCGTGGTGACGCCGTCTCGTTCGCGGTTCACTTCCCACCGCTCGTCGTGCTCAGTCATCGAGGTTCTCCTCACTCGCTTCACCGCTCGTCGACGCGCTCGCGGCGACACGCGCCTCGACCGTGCGGCCGGATCGCGGCGAGGGGGGCAACACCTGGTGGGGCAGCGGCGGCACGGGGTAGCCGCCGGCGAACGCGTCGAGCAGTTCCGGCTCCGCGTCGCGTTCGTCGGGCTCCGGCTTGTCCTTCTTGGAGTCGGACATGAACGACCACACGGCAATAAGCAGCAAGATCGCCACGAGCCCCGCGACCGCGTCAAACGTATTGAGGTTGCGGCCCCACGCACCGAACGCCTGGCGGCCAATGGCGAAGAACGCGAGCCAGCCAAGCCCGAACGGGATGAGCACCTTCCAGCCGAGCTTCATGAATTGGTCGTAGCGGAAGCGCAGCACCGAACCGCGAATCCACACGAAGACAAACATGATGAGCCAGATCTTGAGCGAGCAGCCAGATCGGCGGGAAGATTCCCGAGTTGAGGGTGTCTGCGCCGGGCCACGTTGCTCCCCATGGCGCTCGCCAACCTCCGAGGAACAAGGTGGCGGCGATCGCGGAGACGTTGATCATGTTCATGTACTCGGCGAGGAAGTACCACGCGAACTTGGTTGACGAGTACTCCGTCATGAAGCCGGCGACGAGCTCGCCCTCCGCCTCTGGGAGGTCGAACGGCAACCGGTTGGTCTCGCCGATCATCGAGATCACGTAAAGGATGAACGCAGGGAACAGCGGCCAGACCCACCAGCGGTCCGTCTGCGAATCGACGATCTCCGAGGTACTCATGGAGCCGGAGAGCATGAACACCGTCACGAGCGACAGGCCCATCGCGAGTTCGTACGAGATCACCTGAGCCGTGGAGCGCACCGAACCCATGAGCGGGTAGGTGGAGCCGGATGCCCAGCCGCCGAGCACGATGCCGTACACGCCGATCGACGCGCACGCCAGGATGTACAGCACCGCCACCGGGAAGTCGGTGAGTTGCAGCGGCGTGATCTCGTCAGTGAACGGGATGCGGGTTGCGGGCCCAAACGGAATCACCGCAAAGATCAGGAGCGCGCAGAACACCGAGATGATCGGCGCCGCGATGTAGACAAGCTTGTCGGCAGCGCGCACGGTGATGTCTTCCTTGAAGACCAGCTTGATGCGCGTCCTGGATGGACTGCAACAGGCCGAACGGGCCGTGCACGTTGGGGCCGGGGCGCTGCTGCAAGCGGCCAATCACGCGACGCTCAAACCACACCGCAAACAGCACGGATACCAGCAAGAACACGAGCACAAGCACGGCCTTGATGATGACGATCCAGATCGAGTCGCCAGCAAGCGAACTCTCAAACGCCGTGATGCACTTCGCCTGCGACTCCGAAATCGCACTCGGGTCCGTGACGCCGCAGTGCTCTTGACCCTTGGTGAGCGCAACGACGGGCGCCGAAATGGGCACGGGCGAGGGCGACACCGCCAATGGCAGCAAGAACGAGGTCAGGAGGCTCATGCCGGCGCCCCCTTGACGGTCACTGCGGCGCCGGGCTCAAGCGCCAAGATCCCGCGCAACCCACGAGCCCGGCGACTTGGTGGGAACCCAGACGACGCCGTCGGCCATCTCGGTGATGACAACGGGCAGTTCGACGCCGCCGCGCACGGCGCCCTTGATGGTGACGGTGGCGCCGATGCCGTACGTAGCCGCGGTGCCCGCGCTCACGCGCGCAACGCAGATGCGGCCCGTGCCCGCGAGGTACGGCTCGCCGTCTTGCAGGGAGCCCTCGTCAACGAGTTGGTGCCACGAGGCAAGCACAACCTCGCCCGACGCCGTTGCGGCCTTGGCTTTGGCAGCCGGCTTTGGCGACGTCACGTTTGGCGCGGCAACGCGCGCGGACTCGTCAGCACCGAGCGCGGAAATTGCCGCTGAGATCTCGCGGACGGTGCCCGTGCCGAGCGTCACGCCGAGTTCGCGCGCAAGCACGTCGAGGACGCGGTGGTCGCTCATCGCCTCGGTGTGGATCGCGGTGGCAAAGGAACGGAGCCGCCCCTCCCAGTTGAGGAACGTGCCGGGCTTCTCCGAGGGCGGTGCCACGGGCAGAACCACGTCCGCATATTCCGCGACCTCGCCGCGGCGCACCTCAAGGCTCACCACAAAGTCGGTCTTTTCGAGGGCCTTGCGCATGTCGCCCGTGAGGTCAGAGGGTGTCACGCCACCAATGACGAGCGCGCCCAGTTGGCCCTTGGCCGCGGCGGTGATGATGTCTGCCGCGCTGCGGCCCGCGATGCGCTGGCAGTTCGTCGACGCCCCACGCGGCCGCGACAGCGGCGCGAGCGGCGGCCTGAGGTCACGTCGCGTCCACCGGGAAGCAACGTGGGAAGCGCGCCCGCCTCGACGGCGCCGCGCTCTCCCGCGCGGCGCGGGATCCATGCAACGCGAGCGCCCGTCTTCGACGCGAGCGCGAGAGCAGCCGTGAGGGCGCCTGGCGCACCTGCCGCACGCTCGCCAACGACGATGACGGCGCCGGCCTCGCCGAGCGCCGCGAGCGCTTCTGCGGGGAGCTTCGAGAGCGTCGCCGCCTCGTCCCCTGGCCGCGTCGCGATGAGGGTGGCGCCCAACTTCTCGTTGCCGCGGCTGAGCCATGGGGCCACCGCGAAGACCTTGTGGGCGGCCTTCTTGAGGCGCAAGAAGACCACGCCGCCCTCGTCCTCTGGCTCGAAGCCAACGAGCAACACTGCTGGCGCCTTCTCGAGTTCCGCGAACGTCACGCCAAGGCCGCGACCGGCGACGTGGTGACCGAGGAACGCGAGCTCCTCGTCGCTCGCGATGCGCGTGCGGGCGTCGACGTCGTTGGTGCCAAGCACAACGCGCGCGAACTTTTGGTACGCGTAGGCGTCCTCGAGTGTTACCCGGCCGCCGGGGAGAACCGCTGCGCCCTTCGCTTTTTTGCCGCCTGCTGTTTGACTACCGAGCGCCGCCCTGATGCCGGCCGCCGCCGCCGCGATGGCGTCGGGCCACGAGGCCTCAACCAGCTCGCCGTCCTTGCGCACGAGCGGCTGCGTGATGCGGTCGTCGAGGTTCTGCCACGTGAACGCGAAGCGGTCCTTGTCCGTGATCCAGTCCTCGTTGACCACAGGGTCGAGGTCCGCGAGGCGGCGCAGGATCTTGCCGCGGCGGTGGTCCGTGCGCATCGCGCTGCCCGAGCTGTCGTGCTCAGAAATGCCCGCGCTCGAGACCAGATCAAAGGGCCGTGCGCGGAATCGGTAAGCCGCGCTCGTGAGGGCGCCGACGGGGCAGATCTGCACCGTGTTTCCCGAGTAGTACGAGCTAAACGCCTTGCCGGACTCGTCTTCCGCGGCGACGCCGATGGGGCGGTAGCCGTCGAAGTCGAGCACGTCCTCGTCGAACGTGCCGATCTGCTGCATGGCGCCACGGTTCTGGAGGTCGATGAACGCGTCGCCCGCGATTTCCTTGCTGAAGCGCGTGCACCGTTGGCACAGCACGCAACGCTCGCGGTCAAGCAGAATCTCGCTACTGAGCGCGATGGGCTTCTCGAAGACGCGCTTGACGTCTACGAAGCGGCTCTCCGAGCGCCCGTGGCTGAGCGCCTGGTTCTGCAGTGGGCACTCGCCACCCTTGTCGCACACGGGGCAGTCGAGCGGGTGGTTGATGAGCAGCAGCTCGAGCACGCCCTTCTGCGCGCGGTCGGCCTCCGCAGAGGTGTTCTGCGTGTTGACGACCATGCCTTCGGTCACCGTCATGGTGCACGACGCTTGCGGCTTGGGGAAGGCGCGCAGGTTGCCGTCTGGGCCGGGGCTCGCGACGTCGACGAGGCACTGGCGGCACGCGCCAGCTGGGGCAAGCGCTGGGTGGTCGCAGAAGCGAGGGATGTCGATGCCCACTTGCTCTGCGGCGCGAATGATGAGGGTGCCCTTTGGCACGGAAACCTGGGTGCCGTCGATGGTCAGGGTGACGGTGTCAACTGCCACGGCGGCGAGCCTTGTCCGCAGGTGGTGGTCATGCCGGCACCTCCTCGGAGTCAATGGCGGGCTCGGAGAACTCAAAGAGCGCCGAGGCCGCGTGGTCGAACGGGCAGCCGGCGCCCGTGACGTGGGCCTCGTACTCCTCGCGGAACAGCTTGACGGAGCTGATGATGGAACTCGTGGCGCCGTCGCCAAGCGCGCAGAACGCGCGGCCCGCGATCGAGTCGCATGTGTCGAGCAGCTGCTGGATGTCCGCCATGGTGCCCTCGCCGTGCTCGATGCGCTTGAGGATCTGCGTGAGCCAGTACGTGCCTTCGCGGCACGGGGTGCACTTGCCGCACGACTCGTGCTTGTAGAACTCGGTCCAGCGCATCACGGCGCGCACAACGCACGTGGTCTCGTCGAAGAGTTGCAGGGCGCGGGTGCCGAGCATCGAGCCCTCCGCGCCCACGCTCTCGTAGTCGAGCGGCGTGTCGAGGTGCTCCGCAGTGAACATTGGCGTTGACGAACCGCCGGGAGTCCAGAACTTAAGTTCGTGGCCCTCGCGGATGCCGCCAGCGTGCTCAAGCAACTCGCGCAACGTGATGCCAAGGGGCGCCTCGTACTGGCCCGGCTTGGTGACGTGGCCAGACAGAGAGAAGAAGCCCATCCCCTTTGACTTCTCGGTTCCCATCGCGGTGAACCAGTCCACGCCGTGTTCGATGATCGCGGGGACCGACGCGATGGATTCCACGTTGTTGACGACGGTCGGCCGCGCGTAGAGGCCCGCGACAGCGGGGAACGGCGGCTTAAGGCGAGGCTGGCCGCGGCGACCCTCAAGCGAGTCGAGCAGCGCGGTCTCCTCGCCACAGATGTAGGCGCCCGCGCCAGCGTGAACCGTCACGTCGAGGTTAAAACCGGTGCCGTGGATGTTCTCGCCAAGGTGACCGGCCGCATACGCCTCGCGCACGGCCTGCAGCAGGCGGCGGTACACGTGCACCACTTCGCCGCGCACGTAAATGAACGCGTGATTGCAGCCGATCGCGAACGACGTGATCACCACGCCCTCGATGAGCACGTGCGGGTTCTCGAGCATCGTCGGGATGTCCTTGCACGTGCCGGGCTCCGACTCATCTGCATTCACGACGAGGTAGCGCGGAAGTGCCGTCGTCCGGCGGCAAGAAGCCCCACTTCATTCCGGTGGGGAAGCCGGCGCCGCCGCGGCCGCGCAGCCCCGAATCCTTCACCGCTTGGATCAGGTCGGTTGGCGCCATAGCCAGCGCCTTCTTCAGCGCGCCGTAGCCGCCGGACTTCGTGTACGTGTCGATGGTCCAGGACTGCTTCCTGATCCCAGATGGCGCTCAAGCACGGGGGCGAGGTCGGTCATGACTTCCACCCCGCTGCCTTTGCCGCGTCGAGCCCGGCGAGCGTGGGGCCGCCCGTGCCTTGGTCCTCGTTGGCAAGGCCGTCCTCGAAGCCGGCGAGCACGCGCTCAACCTGCTTGAAGGTGGCAACCTGGTTGGGACCACGCGTCGGCGTGACCGCCTTACCAGCAAGGATGTCGTCAACTACCTGCTTGGCGGACTCCGGGGTCTGGTTGTCGAAGAACTCCCAGTTGACCATCATCACGGGCGCGTAGTCGCAGGCCGCGTTGCACTCGATGCGCTCGAGCGTGACCTTGCCGTCCCTCGTCGTCTCGCCATTGCGGAGGCCGACGTGCTCGCTGAGCTCGTCCCAGATGCGATCGCCGCCCATGACGGCGCACAACGTGTTGGTGCATACCCCCACCTGGTACTCACCATTGGGCCTGCGCTTGTACTGCGTGTAGAACGTGGCAACGGCGCTGACCTCGGCGGCAGTGAGCCCAACCTGGTCCGCGCAGAAGGCGATGCCATCCGGGCTGACAAATCCGTCAACGGATTGCACAAGGTGCAGCAAGGGCAAGAGACCAGAACGTTCAACGGGGTAGCGAGCGAGGATCTCCTTGGCGTCCGCGTTGAGCAGCGCGAGAGTCCCATCGTCGTAGGTCATCGGTCCACACCTCCCAGCACAAAGTCGAGGGTCGCAATCGAGACCACGACGTCGGCAATCTGGCCGCCCTCACACAGAATCGAGAGCGACTGCAAGTGGTTGAAGCCAGGGTCACGGAAGTGGGCGCGCCAAGGCTTGGTGCCGCCGTCGGAGACGAGGTGGCAACCGAGCACACCCTTGGGGCTCTCTATCGCCGTATAGACCTGGCCCGCGGGCACGAGGAATCCCTCGGTGACAAGCTTGAAGTGGTGGATCAGAGCTTCCATCGACTCGCCCATGATGTGGCGAATGTGCTCGAGCGAGTTGCCCTGACCGTCGGGGCCAAGCGCGAGCTGGGCGGGCCATGCAATCTTCTTGTCGGCCACCATCACTGGCTGACCCTCGAGGAGTTCAAGGCGGTCCGCACATTGCGCAACGATCTTGAGGGATTCGTAGCACTCCTCGAGGCGCAGCACGACGCGGCTGTAGGCGTCGGCGTCCGTGGAGGTGGGCACCTGGAAGTCGTAGGTCTCGTAGCCGCAATACGGCTCGGTCTTGCGCATGTCATAGGGCAGGCCAGCGGAACGCAAGAGCGGCCCGGTGACCCCAAGCGCCATGCACGCCGGAGAGATTCAGGTTGGAGATGCCCTTGAGGCGCAGCTTGAAGATGGGGTTCTCGAGCTGCAGGTCAACGAGGTGATCGAGTCGCTCGCGGATCTGCGGGATCAACTGACGGATGTAGTCAACGGCCTCTGGCGGAGAGTCCTGTGCAACGCCGCCGGGGCGGATGTACGCGTTGTTGGTGCGCAGGCCCGTGATCATCTCGATGATGCGGAAGGTGTCCTCGCGGCCAATGAACGCCTCCGTCATGACGGTGGTGGCGCCCATCTCGTTGCCGCCGGTGCCGATAGCGACGAGGTGCGAGCCGATGCGCGTGAGCTCCATCATGAGCACGCGCAACACATTCGCCCGCTCCGGGACGTCGTCGGTGATGCCAAGCAACTTCTCGACGCCGAGGCAATACACGACCTCTTGGAACATCGACTGCACGTAGTCCATGCGGGTGCAGAAGGTCACGCCCTGAGTCCAGGTGCGGAACTCCATGTTCTTCTCGATGCCCGTGTGGAGATAGCCGATGCCCGCGCGGGCCTCAGTGACGGTCTCGCCCTCGATCTCGAGCATCACGCGCAACACGCCGTGCGTTGACGGGTGCTGGGGGCCCATGTTGACGACGATGCGCTGCTGGGCGAGGCGCGTGGCCTCGTCCGCAATGTCGCTCCAGTCGTTTCCGTACGCGGAGTACTCAGCTGCCTCTGGATCGTCGGTGAAGGCGCCTGTAGCGGCGTAATTCTGGTCCGTGTGCGCTCGCGTTGGGGGTCATCGGTACTGCCTCCGCTCATCCGGGGAGGGGATGGTCGCGCCCTTGTACTCCACGGGGATGCCGCCAAGCGGGTAGTCCTTGCGCTGCGGGTGGCCTTCCCAGTCGTCCGGCATCTCGATGCGCGCGAGCGAGGGGTGGCCGTCAAAGATGATGCCGAAGAAGTCCCACGTCTCACGCTCGTGCCAGTTGTTCATGGGGTAGACCGAGACAACGGAGGGGATGTGCGCGTCGGCGTCGCTCACGGCAACCTCGAGGCGCAGGCGCCGGTTGTGCGTGATCGACTGCAGCGGGTAGACCGCGTGCAACTCGCGACCCGTCTCTGCTGGGTAGTGCACGCCAGACACGCCAAGGCACAGCTCAAAGCGCAGGTCTTGGTCGTCGCGCAAGTGCGTGACGACCTCAAGGAGGTGCTCGCGCGCGATGTAGAGCGTCAGTTCGCGACGGTCGACGACCACGTATTGGATCGCCTCCGCGGCGCGCTCTCCCAAGCAGTTCTTCGAGGATGTCGACGACGCCGTCAAACCACTCGCCGTACGGACGGTCGGTGGCTCCGGGCATCTCGATGCGGCGCACGAGGCCGTCGTATCCCGAGGTGTCGCCGCGAGCGCCGAAGGTTCCCTGGCGCACGTTGATGAGCGTCAGCGGTTCCCTGCCATCCAATGCCGTGCCGGTGCGGGCAGGCTCCACAGTGTCCGACGCCGTGGTCACGTCAGTAGGGTCGCTCACCTGAGCAGTCCCGTCATGTCGGAGGTGGGCGTCGCGGCGAGCGCGGCCGCCTCTGCGGCAGCGGCGATCTCGCGGCGATTGGCGCCAAGCGGCGTGTTCTGAATCTGCGTGTGCAACTCAAGAAGGGCGTTGATGAGCATCTCGGGGCGCGGCGGGCAACCGGGCAGGTAGATGTCGACGGGCACGATGTGGTCAACACCCGGGACGATCGCGTAGTTGTTGAACATGCCGCCAGACGAGGCGCATACGCCCATCGCGAGCACCCAGCGGGGCTCCGGCATCTGGTCGTAGACCTGACGCACGATGGGGGCCATCTTGTTGGACACGCGGCCGGCGACGATCATGAGGTCTGCCTGGCGCGGGGAGCCGCGGAAGACCTCCATGCCGATGCGCGCGATGTCGAAGCGGGGCGTGCCAGTCGCCATCATCTCGATGGCGCAACACGCGAGGCCAAACGTCGCGGGCCACAAGCGATCCGGAGCGCGCCCAGCCAAGCAAATCCTCTACGGTGCCCAGCATGAACGGCGGTGCGTTTTCTTCAAGACCCATGTGTCACTCCCACTCAAACCCGCCGCGGCGCCACTCGTACACGAACGGAATCGTGATGAGCACCACGAACGTCATGACGGCGATAAGGCCAAACCAGCCGAGCGCCGCGTGCGTGATCGCCCACGGGTAAAGGAAAACCACCTCGACGTCGAACACGATGAACGTCATCGCGACGAGGTAGTACTTGATCGGCATGCGCCCGCCCTCGACGGCGCCGGGGGTTGGCTGCAGGCCGGACTCGTAACGGTCAAGCTTGGCCGAGTTGTAGCGGCGCGGGCCAACAAACCTCGAGGCCACCACTCCGCCTATGCCAAGGAGCCCCGCGATCACCATCATCGCGATGATTGGCACGTAGGGATTCATGCCGGGACCTCCTTCTTGACAATAGGCACGCCGCTAAGCCGCCGGTGCGATCTTGGTCATGAGCGACAACAATCTGTCCGCCCACGACCCGCCACGGGGCTCATAGACATCTGCCAGCAGTCTAGAGACAAATTCCATCACGAGCGGACGGGGAAGGCCGTACTTGGTGCAGGCTTTCATGACGCTCGGGTGCTCAACGAGCGACGCAAATACGCGCCCAAGTGAGTAGTACCCGCCGAGGTCGTCCTTCATCATTCGCGCGTAGCTTTGCAGGGCGGCTTCACGGCCCGACGCTGTGGTCGCCTCGCGCGCCGCCACTGCGGCCTCTGTGGCCCTCCTGGCGGCCTGCATCGCGTAGGCGATGCCCTCTCCGTTGAACGGGTTGACCATGCCGCCGGAGTCGCCAACGAGCATCATCCCTGGCACGTAGTGCGGCTGCCGATTGAAGGCCATGGGGATCGCGGCGCCCTTGATGTCGCCAACCTGTTCGCCGAACTCCCAGTCCTCCGCGCTCGTGGCAAGCCAGGCCTTCATGAGCGCGCGGTGATCGAGCTTTGACGGGGTGCCCTTGGCGCTGAGCGTGCCGAGGCCCACGTTCGCGGTGCCGTCGCCGAGCGGGAAGATCCACCCGTAGCCGGGCAGCAACTTGGACTTGCCGTGTTCGCCATCCCAGATGGTGAGGTGCCCCTCCATCCACTCTTCCTCGTGGCGCGGGGTCTTGAAGTACGTGCGCACGGCAACGCCGATGGGGCGGTTCTTCTTGCGTTCCATGCCGAGCCCAAGCGCCATGCGCGCGGACACGCCGTCGGCCGCGATCACGAGCGGGGCGCGGTACTCGACTGCTTCGCCAGACTTGCGGCCCGCGTCGTCAACTGCCCTCGCACTCACGCCAACGACCCTGCCGTCTTCTTGCAACGGCGAGTCAACGTGCCAAGCCTCACGAACGTCGGCCCCACCGGCTCTTGCGTGCAGGGCGAGAC
>CAVWSW010000001.1:0-18733 GCA_963757685.1 uncultured Actinomycetota bacterium | reverse complement strand
TCGAGGACGACGACCGCTCCTCCGGCACGGTAGGATAGTCCACTGTGCGTCGCGACCCGGCGCCCCTGACTGTCTAGAACAAGGTTGGTTCCATGGGTTCCGTCATCAAGAAGCGCCGTAAGCGCATGTCGAAGAAGAAGCACCGCAAGTTGCTTCGCAAGACACGCCACCAGCGCCGCAACAAGAAGTAGCGCACGCCAAGCCCGCGCCGTGCTGGCGCGGGCTTTGCTGTGCCCGGAATCGGGCCGCGGCTACTTAGTGAACTCGCCCGTCCACACAGCTTGTGCACCCGTGTCGCCAACGACGTAGACCACGTACGTTGAGGCAACGGCCACCAGGATGAGCGCGATCGCGAGCACCCAGCCAATGACGGTTCCCGCGCGGCCCTGCACCTTTACGGCGACGAGCTTGAACCAGACCCAGTGCGCCCACGCCAAGATCACAAACACCGCGATCCACGGCAAGACCGTGTCACCAAGGTCCGTGTGCTTCTCGAGGAGGGCGGAGCCGTCTACGTGCTCCTCAAGCCACTCGCCAGCTTGCACCGCGAGCACGGCGCTTGCGCCGGCCGCTGTGGTGAGGATCGGCATTGTGAGGCCGATCTTGGTGCGTGCCTTTGGCCAGACTGCCGCAAAGATCGCGGCGATCGCCGCGAGGGGAACCAAGACAACCACTAGGTGAACAAATAGCGGGTGCGCGGGTACTCCGTTGATGATCCAGGACACTGAAAGACTCCCTAAGCGACGCACTGCATGGCTCCCTTACCTGGAGTCTTGCGCCTGCTACCCCCCAAGCAGCCGTGCGAAACCTGGGAGTTTGCTGGGAGTGCCGCTCGGAGTTCGTCTGCGAGGCTCGCGCGTTAGCGCTTGAACGGCTTGAGCAACGCCGCGCGTATCCCGCGCATCACAGCGAGCACAACCCACACGGCGCCCGTGATCGAGGCCTTCACGATGCCGCGCCTGCCGTTCTTGCTCCGATTGCGGAACTCCTCGATACGCCACCCACGACTCGTCGCGGCGCGCTTCATCTTCGAATCGGGATTCACCGCGCAAGGATGACCAACGCTTTCCAGCATGTGGATGTCGTTGGACGAGTCGCCGTACGCGTAGCTGGCGGCGAGGTCGATGCCCCTGTCCTCCGCAAGTTCGCGAAGCGCCTCCACCTTGCGGGGGCCGTGCATGAGGCCGCCGTCCAAGACGCCGGTGTAGTAGCCGTTCTCATGCAGCGCGACGGTGCCAAGCGCACCCGTGGCACCCATCTTGGCGGCGATGATTTGCCCAACTTCCTTTGGCGTTGCCGTCACGAGCCACACCTCGTGGCCCTTTGCGACATGCCCGTCGATGAGCGCTCTGGTGCCGGGATAGACGCGCGCCGCGAGCACCTCGTCCCACACGCCCTCGCCGATAGCCGCCATCTCGGCAACGGACCAGCCGCGAATGATGTTGGCGGCGTCTCGCTTGAGCACTTGCATTTGCGCGTCCGACTCGCCAAACAGCTGATACTTCACCTGTTCAAAGCCAAATCGCAGGATGTCCCTGCGGCGAAAGAAGCCGTGCTGGCGCATGCTGCGCGCGATGTGAAACGAGCTCGCCCCACGAATGATCGTGTTGTCGACGTCGAAGAACGCCGCCACGCGAGGGCGCGCGTCGTCACCTGCCGCCGGGGTGCTCACGCCGCAATGGTACCCATGGCTCAGCGCACCTCAGCCCGTACTCTGGACGCATGAGCGCCCGAGTCACCATGTACACCCGGCAGGGTTGCCACCTATGTGACGACGCCCTGGGGGTGGTGGCCGCCGCGTGCGCAGCGTCGGGCGCCGAGTATGAATTGGTGGACGTTGACACCGATCCTGCAACTGACGGATCGCTACGGCGACCAGGTTCCCGTGGTGACCGTTGATGGCGCGACCGTTGGCTTCTGGCGCATCGACCCGCTGGTTTTGCGCGAGGCACTCGCGTAGCCGGGAGAGAATAGGGACCATGCCCATGGTCCACCTGGTGCGTCACGGTCATGTCCACAACCCGGACAAGATCCTGTACGGCCGCCTCGCCGAGTTTCGCCTGTCCGACGCTGGCGAGGCTATGGCGCGCGCCGTCGCCGATTCTTTCGTTGCGGGCGGCTTCGACATTGGTCGCGTTGTGTCCTCACCGCTTGCTCGGGCCCAGCAGACGGCCGCGCCGATCGCGGACGCGTTTGGGCTGGGGATCGACACCGACGATCGCGTGATCGAGGCGGCGAACGCGTGGGAGGGCAAGCCGTGTCCAAAGCGGCGCCAAGGACTTTCTGCACCCGCGCAACTGGTGGCGGCTGCGCAACCCGTGGCGGCCGTCGTGGGGCGAGCCGTACACGCGAGCAGCGCGACCGCATGTGGGCCGCGATCACGCGACGCCGCCGCGACGACGCCGGATCACGACACCGTGATCGTCTCCCACCAACTGCCCATCTGGGTGGCGCGCATGGCCTTCGAGCACAAGCGCTTCATCCACGACCCGCGCTCGCGCGAGTGTGCCGTCGCGTCGGTCACGAGCTTTGATGTGAGCCCCGACGGCGCAGTGCGGCGCCATGTTCTACGTGACGCCGGCCGCGCACATCGAGGTCCCGCAGTACGGAGACGTCAGTTGAGGCCCATCGCCCGCTGGATCATCGCGGCCGCCGTCGTGATCGCCATCGCCCTGTGGCTCGTGGGTGCACGCCCGGCACGGCCGCGGACTCGCCCGGCTATGTGAGCGGCGACGGCACCGTCACGATCTTCAAGGAATCCACGGAGCCGCTGACGCTCACGGGCACGTCCTTTGCGGGCGACCCCGTGGACGTCGCCGACTACCGCGGCCAGGTGGTGCTCATCAACACCTGGTACGCCGCGTGCCCCCCGTGCCGCTCCGAGGCGCCGCTGCTCGTGGAGCAGGACGCGCGCGACGACGTCCAGGTGGTGGGCGTCAACAACAGGGACGACGCCGGCACCGTCGCGGCCTTTGAGCGCACCTTCGGCGTGAAGTACCCGAGCATCGACGACGAGCGACGGCAACGCCATCGCGCAGTTGCAGGGCATGGTCGCGCATCACCGCGGTCCCGACCACGCTGGTGCTGCGCCCGGACGGCACGCTCTACGCCCGCATCATTGGCGAGGCGGACCCGTCCACCCTCAAGTCCCTCATCGAGGACGCGGCCGCGGAGGCGCCGAGCCGGTCGGACCCCGCCGTGAGCGGACCGTCCTCACGGGCTCGCTCCTCGCTGCGATCCCCATCGCCATCCTCGCCGGACTCGTGAGCTTCGCGTCCCCGTGCGTCGTGCCGCTGGTGCCCGGCTACCTGGGCTACGTGAGCGGCATGGCGGGCGCGGACATGACCGCGAAGCGCTCGCGGCCACGCCTCGTGTTCGGCGTGCTCTTGTTCATCGCCGGCTTCTCCACGGTGTTCATCCTGCTCACCATCGGGATCACCGCGCTTGGCTCGCAGTTTCACGATCAGATCGAGGTGATCAGCCGCATCCTTGGGGTGGTGATCATCCTCATGGGGCTCGCGTTCATGGGCGCCGTGCCGTTCCTCCAAGCGGAGCGCCGCATGCACGTGAGCCCGCGCGCGGGCCTTGCGGGAGCGCCGCTGCTCGGCGTGGCCTTTGGCCTGGGCTGGGCGCCGTGCATTGGCCCGACGCTTTCGGCGGTTCTCGCGCTGAGCCTCACCGAGGGCTCGCAAGGGCGGGGCATCGTGCTCGCCATCGCGTATTGCCTTGGGTTGGGGCTGCCCTTCCTTGCGCTCGCGTTCTGGATTGAGCGTTCGGGCAAGGTGCTCGGGTGGCTGCGCAAGCATCGCCTTGGTGCTCATGCGGTTTGGCGGGGCGATGCTGATCGTGCTCGGCCTGCTGCTCGTGACGGGCCTGTGGGGCAACCTCACCGGCCTCATCCAGGGCTGGATCGACGGCTTCTGGACGGCCGTCTGATGGCCCGCATGAAGATCGACAACTACGCCGTTGCCGCAACGCCCGCGCCTGGGCTTCAAGGGCTGGCTGCGGTGGGGCTGGCGCCAGGTCACCTCGATGCGCATCGCGCTGATCCTGTTGCTCATGCTCGCGGTGGGTGCCATCCCTGGCTCGATCCTTCCGCAGGCGCCGCGCGAGCCCGTTGGAGCGCTGCAGTTCGTCAAGGACAACGGCTGGTGGGGGCAGTTCCTCTACAAGGCCGGGTTCCTCGACGTGTACGGCTCCGCGTGGTTCACGGCCATCTACGTGCTGCTGTTCGTCTCGCTCATCGGCTGCATCATCCCGCGCTGCGTTGCGCACTTCCGCGCCATGCGCGCGCCTCTCGCGCCCGCGCCAAGCCGGCTTGACCGCTACCGGCCCCGCGCCGCGGGCGAGGCAAGCGACGCCCCTGCCGACGCCGTCGGGCGGGCTGTTGCCGAGCTGCGGCCGCGCGAAGGCTGGCTTGGGGCGATCACCGGCTACCGCTACCGAGTCGACGAGCGCGTCGAAGCGCGGGAGAGACGCAAGTCGCGCTCGCCGCGGAAAAGGGCCACATTCGCGAGCTCGGCAACCTCCTGTTCCACGTGGCGATCGTGGGAATCCTGTGCTCGGTGGCCTTTGGCGCGGCGTTCATCTATCGCGGGCAGGCGGTCATCGTCGAGGGGCGGTCGTTCACGAATTCGGTGGTCGCGTACGACACGTTCAGCTCCGGGCGCCTGTTCAACGAGGACTCGCTTGTGCCGTTCACGCTGCGGCACGACAAGTTCCACGCGCAGTTCTCGGTCTCCGGCAGGCCGGAAGACTTCGCGGCAGACGTCACGCTCACCGAGCCAGGCAAGGAGCCGCGCCAAGTCGACGATCCGTGTCAACAGCCCGCTCGGCGTTGGCCACACCAACATCTACCTGCAAGGAAACGGCTACGCGCCGGATCTCACCTTCACGGATGCCGACGGCAACGTCGCCTTCTCCGGCCCCGTGATCTTCATCCCCAAGGACTCGTTCTACACCTCCACCGGCGTCGTGAAGGTGCCCGACGTGACCTCGGGCGAGCAGGTGGGCCTCAAGGCCACGCTGTACCCAAGCGCGGTAGGCGACGGCGTGGCGGTGCAGTCGATCCACCCCGATCTCAGCAACCCGGTGATCGTCTTCACCGCCTACACGGGCGACCTTGGGCTCGACGACGGGACGCCCCAGAACGTCTACAAGCTCGACGAGTCGCGCATGGTCCCCGTTCGCGTCGGCGGTGCCACGCTGCCCGCCTTGTTCACCATCACGCCCGGCGAGACGGTTGATTTGCCCGACGGCCTTGGCTCGCTGACGTGGAACGACACCCCGCGCTACGCCGCCTTCGACATCCGCGCGGACCCGTCGCTGCCGTTCCTGCTGTTCTTCGCGATCTGCGCGCTTGTCCGGGCTCGCGCTCAGCCTGTTCGGCGCGCGCAGGCGCATCTGGCTCATCGCGACTGTTTCGGACGCAGGACCCGGCAGTTACTCTTGTCACCGGAGCGGCTTTGGCGCCGCCGCATGACATGGCAAAGGCGAAGGCAGAGCTTGAGCGGGCCATGGCGGCCGCGAAGCGCAGCCACAAGCAGGAGGAGGATTCATGACCGCGCAAGCGATCAGCGTTGCCGCGTTGTGGGGCGCGACCATCCTGTACGCCGTGGCGATGGTCGCCTACGCGATCCGCCTTGCCCGCGAGGCCGACGCAAGGGTCCAGGCACGTCGCTTGGTGACCGTTGGCGCGGGAGTGGGCGAAGCGTCGGGCCTGCGACGACGGTCAGCGACACTCGAGACGATGGCACGCCTGAACCGGTCGTTGTGAAGATGCCGCGCTCCGCGACGAAGGCGCTCGGCATTGCGCGCTCGGCGACCCTCGTTGGCTTCATCCTCAACGGCATTGGCGTGCTCGCGCGCGGCATCGAGGCCGGGCACGTGCCGTGGTCTGACATGTACGAGTACGCGATCAGCGGCTCGTTCGTTGCGGTGGGAATCTTCCTTGGTGTGCAGCGCAAGCGGGACGTGACGTTCCTTGGCGCGGGCGTCACGGGGCTCGCGACCATCGCGCATGGGGCTTGGGCTGACCGTGCTGTACGGCGCCGCCGAGTCGCTGCCGCCCGCGCTGCAGTCGATGTGGCTCATCATTCACGTGTCGATCGCGACCATCTGCTCCGGCATCTTTGGCGTCGCGTTCATCGTTACGTCGCTGCAGCTGATCAAGGACTACCGGGATTCTGCGCCAAAGGCCGTGAGTCGGCGTTGGGTGCGTGCCATTCACGACGCCGGGTTCCGCGTGGTCAAGGGCCGCGCGCTGCGGTTCATGGAGGCCGTGCCAAAGGCCGACGTGCTCGAGGCGCTCGCGTTCCGGCTCATCGCGGTTGGGTTTGTGCTGTGGACCTTCACGGTCATGGCGGGCGCCATCTGGGCCGAGCACGCGTGGGGCCGCTATTGGGGCTGGGACCCCAAGGAGGTCTGGAGCTTCATCATCTGGGTGGTCTACGCGGCGTACCTGCACGCGCGCACCACGCAGGGCTGGGCCGGTCGCAAGTCTGCGTACCTGGCGCTCGTCGGTTTTGGCGCGCTGATCATCAACTTCACGGCCGTGAACTTCGTGTTCCAGGGGCTGCACACGTACGCGCAGGGCAAGTAGCGCGTGAAGGTAGCCCCGGTTTGAAGATCGCGCTGGTGCTGGATGACAGCATCGATAGGCCCGACGGCGTGCAACAGATATGTGCGGTCGCTTGAGTCGTACCTGACCCGCGTTGGGCACGAGGTGCACGTCATTTGCTCGGCCTCGGAGTCCACGGATCCGCGCGTGCACTCGCTCGCGCGCAATGCGGCGGTGACGTTCAATGGCAACGCTCTGAAGACGCCGCTGCCGGCGTCGCGCACGGCGATTCGCTCGCTGCTGGAGCGGGAGATGTTTGACGTCATCCACGTGCAGACGCCGCACTCGCCGTTCTTTGCGGGGCGGGTCGTTGAGGAGGCGCGCAAGCTGCAGGCGCGGTCCGTGCGCATCGTTGGGTCGTTCGTGATCTTGCCGGACTCGCAGGTGAGCGCCCTCGCGACGCGGGGTCTTGGGGTGCTGTTGCGCCGCAACCTGCGCAAGTTCGATGCCTTCTCGTCGCTCTCCGAGCCCGCCGCCGTCTTCGCGCGCGAGTCGCTGGGGATCGAAAGCGTCGTGATCCCCGTGGGCATCGACATCGCGGCCTTCCAGGCGGCGGTGCACACGCCGCGGCCGTCGCGGGGCGCTGGCGACAAGCTGGTGGTGGCGTTCCTTGGGCGGCTCGTGGAGCGCAAGGGCGTGCTCGAGTTGCTTGCTGCTCTTGTCGCTTCTCCCGCCCGAGCTGCTTGCTCGGCTCGATGTCCGCATTGGCGGGCGGGGGCCGTTGCTTGCCGACGCCGAGGCGCTCGTCGCCAAGCAAGGTCTTGGCGAGGTGGTGAGTTTTGCGGGCTTTGTCGCGGAGGAGGACAAGCCGCAGTTCTTCGCCGATGCCGACATCGCGGTGTTCCCCGCGACGGGCGGGGAGTCGTTCGGGATCGTGCTGATCGAGGCGATGGCTGCCGGCGCTGGCGTGGTGCTCGCGGGGGCGAACCCGGGCTACCTGTCGGTGATTGGGCCGCGCGCAGAGGTGTCTGTTGATGCGACTGACGCTGCGGCGTTTGCGGCTGCGTTGACGCGGCTCATCACCGATCCGGCGCTGCGCGCGGAGCTCCATGCGGAGCAGCAGGAGCATGTGAAGGAGTTTGATCTCGACGCGGTTGGCGAGCGGGTCGTGAGCGAGCTCTACGGGGTCTCGTGACAACGCGCCCCGTGGCAGTGGCAGCGCTCTGTGTGAGCGTCGTGTCTCTTCTCGGGGGCTGCATTATGGGCGATGCGACCTGGGGTCTTTCCGTCACCAACGGATGCGATCATCCCGTCGAGCTCGTCGTTTGGGACGCGGGTGAACCCGACGATATTGAGGCGATGACGCCCTATCTGACGACCTATGAGCCGGGCGAGACGATCACGGGGGGAACTCTCGCCGGGAAGAAGACCATCTACATCGTCGCCGGAGTAGGCAAGGGGTCTCCTGTCACCCTCGAGACCATTGAGATGGTGAAAGACGAGGTCACCTACACCATCTCCGGCGATGACTGCGAAGTAGCTTCGCCCTAGACATGCAGCCCGCTACTTCCGCCCCTGATCGCGCAGGTGGCGCAGGTACTCGGGGTCGTCGTCCGGGCCCAGGGGGCGCTCCCCGCTGCCATAGCGTCGGGCCTCCCGGCGCCTGCGCGACCAGCCAGAAGATGGCGCCCACGTACGGAACCGCGACGATGAACACGACCCACAGCACCTTGTGCAGGCCAAAGGGCTCGCGCTCCTCGCGGTTTGCAGACATCGGTGACGCTGTACGTCATGAGCGCGACGTACGCCACGAGCAAGACCAGGTACTTCATAAGCACACTGTATCCGCGGTTACGCTCCTCACTATGAGAGTTGTGACGTACTGGGCCGCGCGGCTGGGGATGTTCCTTGCGATCGCCGCCTTCTTGTGGTGGGTGGTGAGGTGGCAAGACATCATCTCGGTGATGTTCGCATTCGTGCTGGGCTGGCTCGTGAGTTACCTGCTGCTGCCGCGGCATGCGCCGCGACGCCGCAGCGCAGATGGACGGCTGGATGACGCGCTCAGAGAAGTCGCATTCGCGAGGCCGACGCCGAGGAAGACGCTGAGATTCACGGCGCCTTCACCCCGCGTTCGGAACGCACCGATCCTGACGCGCCGTAGGCGCCCTGCGAGGACGTCAGGTCCGGATTCAGAGATTCCGAGCCCTGCGAGGACATTTGGAGTTCCGTCGGCGGGGCCGATGGCCGGGCGCCTCACGATGAGCGAGGTGCCAGCCGCGGCATCACATGTCCTCGCAGGAGCCACGAAACTGAGAAAGCCGGACCTGGTGTCCTCGCAGGACGCCTGCGGGGACTGCACATGCACGCAGCCGCTAGCGCGAGGCCAGCTACAGCGCGATGCCCACCGCGAGCAGCATGCCGTAGAAGAACCCAACCGCGCTGGTGCCCAAGAACAGCGGGCCGAGCGCCGCGCCAACGCGCAGACGCATGCCCATCACGAGCAGCAGCGACGGCAGGATGAGCAGCAGCGTGAGCAGCACCCACGCCTGCTCAAACGCGATGATCACCGAGAACAGCAGCGGGAGCGTCACGGCCGCCGAATAGAACTGGCGCGCGCGGAAGTCGCCCATGCCGCACCGCGAGCGTGCGCTTGCCGGCCGCGGCGTCCGTCTCGATGTCGCGAATGTTGTTGACCAGCAGCATCGCGACCGCGAACAGGCCCAGCCCAGAACGACGCCAACACCGCCCACCAGGTCACGGCGCCAGCCTGCGTGTACATGGTCCCTAGCGTCGCCACCGGGCCAAAGAACACGAAGACGCTGACCTCGCCCCAGCCCGCATAGCCGTATGGCTTGGCGGAACCCGTGTAGTACCAGGCGGCGACGATCGCCACGAGTCCCACCGCCGAGCAGCCACCAGAATCCGCTGAGCGCCACCAGGATGAGGCCCAAAACCGCGGCAACGCCAAACGACCCGAACGCCGCCATCTTCACGGCGGAGGGAGTGGCCTTGCCCGTGGACGTGAGGCGATCCGGACCAATGCGATCAACGTCGGTGCCGCGCACGCCGTCGGAGTAGTCGTTCGCGAAGTTCACGCCAACCTGCAGCGCGAGGCCAACGCCCAGCGCGAGGACCGCGAGCAGAAAACTGCGCGCCGCCGATCTCGCGCGCAGCAGCCGTGCCAACGAACACCGGCGTGATCGCGGTCCACAGAGTGCGCGGGCGCGCCCCCGCCACCCAGTCGTCGAACGAAGTCGCCACGTGCCTACTCCTCACCCCGCGCGAGCGCTCGCATCGCGCGTCGGTCAATCTTGCCACCCGGCGTGTGCGGCAGTTCCCCCACCTGCCGAACTTCGCGCGGCAGTTCGTGCGGCGCCAGTTGGCTAGCGAGGGCCGCCCGCACGTCGCCAAGGTCCGGTATGCCCGACGCCGTGGCTGGCACCACCCACGCCGTCACCCTGTGGCCCCACTCGGGATCTGCGACGCCCGCGACGGCCACCTCTGCCACGTAAGGAAGCGATTCCATCGCGGCCTCGATCCGCGCGGGGTGAGCTTTGAGGCCCCCGGTGATGATCGCGTCGTCCGCGCGGCCTTCGACCACCAACCGGGCGCCATCCCACGTGCCGATGTCCGGCATCTGGAAGCAGCGAGTGCCGTCGACCGCGGTGACAAACGCGGAGTCGTCGCCGTCCTCGTAGCCGAAAGCGAGTGTGGGGCCACTGATAGAAATCTGCCCGTTGGCATCCGTCGCAACCCCAACGCCGTCAAGTGGCACGCCGTCGTAGACGCACCCGCCGCATGTCTCTGTGGCGCCGTACGTGGAGATCAAGTTGGCGTCGAGGTCGAGGTCGGGAAGCGCGGCTCCGCCCACGAGCACCGCGTCAAACGTCGCGAGTGCGGCGCGTCCCTCGTCGGTGCGCGAGAGTCGCACCACCTGCGTGGGGACGAGCGACGTGTAGCGACGGCCAGGTGCGCATGGCACGCGCGGCCGCACCGAACGCCTCTGCCGTGAAGGGCCCTGCGGCGACCTCGGTGAGTTCCGTCCCGTCAAGATGCGCGCGGGCGACAACCAGAGCCCCGCCGATCCTCTCCGGCCGGGATCGCGAGCAGCCACGCGCCCGGCCCGCCCAAGCGAGCGGAGGTGGCGGCGCACGAGGCGCGCAGGGCGTCGGACCCGATCAGTACCTCGCGCGGGACGCCCGTGGATCCGGACGTCTGCGCCGCGATGCCCGCCGCCTCGCCCGAAAAGGCCGCGGAAAGCGCTGCCCGCGGATTGTCGGCAAGGCGGGCGTGCTTCATGGGCCAAGCGTAGGCCGCGCCGTAGACTGCGCGACATGATCAGGGTGAGGTCCATCGCGGCAGTCGCGTTTGCGGCGGCCGCGGCGCTCGTCATCAGCGCGTGCGCGCCTGCGGACGTCGTCGAGCCCAACACCACCGTCCAGGCGTCGGCGCCCCCAGTCTCGCGCTCCGCGGCACCTACGCCGCCGCCGGACCCAAGGCCCGCCGTGACGTGGCCGCTCACGGGGCTCGACGCGACCACGGCGTCGGCAGCAGAACTCGCCCGCCCAGCGATCTCCGTCAAGATCGAGAACACCGAAGCAAGCGCGTCCGCAGACCAACCTTGAGCACGCGGACGTGGTCTTCGAGGAGAACGTCGAGTACGGCATCTCGCGGCTCATCGCGCGTGTTCCAAAGCGACTATCCGGAGGAAGTTGGGCCCATTCGTTCCATGCGGCCCATGGACCGCAACATCATGGGTTCGCTCGGGGGTCCGCTCGTGTTCTCTGGCGCGCAGAAGCGATTCATCAAGGCGGCCAGGGATTCAGGCACGGTGCTGATCGCACAGGATGTGGGCTCCAAAGGCTTCTTCCGCACGCATGACAAGGCGTCGCCGCACAACCTCCATGGCTACCTTGTCGAATTCCAGAAGCAGTCAAAGGGCGCCGTCGCTCCCGCGGAACAGTGGGCGTTTGCGTACCCGGGGGAGTTCGCGTCAGCCACCGTCGCCGGCAAGGACGCCACCACGATCGATCTCAAGTTCTCGCCGTATTCGCACCCTCACTGGAACGTGGAACGCGAAGAGCTCGCTGTGGTTGCGCTACGAGGGCGACACGCCTCACAAGACCGCGGCCGGCACGCAGCTCAGCGCAACCAACGTGGTGATCCTCTATGTGACCACAAAGATGACGGGCGCGACGTCAAGGGCGGAATCTCCGTGCCGGAGACGCTCGTGGCCGGCAAGTCCGGCAAGGGCTTCGCCGCGACGGGTGGCAAGTACATCCCGGTGTCGTGGTCAAAGAAGGGCCAGTTTGACCCGTTCGTGATCGTGGATGCCGCGGGCAATGCGGTCGCGCTCGCCGCCTGGGCAGACGTGGTTTGAACTGGTGCCGACGAACGGCGAGTTCGCGACCAAGGTGAGCTTCAGCTGACGCGTTGCGCGCTGTCCCGCTTGCGTCGGTCCTGGGCGCTGTACGCACATGAGCGTCCGGAGGGGGCCCGTCCTGGGCGCTGTACGCACATGAGTGCCGAATACCACCCCTGATCCGACGCTCATGTGCGTATGGGGCATCGGCGCGGCGTGGCGGGGACGCTCGTGTGCGTACCGGCGTACCTGCGTACCTGCGTACCTGCGCACGGCTCCACGCAGCTGCGCGCCTAGAACGCGTAGGGGAACTTGGTCCAATCCGGATCGCGCCGTTCGAGGAACGCATCCCGCCCCTCTTGCGCCTCTTCCGTCATGTACGCCAGACGGGTCGCCTCGCCCGCGAACACCTGCTGACCAGCGAGCCCGTCATCTGCCAGGTTGAAGGCGAATTTCAGCATGCGGATCGCCTGCGGCGACTTGGTCGCGATGAGCGCCGCGTACTCGAGCGCCCGTGCCTCAAGTTCGGCGTGCGGCACCGCCTCGTTGACCGCCCCCCAGCGCTCGGCGTCCTCCGCGGAGTACTCGCGCGCAAGGAAGAAGATCTCCCGCGCGCGCTTGTCGCCAACTTGGCGCGCGAGCAATGCAGAGCCGTAGCCCGCGTCAAACGAGCCGACGTTGGCGTCAGTTTGCTTGAACCTCGCGTGCTCGCGGCTCGCCAAGGAGAGGTCCGCGACAACGTGCAGCGCTGTGCCCGCCCCCTGCGGCCCAACCGTTGACGGCTGCGATGGTGACCTTGGGGGAGGTGCGCATGAGCCGCTGCACCTCGAGGATGTGCAGGCGCCCCCCATAGGCCGGCGCGTCGGCAGCCGAGCCCTCGTACAGATACCCGTCACGGCCGCGGATTCGCTGGTCGCCGCCCGAGCAAAACGCGGGCACGCCGTCGGCCGCTGGGCCGTTGCCGGTGATGATGATCGCCGCGACGTCCACGGTTTGGCGCGCGTGATCGAGCGCGCGGTACAGCTCGTCCACGGTTTGGGGGCGGAACGCGTTGCGCACCTCTGGCCGGTTGAAGGCGATGCGCACCGCAGGAAGGTCCCGCTCGGCGTCCCCGGATCGGGAGACCCAGCGGTGATACGTGACGTCTGAGTCGGGGTATCCCTCTACTGCCCGCCAACGCGTCGGATCCATGAGGTCGCTGACTTGTGCGGGGAGGTCGCTCATGAGGCGAGCCTATCCACCCCGACCACCAGTTAGGTTAGGCACATGGACTTCCGGCCGTTCCACGTGGAGCTCCACACGCAATTCCGCGGCGTGACCGAGCGCTCCGGCGTTCTCTTGCACACCAAGGGGCCCGACGGCGTGGACCACTGGGGCGAATACTCGCCTTTTGCTGACTACACCCCGCGCAGGGCCTCGCGGTGGTGGGCTGCCGCGATGGAGGCCGCTCGCGGCGAGTGGCCAGCGCCCATCAGGGACGCGATTCCCGTCAACGTGATCATTCCCGAGGTACCGGCGGCGCAAGCTGCGGCCATGACAACGGCGTCGGGTTGCCGCACGGCAAAGGTGAAGGTTGGCGGCTACGGATCCACGCTGCAAGACGCGGCGCGCGTCGAGGCGGTGGCCGGTGCGCTCGGGCCTTGGCGGCAAGATCCGCATTGACGCGAACGGCGCGTGGGACGTGGATGATGCGGTCCGGGCGCTGACGGAGCTCGAGCTCGCCGCACGCCGCGGCGGGCTCGAGGGGCTCGAATACGCGGAGCAGCCGTGCGCAACGGTGACGGACCTCGCGGCGCTGCGCCGCCGCGTCGACACGCCTATCGCCGCCGACGAGTCCGTGCGCTTTCCTGGCGACGCCGACGCCGTTGTCGCCGCGCATGCCGCGGACATCATCGTGCTGAAGGTCTCGCCGCTTGGGGGAGTGAAGGCGTGCCTCGAGATTGCCGAACGCGCGGGGCTGCCCGTGGTCGTCTCGAGCGCGATGGAGTCGTCGGTGGGGCTCGCCGCCGGCATCGCGCTTGCGCGCGCGCTCCCAGAGCTGCCGTACGCGTGCGGGCTCGGCACCAGCTTGTTGCTCGCCACGGACACGGTGAGCGACCCGCTCATCCCCGTCGACGGCATGTTGCGTGCGCGCGACTCTGGACGTGATCGTATGACCACTCCCGCCGCGGCCTTTGCTCGCGAACTGGTAGCCGCACTCGCGGTGCACGGCGTCGAGGACTTTGTGTTGTGCCCTGGCTCCCGCTCCGGGCCGGTTGGCTCACGCTTTGGTTGCCGCGGCGTCGGGCGCCGATGGCGCGCCAAAGGTGAACCTGCACGTGCGCATCGACGAGCGTTCCGCGGCGTTCTTGGCGCTCGGCATAGCGCGCGGCTTGGCCGCCGTGGGGACGCCGCGGCCTGTCGCGGTGGTGACCACGTCGGGCACCGCGGTCGGCAACCTCTTCCCCGCTGTCATGGAAGCGCATCACGGGGGCGTGCCGCTGATCTTCATCACCGCAGACAGGCCGCGCGAACTGCGCGGGGTTGGCGCCAACCAGACCACGGACCAGGTGGGCATCTTCGGCACCTTTGTGCGCTGGTCCGCCGACATTGCGGCTCCGGCCGACGCTGAGCCAGCTGGCAGGGCCACTCGCCTTGCGGCACGGGCGGCCTCGCTAGCCGGGGGAGACGCGGCGAGCTACGAGGCTCAGGCCGCGCCGGGCCCCGTGCACATGAACGTTGAGTTCCGGGAGCCGCTAGGCGTTGGAGGCGGCCCGTGGCCGGAGACGCCGCGCGTGGAACTGCACGCCAACGGGGTCCATTCCGGTGGACGCCGTGGTCAACGCCACGGGCGAGGCACTGCCGCTTGTCAGCCGCGGCGTGGTGGTCGCTGGTGACGGGGCGGGCGACGCCGCGCGCATCGTCGCCGAGGCGCACGGTTGGCCGCTGTTCGCGGAGCCAACCTCCGGAGCGCGCACGGGCGACGCGTGCGTGGCTGGGTACGTGCACGCGCTCGGTACGCCAGAGGGGCGGGAGCTCGCCGCGAGCGTGGAACTCGTCGTTGTCATCGGTAGGCCCACGCTCACGCGGGGTGTCCAAGAGCTCATCGGCGCGGCGCCGATCCTGTTCATCGCAGCCCATGGCGCGCGGTGGCGCGAGGCTCCGCTGCACGCCGACCCACGTGTTGCCGCGGGTGCCCGGCTCGTGGCTCGAGCGTCAAGACGTGACCCCAGATGAAACCTGGCGAAACAGCTGGCTTGAGTTGGCGTCGGGCCAATCCGTTGGTGACGCGTGGAACGCACGCACGGTGGCCGCGCTGTGGCTCGGGGCGCTGGGCCCAGATTCCCTTGGCGTGCTTGGCTCGTCTGGGCCGATTCGCGCGATCGACCGCGTGGCGCCAGCTTGGCCCGTTGGGCGCTCGCCGCACTTGATGGCCAACCGTGGGCTTTCTGGGATCGACGGGACGGTGTCCACCGCTGCCGGAGTTGCGCTTGGCGCGCGGCGGCCCGTAGAGGCGATCATGGGCGACGTCACGTTCTTGCACGACGTCGGCGGGTTGCTCGTGGGGCCACTCGAGGAGCGGCCCGGACGTCCGGATCGTGATCGTCAACGACGGTGGCGGCACGATCTTCTCTGGCCTTGAGCACGCAGCCGCGGCGCCGGAGAACTTTGAGCGCGTCTTCACCACGCCGCATGGGGTCGCGATCGCGCCGCTATGCGCCGCGTACGGGGCTGGGTACTCGATGGCGACAAACGCCGCCGAGTTGACGCAAGCGTTGCGGAGGGTGCCGCGCGGGATCGAGATCGTGGAGGCCGTGGTCCCCAGGAGCTAGGTGAGTCCCAGCGCCCTGCGCATGGGCTCGAGTTTCGCTTCGGACTCCGCCCACTCGTCCTCGGGATCCGACGCTGCCACGATGCCGCAGCCGGCGAACAATCGCAGGTTCCGGGGGTCCTCGTGCGAGATTTCGGCTGAGCGCAACCCTATGCACCACTCGCCGTCGCCCGCGGCGTCGATCCAACCAACCGGCCCCGCGTAGCGCCCGCGATCGAGACCCTCGAGTTCGTCGATGACCCGGGCCGCGGACAGCGTGGGGGTGCCGCACACGGCGGCGCTTGGATGAAGCTCGCGCACCAGCTCAAGCGCGGACACGTTGTGGGACAGCACCCCAGTGACGTCCGTCGCGAGGTGCATGACATTGGGTAGGTGCAGCACCGATGGCTCGTCTGGCACGTTGACGGAACCGCAGTGCTCGTGGAGCACCTGCGTCACGGAACGCACCGCGTATTCGTGCTCCTCGCGGTCCTTGCTCGAGCGTGCGAGCGCGCCCGCTCGCGCGAGGTCGCCCATGTCGTCACCCGTCATGCGGATGGTCCCGGCGAGCACGCGCGAGGCAACGAGGCCGTGGTCAACACGCACAAGCAGTTCCGGCGTTGCGCCCACGAGGCCGTCCACGTGGAACGCCCAACAGGTTGGATACTCTGCGGCGAGGCGAGTCAGGAGCGTGCGCACGTCCACCGGCCGCTCTGCACGCGCCGCGACCGCGCGCGCGAGCACCACCTTCTCGAGTTCGCCTGCAACGATGCGTGAAACCGCCGCGCTGACCGCAGCGTGCCAGGCATCCTCGTCCCCGGCGTCAATCGTGACGGCGCCGAGTGGTGACGGCGACGAGGCCATGACCCGAGCGTCGGCCAGGCTTGGGAGTTCGTCAGCAGAGTCCTCGCTGATGACCGTGAACCAGTGCGCGCCCTCGTGCGATCCCACGACGAAGCGAGGCACCACGAGCGCACCGCCCAGCCGCCGAGTCATCGGCGAATGAGAACGAGCCGAACGCCACGAGGCCCGTGCCGCGCGTGTGCACGTCGTCACGCACCTGCGCGTGGCGCACGAGTCGCCGCCACCACGCGGCGGCGTCGTCGATGCGCGGCGGGCCCGACACGTCGATGCGGGCCACCTCGCCCCACGCCACCATGCCCTCCTCGCGCCGCACCCACGAGATCCCGGGTTCGGGCAAGACGGCGAGCAATGGGCCGGGATCATCGATCGCAATGGTGCGCACCGTGAGGGGGCCCGGCGTGGGGGCGTGGACGGTCACCTGGCTAGCGTACGGCGAGCCGACGCAGGTGAGAGTTCGCGAAGCGGCCCTGCGGATCCCGTGCCTCAAATACCGCTCGCGCATCCGCGAGCCGAGGGTAGGCGGCCGGCGATGCGCTCGGCATCGAACGCGTGCCACTTGCCCCAGTGCGGCCGCGGTGCGAACGGCGCGAGCGCCGCCTCGATCGCGGGCAACACCTCCGCAACACTCCCCGGCAGGTTTTGCCAGGTGAAGTGAATAGCGAGCGTCTCGCGCCCGTGCGCGCCGCTCAGCCATAGGTCGTCGGGGGCCACCGTGCGTAGCTCCGTGATCATGAGGAGCGGGTCAATGCGGAACGCAAGCGCGCGTACCGCGGCGAGCGCCGCGCTCGCGTCCGCTCGCGCCACGAAGTACTCGGTCTGGATCTCGTCGCCGTTGCTCGGCGTGCCGTCCAAACGGAAGTGCGGCAGCCGCTCGAGCCACGGGCCGGCCGTGCCCTGCTCCGTGAGATCGGCGGGGTCGCCGTCGACGAGCGTCGTCGGGCCGGTGAGCCGCGTGCCGCCAAGCCAGCCCGACTCCGGAGTTACGTCTCGCCCAACCCTCGACTTGACCCATACCTGCTCGAGCGCGTCGTCGCCCCAGCGTGAGAACACGGAGACCGAGTAGGCGGCGGTAAGGATCGCGTCAGGGTCCGCGAGCAGCGTGTCCCATGAGATCCCGGTGAAGATGTCCTGTCGCACCTGGTAGGTGGGTTCAATGTCGAGCGTGATGCGAGTGATCACGCCAAATGCGCCGAGGCCAACGACCAGCGCGGGGAAGTCGGGGTCGCCCCTGCGAACGGTGGCCAACTCGCCGTCCGCGGTGATGAACTCGAACCCGGCCACGACCGTCGACAGGTTTCCGTTTCCTACGCCGGAGCCGTGCGTCCCTGTCTGCGTTGCGCCAGCAATCGAGATGTGCGGCAGTGAACCGAGGTTGTGCAGCGCCCATCCGTGACGCTCGAGCTCACGTGCGAGTACCCCGTACCGCGTGCCCGCGCCAACCGTGACGGTGCGCGCGGCTTCATCAAGTTCTGGCGCTGGCCGCACCTCTGTGAGCGAAATCAACGTTCCTGCCGTGTCCGCCAAGTCGTGGAACGAGTGCCGCGTCCCCAGCGCCCGCACGGGCGACCCGTCACCGGCGCCCTCGCGCACCGCGTCGGCCGCCTCGGCTATGGAGTGAGCAACCACAAGGCGCGACGCACCGAAGGTGTGTGTTCCAGCCCAGGTGGAGACAGCGTCGGTCATGAAGTCAGCCTAGGTGCCCACCGTGCCCGCCCAAGCGCGGTGTTGCTCCTGCTGGTGGATGAGGGGTGCTTCTCGCCCTACAACTGCCCGGGATCCACCAGCAGGGGGGCGTCACGGGTCCCGCCAAAGCGCGATTACGCTGGACAGCGTGAAAACTGAGGCCGATGTCATCGTCGTCGGCGCCGGCCCTGGCGGCTCGTCCGTCGCGCGCTACCTGGCGCAAGAAGGCTTCGACGTCATCGCCCTCGAGAAGTCCCGCTTCCCTCGCGAAAAGGTGTGCGGCGACGGCCTCACGCCGCGCGCCGTGCGTGAACTGCAACTGATCGGCCTCGACGACTCCACGCGACGAGGGCTGGATCCCCAGCCGCGGCTTGCGGATGATCGGCGGCGGCCACCGCCTTGAGTTCCCATGGCATGACCTTGAGTCGTTCCCCAACTATGGCTTGAGCCTTCCCCGTTCCGAGTTCGATCACCG